>NZ_JBVIDS010000002.1:41268-559944 GCF_055572255.1 Streptomyces sp. NPDC030799 | reverse complement strand
TCCCCCCTCTCAGCGAGAAACGGTTCAAGATTTCCGGGGGGGGGGACAGGGGGGTCGTAAGAAAGGGGGGAGAAACCACGGCGTTCGGCGGCCGGCCCCCCCCCTCCGCCCCCCCCACGTTCCGTCTGCGCTCGTCGCTCACCGCCCTCCGTCAGGACGAGCGCGATACCCATACTGCTGATCCCTCTTCCTGTACAAGGGCGGCCCCCAGGAGACCGGATCGCCGCTGGTCACCGGCGCGGGGCTGACGGGTACGGCTGGGGTTCGCCCTTGTTCCCGCCGGCCGTGCGCGAGGTTGCGGGCTCGGGCAGGGTGCGCAGCAGCAGCCAGCTGAGCGCCGGCATCAGGGCGAGCGGGGCGAGAGCGGTGCGCAGGGAGGCGGCGTCGGCGAGCCGGCCGATGAGCGGGCTCACGAGACCGCCGACGCCGACGGCCAGACCGAGGGTGATCCCGCCGGCCGTGCCCACCCGTGTGGGCAGGTAGTCCTGGCCGAGAGTGACCTGGAGGGAGAACGGCACGTAAAGTCCGGCGGACGTGAGCGCCACGCACGCGTACAGAGCGGGACCGGGGACGCATACCACGCCCGCGACCGCCACCACCGAGACCAGATATGACCAGCGGCACACCGTGACCCGGTCCCACCGCTCCGCCAGCGCGCCGCCGAGATAGAGCACGAACAGCGCGGTGGTGCCGGCGGCCCTTCCTCCCAGACGCTGCGCGGCGTACAGGGAGAGGAAGGTGCTCAGCCCGGTGAACACGACCGAGCGGCACACCACGGCCAGCGACAGCTTCACGAACGCTGCCATGTCGTCGGTCCCGGCCACCGGCGCCGTACCGGCCCGGACGGACCGGCGTCGCTCCGGTGCGCGCAGGACGGCCATGCACAGCGCGGTCCCGGCGAGCGCCGGCAGCACCAGCAACGGCGTCCAGCGCAGCCCGCCGGTGCCCACGACGGCGGCGACCAGCAGCGGAGCCAGGGCGAAGCCCGCATTGCCGCCGAGCGAGAACCAGCCCATGGCGCGGTGTGCACCCGCGGCCGCCTGCCGCGCGACCCGGGCGGACTCGGGATGGTAGGCGGCCACGCCGATCCCGGACAGTGCCGCGCACCCCAGGGTGAGGGCATAGGCGTCGGCGAGCCCGCTCAGCGCGATGCCCGCACCGGCCAGGAGCGTACTGACGGGAAGCAGCCAGGGAACGGGCCGGCGGTCGGTGAGGGCGCCGAAGAGCGGCTGCGCCACGGACGACAGCAGGGAGGCGGCCAGTACGACACCCGAGGCCGCGGCATAGCCGTAGCCGCGCCGGGCGACGAGAAACGGGATCAGGGAGGCGACGGCGCCCTGGTAGACGTCGACGCACGCGTGCCCGACGGAAGTCCGCCATCAGCCGACGGCTCCGACGCGCACCCGGCGGCTGGCGTCCCGCGCGGCGATCGAGGCCCACCGGCACGACGACCACCAGATCGTCTACGCGGGCCGGGGCGTTGTGGCCGTCACCACCGACGCGGGTTCCTGGGTCGCCCCGGCCACCCGGGCCATCTGGGTGCCGGCCGGCACGGTCCACGCCCATGAGGCGCACGGCGAGCTGCAGCTGCACCTGGTGGGGCTGCCGGCGGCCGAGAACCCGCTGGCCCTGCACACGCCGACCGTGCTCGCGGTGGGCCCCCTGCTGCGCGAGCTGATCATCGCGTACACCCGTGCACCGGACGACGGCAGTGCCGAACGGGCCCGGTTGCGCGCGGTGTTGCTCGACCAGCTGAGGGCCTCGCCGCAGCAGCCCCTGCACCTGCCCACTCCCTCCTCGCCCCCGCTGCGCGCGCTGTGCGAGATCCTGCGCGCCGATCCGGCCGACGGCCGCACCTTGGCCGAGCTGGGCCGGGAGGTCGGGGCGAGCGACCGTACGCTGTCGCGGCTGTTCCGCGGCGACCTCGGCATGACGTTCCCGCAGTGGCGCACGCAGTTGCGGCTGCACCACGCGCTGGTCCTGCTGGCCGAGCAGACGCCGGTGACCACGGTGGCGCACCGGTGCGGCTGGTCCTCGGCCAGCGCGTTCATCGACGTCTTCCGCCGCACCTTCGGCCACACACCGGGCTACCGCCCGAAGGACACTGGCGGACCGGCCGACTGACGGCGTCGACGTCAGAGGTATGACGGGGATGTCAGGCGGAGACGGCCGTACTCGGGCGCGCGGGCGCACGTGCCCAGGAGGCCGCCCGCGTGGCGGGGGCCGCGCCTAAGCGGTTCGCGGGCGAGGATGGCGCAGGGGAACAGCCGGCCGGGAGGCGGATATGAGAGTGAACCATGTCGGCCTGGTGGTGCACGGCGGCCGCGCCGAGGCCGTGGCCGCCGCACAGGCGGTGCGCGAGTGGTGCGCGGAGCACGCCGTGGCGTGCGCCGACATCGACGTGTGGCAGGAGGGGGCGCGGCACAGCGCCCGTGAGGAGGTCGACGCGGCGGGCGATCCGGACCTCATCGTCACCCTCGGCGGCGACGGCACGTTCCTGCGCGGCGCCCGGCTGGCGGCCGAGAACGACGCCCTGGTCCTGGGCGTCGACCTCGGCCGGGTCGGCTTCCTCACCGAGGTCCCGGCCCCGGCGGTGCGCGCGGCGCTGGACGCGGTCCGGGCCGGACGCATCACGGTCGAGAGCCGGATGCTCCTCACCCTGCGGGCGTCGTGCCGGCTGGAGGTGCCCGCGCAGATGGAGGCGCTGCTGCGGTACGGCCGCGGGCCGATGCTGCCGCCGCCCCGGGTGCGGATGGAGTGCGAGACGGGTGACGACTGGGGCGTCGCGCTGAACGTCACGGCGCTGAACGACGTCGTCGTGGAGAAGCTCGCCAGGGACCGGCAGGTGTCGGTCGGTGTCTATCTCGCCGGCCGGCTCCTGGCCTGCTACTCCGCCGACGCACTGCTGGTGGCCACGCCCACGGGCTCGACCGCGTACAGTTTCGCCGCCGGCGGTCCGGTGGTCTCGCCGCGCGCGGAGGCTCTGGTGTTCACGCCGGTCGCCCCGCACATGGTGTTCAACCGCTCGGTCGTAGCCGCCCCCGACGAACCGATCGCGCTGCGGATTCTCGAACGGTCCGGCCAGGCCGCCGTCAGCATCGACGGCCAGCTGCGCGGTGTACTGAGCCCCGGGGACTGGATCGGCGTGTACGCCGCGCCACGCCGGCTGAAGGCGGTCCGGCTGGGCCCGACGGACTTCTACGGCCGGCTGCGCGAGCGCATGAACCTCACCGACGCGCCGGCCGCGCTCGCCGACGGGGAGGCCGCTCCCCTGTGGCCGGTCACCACACCGCCGCCGGGCGACCTCGCCCACCTCGCGCTGCCACCGGCTCCCGAGAAGGGGGCTCGGCCGTTGTGAGGAGGATGCGTGTGCGGGCCTCACGGCTGCCGCGGGCTTGACCGCACGGCGCGGCGGGCACGGCCGTGCTGCCGGCACTCGTCCCCGCCGGGCCTGGACTCCAGCGGCCGGGCGACCGGAACCACCTAGCCCGCTCCGCTCAGTTCGTCGGGGACGACTCCCGGCGCGGCAGCTTCCAGTTCGGTCGCGGGAAGTGGCACGTGTAGCCGTCGGGATAGCGCTCCAGGTAGTCCTGGTGCTCGGGTTCCGCCTCCCAGAAGTCGCCCAGGGGCTCCACCTCGGTGACCACCGGTCCCGGCCACAGCCCGCTCGCCTCGACGTCCGCGATCGTGTCCACGGCGACGCGGTGCTGCTCTTCGTCGCCGTAGAAGATGGCGGACCGGTAGCTGCGTCCGATGTCGTTGCCCTGGCGGTCCCTGGTGGTCGGGTCGTGGATCTGGAAGAAGAACTCCAGGATGTCGCGGTAGCTCGTGACGGTGGGGTCGAAGAGGATCTCGATGGCCTCGGCGTGGTCACCGTGATGGCGGTACGTGGCGTTGGGGGTGTCACCACCGCTGTAGCCGACACGTGTGGAGACCACACCCGGCTGCTTGCGGATCAGATCCTGCATGCCCCAGAAACAACCACCTGCGAGTACGGCCCGCTGGATTTCCACGGTCATCGGTGACTCCTGACACTCGAATCCGGCACCGCTGTCGGCATTCCGGCTTACCCGATCACCCTAATACCGGCCACGGACGTACTTGGTCTAGTCCTCTTGACGAGGCATCGTCCGGGCGATTTGGTATGTACCAACGCGGGCCGGCCCGCACGGCACCACCCACGGGCGAATGTCATGCACCTGGCAAGACTCACGAGGCGGGACCGTCACCGCGTACGTCCCCGGGTGGTACGGCCAATCCGCCGTCCACGCCGACGACTTCACTCTCGGCTAGACGTCGGCCGCCACATCGCGCGTGCGGTCCGCTGCCTTCCCCAGGGGCGACGGGCCGCACGCGTCGCACCGTCAGAGCCCAGGACGTCGCGGGTCAGGTGGTGTCGTGAGGCCGGTGCGGGTCAGGACGCGCGCTGGACTCCGGGTCGGGCAGATAGCTCGCCAGGCCGCGCAGGATGATCTCCAGGCCGATGTCGAACCTCTCGTCGGACGAGTCCGACACGATCAGCCCGGCCAAGGCGCGCAGATGGGGAAATTCAGCTGCGGGCAGGGACGCGAAGTACTCCTGCATCTCGTCGGCCATCTCACGCCAGTCGGGGCGGGCCGGCGACGAATCGTCACTGCCGTGCCGGGCGGCCCGGTCCTGCCACATGCCCTCCTCCAGGACGAACCCGTCGATGTAGGTGGAGATGAGATCCCCGGCCTCCGCCGCGATACGGTCGGGCAGCCCTGCGGTGCGGAAGATGGCGAGCAACGCTTCGACGTGCGGCAGAAGTTCGGCCGTGAAGGGAACATGGGCCATGGAGATCCTGGCCATGTCGCGGTGGGACAGCAGGCGTTGCCGTCCCGAACGGGCGTAGTCCCGCACCTGGTCCCGCCACCGCTCCGGGTCGGGCTCGGGCAGTGCGAAGCCGTCGAAGAGCCGCGTGTACATCAGCTCCAGGAGGTCGTCCTTCGAGCTGACGTGGGCGTAGAGGGCGGAGACCGCGACTCCCAGTTCGGCCGCCACCTGACGCATCGACAGCCCGTCGAGTCCCTGGCGGTCCAGCACGGTGAACGCGGCCTCGACGACCCGTTCCCGCGACAGCGGTGCGCGCGCGGGCGTCACGTGGGTGCGCACACGCCGCTCACGCTCCCAGGGGGACGGCGGAGGTGAGGTACGGGCGTCGGCGGCCTCGTCGGTCATGGCGCCAGTCTAGGCATCGCGGAGAACAGTGTTCTGCCATGGTGAGCGGCCTTCGGAACCACACCGGACGCGATATATCTTGTCACGGATCACGGATTGCGCTATATCTTAATGAACGCCGTTCTCTCATCGAACACTGTTCTGCCAGGGGGTACCGATGTCCACCACCGGTGTCGCGTCCGTCGAGACGCCCACCGACTCACCAGCGCCCTACCGGTGGCGCTGGCCTGCGCTCTTCGTGATCCTCGCGGCCGAGGTGATGGATCTCCTCGACGCCGTCGTCACGAACATCGCCGGCCCGTCCATGCGAGCCGACCTCGGCGGAGGTGCCTCCACACTGCAGTGGCTCGCCGCCGCGTACACGCTGTCGATGGCCGTCGGGCTGGTCACCGGCGGCCGGCTCGGGGACATTCACGGGCGCCGCCGGATGTTCCTGGTGGGAGCCGCAGGCTTCACCGTGGGGTCGCTGCTGTGCGCGGTGTCCGTGTCGCCCGAGATGCTGATCGCCGCACGTGTCGTACAGGGGCTGTTCGGCGCGGTGATGCTGCCGCAGGGCCTCGGCATGATCAAGGAGATGTTCCCGCCGCAGGAGTCGCAGAAGGCCTTCGGCATGTTCGGCCCGATCATGGGGCTGTCCGCGGTGTGCGGACCGATCCTGGCGGGCTGGCTCGTGGACGCCGACTACTTCGGCACCGGCTGGCGGATGATCTTTCTGATCAACTTGCCGCTGGGCGCCGCGGCCTTCCTCGGTGCCGTGCGCTACCTGCCGAGGGGCCGGGCCGGCACCAGGCCGCGCCTCGACATCCCCGGCATGCTCCTGGTCTCACTGGCCGCGCTGCTCATCATCTTCCCGCTGGTCCAGGGCCGTGAGTACGACTGGCCCCTGTGGACGTTCGCGATGATGGCCGCCTCACTGGTCGTCTTCATCGCCTTCGGTGTGTACGAGGCACGCCGCAGCAAGGCCGGCCGGGACCCGCTCGTCGTGCCCAGCCTGTTCCGCAAGCGCGGATTCAGCGGCGGCATGACGCTCGGGCTGGTGTTCTTCTCGACCATGCAGGGCTTCATGCTGGTCTTCAACCTCTACACCCAGATCGGTCTCGGCTACTCGCCGCTGAAGGCGGGACTCGTGATGGTGCCCTGGTCGGGCGGCATGATCGTCGGGTTCGGGATCGCTCAGGGTGTCGCCCGGTTCGGCCGGGCCGTCCTGCAGGCGGGCGCGCTGGTCATGGCGGTCGGCGTGTTCGGCGTGTGGCTGACCCTCGACATGGTGGGGTCCGGCGTCGGCCCCTGGCAGCTCCTGCCGTCCCTGCTCGGCACCGGAATCGGAATGGGCCTGCTGATGGCGCCGTTCTTCGACATCGTGCTCGCCAGCGTCGAGCAGCACGAGACGGGTTCGGCGTCCGGCACGATGACCGCGATGCAGCAGCTCGGCGGCGCGTTCGGGGTGGCCGTCCTCGGTACCGTGTTCTTCGGTCTGCTGGGCAGTGGGATCGCCGCCGCCGTCGACCACCACGCGGACGGCCTGCGGGGGCAACTCGCCGCCGCGCACGTCCCGCCCGCCACCCAGAAGCGCCTCGTGGCGGACCTTCGCGAGTGCACCTCGGACCGTGCCGTGGCCAAGGATCCTGCCGCGACCCCGGCGTCCTGCGCACACCTGGAGAAGGACACCCGCGCCGCCGTGACCTCACCTCAGGCCGGCGCCCGGATACCCGGCGCGCTGCATGCCACCGCGACATCGGCCTTCCGGAGCGGTTTCGGCTCCGTCATGAAGACGGTGCTGTGGATCGTCGACGGCATGCTCGCCCTGACCTTCCTGCTGGCGTTCCTCCTGCCGCGCCACGCGCGCCCCGAGGGAGCCGCCGGACACTGACGCGGGCCTGGCCCGCATCGGCGCCGACGGGCGGCCGGGCCCCTGAGAAGAACCGGTCCGGCCGCCTCGTCCGCGTAAGGAGGGGATGACCGGGCTTCCCGTCTGCGTGAGGAGGGGCTGCCGGACCGCCCCGTCCAGCTGCGAGGGGCCGTCGCGTCTGTATGAAGGCGCCCGTGCGACGCGCCGGGTTCGGGCGCCCGTGCTCCTGGCCCGTCGGCACCTGTGCCAGCGGCGCGCCGCCGTCGCCCCGCACCGCCGCGCCGTAGAGACGGGCCCGGTACGGGCGGTTGCGTGCCGGGAAGAGAATCGAGCCGCCGTGTGACCTCTGCGGAACGCGGGGCGCCGCGTCAGCCCTTCAGGGCCTCGGGGTTGGCGCAGTGGGCCAGTGGCTCGCCGCGGAGGAAGCGGGCGGTCTCGGCGGCGACGATCCGGGCGGCCTTGTGGGCGACCTCGCGGCTCGCGCCGGCGATGTGCGGGGTGAGGATGACCCCCGGGGTGGACAGCAGGCGCTCGCCGGCCGGTAGCGGTTCGACTGGGAACACGTCGAAGCCGGCGGCTGCCAGATGTCCCGAGTCCAGCGCGTCGCACACCGCGTCGTAGTCGGCCAGGGCACCGCGGGCGCAGTTGACGAGGACGGAGCCGCGCGGCATGGCCGCGATCTGCGCCTGCCCGATCATGCCGCGGGTCTCGTCCGTCACCCGCGCATGCAGGGAGACGATCCGGGAGCTGCTGAGCAACTCGTCCAGCGACACCAGCCGTGCGACGCCCTCCACCGCCTCCGGCGGCACATAGGGGTCGTGGACGAGGACCGTGGCCCCCATCGCGGTCAGGACGCGGGCGACGCGCGAGCCGATGGCGCCGAAGCCGACCAGGCCCACGACCGAGCCGTCGATCTCGACTCCGCAGCGCGTGTAGTCGTAGTAGTCGCCGCGCCAGGTGCCCTGCTTGAGGTCGGTGTGGACGTCGCCGATCCCGCGGGCGGCGGCGAGGATGAGCGCGAGGGTGTGTTCCGCGGTGGCGACGGCGTTGCGGCCCGGGGCGTAGCAGACGGCGACGCCGTGCCGGGTGGCGGCCTCCAGGTTGGCGTTGACGGGTCCGCCCCGGCTGACGCAGAACAGCTCCAGATCAGGGCAGGCGGCCAGCACCCGTTCGGTGAGCGGGGCCATCTGGGTGACACAGATCCGTACGCCGCGCAGCGCCTCGATGAGCTCCTCCTCGGTTCCGGACGCCTCGTCGACCTCGGCGACCTTCCCGAACGGGGTGTGCGGCCAGGGCAGCCGGAGCTGACGGATGTCCAGGCCGGGGCCGGCGGGCACCGCGGCGCGCAGTTCCTGTTCGAGCAGCCCGGGCAGGACGAAGTGGTCGCCGGCGGCGAGGACGGTGGTGGGCACGGTGGTTCTCCCGGAGAGCGGTGGATCAGTGAACGGGTGCGTTGAGGCGGAGCAGGGACGCCTGGCCGGCGCGCAGCCGCAGTTCGGTCAGCGCGCCGTTGTGCAGGGCGGGGAAGACCTGGCGGTAGCGCGCGAGGGGAATGCCGAGCAGCTTGCACAGCACCAGGCGCAGCAGAGTGGAGTGGGCCACGACCAGGACACGCCCGTCGGGGAACTTGTGCGCGGCCTCCTGGAGGCAGTCGACCGCGCGGTCCGCCGCCGTGACGGGATGCTCGCCGCCGGGCAGGTGGTGGGCGACCGGGTCGGTGAGGAACGCGGCGAGTTCCTCGGGGAACGCCTCGGCCATCTCGGCGCGGGTGAGCCCGTCACCGCGGCCGAAGTCCACCTCGTACAGGCGCTCGTCGACCCAGGACGTCAGGCCGAGGGCGCTCGCCGCGGGCTCGGCGGTCTGCCGGGCCCGGGACAGCGGTGAGCACAGCACGGCGTCCAGGTGCTGCCCGGCGGCCCAGTCCCCCAGTTCGGCGGCCTGCCGGCGGCCGAGGTCGGTGAGCGGCACGTCGGTGCGGCCCGCGTAGCGGTTTTCGGCGTGCCAGACGGTCTCCCCGTGGCGGACGAGGACGAAGTCGGTCACTGCAGGGCCTTTCCGCGCGCGTGGTCGGCCACGGCCGCTGCCAGCCAGCCGCGCCGGACCAGCGCGTCGACGAATCCGAGGTAGACGGGGAGCAGGCGGGCGGTGCGGGCGGGGTCGGGGCGGAGTTCCTCGCGCAGCCGCACCATGGCGCCCGCGGCCTCCTCCAGCGTGGCACCCGAGGCGGTGGCGGCGAGCACCGCCATGCCGAGGGCGCTCTCGGCCTGCTCCGGCAGCCGGGCGGGGCGGCCGAGCACGTCGGCGCGCAGCTGCGCCCAGTAGCGGTTGCGGGCCCCGCCGCCGGTGAACGTGAGCGGACCGTCGACCGGGGCGCCGAGGTGGTCGAGGTAGTCGAAGCAGAGCCGTTCGAGCAGCGCCACGCCCAGCAGACAGGCGTGGAACTCCTCCGCGTCGCCCGAGGGCTCGCCGAGGACGAAGGACTGGGCGTCGGGGGCACGGAACGGGAAACGCTCGCCGGCCGAGCCGACCAGCGGGTAGACGACGGCGGTGGAGCCGGTCGCGGCGGCCCGCGCGGTCAGCGCGTCGAGGTCGGCGGGGCTCGCGCCGGGGAACCGGTGGGAGAGGACTCCGGCGCCGCTGCTGGAGGCGCCGCCGGGCAGCCAGCTGCCACCGGGGCCGCGGTGGCAGTAGACCACGCCGCCGGGGTCGCGGACGAGGTGGGGGCTCGCCCCCTTGAACACCAAGGTGGTGCCCAGCACGGAGTTCCAGGAGCCGGGCGTGAGTGCCCCGGCTCCGATCTGCGCGGCGCAGCCGTCGGTCATGCCCGCGGCGATGAGGGTGCCGGCGGGGATGCCGGTCGTCTCGGCGGCCTCGGCGCACACCGTGCCGAGGACGGTTCCGGGCCGTACGACGTCGGGCAGCAGCCCGCTGGGGACGCCGAGCGCGTCGAGTTCGGCCTCGGGCCACCGCTCGGCGACCAGGTCGTAGCCGGTCTTCAGGGTGTGGCTGGCATCGCTCGGGACCTGGTGCCCGGCGAGCCGCCAGGTGATCAGATCGGCCTGGTGCAGCAGGCGTGCGCCCGCCGGGAGGCCCGGGCCGCCCGGCCGGGTCGGGTCGTCCAGCAACCAGAGCAGTTTGGGCAGCGCCCAGGACGGCTGCATGGCGCGATAGCCGAGCTTCTCCCACACCCGCGCGCCACGCGTGTTGACGCGGTCGGCGTATGTGTCGGCCCGGCGGTCGTCGTACATCAGTCCCGGGGTGAGGGGGACGCCTGCCGAGTCGGCCAGGAGCACGGTCCCGGAGGTGGCGTCCACGGCCAGGCCCCGCACCCGGCGCGGGTCGATACCGGTCAGGGCCTCGCGGCTGGCGGCGGCGAGTGCCGACCACCACTGCTCGGGGTCCTGCTCGTGGCGTACGCCGTCGCGGCGGCCGGTCAGCGGACGGGAGGCGGCGCCCAGCAGCCGGCCGGTGCCGTCCACGGCGACCGCGCGGGCGCTCTGGGTGCCGAGGTCGAGTCCGAGGTGGACCGCGTCGGATGACAAGGCGTCAGACATGCGGGACCTCCGGGGCACGGGCCGGGGAGGCGGCCGGTGCGGCAGTGGGCGGCGGGGCCGGGACAGCGGCGGGCGTGGGTGCCCAGCCGAGGGAGCGGGCGGCGTCGCGCCAGGTGAGGTACGTGTCGTAGAGCCCGTCGTAGAACGCGGCGCGTTCGGCGTCCGGTTCCCAGCTCGTACGCATACGGACGTACCGGGCGGCGGCGCTGTGCATGCTGCTCTCCGCCCCGGTGAGGACGAGACCGGTCAGGAACGCGCCCTTGGCGCCCAGTTCCGTGTCCGCGCTGCGGGCCGTCGGCACGCCGGTGACGTCCGCGATGAGCCGGCACCAGGCGTCGCTGGCGGATCCGCCGCCGCACAGGCGCAGTTCATGGACGTCGGTCCCGGACGCGGTCAGGCAGTCGCGGACGACGAGGGACAGTCCCTCGAAGACGGCGCGGGCGACATGGGCGGGGGTGTGGTCGAGGGACAGGCCCCAGAAGGCGCCGCGGGCGTGCGGGTCGAGGAACGGGGCGCGCTCACCGGCGGGCGAGAGGTACGGCAGGAACGCCAGTCCGGCCGCGCCGGGTTCGGTGCCGAAGGCGAGCCTGCCCAGGGCGGCGGGGTCCTCGACGGACAGGGTGCGGCAGGCCCAGTCGAGGACCTCGGTGCCGGAGAGGGTGGGGAAGGCGCGCAGGATGCGTTCCCGGCCGCGATAGGCGATGTTGATGCCGCACGGCTCTCCCCCGGTGTCCGGCTCACGGCTGACGATCTCCGTGCACAGGGTGGTGCCGAGGATGGCGCACGCCTGGCCGGGGTTGACGGCTCCGGCACCACGGGCGGTGGCGGCGATGTCGTACGGGGCCATGACCACGGGCAGCCCGGCGGGCAGGCCGAGTTCGGCGGCGGTGTGGTGGGTGATCTCGGCGATGCGCTCGTGCTCGCCGAGGATCCGCGGCAGCAGCGGCTCGGCCCACTTCATCGCGAAGAGATCGAGGATCACGGGGTCGTACGCGCCCGTGGTGTGGTCGAGGAAGGGCGCCGACGCGTCGGACTCGTCGATGGCGGTGACCCCGGTGAGCTTCAGGAACAGCCAGCCGGCCGCCGTCAGCACGGTACGGGAGCGCCGCAGTCGCTCCGGGTCGTGCTCGGCGAGCCAGCTGAGCACCGCGTTCGGCATGCCGCTGCAGGTGAGGGAGCCGTTGCGGCGGAACGCCTGCTCCAGGACGCCGTCGGCCTGCCAGCGGGTGAGCAGATCGCCGGCGCGCCCGTCGGACCACAGGACCGCCGGGCCGGTGGGACGGCCGTCGCCGTCGACCAGCCAGCAGCCGTCGCCCTGTGCCGTGAAGCTCACCAGCCACACCGGGTCCTGGGCGGGGCCGAGCTGGGACAGGACGCTGCGCACGGTGTGGACGACGCCGTTCCACACCGCGTTCATGTCCTGTTCCGCCCAGCCGGGACGGGGCCGCAGCACCTCGGTGCCGATACGGGCCACCGCCAGCTCCTGGCCCTGGTCGTCGAACACGACGGATTTGATGACCGACGTTCCGACGTCGATGGTGAGAACCGACATGACTGCAATACCTGCCCCTTCACAAAGGCCCGCGCCCGCGGAACGGACCGTCGGATCGAACGGTCCGGCCCGGGCGGCTCGCAGAAATCAGGAAACGCGCATCGGAAGGGGCCGTCAATCGGCCCGGCGACTTATCCCGCGGCCGGTCCCACGCGCCGTGTTAAATTCCCTTCCGGATCCGGCGCGCCACCGTCCGCGTGCGCCGCTCGCAAGGACGCCGCGCAGGCCGGCGCCCATCCTCCGGCGTGTTACGTTCATGTGGGATTCTCATGAGCCTCTTCTCAGGAAGGAGCGGCTGCCATGGCCGGTCTGGACGCCCGGACGGACGCCCAGGAGGGGCGTCGGAGCCGGGTGCGTGAACTCGTCACGAGCAAGGGCTTCGTCCGTACCACCGACCTCGCGGCCGCGTTCGGTGTGAGCGTCATGACCATCCACCGTGATCTGGATGCCCTGCAGGCGCAGGGGTGGCTGCGCAAAGTGCGCGGCGGGGCCAGTTGCCTGCCCTCGACGCAGTTCCACGGCAGCGCCGGCGAACGCCTGTCGACGATGGTGCACACCAAGCAGCTTCTGGCGCGGGCCGCAGCCGAGGAACTCGCGCCCGGCCAGGTGGTGATGATCGACGACTCGACGACCTGTCTGCACCTGGTCCGGCACCTGTCGGAGCACACCCCGATCACCGCGATCAGCAATTCGCTGCCGGTCATCTCGGCGCTGGCCCGTGAACCCGGCGTGGCGCTGGTCGCCCTCGGCGGCACCTACTTCCCGGCCTACGACGCCTTCATGGGCGCACACACCGCGCACAGCGTGGAGGCGTTCCGGGCGGACGTGCTGTTCATGTCCACGACGGCGGTGACCGGCGGCCGCTGCTATCACATGTCGCCCGAGACCGTGCAGGTCAAGCGGGCCATGATGGCCGCCGCCTCGCGTCGCGTGCTGATCATCGACCACACCAAGTTCGCCAACCAGGGCCTGTACGCACTCGCCCCGCTCACCGACTTCGACCTGGTCCTCGTCGACGACGCGGCCCCCGTGGGAGCGGTACGGCGGCTGCGCGACAACGGCGTCCACGTCCGCACCGTCGCCGCGGCCCCCGGAACGCCCCGGCCGCAGGACGCCACGTGAACATCACACGGTTCTCACTCGGCGCACCTCACCCCGCAACAACCCACCAGCGGCCCTGAGCTGCGGAGACAGGCTGAACCCCGGACTGCCCGCACGGCGCCGGACCGGCGACTTAACACCACGGGACACACGGCCGACGAGGTCTTTCCCACGACGGATTGACCCCGCCCCGGAGCGGACTTTTCATCGGTCCCACGCCGTACGGCACTCCGCTCTCCCCATTTCCGCAAGAAGGTGGCCGCCGTGACCGTCCCCCTGAATCCTGCTTCTCCATCCGCAGAAAACGGACCACACACATTCCTGGACCGAATAGGCATTCCGAAGGCCCTGTGCTGGGGATTTCTCGGTGTTCTGATCTTCATGATCGGTGATGGTGTGGAATCGGGATTCCTCTCGCCCTATCTACTGCACGAGGGCATCTCCAAGGAACGCGTGGCACTGCTGTTCACCGTGTACGGCGTCACCGCGAGCATCTCCGCCTGGTTCTCCGGAGCGCTCTCCGACCTGTGGGGGCCGCGCCGCGTGATGATGCTCGGCCTCGGCATCTGGGCCGCGCTGCAGGTGGCCTTTCTCGGCCTCGCCGTCCCGACCCACCACTACTGGCTGCTGCTGACCAGCTATGGTCTGCGCGGCTTCGGTTATCCGCTGTTCGCCTACGGCTTCCTGGTCTGGGTGACGGCAGTGACGCCCAGGCAGCGGCTCGGCTCCGCCGTGGGCTGGTTCTGGTTCGCCTTCACCGGCGGGCTGCCCACCCTGGGCTCGCTGGTCGCGAGCTTCACGGTGCCGTGGATGGGCACGTACCGCACCCTGTGGTTCGCGCTGGCCCTGGTGGCGGCGGGCGGCCTGATCACACTGCTCCTCGTGCGCGAGCCGACGGGCAGGTACCGGCTGGCTCCCGCCGGTGAGCGTCCGGTGGCCACGCTGCTCGGCTCGCTCTCCATCGTCTGGCGCAACCCGCGCATCGGGGCCGGCGCGGTGGTGCGCACCATCAACACCGCGGCCCAGTTCGGCTTTCTGGTCTTCCTGCCCGTGTTCTTCACCGACACGCTGGGCTTCTCGCTGACCGAGTGGCTGCGGCTGCTGTCGGCGATGTTCGCCACCAACATCTTCTTCAACCTGCTCTTCGGCCTGGTCGGCGACCGCCTCGGCTGGCAGCGCACCGTCGCCTGGTTCGGTGGGGTGGGCTGCGCGGTCACCACGCTCCTGCTCTACTACGGCACCGTGGCCTCCGGCGACGACTTCCCGCTGGCCATGGTCCTGGTGAGCCTCTTCGGCGCGACGCTCGCCGGTTATGTACCGCTGTCCGCGCTCATGCCCTCACTGACACCGGAGCACAAGGGGCAGGCGATGTCGGCACTCAACCTCGGCGCCGGGGCCAGCACGTTCGTCGGCCCGGCCGTGGTCGCCCTCTTCCTCGGGCCGCTCGGCGTCGAGGGTGTGATGTGGATCTTCGCCGGGCTCTATCTGGCGAGCGCCGGCATGACCTTCTTCCTCACCCTGCCGGAACACTCCGACGCGGCCGGCGCCTCCGCGGTGCGGGCACCGGGCAGTGCCCAGAAGGTGTAGCCGCCCGCCGGTGCGCGCCGCTCCCCACACCCGAGGGTGGTGGGGAGCGGCGCGCGTGGAAGCCCTGCGCCAGGCGCCGAATGCGCGTGGGGCAGGGCGGTGTTTCAGCGCAGGACCGTGGCCCAGCCGCGCGACGCCAGGCCCACGGTGGGCAGCACCGTCCGGGGCAGTGCCGTCGCCGCGTGGGACTCGGCGGGCGGGGCGGGCGGGGTCGTCGGGCACAGTGCGCGCACGACCTGGCGGTTGAGGGCGTCGTCGATCGGGCTGTCCTCAAAACCGGAGCCGTCGGACTTGAGGCGCTCGTACTTCATGAGGTTCCAGCCCATGGCGACCTGACGCCTGCCGTCGGGGCTGGAGTAGACGAGGGTGCCGGCGCCGAAGACCGCACCGTCGTGACCCCAGAAGCGCCCGCAGCCGCGCACGTCGATGCTGTAGATCCCCAGTCCGTAGTTCATGCCGTCGGCCGCCGGGACGGTGCGCTGCATCTCCCGCAGGGCGGCCGGGCCGATCAGCTTGCCGCCCAGCAGGGCGCGGTAGAAACGGTTGAGGTCGTCGGTGGTGGAGACGAGCGCACCCGCGGTGTAGGCCCAGGACATGTCGTAGTCGCTGTAGTCGCGCGGCGGGTTGATCAGGCCGTAGAACGACTCGTACATGCGGGCGTGCGGCCCCTGGATGTACGGGGTGCGCGGGAACGAGGTGTGGTGCAGGCCGGCCCGGGCGATGACGTGGCGGGTGATGTAGGCCTCGGCGTTCTGGCCGGTCAGCTTCTCCAGGAGCAGCCCGGCGATGACGTAGTTCGTGTTGGAGTACGACCACTTCTCGCCGGGCTTGCCGGTTGCCGGGGCCGCCAGTCCCAGGCGGACCAGTTCTTCGGGACGTATGGAACGGAAGCGGTTCTCGTCGAGGCTGGCCGTCGAACCGTGGACGAGCGAGGGGAAGGCACCGGTGATGTAGTCGCCGATGCCGCTCGTGTGGTTCAGGAGCATGCGGACCGTGATCTGGTGGCCGCGCTCGCCCGGGACCAGGTCGGGGAGGTAGTCGCCGATGGGCGCGTCGAGGCGGAGGCGGCCGCGTTCCACCTGCTGGAGGAGGGCGACGGAGGTGAAGGCCTTGCTGACGCTGCCCACTCGGTGGAGCATGCCCGGGCGGACGGGGCGCCCGGTGTTCACGTCGGCGACGCCGGACGCGCCGGTCCACCGCTGGGAGCCGTCACGTACGGAGGAGTAGATGCCGTACATGCCCGCGTCATGGATGGCGCGGAGACCCGAGTTGAGCGCCGCGTCGTCCAGCTTGCCGCTGTGTAAAGGAGTTTCGGTCGCCTTCGTGGCCGGTCTGGCGTCCGCCTGTGCGATCGGTGCCGCGGCGGTCAGCACAAGCGTCGTACCCAGGACGGTTCCGACGAGCCGGAGGATGCGCAAGGGGTGTCCCTTCCCTGCGGTCCGGACCCCGTGCCCGGACCTCGCCCGGTCATCGTCGTCGATCATGGATGCGCCCTACATCCTTCTTGCGGAGGATCACGGGTGCCGCACCGTACGACCAAAGGCTGCCGCACCCCCCGCTCCGAAAACGCGGCGGACAGGGTGTCGCGGTTCGGATACAGCCAGGCGCGGCGAAAACTCCGGAAGGAGCAGCCCGTATCGACGCAGTCCCATTCCAGCCGGATATCGCCGCGTCTTCGCCAACCGCTGTCCATAAGGCGCCCTTCAGCTGCCTTCAACGAACCGTTATGTATGGCCAGCTCAATGTGATCGCCGTCTCCGTACCGCATGGAACCGAAGGGTCCCGTATTTCGTCCACGGGGCGTCAAACCCCTTGCGAGCATGGCTGGTTAGCGCAAGTCCGTCCCGCATAGTGAGATATCCTGGTGCACAGACGCCCTGTTCGTCATGGGCGCGCCGCTTTTTCACACCCTCAGCGACACGGTCCACGCCCACCCCGGCCGACCGGCTCCGTCGCACCTCGCCGGTGATGTGCCGTGCCGGCGGTCCACGCCATTGAGCAGGAATTGATGCCCGTTCAACCTTTTGCGGAACTGGTAAGTTTCGCCCGCAACAACTCGCCTTTCTACCGTGAGCTCTATGCCCGGCTTCCCGAGCAGGTGACGCGCCTCACGGATCTTCCGGTGGTACCCCAGGCCGATTTCTGGCGGGCCAATTCGCCCCGTGACAACCGGCTGCTGACCGCCCCGCTGGACGAAGCGGTCGTCTTCCGCAGCGGCGGGACCACCGGGTCGCCGAAGTTCTCCTACTACACCCGCACGGAATGGCGGGAGTTCACCACCGCATTCGGTGCCGGGCTCGTCCGTGCGGGACTGCGGCCCGGTCACCGGGTGGCGGACCTCTTCTACGCGGGCGACCTGTACGCCAGCTTCAGCTTCGTCCTCGACTCGCTGCACCGCTCCCCCGTGGCCAACGTCCGCCTGCCCATCGGCGGCGCGGCACCCTGGGAGTCCACCGCGGCGACCCTGGAGGAGTTCCGGGTCCAGGTGGTCGCCGGTACTCCGACCACGCTGTGCTCGCTCGCCGAGCGCCTCAGCTGCGCCGGCCGGACACTGCCGGACGTGGAGCTGCTGTTCTTCGGCGGGGAATGCCTTTTCGGCGATCAACTCCCGCTGCTGCGGGCGGCGTTCCCGAACGCCCGGCCTCGCTCCCTCGGGTATGCGAGCGTGGACGCCGGACTCCTCGGAGAGGCCGTGCCCGGTGATGACCCGCGCGTGCACAGGGCGTTCACGCCGTACACGGTGGTCGAGATCCTCTGCGACGAGACCGACCGTCCCGTCGAGGCGAACGCCGTGCCGGGGCGGCTCGTCGTCACCGACCTGCGCAGGCGGCTCATGCCGGTGCTCCGGTATCCGGCGGGCGACCGGGCCGAGTGGGTCGACCGGGACGCCGGTGTCTTCCGCATCCTCGGCCGCGCGGAGGAGGGCGTGCGGGTCGGTCCCGTCTCCCTGTACACCGAGGACGTCCATCACGTCGTCGAAGCCGCCGACGCCTCGGGCGAGGTGACCGGGCTGCAGCTCGTCGTGCGGCGGTGGGACGGCCGCGACGGGCTGGTGCTGCGGCTCGCGGTCGCCGACCCGGGCAAGGACCATGCCCGGCTGGGCGAGTCCGTCGTGGCCGCGCTGCTCGCGCAACGCCCCCTCTACGCGACCGCGACCGCCGCCGGGCACGTGAACCCGCTGACCGTCGAATGGGTGCGGCACCGGGACCTCGCGGTCAACTCCCGCTCGGGCAAGCTCATCCGCGTCATCGACGAACGGCCGCACTCGTGAGCCCGGCACCCGCGCAGATACGACGTCTGCCCCTCGTCCTGCGCAATGCGTCCTTCGGCCGGGTCTGGACCGGTCAGCTCCTCACCCAGGCGGCGAGCAGGATGTTCCAGGTCGGCGCGGTCTGGTGGCTCGTCGGCTTCGCCGGCGGCGCGCACCGCGGCCTCGCCTCGGGCCTGTTCCTGATGGTGAGCACCCTGCCCGCGGTCGCGCTCGCTCCGGTGGTCGCGCGCATCGTCGACCGATGCGCGCACCGCACGGTGCTGGCCGGCGCGGCGGCCGTGGCGGGGGCGGTGGCCGGCACGGCGGCCGTCGTGGCGTACGCCGGACTGCTGCCCGTGGCCGCCACCTACGCGGTCGGGCTGGCGCTGGCCGCCTGTCAGGCGGTGTTCGATCCGTGCCTGACCACTTCGGTGCCGGAACTCGTCGAGGACGCCGACATCGAGTCGGCCACCGGATTCGAGCTGTCCACCCAGTCCGTCGCCGGGCTGTGCGGCGGGCTGCTCGGTCCGCTCGTCGTCGACGCGGGCTCACTGCCCGCCGTCGTCGCCGCGTGCGCTGCCGCGTACCTGCTGGCCGCCCTGCTGGTCGGCTCCGCCCGCTTCCCGAGGACCGGGGCCGGGCACGCGGACACGGACGAGGCGTCTCCGAGGCGGCGCACGCTGCGCCAGGTCCTGGCCGGTCTGCCGTTCATCCGCCGGGTGCTGGTGTGTTTCGCCGCCGCCAACGTCTTCACCACCGCTGTCTACGTCGTGATGCCGCTGTACACCCGGGAGGTGCTGCACGCGACCGGCTCGACCGTGGCCTCCCTGGAGGCGGCCCTCGGCGCGGGGACCCTGGTCGGCTCCTTCAGCGGCGGGCGGCTGCCCGGCCGTCCGGTTGCCGTGGGCAGTGTCTGCCTCGCGGTCATGGCCGCGGCCCTCGGCCTTCCGGGGCTGCTCGCCGGGCATGCGGCGGCGGTCGTCTCGATGGCCGTCGCCGGGTGGTGCGTCGGTGTGATCGGCGTGCGGTTCGTCGCACTGTTCCAGCGACTGGTGCCCGCCGCCGACAAGCCGGGGTTCTTCGCGGTCATGCAGGCGCTGCTGGGTGCCACCTTCCCCGTCTCCTCGCTCGTCTTCGGGGCACTGGGCGACCATCTGGCGGCCCGCACGCTCTGCCTGGTCCAGGGCGCGGGTCTGGTCCCGGTGACACTGGCGCTGTGGTGGCTGGGCCGCCGGTCCGACGCCGAAGCCCGGCGGACGCCCGTCGCGCAGGAGCCGGCGGGGGCGGCGTCGTGACCGCCGTCCTCTCCCCCGCCTCCGCCCAGGACATCGCCGAACTGCGGCAGTTGTACTTCGAGGTGTACGGGCACGGTTATCCGGTGCCGCTCGGCAGCGACCCGGTGGTCATGCGCCGGCTGATCACCGACGGCACCGCGCACTGGCTGACCGCCCGCACCGCCGGCGGCGCCCTGGTGGGCTCGGCCGTCGTGGTGACCGAACCGGGCAGCCGCATCGGCAAGCTCGTCGGCCTCGCGGTGCACCCCGGGCATCGCGGCGGCGGGCTCGCCTCCCGGCTGACCGGGGCGGTCTGCGCCGAGGCCTTCGCCACAGGCGGCCTCGACTCGGTGTACGCCACCGTCCGCCTGGTCACCGAAGGACCGCAGCACGTCGTCGTACGCAACGGCTTCCGGCCGCTCGGCCTGCTGCCGAACGCCGTCGAGGTCGAGGGGTGCGAGACCCTCGCGCTGTTCGCCCGCTACGCCGACGGGGTGCTGGAACACCGCGAACCGGTGGCGAGCGTGCCCGAACGGCTGTCGCCGCTGATGTCCGCCGTATCCGCCGGCGTCGGCATCGACTACGCCGGCACCCGGCACGTCCCCTCCCGCCGCACGGTGGGCACGGCCTCCGGTGCCGAGCCGATCGAGCTGATCACCGCCCCGGCCTTCGTGCGGCGCCGCTTCCTGGAGCTGTTCCCGGAGCCCGACGACCGCTTCTTCCCGCTGCACACGCCCACCGCGCTCCTGGTCGCCGCCGACGGCAGCTTCGAGGCGTACGCCGACCTCGACGCCGTGGCGGGCAGCTGTGCGCTCGTCGCCGTCCATCCGCGTCCGGCCGCGGTGGCCGGCGCCCTGGAAGCGCTGATGGCCGCGGTCACCCGGGCCGGCGCGGACTACGCCGAGGCGCTGCTGCCGCTGGCCGACGCCGAGGCCCTGGAGGTGTTCCTCGCCTCGGGGTTCGTACCCAGCGCGGTCTACCCGGCGATGCGCCGCATCCACGACCGCCTCCACGACTACGTGGTGCTGTCGCGGACCAGCCGTCAGATCGACTTCCGCACCACCGCCGTCAGTCCGCTGCTCCAGCCGTACCTCGGCGCCTACCTGAGTGCCTGGACCGCCACCTATCTGCCCCTTCACGAGGTGTCCCGATGAAACCCCATCTCGCTCCCGTCGAGGTTCCCGACCCGGCGGCGCTGGCCCATGTGCAGCAGCTGTGCGACCTGGCCGAGCCGTACGCGCACGGCCCCGCCGCGGACGAGTTGTTCGCCGCCGCCATGGCGGAGACCAACGCCTGGCACGCCCGCCGCTCCCCGTTCTTCGCCGCCCTGCTCCAGGACCCGGCCGAGACGCCCGCGCCCTCCGTCGGCGACGGGGTGCGCACCCCGCTGGTGCCCGCCGCCTTCTTCAAGCGCCATGAGGTGCTCTCGATCCCGCGCGAGGAGGTGTTCCTGCATCTGACCTCCTCGGGCACCACGGGCCAGAAGTCGCAGATGTTCTTCGACGCGTGGACCATCCGCTCGGCCCAGCGCATGGTGGCCCGGATCTTCGACCACTACGGCTGGATCACCCCCGAACAGCCGGTCAACTATCTGCTGTACAGCTACGAGCCGGCGCCCGCGCTGAAACTGGGCACGTCGTTCACCGACAACTACCTGTGCGACTTCGCTCCGGCCCGGCACACCACGCACGCCCTGCGGCACACCGGCAGCGGCCACGAGTTCGACGTGCACGGCTGCATCGCGGCGCTCCAGCGCTGTGCCGAGGACGACGTACCGGTCCGCATCCTGGGCTTCCCAGCGTTCCTGTACTTCACCCTGGAGCGGATGCGGGCGATGGGGCTGCCGCCCCTCACCCTGCCCGAGGGGTCGCTGGTGGTGCTCGGCGGCGGGTGGAAGGGCCACGCCGACCGGCAGATCGGCAAGGAGGCGTTCTACGCGGAGGTCACCGACCTGCTCGGCGTGCCCGGGGACCGCGTGCGCGACACCTTCGGCTCGGTCGAGCACTGTGTGCCGTACGTCGAGTGCGCGCACCACCGGCTGCACGTGCCCGTGTGGTCGAGGGCGGCCGTACGCGACACCGGGACGCTGCGCCCGCTGCCGTACGGCGAACGCGGTTTCCTGCACCTGGTCAGTCCCTACATCACCTCCGTGCCCGCACACAGCGTGGTGATGGGCGACCTCGCGTCGCTGCACCCGGGTGAGGAATGCCCCTGCCCGCTGTCCACCGACTGGTTCACCGTGCACGGCCGGGCCGGGGTGAGCCGCAACCGCAGCTGTGCGGTGGCCGCCGCCGAACTGATGAAGGGAATGTCGTGACCGCCTCCGTACTCCACCCCGTGTCCCACCCCGAACTCCACCTGTGGCAGGGGGAGTTCGTCGACGAGGCCGAGGCCGGCCGGCGGCTCGCCGGGCTGCCGGAGCTGGCCGCGCGGGTCCTGACGCGTCCGCTGCCCACCGACGTGGTGCTCGGCGCCTGCGCCGCGGTCGGCCGCGACCTGGCCGATCCCGCCTCCGCCCTGTACGGCCGCCTCGCCGGGCAGCTGCCCGCCGACGACGCCGCGGCCGTTCTGGCCGAACTGGCCGGCGCGCTCACCCGGGAGGCGCTGGAGCGCAAGCTGCGGCGGGAACTGGGCGGCCTGCGCCCGGAGCGGCTGACCCGGCCGGACGCCCGCGAGACGGTGTACGAGGCCTGGGCGCCCGTCGGCCTGCTGGTGCACATCGCGCCGGGCAACGCCGCGGCCGTGGCACCGCTGAGCGTCGTGGAGGGACTGCTGGCGGGCAACGTGAACGTGCTCAAGACCAGCAGCTCCGACTCGCGCCTCGCCCTCGACCTGCTCGCCGCGATCGGTGCGGCCGATCCCTCCGGACTCATGGCCGAACGGATCATCGCCCTGCGCTTCCCGTCCTCGCGCCGCGCGTGGCTGGAGGCGCTGTGCGGGCAGGCCGACGCCATCGCGGTGTGGGGCGGCGAGGACGCGGTGCGCGCGGCGGGCGAACTGGCGCCGCCCGGCTGCCGGGTGGTCGAGTGGGGCCACCGCATCTCCTTCGCCTACCTGACCCTGCGGGCCGCGTCCGGCGACGGTGTCCTCGACGCGCTCGCCGAGGACGTCTGCCGGCTCGAACAGCAGGCGTGTTCCAGCCCGCAGGTGGTCTACCTCGACACCGACGACAGCGAGGAGCTGTACGCCTTCGCCGGACGGTTCGCCGAGCGGCTCGCGAAGGTGTCCGCGGCACGGCCGGTGTCCGCCCCGCCCGGCACGGCCGAGCAGGCGGAGATCACCACCGTGCAGCAGCTCGCCCGGCTCGAACAACACCTGGGCCTGACCCGCGTGTTCTGCGCCGAGGACGGCTCCTGGCGGGTGCTGGCCGACACCCGGCCCGCGCTCGACGCCTCCCCGCTGTACCGCACCATCTGGGTGAAGCCCCTGCCCCGGCACGCGGTCACCGCGACCCTGCGCCCCATGCGCCGCTATCTGCAGACCGCGGCGGTCGGAGGCGACCGCGCGGACGTGGCCGCGCTGTCCCGCGCGCTGTTCGCGGCGGGCGTCACCCGTGTCACCCCGGTCGGCTCCATGCTGGACGGCTACGAGGGCGAACCGCACGACGGCGTCTACGCGTTGCAGCGCTACAGCCGCCGGGTGAGCGTGCGCGCCGCGGACGCCGCCTTCGGTACGGTGGCCTGCCTGGACGACCTGGTGGCGGCGCCGGTGCTGCCCCCCGCGCCGCACGCACCGCTGCTCGGCAAGGAGGGCGTACAGCACGCGCTCGCCGCCCTGGACCCACGCCATGCGCACCTGCACTTCCGCAGCGGGGGCTCCACGGGCGCGCCCGCGCTGTCGGTGTTCACCTGCGACGACTACGACAACCAGATGCGTGCCGCGGCGGACGGACTGCTCACCGCGGGCTTCGACCCGGCCCGCGACCGGGCGGCCAACCTGTTCTACTGCGGCGGGATGTACGGCAGCTTCATCAGCTTCTTCTCCATCCTGGAGCGGCTGAACGCCACCCAGTTCCCGATCGCGGCAGGCCCCGACCACGCCTCGGTGGCCGAGGCACTGGTCACCCACCGGGCGGACACCGTCTTCGGCATGCCGTCCTACCTGTGGCAGCTGTTCCACGCCGAGGCGGACCGGCTGAGCGCCTACGGCGGCATCCGCAAGGTCTTCTACGGCGGCGAGCACTTCACCGCCGAACAACGCCGGGTGCTCACCGAGGAGTTCGGAGTGGAGGTGATCCGTTCCGCGGCGTACGGCAGCACCGATCTGGGACCGCTGGGCTACCAGTGCGCGTCCTGCGACGGCTCGGTCCATCATGTGCTGACCGACCTGCACACGCTGGAGATCCTCGACCCGCACGAGGACCGGCCGGTGGCGCCGGGCGAGCCCGGACGGCTGGTGTTCACGTCCCTGGCGCGGTCCGGTCAGCGGCTGGAGCGCTATGAGATCGGTGACATGGGGCGGGCGGTGCAGGGGCCGTGTGCATGCGGCAGCCACGTGCCTCGGCTGGAACTGCTCGGGCGCTACGGCGACGTCGTCCGTGTGGGCACGTACTTCGTCAACTACCGGCGCATCGTCCGGGTGCTGGAGGAACGGCTCGGCTACCACGGCGAGGTACAGCTGGAGGTGGCCCCGGATGCCGACCGGGAGCGGCTGACGGTCCGGCTCGACGAGCAGTACGCGCCCGGTCCCGAGGTCGCCCTGGCCGCTCTCACCGCCGAGGTGGCGGAGCTCGCCTCGGCACGGACAGAGGGGCTGTTGTCCCTCGCCGTACGGACCGCCCGGCGGGAGGAGTTCGAGCGCACCCCGACCAGCGGCAAACTGCGCACGGTCATCGACCTGCGCTAGGGCGTGCCAGACCCCGCGACGCCGGGATGATCCAAACGACACCCCCTGGCAGCGACGCCTGCGGGCGGCGGCGCTCCGTGCTGCCGCCCGCGGCGCTGCTGCCGTACCCCGGCGTGCGGAGCGGGCGGTCAGCCGGCCGACGAGGCTCCGCCGAGCCGGCTGAGCCGGGCAGCCGCGGTGATGGTGGCATGGATGTAGCGCTGCGGGGCTTCCGGCATGACGTCGACGGGCTTGAGCAGCAGGACAGCTCCCCAGATCGCACCGTCCCAGATGACGGGAGCGGCAACGGAGTTCCACTTCGCCATGCACTCCTCGCGTCCCAGTGCGTATCCCTGGTCACGGATGTCGGCGAGTGAGGCGAGAAGTTCGTCGCCGTCCCGGATGACGCCGGGGCCCGCCTCCTGCGGGACCGGGTCGGCGGCGACGCGCTCCTGGATCTGCGCGGGCAGATAGGCGAGGATCGTCCGGCCCGAGGCACCGGTGCGCAGCGACCGTGTGACGGAGAGGACGTCGCGCGGTGTCATGCCGAGTTCCACGAGGTCGGAATCGCCCACCGCCATGTCCAGGCACTGCCTGCCGGCTATGCCGAAGGGGGCTCTCATGTACAGGAAGACCAGCCCGCTGTCGGTCGCCTCCCGCAGGCCCCGCAGCACATGGGTGGCCTCGTCACCGGAGAGTTTGTCCTCGGAGAGCGCGTGGAGCCCCAGGTCGGCGACCGTGCTGCCGAGCTGGTACAGGCCCCGGTCGACCCGGACGAAGGTGCTGTTGTAGGTGCCGGCGGTCAGCATGCGGCCGGTGGTGGAGTCGTCGAGGTCGGCGGCCTTGGCGATCGCGGACAACCGGTGGGCACCGGGTCCCAGAGTGATGAACGCCTGCTGCACTCGCATGAAACGGTCGGCGTAACCGGTGCCGCTTCCGCGCTGCCCACTCATCAGCCGTACCCCCTTCGTCCCGCCCGCGTGCCCGTCGGTGGGAACGCAGCCGGCACCAAGACTATGGGTTGACCGTATCGAGGCTGAACTTGCCCATGCCGGCCCGCTTGTTGAGCATGTTGTGCGCCTTGGCCGCGTCGGCCAGCGGGAACGTGCCACCGCTGACGATCCTGAGCGTGCCGTTGCCGACAGCGTCGAAGAGCTGCCTCATGGACGCCGTCAGCGGGAGCGTCCGGTCGGTGTACAGGTGGGGAAGCCAGAACCCGGCGGCGGTGATCGACTTCTGGAGCAGGGTGTGCACGGGGACGTCGGCGAGCTGCCCGCCGGCGAAGCCGTACACGGCGAGTCGGCCGCGCGGCGCCAGCACGTCGAGGGTCTGCTGCAGCGTCTTGCCGCCGGTCATCTCCAGCGCAGCGTGCACGGGGCCTCCTGCCGCGTCGAGGATCCGTTCCGCCAGGCCGTCCGCGTCGGAGGAGTCGACGGCCGCCACCGCACCGAGTTCCAGGGCCAGCCGGCGCTTCTCCGCCGTGCCGGCAAGAGCCACCACGCGGGCGCCCGCCCGTTGCGCCAGTTGGACGGCCAGCGAGCCCACGCCTCCGGCCGCGGCGGGAATGACGACCGTCTCCCCCTTGGTGATCCTGGCGACCGTGAAGAGGAGGTGGTACGCACTGTTCCCCTGCAGAGCCAGCGGCACCGCCTGTTCGTCGGTGATGCCGTCCGGGATCTCCCAGTGCAGCCTGCGGTGCACGGCGGCCTTCTCCGCGTAGCCGCCGCCCTGCGTCAGCGCCACGACACGCCTGCCGTCCGGTGTGGTGCCGACGACCTCGTTGCCGGGGATGTACGGCAGTCCGACCGGCGCGAGGTAGGTATTTCCCCGCACATGGACATCGGCGTAATTGACACCCGCGAGCCTCACATCCAGGAGGATCTGTCCACGCGCGGGTTCGGGATCGGGAGCCTCTTCCAGTCGCAGAACCTCGGGTCCGCCGAATTCCCTCATGACAATCGCGCGCACGGTACTCCTATCGACACGGGCCGGATGCGTACGCCGACAGGCTAGGGCATCCGCGTACCGGTTCCGACCCGGGAACCGTGCCTCATACATATTTCTCACGAGCCGAGAAAGGGCCCCCTATTTCTCGCTCCACGAGAAGATTTAATGTCGAACTTCTCGTGAGGTGAGAAAGGGAAGGGAAGAGTTGCGTTCGTCCTTTCGATAGGGACATAGTGATGCCGCCCTCCTTGCTGCCGCGCACGTTCCTGACGGGGGATGCGACGGAACGGCCGGCAGCACGGGGGAGGAGGGCAACTCATCGTCCGGTCAGGTGCCGCTGCAACCAGTCGGCGGCGGCACGCCGGAAGAGCCGCCGGTTGTCGGCACGCAGAAAGTCGTGCCCCTCCTCGCGCAGCGTGAGCAGCTCGGCGGTCAGACCACGTTCACGTGCCGCCCGCACGAACTGTTCCGACTCCCCTGGCGGCACATTGGTGTCGTGTTCACCGTGCACGGCGAGAATCGGCGCGCGCAGCGCGTCGATGCGGCTCATCGGTGACAGGGCGTGCAGCAGTTCACGGTCGGCCACCGGGTGACCGTATTTGTTGGCCGCCGACTGGGCGATCCAGGGTTCGGTGCCCTCGAAGAATGTCGCGAAGTCGGACATGCCGCACACCGCCACGCCGGTGCGGAAAAGCTCCGGGTGCCAGACCAGAGAGGCGAACGTGAGATAGCCGCCGTACGAGCGGCCCATGACCGCCAGCCGGGCGGGATCGGCCGGGCCGGCCAGAACCGCGTGGGCGGCGCAGTCCGCCACGTCGTCGATCGCCGCGAACCGGCCCCTCCCCAGATCCGCGTCGACGAACGACCTGCCGTATCCGGACGACCCGCGCACGTCGGGCGCGAAGACGTCCAGTCCTCTGCCCAGGATCTCGTGGTAGAGCGGGTCGAGGACGGGGCGCTCCTGGTCCTCGGGTCCGCCGTGCAGATGGATGACGCAGGGCGCCGGCTCCCCGGGGCCGCGCCCCGGAGCACGGTAGTACCAGCCGTTCAGCGGCAGCCCGTCCCGTGCGGTCGGACGGCGGTGGGCCGGTCGTACGGGCGGGCGGCCCGGGGGAACGGCGTCCTCGTCCCGTGACGACCACGGGGTGCGCACCGAGGTCACACCCTCGGGGAGCCACCAGATGCCGGGGCGCCGCCGGGACCCCGACAGGGCCAGCAGCAGCTGGGGGCCGGCGTCCACGATGCGGGTGACCACCTCGTGGGGCAGGGGCACGGGCCGGGACGGACCGGTGGCGGGCCCGGCCGTACCGGACGCGTCCGTGTCGAGGACCTCGACCTCGCTCATGCCCCGGACGTTCCAGGCCAGTACGGCGGAACTGCCGTCGTGGACGCAGCGCAGCAGCTCCAGGTCGCAGTCCTCGCGCGAGGCCCCGACGGACCAACTGCGCGGCCGCCCTTCCGGGTCGAGTCCGGCGGCGAGGAGGACCGCGAACTCCCGGTGGGCGTTGCTGCGCAGCCACAGGGTGTCCGCGCGGGGTGAGAAGCTGCCGATCCACGGGTCGCCGTCGGCCACCGGCACCACACAGGTCGTCACGTGGTCGAAGGTGCGCAGCACGACGGCCTCACGCCGCCCGCGGGGCCCCCGGCGCAGCAGCGCCAGTCCGCCGTCCCGGCTGACATCGCACACGCGCAGCGTCGCCGCGTCCTGCTCGGTGGCGAGCAGGACGGGGGCGGCCACGCCGTCGGGGTCGATGAGATAGGCCGACAGCCCGTCGCCGAAGCCGGCCGCGGGGGCGATGTGCGCCTCGCCCGGAGCACCCCGCTCGCGCGTGTCGACAGTGACGTGGGGCGACGGCACTCCGAGCCCGGCGTCCGTGGGGTGTGCTGCACCGAGGAGTTCCGCATCGCCCATCCGGCGCTGCCAGTGCTCCGGCAGGCGACCGGCTGCCGGACCGGGGCCCTCCGGACCGGGCTCGGCCATGGTGTCCAGGGCGGGTACGGCGGTGGGCACCGCGACGGTGACCGCGACCGCCGATCCGTCGTGCGCCCAGCAGCCCAGGTGGGCGGAGCTGCCCGGCTCGGCTCCGGCCAGGATGTGCCGGTCGGTGCCGTCGGGACGTACGCACAGCACCCTCATGTGCTCGCCACCGCCGGGGGCCACCGTGTAGGCGATCCAGCGGCCGTCGGGCGACCAGGACACCTCCCGGACCGGGTCCGGTCCGTCGTCGAGCAGACGTATCGCGTCGCCGTCGACGGGGCCCGCCCAGAGCTGGGGTACACCGCCGCGGTCGCAGATGAAGGCGACCTGTGTTCCGGCCGGGTCGGCCGAGGGGTACCAGCAGCCGTGCGCGATGAGCCGCGTCGTCGCGTCCCGCGGCCCGGAGGAGTCCGGCAGGGGGATGCGGGCGGGCGCGGCGAAGGCGGTGCCGTGGCCGTCCGGGGCCGGCGGAGGTGAGTCGGCGGTCAGGCGCGCGGCGGCAGGCCGCTCGGCAGTGGGCCGGTCCGTGCCCGGCGTGCGCCCCGTGAGGGGATCGGTGGTCAGATTCCGTGCGTCTGCAGCCATATCTCCAGCAAAGCCACTTGCCACAGCGCGTTCGCTCCGCGCTTGGTGCGGTGTCGGTCGGGGGCCGCCAGCAGTTCGGCGACGTAGGAGTCCTGGAACAGCCCGCGCCGCTTCGCCTCCGGGGCGTTCAGTGCCTCACGCGCCCTCTCCAGGACGGGTCCGGCCAGGTGGGTGATCGCCGGGACCGGGAAGTAGCCCTTGGGGCGGTCGACCACCTCCAGGGGCAGCAGTTTGCGGCCGCCCTCCTTGAGGACGCCCTTGCCGCCGTCGGCCAGCTTCAGCTCCGGCGGGCAGGCGGCCGCCAGCTCCACCAGCTCGTGGTCCAGGAACGGCACCCGGGCCTCCAGGCCCGAGTCCATGGTCATGTTGTCGACCCGCTTGACCGGATCGTCGACCAGCATGACATGGGTGTCGAGCCGCAGGGCGGCGTCCAGCGCGGTCTCGGCTCCCGGCACCGCCATGTGCTCCCGGACGAACCGGCCGGATACGTCGTCCGGCGGCAGCATGTGCGGCTGCAGCATGGCGGCGAGGTCGGCGTGCGGCCGGTCGAAGTACGTCTCGGCATACCTGTCCGGTTCCTCCTCGCGGGCCGCGGAGGCGAGGCGCGGATACCAGTGGTAGCCAGCGAAGACCTCGTCGGCGCCCTGCCCGCTCTGGACGACCTTCACGTCCCTGGCCACCTGCTCGGACAGCAGATGGAACGCGACCACGTCGTGGCTCATCATCGGCTCGCTCATCGCCAGGACGGCCGCGTCCAGGGCCGTCGACACCCGCTGCGAGGGAACCACCAGCTGATGGTGATCGGTGGCGAACTCCCTGGCGACCAGGTCGGAGTACCGGAACTCGTCCCCCTCGTCGCCGCCTTCCGACTCGAAGCCCACGCTGAACGTCGCCAGGTCCCGCTGTCCCTCGTCGGCCAGCAGTGCCACGATCAGGCTGGAATCCAGCCCTCCCGAGAGCAGGACACCGACCGGCACGTCAGCGACCATGCGGCGGCGTACGGCGGTCCGCAGGGCGTCCAGCACCGTGTCCCGCCACTCGGCGGGGCCCATACCGGCGTGCTCGGGGCGGCGTGTGTAGGACGGCTGCCAGTAGCAGTGCTCCTCATAGGTGCCGTCCGGCTCGACGGTCCGCACGGTGGCCGGGGGGAGCTTGCGCACCCCGGCCAGAACGGTGCGGGGTGCGGCGACGGTCGCGTGCCAGCTGAGGTACTGGTGCACGGCGGCCGGGTCCAGTGAGGTGTCGACGTCCCCGGCCGCGAGCAGGGCGGGCAGCGTCGAGGCGAAGCGCAGCCGTCCGGGGGTCTCTGCCAGGTACAGGGGCTTGATGCCGAGCCGGTCGCGCACCAGGACCAGCCGGCCGGTCCGGTGCTCGACGAGGGCGAAGGCGAACATGCCGTAGAAACGGTCGACGCAGGCGGTCCCCCACTGCTGGTACGCCTTGAGGACCACCTCGGTGTCGGAAGTGGACCGGAACCGGTGGCCGAGGGCCTTGAGCTCCGCGCGCAACTCCTCGTAGTTGTAGATGCACCCGTTGAAGACGCCGGTGAGCTCCTGCTGGTCGTCGGTCATCGGCTGCGCCCCGTGCTCGGAGAGATCGATGATCTTGAGTCTGCGGTGCCCGAGGGCCACCGCGTCCCGCGCCCAGATCCCGTGGCCGTCGGGACCGCGCGCGGCGAGCCGTTCATTCATGCGCTCGACGGCCGCCAGGTCGGGCCGCGTGCCGTCGAAGCGCATCTCCCCGCTCAGACCGCACATCCGCGACCACCTCCCCGCTGCGCGTGCAGGTCGCGCGGGTTGCGCGGCGGTGCCGTGAGCAGGGGCCCGCCCGTCGGTGTGCCGGTCGGTATGTGGTCGTGACTGGTGGACACGGTGCTGTTTCCTTCGCGACGAGAGCGGACAGGGAACAAGGCGGCTGAACTCGTTGGTCGCGCCTCAGCAGCCGGCGATGCGTGCCGGGCGGGCCCCGGAGGCTTCGGCAGCGGGCCGCCCCGGGGAGGCGACGTGCCGGGCGGGGCCGGCACCGGGCCGCGGAGGCGGGTGGTCCTCGCCTCTGGTCTCCGCGATCGCCACATCCGTGCAGGCCAGCAGGTCCTCCTGCACGGCCGTGCGGCGCAGGCGGTGGGCGGCGCTGCCGGCCGCGAGCGCCCTCTCGGCAAGCTCTCGGACCGTGTGCCAGTCGCCGGCGGACTCCAGCGCGGGGCGCGCCCGTAGCAGCAGGCTGCGGACGACCTGGGCCGCGGGCGCCTCGTGCCGGCTTCCGGGATCGATCAGGGTCCCTTCCAGGCCCGACCGTGCGGCCCGCCAGGAAGCGGCACGCAGCCACTCGTGCCGGACGGCACAGGCGGGGACGTCCGTGGTGCCCAGCCGCTCATGGGCATCGGTCACCAGCGCGCGGAAGAGTGCGGCGATCAGCACGACCGTTTCCGCGCGGGGACAGGCGTCGCAGATGCGCAGTTCAAGGGTCGGCTGGTGGGCGGAGGGCCGGATGTCGTAGTAGATCATTCCCGGGTCGCTGATGACGCCGGAGTCGACGAGGCACTGCACGGCTGCGTCGTACTCGGCGGCGTCGGCGAAGCACCCCGGCGGCCCCGAGGTGGGCCAGCGCTGCCACACCATGGTCCGCCAGCTGGCATAGCCGGTGTCGGCACCCAGCCAGAAGGGCGAGCTGGCGGACAGGGCCAGCAGCACGTGCAGCCACGGCGACACCTCGCACATGACGCGTACCGCGAGGTCACGGTCGGGGGCGTCGACATGGACGTGGGTCCCGCAGATCAGTTGCTCGTCCGCGATCATGCGGTACTCGTCGACCATACGGCGGTAGCGGTGGCCGGGGGTGGGACGGATGTCCGCCGTGCGGGCCAGTGGCACCGTTCCGGCGGCCACCACGGCCAGCCCGTGAGCGGTCGCGGCGGCGTCGAGCCGGCGCCTGGTGCGGATGACATCGCCGTACAGGCCGTCCAAAGACGTGTGCACCTCACTGTTCGACTCCACCGTCGCCTGCTGCAACTCGGTCGTGAAGGTCCGCTCGGGCAGCTCTTCCAGCACGGTGTCGGCTCGGGGCACGAGCAGACCCGTCTCCACCTCGACGATGTGGAACTCCTCTTCCACTCCGATGCGAAGGGTCACGGCACTCCTCGGATGACGGGCGGGCACCCGCCCCACCGGTCCACCGGCGGCGGGCTGTGCACCTCCGACTTCCCACCCAGCCCATTACTAAGCAAGGGGTGCTCTATCGAGGCATGGGCATCACAGATGAGCGGGGGGCTCCGCAAGGCGGCCGGTGTGCGGTCGGCCCTGAGTACGCGTACTCAGGCAGCACCAGCTGCGCACCGACACAATCGTCGCCATGAACAGATCTTCGACGGGTGGCATGGCATGGACATGCATATGAGCCTGCGGCGCGCGATGGTACCCGCACTGCTCGGAGCCCTGCTGCTCACGCTGCTGCTGTGGTGGGCGGGAGCGAGCGCGCCGGCACTGCAACTGCGCGGCGCCACCAACGTGTTCGACGTCCAGTCGGCGGGCGAACTCCGGCGTTGGCTCACGCCCTGGTCGTACGATCCCGCGACGGCGCTGCTCTACGACGGGCCCGCGGGCGCCGGTTCGACCGGGGACGCCGCCGTGAGCGCGGGCACCCAGTACGCCGATCTGTACCGTACCGCGATGCAGATCAGGTTCGTGACGGTCTTCCTCGTCTTCCTGGCGGGCGCGCTGCTCGTGATCCGCAGGATTCCACCGACGCAGGGACGTACGCCGGCCACTCTGCTCGCACTGTGGGCCTGGGGCCCGGTGGCCGGAACGCTGGCCGTGACGGCCTCCGCGCCGTGGCTGATCGCGTCCCGGGGGCACGGCAGCTACAGGATCCTGCCGCAGCTTGCGGGGGTGATCGCATCGAGCGGGCCGGTCGTGGTGGCCGCAGCGCTGTTGACCGCCGTGCTCACGGTGCTCGTGGCGCGTGTCGGCGCGAGGGCTGCGGACCCGCTGCCCCGGCGGAGTGTGCCGCCGCGTGTCGCCCGCCTGGCCGCGAGCGCCGGGACCGCGGTGATCGCACTGTCGCTGGTGGTCCTGTCGTACGGATCGGTGGCGGCCGGGATCCAGACGGCGTTCAGCGGTGCAGGACTGCTGTCCGAGCCCGGCGACCTGCTGCGGCAGTGGCTGCTGCTCGGCGCCTGGACGGGCCCGTCGACCACGCCGCTCGGTCACTGGCTGCTGTACCGGGCCGCTGATGTGGTCATGCTGGCGGTGGTGTGGTGGGCACTGCGCCTGCTGCCCGGCCTGCTCACCCGGATGACGGTGCCGGCGATGACGGTGGGTGCGGTCTGCGCGACCGTGCTGGGACTGCTGGCGAGCCAAGTGCTGCACATGACGATGGACGACACTGTCGGCGTGTGGGGACCTGTGCATCTGTTCTCCGGGCTCGGCGACGGCGTCCCGGCCGCACTCACCTTCGGTACGGCGGCGGGGACGGCGGCCCTGGCGACACTGCGGCTGGCCGGGGGCCAGGACGCCGGCCCATCACCCCGGTGAGGAACGGGGGTTGCCCCGTCGGCACGCCGATCGCCTTTCTCCGCCTCTGACTTCGGCCGGGCCGCCACCGTCCCCCGCACAAGACCTCGTCCACGGCGCCTGGCAGTGGCTGCTCGCGCAGGCATCGCCCCCCACAGCGGGTGCACCCTGTGATGTCTCAGGTTCACGCGCGGGCTCGTGTGCTCTTCACTGATGGCGAGAAGACAGCAACTCGACCTCACGGGGGTACACATGCACAGCAGGAAGCACATCCTGGCAGCCGGCCTGGCCACGGCGGTCTCCGCCGTGGCCCTCTCCGTCGCCGGTGTGGCGGTTCCGGCCGAGGCCGCTGCTCAGGGGACCGTCGACTGCGACGGCTGGGTGCACAACAACGATCCGAACGTCGGCATCGCGGGCTGCGAGAACAACACCGACCACGCCATCACGTTCCGGGCCGAGATCGTCTGCGGCTGGGCCCCGGACGTCTCCGGCAACTGGGTGACGCTGAACCCGGGACAGTACGGCGAGTCCACGGGTTCCTGCGCGTTCTACAGCACGGGGGTCGGCAGCGTGGGCTGGACCATCCAGTGACGCCCAGGTGTCGGGGCGCCGTCAGTCAGCACTGGGGGGCCGCTGCTTCACCGTACCGTCCACGTCAGTGAGGTGGTCGCCTCGGCCCGGACCGCAGGGTCACGTATGGCCGTCGTGTCGTCGGTGACGGTCGCCGTGACCTTGTGGCCGTGGCCCCGGACGCCCAGTTGGTGCGGCGTCACCGACAGGTCGCCCGTGGCCGACGGTACCTGCCTGCCGTCGACGTACCAGGTCAGTTCCGGGTCGGCGAGGCCGGTCAGCGGCGCGAGGCACACCGTGATCCGGCGCTTTTGCCCGATGGGCCGGGATGTCGGGAGGGAGGAGGTCAGCGCGTCCGCGTCGGCGTAGAAGCCGGCGATCATCGTCTCCCGGCCGACGACGCTGAACTCGGTCGAGGCCAGGGAGCGCATGAGGGACGTCTCGGTCGGGCGGTAGACGCCCGCCTCGTAGTAGCCCCCGCCCTCGTACGTGCCCACGACCGAACCGGTCGGGTCCTGGGCCCCGAGCCAGCGGTACCACTTCGTCGTACCCAGGTCGCGGTGGAGGGTGAGGTTGGCGGTGGCCGGTTCCTCGGCGGAGGGATATGTGCCGTAGCCCGCGTATTGGTACTCGTCGGCCAAGTGGCCTATGGAGTGGCCGAGTTCGTGGGCGCCTATGAGGTACGACCTGTCGTTGTCGGACGACATCGTCGCCACCCCGTGGAAGGTGGAGCCCGACGGCAGGTCGGCGGCGGAGTAGCCCGCACCGCCGTACTTGGCGGAGTGGGCGATGACGAAGACGATGTCGGCGTCCGGTGCCAGGCCGGCGTACTGAGCGACCTCGTCGGTGTCGACGCACAGGAGGCGTTCGATGCCGTCGCAGAAGAAGGAGGAGCCCAGCGCGGTGTCCTTCACGACGTCGGCCGCCGGGTCGCCGGAGACGCCGGACTCGTGGGAGACGGCGTTGACCAACCAGACGTTGAACAGGCCCCGGTAGCTCCGGTACGGCTCGACACCAAAGATCGCGTCCAGCTTCGCCTCGGCGTCGGCGGCGAACTCGCCCTGTTCGTCGGCTGTGTAGCCGTCGCCCATCACCACCAGATCGAGCCGCCCGGACACCGGTCCCGTGCGCTGGAGTGCTGTCACCGCCGGGATGGTGCCTGTCAGGCCCGGCGCGGGGCGGGCGGTCCGGTCGAGGGCGCTCGCCGGGACGGTCACCTGGCGGGGCTCGGCCCGGGGTCCGGGGAAGTACTCGACGTGCTGAGTGCGAACCGAGGGGGCGGCCGCCTCGGCCGCCCCTGAGTTCACTCCGCCGACCAGCGCCGCCGCGGCGGCAAGGACAGCCACGGCAGCGGTGGTCCAGCGCATACGCGCTCTTGCGGGATGCGGCACGGCAACCCTCACTTAAGTATCCAGTTAAGTAGATTTAATGGCGCGCTTAATGTAGAGGCCCGTGCTTCAACCGGCAAGCGTTTCTTCATGGTTGACGCGTCGCCGGGGTCGTCTCATACGCGCCGAGGGCTCTGCTCAGGAGAGTTGCCGGCCAGGCCCGCCCGTTCCCGGATCGCCGTCCGCGCCGGTGTCCGCCGGAACGACCTGCTCCGTCCAGATGATCTTGCCGGTCGCCGTGTAGCGAGTGCCCCACCGGTGGGCCAGCTGGGCCACGATCAGCAGGCCCCGCCCTCCCTCGTCGGTGGTCCGTGCATGGCGCAGGCGCGGTGAGGTACTGCTGGCGTCGGAGACCTCGCAGATCAGGGCACGGTCCCGGATCAGGCGGAGACAGACCGGTCCGGCCGCATGACGGATGGCATTGGTGACCAGTTCGCTGACGATGAGCTCCGTGGTGAACGTCAGATCGGGCATGCCCCACTCCGTCAGCTGCCGGGCGGCGAGGCTGCGGGCGTGCGCGACGGCTGCCGGATCGCTGGGCAGGTCCCAGGAGACGACCCGGTCGCGGGCAAGCACCCGGGTCCGGGACAGGAGCAGGGCCGCGTCGTCGGACGGCGGAGCGGTCAGCAGATCGTCGATCACCGTGCGGCCGGTCTCCTCCAGCGTCGGCCGGGGCACCGCAAGGGCGGCACGCAGCCGGGAGAGTCCGGCGTCGATGTCCCGGTCGAAGGACTGGATGAGGCCGTCGGTGTAGAGCGCGATGAGGCTGCCCTCGGCCAGCTCCAGCTCGACGGACTGGAAGGGGAGGTAGCCGAGGCCGAGTGGTGGTCCGGCGGGCAGATCCAGGATGTCGGCACCGCCGCCCGGGCCGACGATCACCGGCGGGAGGTGACCTGCCCGGGCCAGGGTGCACCGCCTGCTGACCGGGTCGTAGACGGCGTACAGGCAGGTGGCACCCATGAACGCGGTGCCCGCGGCCTCATCCTGGGTCGCTGCCGAGGCGTCGCCGCCGTGCGCCCCCATGAGGCCGATGACCAGGTCGTCCAGATGGGCCAGCAATTCGTCCGGGGAGAGATCGAGATTGGCGAGCGTACGCACCGCGGTGCGCAGACGCCCCATCGTCGCCGCGGCGTTGATGCCGTGCCCGGCCACGTCCCCGACGACCAGCGCGACCCGGGCTCCGGACAGCGGAATCACGTCGAACCAGTCGCCACCCACCCCACTGGGGACATCCGCCGGGAGATACCAGGACGCCACCGCCAGCGCGGAGCCTCCCGTCAGTTCCTGCGGCAGCAGATAACGCTGCATGGAACGGGCCGCGGTGCGCTCGCGGGTGAAACGACGCGCGTTGTCGATGCACACCGCCGCGCGGGAGACGAGTTCCTCGGCGAGACGTACGTCGTCGTCCTCGAAGGGGCCCCGCCGCCGGGACCGGGCGAACGTCGCCGCGCCCAGGGTGACGCCACGTGCCCGCACCGGGAGCACCATCACCGAGCGGAAGTCGAAGTCGCGGAAGGAGGCACCCAGCGATTCGTCCTCGGTCACCCACGGGCTGGCGTCGCGGTCCAGGATCCGTTCCACCAGGGTCCTGCTCTCCAGCAGACAGCGGGTCACGGGCGACGAGGCGGCACGCCGGACCGTTTCGCCCACGTTCAGACTCGCCTCGGGACAGCCCTCGCGCACCGACTGCTGTCCGGCCCGCCGGATGACGGGCGACATGCCGACCGGCCCGGGCGCCGGTTCCTCGCCCCTCATGACCGAGTCCAGCAGGTCCACGGCGACGAAGTCGGCGACGGACGGCACGGCGTCGTCGGCCAGTTCCTGGGCGGTCCGCGTCACGTCCAGGGTGCTGCCGATGCGGGTGGCGGCGTCGTTGAGCAGGGCCAGTCGTTCCTGGGCCCGCCAGCGTTCGGTGACGTCGATGACCATGTACCAGACACCGACGTTCCGGCCGTGGCGGTCCTTCATCGCGAAGAAGGACGCCGAGATCGCACGGCCGGCGTCGGGGTCCGTGCCACCGAAGCCGCGGTATTCGAAGTCCATCACCGGGGCGCCGGTCTCCAGGACCCCGCGCATCTTCTCCTCGAAGGCCGCGGCCTCCGTCTCCGGCAGCACGTCCGCCATCCGCCGGCCCAGCCGCCGTTCGAGGGGGATCCGGCGGTCCAGGGTTTCGTTCACCCAGACGTACCGCAGGTCCGTGTCGAGGACGGCGATGCCGACCGGCGCGTGGGCGAGGAAGGGCGTGAGCGTCAGCTGGCTCACCCCGCCGCCCGGCATCCGCCAGAAGGCCCGTTTGGGAGGCCGGCCGACGAACCTGCCGAAGACCAGTGCGGCGACCGTGGCGGTCAGGACGCCCGGGACCATTTCATAGATGCCCGACTCGAAGGGACCGAGCAGCGGATTGATCTTCTTCCACAGCAGCACCGTGGTCGCGCCCGAGATGATCCCGGCCATGGCTCCCGCCCAGGTCATGCGCGGCCAGTACAGCGAGAGAAGGACGACCGGTCCGAACGCGGCACCGAAGCCCGCCCAGGCGTAGGCGACGATGCCCAGCAGCCCGCCGCCCCTGAGCGCGATCGCGAAGGCCACCAGAATCACGGCGACGACGGCGGCGCGACCGGCCCAGACCAGTGTCCTGTCCGAGGCGTGCCGGTTGAGGAACGCGCGGTAGAAATCCTCGGTGAGAGCGACCGACGACACAAGGAGCTGGCTGTCCGCGGTCGAGATGATCGCGGCCAGTACGGCGATCAGCATCACGCCGGCACCCCAGGGATTGAACAGGGTCCGGCTGAGAGTGAGGTACACCGTCTGCGGGTCGTGCAGCGGCGTGCCGGTCCGGGCGATGCCCACCAGGCCGACGAGGGTGGCGCCGGCGAGTACGACGATGACCCATCCGGTTTCCAGACGGCGGGCCGCGGGGATGGCGTCGGTGCTGCGGATGCCCATGAAACGGGCGAGGATGTGGGGCTGGCCGAAGTAACCGAGCCCCCAGGCGAGCAGCGAGACGATCGCGACGGCACCGAGCGGCCCGCCGGCCGACCACCGCCCGTCCGCGAAGTCGACCTTGGCACCCATGTCCAGCAGGCCGGGGGTCTTGCTGTCGAGGGCGTCGCGCAGTGCCCCGAACCCGCCGAGCGCCCCGATGCCGACGACGGGGAGCACGAGCAGGGCGAGGAACATCAGCGTGGCCTGCAGCACGTGCGTCAGACTCACGGCGAGGAAGCCGCCCAGGCACGAGTAGACGACGATCACCAGGGCGGTCAGGGTCACCCCGAGCCCGAAGCTGACTCCGAAGATGTGCCCGAACAGTACGCCTCCGGCCACCAGCCCGCTGGCGACGTAGACGGTGAAGAACAGGAGGGTGACCGCCGCCGAGACCATCCGGAGCATCCGGGTGCGGTCCTCGAACCGCTCCTCCAGATAGGCCGACAGGCTCACGGCGTTTCCGGCGCGCTCGGTGTAGGTGCGCAGCCTCGGCGCGACGAACAGCCAGTTGAGGTACGTACCGATGACCAGACCGGCCGCGATCCAGCTGGCGCCGACACCGGCCGCGTACACCGCTCCTGGAAGAGCGAGGAAGAGCCAGCCGGACATGTCGCTGGCTCCGGCGGACAGGGCGGCGACGAACGCGCTGAGCCTGCGGCCCCCCAGGGCGAAGTCGGCGAAGGTGTGAGTGCGGCTGTAGGCCCAGAAGCCTGTTGCGATCATGACGGCCACATACAGAAGGAATGTGGCCACGATCGGCGCACTCAAGTCGATCATGTCGTCCTCGCCTGCGAGGTTCCCGAGCATGGGCGCGACCGTCGCATGCCTGACAGCCGCGACTCTTCATATACAAATGTACAGATTCCGGCCACCGCCGGCCGACAGCTCCGTCCGGGTCGGACGTGCTCAGGACTGGGCTCGGGCGATGAGCAGCGCGACGTCGTCCTCACCCCCGGGCGAGCGCAGGGTTTCCAGGATGCGGTCGCAGGTGTCCTCCAGATCGTGGCCGCGTGTCGCCGTGAAGGCGTCGAGGAGGGAGTGCAGCCGACTGTCGATGGGTTCACTCCGGGTTTCGACCAGGCCATCGGTGTAGAGGGCCAGCTCGTCGCCGGGGCGGAAGGGGATGGTGGTGGCCTCGAAGGGCACTCCGCCGACCCCCAGCGGTGCACCGGTGGGGAGGTCGAGAAGCTGCGCCGCGTGGCCGACACGCATCAGGGCCGGGGGCAGGTGGCCGGCGAGGCAGATCTCGCACTGTCCCCGGTGGGGGTCGTAGACGCAGTAGATGCAGGTGGTGATGGTCTGCTCGACACCTTCGGTCAGGTGATCGAGGTGACGCAGGGCCTCGGCGGGGGCGAGGGCGAGTTCGGCGAAGGCGCGGGCAGCGCTGCGGAGTTGGCCCATGGTGGCGGCGGCTTTGATGCCGCTGCCCATGACGTCCCCGACGACCAGGGCGGTTCTGTCACCCCGGAGAGGTATGGCGTCGTACCAGTCACCGCCGATCTCGCTGGTGACGCCGGCGGGCTGGTATCGGCAGGCGACCTCCAGACCGGGCAGGCGCGACGGGGGGTCGGGCAGCAGGCTGCGCTGGAGAGTGAGGGCCGCTTGGCGCTGGGCCTGGTATCCGCGGGCGTTGTCGATGCACACTGCGGCCCGGGCGGCCAGCTCCCAGGCCAGGAGCGCGTCGTCGTCGTCGAAGGGTGCGGGGTTGCGGGTGCGTTTGAGGTCCAGGGCACCGAGGACTTCGCCCCGGGCCATGAGCGGTACGGCCAGGTAGGAGTGAACGCCGGCCGCCGCGAGCAGGGCCGCGGCCTCGCCGTGTCGGGCGATGCGCTCCAGATCCCGAGGGGTGGTGTGGGGCACCAGGACCGGCTCCCGGGTGCGTACGCACTGGGTGATCAGGCGGTCTCCGGCGTAGGAGGCGCGTCCCCCTGGCGGGTCGGCCGCGCGGACCGCCTCGGTGGCGTGGGCCGCATGAACGGCAAGGGCGCGGAAGAGGGCCGGCCCCTCGTGTGGCGCCATCCGGCCGTCGAGGGCGCTGTCGAGTACGTCCACGGCTGCCACATCGGCCAGGTCCGGCACCACTACGTCGGCAAGCTCTCGTGCGGTCGTTTCCAGATCGAGGGTGGTACCCACGCAGGCGGATGCCCTGGCGATCAGTGTCAGCCGTTGCCGGGCCTGTGCCGCCTCGGCAGCGGCTTGATGCCGCTCGGTGACGTCGATGACGGAATAGGCCAGACCCAGCACCCGCCCGGCGGAATCCTCCAGCCGGTAGTACGAGACGGACCAGGCGTGCTCGTGCTCCGGATCGTTGGGGGGCCGGCAGACGATGTCCCGGTCCACCACCGACTCGCCCGTCTCCAGGACACGCCGCAGACGGGCCTCGGGGTTCGTGTCCAGGAAACTCAGGACTTCGCCGGCCGACCGGCCCAGACGCTCGGCGGCGGACTGACCGGTGATGCGTTCGAGAGCAGGATTGACGGCCAGGTACCGCAGGTCGGGGTCGAGGATGGCCAGCCCGACCGGGGACTGGGACACCAGACGCATGGCCAGGGCGGCATCTCGCTCGACCCGCTCCACGGCGGCCTGGTCCGCGGCAAGGCCCAGGGCGTAGACGTCACCGAGCTCGTCCAGCAGCCGCATGTTGCGGAACTCCACCAGACGGGTGCTGCCGTCCTTGTGCCGGATCGGGAACGCCCCGGCCCAGTCGGTGCCGGATTCCATCACCTCGGCGAACAGCTTGATCACCGCGTCCCGGTGTTCCTCGTGGACCGTCAGCCGAGCCGCGTCCCGACCCAGCGCTTCCGCCGCGGTGTAGCCGAAGAGTTCCTCGGCCTTCGGACTCCAGAAGACCACCTGACCCTGCGCATTCAGGACCACCGCGGCGACGCTGAGCAGATCGAGCAGGCCGCTGGGCGGCGCGGCGGAAGCGGCCGCTGACCGGCCGTCGCCTGCTCGGGAGGAGTCCGTCGTGCCCATGCCTCATTTTCCTTCCCGCTCGGCGCCTTGCTCGTACGCCGTACCGGCGGGCGTGCTGCCTTCATCCATCGTCGGCCCAGACCGGGGCAGCACACACCTGGACCGAGGACTGAGACACCGGGACTCACCTACGCGGAGCCCTCTGCGGAGCCCTCTTGAACCGCGGGGCGCCTGCAGCGGACGGCGACGGCCGCGATGTCGTCGTCGAGCCGTCCGCCGCTGTAATGGAGCAGGTCTTGGTGCAGCCGGTCCAGCAGCTCACGGGGCGCTGCCGAGCCGAGCTGCCGCATCCACTCCGGCAGCGGGAAGAACGCGCCGGCGCGGTCCCGGGTCTCCGTCACTCCGTCGGTGTAGAGCAGCATCTGGTCGCCCGAGGCGAAGGCGACGGTGTCGACGTTGTAGTCGTCCCCGAGGAGCGCCGCGAGATTGAGGGGCGGAGAGGGGACGGTGGGGTCCAGGACGCACACCTCTCCGCTGCGCATCAGCAGGGGCGGGGGGTGGCCACAGTTCAGGATCTTCACATGCCCACTGCCGTACGGGATCTCGGCGATCAGAGCGGTGGCGAAGTGCTCGGGCTGATCCGGGTCGAGGAGCGCGACGCTGTAGCGGCACATGCTGGTCTCCAGGCGATGGATGATGCCCCTCAGGTCGGGCTGGTCGTACGCGTTCTCCCTGAAGCAGTTGATCACCGCCGAGGCCGCCCCCACCGCCGACAGGCCTTTGCCGCGCACGTCACCGATGAGCAGCCGGACCCCGTACGGCGTGTCCGCCACCTCGTAGAAGTCGCCTCCGATCCGGGCCTGCTCCTGGGCCGCGAGATACAGCGACTCGATGTCGACGTCCTGGACGCGGCGCGGCAGCGGGCGCAGCAGCACCTGCTGCGCCGCGTCGGCGACCAGCCGGATCTGAAAGAGGGTCTCCTCCCGCTGGAGCCGGAGGTGGCTCGTGTAGGCGGCCGCCAACGTGACCGCGACGATCGCAGCCGCCGTGTAGGGCGTCCCCAGATCGGAGTAGACGAGGCTGAGCCCGATCATGGCCAGCAGGCAGAACGCCCCCAGCACGATCGTCGGCAGCACGGGCCACATCGCGGCGGCGAGAGCGGGAGCGGCGGGCAGGAGACGGCTGAAGGCGATCTCCCGGGGGGTGGCGAAAGCCAGGCCGGTGATGAGAACGGTCAGAACCACAGGGGACAGCAGTACGGTTTCGCGTCGGCCACCGTACGGAGGGCGGTGGCGCCGAGGCCGTCCTGTCCTGATCACAAAAGATATCCTATCGGGGCATAACGGGCTTCGGTGGTCGGCGGAGCGGAGGGCGCCGAGTAGGCGCGCGAACGACGAACCGACCGCCTCCCGCAGAGCGGCGCCGAGCCTGTACGCCCGTGCCGCCGCGCACCCGGCCGTTTGGTACTTCGGCTTGGCCCCAGTGGTGTTATCAAGGGTGTATGGAGGTATTTTCCGGGCGCTCTCCGGGCCCGGAACGTCATCCGCCCGTCGGACCCTCGCGCCGGCACCGGGCCTCCCTGCTGGACCTGCGCAGTGCGGCCGGTCAGGTGTTCCTTCTCCAGGTCGTCATCGTGGTCCTGCTGGTCGTGGCCGCGGTGGTGGCCGCGGTGCTCCAGACGGCGCGTGACGCGGTGCAACTGGGTCGCCGTGAGTCGGTCGTCGTGGCCCAGGCGTTCGCGAGTGCGCCCGGCACGGCCGAGGCGCTGCAGAGCCGGGATCCGACAGCGGTGCTGCAGCCGTGGGCCGAGGCGGCGCGGAAGCGCACGGGCGTGGACTTCATCGTCGCCATGAACACCCAGGGGATCCGTTATACGTATCCCTATCCGCAGGAGATCGGGAAGAAGTTCGTCGGCACCATCGCTCCGGCGCTGCAGGGCCGTACCGTCGTCGAGCAGGCCGGTGGGCCGCCTCTGCCCGCGGGCAAGGGAACGGACGTGCAGGCGGTGGTCCCGGTGACCGACTCGCACGGCAAGGTGGTCGGCCTGGTCTCGGCCGGAATCACGGTCAAGAACGTGTCGGCACTGTGGATGCCGCAGCTGCCGATCATCCTGGGCAGCGGCGCCGTCGCGCTGGCGCTGGCCATGACGGGCACGACGCTCGTGTCCCGGCGGCTGCGCCGGCAGACGCACGGCCTGGCCCCGGTGGAGCTGGCAGAGCTGTACGAGCACCATGACGCGGTGCTGCACTCGGTGCGGGAAGGAGTGCTGATCACCGGAGCCGACGGACGGCTGCTGCTGGCCAACGACGAGGCGACGCGGCTGCTGGGACTGCCGGCGGACGCGCGCGGGCGCCCGGTGCCGGAACTGGGCCTGCCGGAGCCGATCACGCGTCTGCTGTCGTCGCCGGAGACGGTCACCGACGAGCTGCATCCCGCCGGGGACCGGTTGCTGCTGGTGAACAAGCGGCCGACCTACCCGCACGCCGACCGGGGAGGCAGCGTGGTGACCCTGCGGGACACCACGGAGCTGGCGGCGGTCTCGGTGCGGGCCGAGATGGCGCGGGAGCGGCTGGAGCTGCTGTACGAGGCCGGGGTGGGGATCGGGACCACGCTGGACGTGGAGCGTACCGCCCAGGAGCTGGCCGACGTGGCGGCACCCCAGTTCGCCGACCTCGTGACGGTGGACCTGCTGGAGGCGGTGCTGCGGGGGTGGGAGCCCACGGCGGAGGGCTGGCGGCAGCTGCGCCGGACGGCGATCGGCGGCGACCGGCAGATGATGCCGGTGTATCCGCCGGGCGAAGTGATCACGTTCTCGGCCCGGACCCCGCAGATGCGGACGCTGCAGGAACGGCGGGTCATGCTGGAGGCGGACCTGCGGGAGGCACACGGCTGGCGGGAACAGGATCCGGAGCGCGCCCGCAAGGCCCTGGAGTGCGGGTTGCGCTCGCTGGTGACCGTGCCCCTGCGGGCGCGGAACGTGGCGCTGGGCGTGGTGAACTTCTACCGGACGGCGGACTCCGCGGCGTTCGAGCCGGAGGATCTCACCTTCGCCGAGGAACTGACCGCGCGGGCGGCCGTGGCCATCGACAACGCCCGCAGATTCACCCGCGAGCACGCGATGGCGGTGACGCTGCAGCGCAGCCTGCTGCCACGGGGGCAGCCGGAGCAGGACGCGCTGGAGGTGGCCTGGCGGTATCTGCCCGCGGAGGCGGGAGTGGGCGGCGACTGGTTCGACATCATTCCGCTTCCGGGCGCCCGCGTGGCTCTGGTGATGGGTGATGTCGTCGGCCGCGGGCTGCACGCGGCGGCGACCATGGGCCGGCTGCGCACCGCGGTGCACAACTTCTCCACCCTGGACCTGCCCGTGGACGAGGTGCTCGGGAACCTGGACGACCTGGTCATCCGCATCGACAACGAGGAGAACACGGACGATGCCGCGGCGGGCGGCGAGGGTGAGGGCGTGACCGGGGCGACCTGCCTCTACGCGGTCTACGACCCGGTGGCGGGGGTCTGCACGATGGCCCGCGCGGGACATCCGGAACCGGTGGTGCTGCACCCGGACGGGACGGTCACCTGTGCCGGCGTGCCGGCTTCCACGCCGCTCGGCCTGGGCGGCCACCCGTTCGAGACCGCGGAGGTGTCCCTGCCCGAGGGCTCACAGCTGGTGCTGTACACCGACGGCCTCGTGGAGGACCGCACCCACGACATCGACGCGGGGATGGAGCGGCTGCGCCGGGCCTTGGACGGATCCGGGGGCCGTACTCCGGAGGAGACGTGCCAGGCGGTGATCGACGCGCTGAAGCCGTCACCTGCCTGCGACGACATCGCGCTGCTGACGGCACGTACCCGGAGGTTCCCGTCCTCCCGTGTGGCCGAGTGGGACGTGCCGCAGGACCCGGCGCTGGTGCCCTCGGTACGGGCGCGCTGCAGGGAGACATTGCGGCAATGGGGGCTGGAGGAGACGGGATTCGCCACGGAACTGATCCTCAGCGAGCTGGTCACGAACGCGATCCGGTACGGCTCGCCGCCGGTCAGGGTGCGGTTGCTGCACGGACGCTGTCTGATCTGCGAGGTGTCGGACGGCAGCGGCACCTCGCCCCGCCTGCGGCGGGCGGCGACCACGGACGAGGGCGGACGGGGGCTGTTCCTGGTGGCGCAGTTCGCCCAGCGGTGGGGAACGCGGTACACGCCCCGTGGCAAGGTCATCTGGGCGGAGCAGCAGCTTCTCGACGCCGGCCCGGCAGCCCGCACGGGCCCCACACCGGTCGACTTCCTGCTCGACCAGTTCGACGATCCCGACGCCTGAGCCCGCGGGCCTCCGAGCGCCCGCCGGGCCGGAACGGCGACCGGGACGACCAGGGCGACCGGGACGACCAGAAGGGAACGCCGAACGGGACGCCGCCGCATGATGCCGGCGCTCTCTTCCCGTCCGGGGCCGCTTCCGGGCGTCGTTCAATGCTGGGCGCGGGCCAGCAGGAGAGCGACGTCGTCGCCGGCCCTGGGCCGGAGGGTCTCCAGCACCCGGTCGCACGTGTCTCCCAGATCCCGGGCGGCCGTCGCGGTCAGGGCGTCGCGGAGGATGCCGAGGCGGGCGTCGATCGGGTCGCCGCGCGTTTCGACCAGTCCGTCGGTGTAGAGAGCGAGTTGGTCGCCGGGGCGGAAGGGGAAGGCCGTCGTCTCGAAGGCCCATCCGCCGACGCCCAGTGGCACGCCGGAGGGGACGTCGAGCAGCTCGGCCGGCCGGCCGGACCGGACGAGGGCCGGAGGCAGATGACCGGCCAGGCTGATGCGGCACTCGCCCCGCTCGGGGTCGTACCGGCAGTAGACGCAGGTGGCGATGGTGTGCTCCACGTCCTCGGCCAGATGGTCGAGGTGACGGAGAACCGCGGCCGGGTCGAGGTCCAGCTCGGCGAAGGCGCGGGTGGCGCTGCGCAGTTGGCCCATGCTGGCGGCAGCGTTGATGCCGCTGCCCATCACGTCCCCGACGACCAGCGCGGTCCTGTCGCCCGGCAGGCGCACGGCGTCGAACCAGTCTCCGCCGATCTCGCTGACGGCTCCGGCCGGCCGATAACGGCAGGCGATCTCCAGTCCGGGCAGGCGGGACGGCAGCTCGGGCAGCAGGCGGCGCTGGAGGGTGAGGGCGGTGTCGCGCACGCTCTGGTACCAGCGGGCGTTGTCGACGCACGTCGCGGCACGGCCGGCCAGCTCGCAGGCGAGGAGCGTGTCGTCCTCGTCGAACGGCGCGGGCGTGCGGACGCGTCCGAGGCTGAGCGCCCCCAGGACCTCTCCGCGGGCCAGCAGCGGCACCGCGAGGTAGGAATGCACGCCGGCCGCCTCCAGAAGGGCGGCGGCCTCGCTGGTGCGGGCGATGTGCCGCAGGTCCCCGCGGGTGGTCTCGGCCACCAGCACCGGCCTGCGGGTGCGCACACACCGGGTGATCAGACGGTCGCTGTCGTACGTGGCGAGGCCGCCGGGAACATCGGCCGCCGCCTGTGCCGCCTCGCCGGCGGGTGCCGCGGCGACGGCGGCGACACGGAAGCGGGCGGGGCCGCTCTCCGACGGGGTGCGTCCGCGCAGCACGCTGTCGAGCACGTGCACCGCGGCCACGTCGGCCAGGTCCGGTACGACCACACCGGCCAGCTCACGTGCCGTCCGCTCCACGTCGAGGGTCGTACCGATGGAGGCGGAGGCGTGGGCTATCAGGGCCAGACGGTTCCGGGCGCGTGTCGCCGCCAGGGTGGCCTCATGGCGTTCGGTGATGTCGATGACGGATGTGGCCAGACCGATCACCCGGCCGGTGGCGTCGTCCAGCCGGTGGTACGACACCGACCAGGCGTACTCTCGGTCCTGGTCGGCGCTGGTGCGGCCGACGACGTACCGGTCGGACACCGGCTGTCCGGTCTCCAGGACCTGGCGCATACGGGCTTCGATGGCCTCGGCGTCCAGAAAGGTCAGGACCTCGCGGACCCGCCGGCCCAGATGTTCGGCGGCGGGGAGTCCGTGGATGCGCTCCAGCGCCGGGTTCACGGTCACGTAGCGCAGGTCGGGATCGAGGATGGCCAGGCCGATCGGGGACTGGGAGACCAGACGCGCCGAGAGGGCCACGCCCCGCTCGACCCGTGCCACCGTCGCCTGGTCCACGGCCAGCCCCAGGGCGTAGGTGTCCCCGAGATCGTCGAGCAGCCGCATGTTGCGGAACTCCACCAGCCGCTTACTGCCGTCCTTGTGCCGGACCGGAAAGGCCCCGGCCCAGTCCGCGCCGGACTCCATGACCTCGGCGAACAGCGCGATCACCTGGTCCCAGTGCTCCTCGTGGACCAGCAGCCGCGCCGCGAACCGCCCCAGCGCCTCCTGCGCGCTGTAGCCGAACAACTCCTCCGCCTGCGGGCTCCAGAACACCACGCGTCCCTGCGTGTCCAGGACCACCGCTGCGACGCTCAGCAGGTCGAGCAGGCCGGTGGGCGACGAGCCGGCACCGGGCAGGGGCCGGTCCGGGGCGCCGGACTGCGAGGGGCCCGTCCTGCCGCCCATAGGTCGTTCTCCTCTCCCCTCGGCGGGAGCCCGCCGCCTCGGCGACTTACTGCCTTCTTCCTTCATAGTCACCGCCTTCCGGGCGGCGTGCCTCCCAGCGAGCCGGGACCTGCGCCCCCTGCTTGCTCCCCGGTCGCATCAGGGAGGTCCCGTGTCGCCAACGGCCGGCGGCGGAGGCTCGCCGAAGCGGACGTCGATCTTCTCGAAGCCCTTGAAGGACTCCGTGGTCGCGTAGGACCGGTAGGCGCGCACGTCGCCCCTGGCGAGGTGGACGTGATCGGTGAAAGGTGTCAGCAGGCTGCGCGGCCACAGTCGCAGGCAGCGGACGGCGATGATCTCCGCTGTCGTCAGGTACACCGTGGCGGCGAGGTAGATCCAGGCGAGCAGGCCGAGCACGATGCCGAACATGCCGTAGGTCGCCGTGGTGCCCCGCAGCACGTGCCCGACGTAGTAGGAACCGCCCCACTGCAGTGCCTGCCACGCGCAGGCGGCTCCCAGGGCCGGGCCGTACGTCACGCGCAGCGGCAGCTTGCGTCTGGTCATCAGCCGGTAACTCAGCAGCAGGAGGGCGGCGTCGGCGGCGACCGCCAGGGCTGCGACGGCGATTCTGATGCCGATGGCCAGGCGGGTTCCGAAGATGGTGGCAGCGGATTCAGCGGTGGACAGTGCGGTCGTCAGGCACAGGCCTGCCGCGAGCAGGAGCAGGAAGTACAGGCTCCGCACCCGTGAGCGCAGCGGGTCGGGACGGGCATGGCGCGGCACTGCGAAGATCTTGTTCAGTGCGTGCTGCACCGCCTGGGCGATCCCCAGGGCGCCGTACACGCTGCCCGTGACACCTACCGCGACGGCGGCGCTGCTGCCGTGGAACGAGTGGATGTTGTGGCCGAGTTGGTCGCCGATCACCGGGAACTCGCTCAGTGCCGAGTGCAGCATCGAGTGCTGCAGCTGCGGATTGCCGTGCAGGGCGGCGCTGAGGATCGCCACCAGGAACAGCAGCAGCGGGAAGAGGGAGACGAAGCCGTAGTAGGCCATCAGCGCGGCCAGGTAGGTGGCCTGGTCGTCGAAGAACTTGTACACGACCGCGAGCGGCATCCCCGCCCACCGGTGCCGTCTCTGATATCGGTCCAGCCGGGCCAGCGCGTCCATGTGCCCTCCCACGCCCTCGGGTGCGGGTCCGCACGTCAGCGGAACACCTCAGCATTCCCGTGCCCCGGCCGGGCTCTCCCACACCGCCGCTCGTGGGAGTCGCCGGGGGCTGCCGGGACCGGCCGGCCGGCACGTGCCGAGGTCGCGCCTACCACCAGACGCCGGCTCGCAGGGCCGCCCAGGTGGCGGGGCCCACGATGCCGTCGGGGGTGAGCCCGGCGTGCTGCTGGACCACGATGACCGCGCTTACGGTCCGGGGGCCGTAGAGGCCGTCGACGGGGAGGGGCGGGCGGTAGCTGGTGTTGGCGTCGATCAGGCACTGCACTTCGGCCACCCGCCGGTCCGGATAGGTCTTGCCGGACTGCACCGGTCCGATGCCGGAGTAGTAGCTGCAGGTGGCGAGAGTCCCGGCTGCTGCGGCGGGCGTACGGGCCGGTGCCGCTGCGGATGGCTCCGCGGCGGCAACACCGCCGGCGAGCAGCAGCGCGGTCAAGGTGAGCAGGGCACGGTGTGGTGAGGCCATGATCCGACTCCTTGTCCTGGGATCGGGGGTGCGGTGGCGAGGCGGGCGCGTGACGGTCGTCGGCGGATTCGGGCCGGGGCCGGAGGAAGCGGACACGGCGCTCCGGCACGGGCGTGTCGCCGTTTCGCGTCCGCGCCGGGCACCGGCAAGGCGCAGCGCCATGCCTGTGCGGGGCCGGACACGCCGCAGCCCCGGCGGGAGGCTGCGGCGTGCGGCCGGCGTCGGCAGCCGGGCGGCGGGTGCCGGGCCGGAGCGCTGCCGCCTTCCGGCCCGGCAGCGCCGGTCACTTGTGGCAGTCGATGTCGTTCAGCCACCACCGGTCCAGCGCGGACCAGGTGTTCGGGCCGATGATGCCGTCGGCGTGGAGGCCGGCGCACTGCTGGAACGCCACGACGGCGCTCTTGGTGCCCGAGCCGAAGATGCCGTCCACGTTGACCCTGCGGTCCAGGACGCTGTTGAGCTGGCACTGGGCCTGCTTGACGGCCGTACCCGTGGAGCCGACGGAGAGTTGCGGCTCGGCCGTGGTGTAGGTGCAGGTGAAGTGGTGGGGCTGGACCGGGGCGGCGGTGGCCGCCGGAGCGCCGGCGATCAGGCCGCCACCGCCCAGCAGGACCGCGCTGGTGAGCAGTGCGACGCGGGAGCGCAACGACAGCATGCATACCTCCGATGGGAGAGGGCCGGGCGCCCGAGCGCGGCGGGCGCCGGGGCCCGGAAGGGAAGAGGACGTGGGTGGCCGACGTCGCCCCCCGAGCGTTGTCCGTCGCCGGCCAGGCATCAGGTTTCCGGGTGACCTGGTTGTTGCGCACCCGCCTGCCACCGCCTGCAACAAAATTCCGAAGGCGGGTGTCCGCGGCAGTGGTTGGCCGAAAAGTGCAGGTCAACATGCTTGTAGCCATCTGAGTGGCGCGCGTAGGTTGTGGCCCGCTGCAATGCGTCGACGGGGAGGCGAGGCAGGAATGGGCCGCCGTGAAGGCCAACTGGATCCGGCGTCAGGCCCGGCTCAGGCCTTCGCCTTCGAGCTGCGCAAGCTGCGCCAGGAAGCGGGAGGCCCCACCTACCGGGCCATGGCGCAGCGCACGTCGTACTCGGCGGCCACGCTGTCACGGGCGGCTGCAGGCGAGCAGTTGCCGTCCCTCGCGGTGGCGCTGGCCTATGCGCAAGCGTGCGGCGCGGATGCCGCGGAGTGGGAACAACGCTGGCGCGCGGCGGCCGTGGAGGTTGCCGCCGGTGCACGGCATGGCGACGACGCGCGGTCGCCGTACCGGGGTCTGGCCCGCTTCGAGACGGGCGACCAGGACGTGTTCTTCGGCCGGGACGAGCTCACTGCTCAGCTCGCCGAGCGGGTGTACGCCCACCGCCTGGTCGCCGTGGTGGGCCCTTCGGGCAGCGGCAAGTCCTCGCTGCTGCGCGCGGGACTGATCCCCCTCCTCCAGAACGAGGAGTCCCCGGACCGCCGGCCGGCGGCCATCCGCATCCTCACCCCCGGGCCCCGGCCCATGTCCGCCCACACCGCTGCGATGCGGGTGAGCCCGGAGCCCGGGGACACGGTCGTCGTGGTCGACCAGTTCGAGGAACTGTTCACCCTGTGCACCGACCCGGCTGAACGCGAGGCCTGTATCGGCCTGCTCCTGACCGCGCTGGAACCCGGGAGCGGGGTGAGGGTCCTGCTCTCGGTGCGGGCCGACTTCTTCGGCCGCTGTGCGGAACACCCCGCACTGGCCGCGGCGCTGCGCGAGGCCACCGTGCTCGTCGGGCCCATGAGCCCGGCCGAACTCCGGCAGGCCATCGTCAGGCCGGCGATGGCTGCGGGGCTGATCGTGGAGCGGGAACTGACCACGAGGATCGTCGAGGAGGTCTCGGGGAATCCCGGCGGGCTGCCCCTGATGTCCCACGCCCTGCTGGAGACCTGGCGCCGTCGCCGAGGCCGCGCTCTGACCCTGTCCTCGTACGAGGCGGCAGGCGGCGTCCAGGGGGCCGTCTCCCGTACCGCAGAAGAGCTCTACACCCAGCTGCCCGCTCACCAGGCCGGCTACGTCCGAAGAATCCTGCTGCGCCTGATCACTCCCGGTGAAGGGGCGCAGGACACTTGCCGCCCGGCGGACCGTGCGGAACTGGCCGCCCACGGCTCCCCGTTCGCCGCTGACACGCTTGAGCGGCTGGTGAGAGCACGGCTGGTCGCTGTCGACGGCGACACCGTCCACCTGGCACACGAAGCCCTCATCACCGCTTGGCCCAGGTTGCGGAGCTGGATCGACGACGCCCGTGAGCGCCTGCTGGTGCACCGGCGCCTCACCGAAGCCGCCCGCGCCTGGAATGCGCTGGACCGCGACCCGGGCGCCCTGTATCGCGGCGTCCGCCTGGCGGCAGCAGAGGCAGTCTTCGGCGACCCGGCCTCGGCCGGGGAACTGACGTGCTGGGAACGGGACTTCCTCATCAGCAGTACGACGGCTCGTGACCGCGAACACCGCGCGGCCGCCCGCACGACCCGACGTCTGCGCCGGCTCACCGCCATGCTGTCCGCCCTGCTCGTGGTGGCCGTCACCGCGGGTCTGGTCGCATGGAACCAGTACCGCACGAGCGAACACCGGCGTCAGGAGGCGCTCGCCGCACAGAGCATCGCCCTGTCCCGCCAGCTGGCCGCGCAGTCGGCCGCCCTGTTGGGCGACGACCCCGATCTGGCCTCGCTCCTGGCCGTCCAGGCGTATCGGATCCGCCCCACCGCTGAGGCCACCTCAAGCCTGTACGCCGCGGCGGCCCTTCCGCTGCGACACCGTCTGACCGGACACAGAGATCCGGTACAGGCGGTGGTGTTCAGCCCCGACGGCCGCACGGTGGCCACCGGCCATGCCGACGGCACGGTGCAACTCCGGGACGCACACACGGGTGCCCTGCGCGCAGGGTTCCCCGGCTCCGCCGGCGGCGCTCACACGGTCGCCTACCGGCCGGACGGCGAACTTCTGACTGCTGACGACAGCAACGGAACGTTGCGCGTGCGGAACGTGTCGACCGGCAGGGCATGGACCGCCGCGGACTGCAGGGCGGACTCGGTACCGATGGCGTTCAGCCCCGACGGCCGCTCCCTGGCCGTCGGGTGCTCCGACGGCCGGGTCGGACTGCGGGACGTGGCCACGGGCGCGGTCCGTACGACCCTCCGCGTCTCAGCCTCCGGAGTGGGCGCCCTCGCCTACAGTCCGGACAGCCGCCTCCTGGCGGTCAGTGACGCGCACGGCAGGATACGGGTGTGCGAGCTGCCCGGCACCGCGATTCGAGCTGTCCGCTCCGGGGGGCTGGGTCCTGTGACATCGATGGCCTTCAGCCCGGACGGCCGCTTACTGGCCACCGGTGATCTGGGGGGCCTGGTGCAGCTGTCGGACACCGTGACGGGCGCACCGCGCGCCCGCCTCGCCGGCCATCACGGACCTGTGCGCGCGGTGGCGTTCGGCCCGGACGGGCGCGTGGCAGCCACCGGCAGTGACGACGACACGGTGCGGCTGTGGGATGCGGCCACCGGCAAGAACCGGGCCGTCTTCACCGGGCACTCCGACAGTGTGTCCTCCGTGTCGTTCAGCCCCGACGGGAGCACCCTGGCCTCCGGCGGCCGGGATCGTACCGTCCGCCTGTGGGATGCCACCGAGGGGCAGGCCGAGGTGGCCGGGGAGGAGACGACCACCGTGTCGGCGATGATGTTCACGGCTGATGCGCGCACGGTGGAAGTGGGTGATGTCGGCGGAGTGGTGCGGGACTGGGATGCGGTCGGCGAACAGGTCCGCAACGCCCGCACCGTGGGCTTCGGCCCGGTGGTGTCGCTGAGTCTTCGTACGGACCGCCATGTGATGTCCACCGTGACCAGTGCCGACGGTTCCACCGTGCAGGTGTGGGACATGACCGACCGCACGCTGCGAACGACGGTGCGCTGCCGGCCCCGGTCCGACACATGCATCGCGGCGGCCCTCACCCCCGACGGCCGGCTCCTCGCCACGGGGGGCACGGGTACGACCGTGGGGTTGTGGGACGTGGCCACCGGCAAGCGCCGAGGCGTTGTTCCGGGGCACACCGATGTCGTCGTCGCTCTTGCGTTCAGTCGCGATGGGCACACGCTCGTGTCCGCCGCCGCCGACGGCACACTGCGGCTGTGGGACACGGCCAGGGGGAAGGACAGCGCCATCCTCAGGGACATGGCCTCGTCGGTGGCGCTGAGCCCGGACGGCCGTACTCTCGCCGCCGGCCACGACAACGGCACGGTCCGTCTCTGGGACCTTTCCACGCGAACGGTCCGCGGCACTCTCGTAGGACAGCAGTCATCCGTGCATGCACTGGCCTTCGGCCCCGATCAACGCACACTGATCGCAAGTGGCGAAGACGGCAGGATCCAACGATGGAAGCTGACTCTGCCCGGTCCGGCCGAAGCGATCGACATGATCTGCCGAGCCGTCGACCGGGATTTCACACAACGGGAACGCCACCAATATCTGCACGGCCGGCCGCAGCACCAGGTATGCGTGCCGACATAGCCCCGCGTATTCTTGAAATGCGATATCTCCGGCTCGAACGGAGGAGCCTTTCATGACCACCAGAGGCATCGACGTGTCGTCGGTCCAGCCGGACAGATACGACGTCTCAGGGCTCGACTTCGTGTTCATAAAGATAACAGAGGGTCACACCTACACGAATCCCAAATGGGTCGCCCAGAGGGAGACCGCTCGCCGCGCCGGACTGGTCACCGGCTTCTACCACTTCGCCCGCCCGGGACCGTACGAGGTTCAGGCCGACTACTTTCTGTCGAAGATCAAACTCGCGGACGGTGACATCCTCGCTCTGGACTGGGAGGACCCGGAAATATCGGGCGCCTGGAAGGACGCATGGATCAAACGGGTGCAGCACAAAGCGCCCGGCCACAAGGTGATCCTGTACTGCAACCGTGACTTCTGGCTGACCCGCGACACGACCTCGTTCGCCGGTGACGGCCTGTGGATCGCTCAATACAACGGCCATCCCGGAAAGCCCGACATCCGGCATCCCTGGGTCTTCCACCAGTACACCGACCGTCCCGTGGACAGGGATCTCGGGAACTTCAGGGACAAGGCGGAGCTGGTCGCATGGTGCTGACCACCGGCTCCCGCTGATCACTCGCGGCTCTGCGGCGGCGCGGCATGCACGACCCGCTGGGCCGTGTTGGAAATGCCCTTGATCCCGAAGTACGCGGTGGTCATGCTGGTCACCGCGGTGAAGGCACTGCTGAGAATCGCCACCGAGTCCCGCGTGTCGCGCGTCCACCAAATACCCAGAACCGCGGCGACCGTGATGGCCAGGTCCCCGACCAGCACAGCGACGCACCCGGTCAAGGACCGTGTTTTCTCGACACTTTCACTGATCACGCTGGACGAAGCCGGCGAAGACATCATGACCCCCAGGGTGTGGCGAATCCGGCCAGAGTTTCTGCGCGTGCCGATCGCCGAGCGATCGCAGAACGAATCATCGCCGGAGCCTGCCCGCCGACCGAACGGACGCGCCGGGCCGGTAGCCTGCTTGGCCGCCGAGCAGGGTGCTCGCGGGTTTTCCGGCGCGTCCGATTCGGGGTTACTTCACATCAGAAACGGATGGCACCACCACGCCGTAGAGTTCCGTGATCGTCGCGAGAGCGCCGTCATGAATCTGCCGGGCGGTCAGTGTGGCACCGGCCGCCTTCATCGTGGACAGGGAACGGGTCGCGCAGGCGCCGGCGACGACAGTCGGACGGTCGCCCCGCAGGAATGCCCCCTGGGCGGTGAACAGGACGCACATGTTGGTCATGAACCCGGCGAGGATGACGTTCTTGCGGCCGGCCTTCTCGACCAGCTCTCCGAGGTCGGTGTCGTGGTAGGCGTTGGGAACGCTCTTGACGACAATCGCCTCGCCCTCGATCGGCGCGACGTCCGGGTGGATCCGGCCACCCTCGGAGTCGGTGTCGTAGCCCGCGTCCTGAACGTGGATGACCGGGGCACCCGCCTCACGGGCGGCGGCGAGAAGCCTCTTGCCTTCGGTGATGGCCTCGGCGTAGCCGTCCAGTTCCATGACGCCGCCGGTGTAGGTGTTCTGGTAGTCGATCAGAATCACCGTGGCGTCGGCCAGGGAAGCGGGCGTCTCGTCGAAGCCGTTCAGCTCACGCAGGGTCGTCGTAGCCATGGGGAACCACCTTCACGTACTGGAGAGGTTGTCGCGCCGTGTTTACGACGCTAACACAGGTCGTAAGCAGCGCTATCTCCAGCTGTTAACATGAGGACATGACGACGGCACGAGAGCGCATCCTGGAAGCCACCGTGGAACTACTCGCCGACAAGGACGCGCTGGCGATCTCCACCCGTGCCATCTGCGAACGGGCCAAGGTCGGCGGCCCTGAGATCTACCGCCAGTTCGGAGACAAGCAAGGGCTGCTCGCCGCGGTGGCCGACATCGGCTTCGAACGCTTCCTCGCCGGCAAGAGGCGCAATCCGCGCACCGCTGATCCGGTGGCGGACCTGCGTACGGCCTGGGACAGCCATGTCACGTTCGCGCTGGCCAACCCCCACCTGTACCGGCTGATGTTCACGCCGACGGGGGACCCCAGGCCGCAGGCGGTCAAGGAAGCGCAAGCCCTGCTCCTGGCGGCTCTGCGGCGGTGCGGCGATGCCGGGCGACTCCGCATGTCCCCCGAACTGGCAGGCCAGTCGATCCTGGCCGCCAACGTGGGGGTGTGCCTGATGATGCTCTCCTTCCCCGACCAGTTCGGGGAGCTGGACGTCTCCACGTCGGTGCGCGACGCCGTGCTCGCAAAGGTCACCGGCGAGGAGCAGGAAGACACCCGGATCAGCGCCGCAATCGTCCTGGCCCGCGCACTGGCCGGCACCCTCACCGGAACGGCACCCGTTGACAGCGCCACCATCGACAGCGTGGCCCGCGCACTTCGGTCGCAGCCGACCGCCGACCCCCGCTGACACTGCTGCACCGGTCGGCTCAGACGGCAGCGTCGCGCACCTTGGTCACGTGCACGTCCTCCACGCCGAGCAGGCCGACAAGGGGAACCTTCGCGGTGGACTGGTCGGGACTGACTGCCAGACCGGCGCCGCGTATCAGGTCCAGGAGCAGTTCGGCGAGCGGCATCACCATGTGCCTGCCCCAGCAGCGTTCGGAGGAGTGACCGAAGGGAAGGTAGCCGGGGGCGGTGTCGGGGTCGAGGGTGTCCCAGCGCTCCGGCCGGAACTCGTGCGGGTCCTCCCACACCTTCGGATCACGATGGGAGAGAAGAGGAAGGACCAGGACGTCGTCGCCCGCGCCGATGCGCCGGTCGACGGCAGGGTATTCGGCACAGGCATTGCGCAGAATGTTCCACGACGGCGGCAGCAGCCGCATGGCCTCGTAGAGGATGTGCCGGTTCGGCGTGCCGGAGTCGAACGGCGAGCCGAGCCACAGCGCGTTCGCGACCAGGGTGGACACCGTGAAGCACACGGGGGCCGCCGCGCGCCGGTACATCCCCATGGCGTACCGGCGTCCGTGATAGCCGGTGGCGGCCGCCGTCAGCCCCGCGATACCCGTCACGTGACCGCCACGCCGCCCCACCCGCCCCGGGAGCGCGGCACCCGCTGCTATCACCGCCCACGTGAGCTTGGGGGTCAGTTCGAGGTTGCGGCTCATCAGAATCCGCAAGCGACGGGGGTCCTGGCCGAGGATGAGGTCCCGCAGGAACAGATGCCCCCTGAGGGGCCAGACCCCCGACAGATCGACGCCCTCGGGCCGGGGCCTCTTGAGCGCCTCGCGCACATCACCGCCGATGGTCCGCATCACCGAGGACGCCTCATTGCGCGAAATCGAGCGCCCGTGGAGCGGCTTGAAGGTGGGCCGTTCGGTCTCGGTGGCCCGGCGGGCTGCGAGGATCCTGTCGGCGACCTCATGCCCGGCGACTCCGACGGTGTCGGGTTCGAGCCGGAAGACATCCTGCCCGAGGTGATCCCGGAACAGGGCGGCAAGTCGTGGATGGAACACCGTGCTACGCATGGGGGTCTCCGGGAACGCCGAGGGCCGACGGCGTCGTCCCCGCCGTGCGACGGGGACGACCTCACCGATTTCTACAGGTACCTGTGGGTACGAATCGGCTTAGTACCAGAAGTACCAGGCGCTGGCCTTCAGGCTCTTCTGGGCCGACACCTTGTTGCGAATGGCGAAGAGGAGCTTCATCACTGCACCCCCTTTCAGGGTGGGGACATCACGCACGCTCCCTTGTGAAGACCGTGCGCGCCGACTTCCGGATGCTCCCCCACTGCCATCAACAAATGATCAACGCCCTGGTCAGCCAGGTGCGATCGGTGGATCAGCCTCGGGCGACGAACGTCTTGGCCCTACCGGAGCGGCTGGAGCAGGAGTGCTTTTCCGCAGCGGTCATCTTCCTGGACTTGACCACCACCGCGTTGCTCCGGCCGTCCGTCCCGTTCGGGGCAGGTCCCGTGATGACGTCGGGGACGAACCAGAAGTAGTGACCCCATTTCCGGTCGTCGTAATGGGTCTGCCATGTGCCGGAGACGGTCTGCATCACCTGCGCGCGGGAGAGCCAGCCGACTTCACCGGGCTTCACCGTCATGTTGACGGAGCTGGTCTCCGAGTGGGTGCTCGACCAGGTGTGGCTGTAGGTCGCTGTCACGCTGAGGTCGATGATTCCGGCTATCTTGCCGCCGGCGGTCACGGACACGCCCGCCGAGTCCGTGGACCCTACCGTGTCGGACCAGGTCATCGACTGGGTGGCGGGCGAGGTGCTGCAGTTGTAGAGCGAGTCGGAGACCCGGTGGAAGTCTCCGAGGTACGCCTGGCCCAACTGGGGGTCGTTGAAGGTGCACTTCCCTTCGCCCGAGTCGCAGTCGGCCATGAGCTGCGCCCGGGTGGGCTGGTCATCGGCCGAGGCCGGAACGGCCACCGCCGCGACCATGCCCAGGGCAGCCGCTGAGAGCGCCAGGGTTCGTCCGCCGTAGCGCATCCTGCGGTTGTTCGTCATACATGTGCCTTTCGCTGTGCATGAGGGGGGTCGGCGATCACGGGAAGACCGACTGAGACGTCACCGGGATCACCGCCTGTTGCGCTCTGGAGCACGCAACAACTGACTTGTGTACACCAAGAGTTGGTGAAATCCCAGTCGCGGGCGGCCTTGTGCGCCCCGTGTGCCGACATGTCCCGCTCCCCCATCGCACGCGAGAAGGCGGCTGCCCGTGAAGGGCAGCCGCCGGGCTGGTCGGCAGGGAACGTGATCAGCGGAGCTTGAGGTGGGCGCCGATCTCCCCGGCGACCTCGGGGTGGGAGAGATACTCCACGATGCTGTGGGCCCGGTCGCGGGCGTTGATGACGGCGTCGTCGGTCACCGAGCCCGCCCAGGCGTCGGCCAGCGGGCACCCGATGGTCACCGCATCGGACGGATACCACGCGTTCAGCCAGTCCGTCACCGCGTCGGGGCGCTTCGGCCCACCGATCAGCAGCCTCTTGTACACGCTGTCCAGCCCCAGCGGGCTGCCCACCGTGGTGAGGTGGACCGTACGCGGCGCGGGCGAGAGCCGTGTGGTGAGGTCCATGCCGACCACCGTGCCGAGGCTGTGGCTGACGAGTACGACCTCCCCGTCCTCCGGGAAAGTGTCCAGGACACAGTCCAGGACCGCGTTCCTGACCCGCTCGTCGTCGAGATACGCGGCCACGTCATGGAGGACGAGGGCGATGGTCCACGCGTCGAGGTCGCTCCTCGCGGCCAGCCAGCTCAGCTGCCGGTGAAGGTCCCCCACGATGCCGCCCAGGGGAATCCGTTCGACGTCCGGCTGCCTCTCCGGCGGGATGTTCCATCTGACGGCGGCCTCACCGATCATCTCCTCGTACACCGCTCGGGCCGTGGGCGATGCGGGAACCACCGCCTCCGCCGGGGAGAGACTGGTGGTCTCGGTCGCACGTGGCAGAGCCTCCCGCGCCGGGAGCGCCTGCACCAGTCGATCGCCGTAGTAGGGGAACCAGGCGTCGGCGGGGTCGACCGGCGGGAGTCCGGCGCGGACGAGCCCCTGGTTGAGGCCGGTCGTCCACTCGTGGCGCAGGCCTTCCGGGTCCTTTCCCTGCTGAGAGCGCCCGTGCAGGAAGACCAGATGGCGCTCGCCGCCGAACGCGCCCTCGCGGGCCCGCAGGCCCGTGTGCGTGCCCGCCGTCGCGGCGGCCGGTGACGGTACGACGGCCGGTGACGGTACGGCGCCCGCGGGCGTCCGAACCGGCGCGGCGGACTCCGTCGGCCCCGGACTCAGACCCGACTCGACGCCCATGTCCGCCAGCGGGCCGGACCGGGCGTCGGGCGGCAGCTGTGCGAGGTGGCGCAGGATGGAGCTGACACGCACACCCTCGTTGGCGACCCAGTCGACTGCGTCGTCGCCGTCACCTGGCTGCCATACCTTCCCGTCCTTGCGCAGGACGCGTCCCTGGTCGTCCGTCTTCGGCACCCCGCTGTGGTGGAGGGCGACGACCTCCCACTGATCGTTGAAGACCGGGGAGCCGGAATTGCCGGGCTCGGTGTCCGTCTTGTAGTGGAGGAAGTCGTCGAGCCGCACCTGGAGCATGTTGTCGCGGACGGCGATCTCCTTCAGGCGCCCCATCGGGTGGCCGATCACGTTCACCGGTTCGCCGACGACCAGCTTGCCCGGTTGGGCGCTGAGTCGGTTCCAGCCGAACGTCTCGCCCGGCGGCCGCCCGTCCGGGGCCGGGGCGACCTGCACCAGGGTGAAGTCCAGGCGCTCGTCGGTCACGAAAAACGCGTCCGGGTCCAGTTCCAGCCGCGTCGACGGCTGCGGGGTGTTGTCGACGGTGACCTGGGCGTCGAACTCGACGAGGCACTGCCGGGCCATCTCGGCATCAGTGAGCACATGATGATTGGTCATCAGCAGGCTCGGTGACACCAGGAAGCCGGTGCCCAGCGGGAGTTCCCGGCCGCTTTCCCGCACCGATATCCGGGCGACGGTCCGCGCCGCCCGGGCACCACGCGGCAGGAAGCTCCACGCCTGCAGTTCCGTGGACACCCCGAGGATGCGCTCGTAGGTTTCGGGCGTGGTCAGCGGTTCCTTGCGTACGGCCTCCACGGCCATGGCGGCGGGCACCGCGTGCCGGTCCAGCAGACGCGTGGCGCGCGCGGCGAGCGCCTGCTGCGAGTCGGGGAACGGTACACCGGCATCCATCTGCCGCTCCACGGCACTGCGCTCGTCGCTGGTCGCGCGGTACCGGTCGGCGGCCGCGGCGACTTGGCGTGCGCGCTCCTGATCCGTCCGCTCCGTCGCACGCATCTCAGCTGTCCTTCGGCGCGCTGCTGTGCCACGGCACGAAGGCGTTGGTCAGCCCGGACAGGGCCGTACGCAGCTCGGGGTGGTGGCGCAGCAGGACGGTGACCATGCTGTTGTCCTCGATCCAGGCCAGGCCGGCCTTGGAGTAGACCTCCGGGGTGTAGTGGGTGGTGAAGAACCGGTCGCTGTTGAGCCGGCGCGAGGCCATGAGGATGAAGATGCGGAACGCCGTGTCGCTGAAGGCGAATCCGGCCGGCAGCTTCTCCGCGTACAGGCCGACGGTCAGGTCGACCTTCTCGATGTCGCCGCCGTAGAGCCGCTCGATCTGCTCGGCCCATGCCGGATCGTGCGCCAGCTCGGTGAAGCTCTCCGCGGGCTTGAGCCGCAGCAGCCGCCGGAACTCGTTGTAGCGGGGAACCCCCAGTTCCCGGGAGCGCAGGATGTCGGTGGCGGCGAGGTCCTGCAGAAGCCCGTCCGGCCGCTCGAACTCCTGGAGGAACTTGGGGAAGTTGTGCAGGGTGACCAGTCCGGGATGCAGCGTGCCGAAGCTGTAGAGCAGGTCGGCCATCTCCGTGGTCTCCAGGAACTTCAGCGCTCCCGGGCCGGAGATGTCGCGCAGGGTGCAGTGGCGCAGGGTCGTGTCGTCGGCAACGGTACGCAGATGCCATTCGTCGCGGATCAGAGGGTGCATGCGGTACACCGCCACGAATTCCTCGGTGAGCGCGTACGGGACGCCGTAGTGGTCCGTCTCGCCGCCGGGGATGCCGCTGATGACCTCGCTGCCGCTGATGCGCCCGAACAGATTGTGGACACGCTCGCCCGCGATGCCCCACCAGTTGGCGCGCAGCGCCTTGACGGTCGTGGGATGGCTGATCACGGCCGGTGTCCACTCCACGGTGTGGATCTTCGCGAGGAGCGCGGAGGTGATGAGCCGGCCACGCTGGAACAGTTCCTCGTCGCTCCAGGACGGGTAGGCGCCGTGCAGGTGGTCGCAGATCGCGTTGTGCTCCCGGGTGAACAGGTCCTGCATCATGGCGAGGCCCAGCCAGAAGCCGGGAACGCGGGTGGGATCCTGCGAGGGATCGGCCGGGACGGGGACCTGCTCGTCGTCCCACAGATGCAGCTTGCCCAGCTCTCCGGTGCGCAACCGCTGCTGTTCGGCCTCGTTCTTTCCGTAGATCTGGGACGCGTCCCACCAGTGGGAGGACACATTGACGCGGGTGTCGGGGGTGCCCCGCGGTGCCTGAGGGTCGCGGGTGGGGTCGTCCGGGGTCCGCATGATCTTCATGGGGTGTTCCGGCCAGGGGTCGTCGTCCACCAGAGGAACCTCCCAGGGCCGGTCGGTGGGGCTCGTGCCGTGGCTGAACCAGTCGCGGATCATGAACTGGAGCCAGGCGGCGACCAGGGAGTTGACCGTTTCGGCCGGGATGAGTGCGTCGCGAGTGAGCAGGGCGCGGCTGACCTCGCGCGGGCTGGGCGCGGACAGTACGTTCTCGGGCGCGGTCGGGGCAATGGCCTCCAGCGGAATGTTGCGGCCGAAGCGGGTGCCGGCCATGCCCATGCGTGGCTCGCCGAGGTCGTTGTGGCTGCCGTCGGCGGTCCGGTTGACCAGGTGGCTCGCGGACGGCGGCGCGGGCTCGGGCTGGTTGATCGAGGGCAGCCCGTTGGTGTCGTACAAGTTCTTCTGCCGGAGCCTGACACGCAGTCCGAAAAGCGTCAGCAGGCCTGCCGGCACGGGCAGTTTGTCCCAGCCGATGCGGTGATCGATGTACTGAGCGGCACTGGTGATGATCCGCCAGGGAAGTGAGCTGCGGTATCCGGCCGGGAAGCGCCCTGGGGCGCGTCGGTGCGTGCTCATCGCGGTACTCCTTGGGTGGCTCCTGGTCGATTTCGTTCGGGGACGGCGGGGTCGTGCGGGTCAGGCGCGGGCGGCATCCGCGAGGATCACGTCGCTCGCCTTCTCGCTGATCATGTAGATGGGGGCGGCGACGAAGAAGCCGGGGATGCGGGGGAAGACCGAGGCGTCGACGATCCGCAGACGGTCCACCCCAAGGACGCGGAACGCGCTGTCGACCACCGCCGAGGGATCGTCGGCGCGGCCCATCCGGCAGGTGCACGACGCATGGTGGCCCCAGGCCTCGTCCTGGACGAAACGGCGGAGGGCGTCACGGTCGTCGGCCTCCTCGCCCGGCCACAGCTCCCGGAGGACGGCGGCGTCGGCCTTGCGGTTCATCCCGCGTACGAACTCCACGGCGTCGACCATCGCTTCGAGGTCCAGGCCCTCTTTGTCCGTGCCCTCGGTGAAGTAGTGGAAGTCGACCAGTGGGGTGTCACGCGGGTCCGCCGAGCGCAGCCGCACCCGGCCCCCCGTGTTGTGGGTGCGGCTCTTGAGGATGGCCCAGGTGAAGCGGTCCTTGTGGTGTGTCAGGTCGAGGGAGTAGCCGGGGCGGTATCCGCGGAAGTCGAAGGGGCCGCCGAAGATGAACAGGTCGGGAGCGTCCAGGTCCGGGCGGGACTTGCGGGTGATACCGAGGACGGCGCCGTTCGTGGTGTAGAGGCCCTTGCCCTCCTGCCACGCCCGGTAGCAGCGGTCCGGTTCGGTCCCCGGCTTCGGAGCGTGGAAGTCGCACTCCTTGACGACCGGGAACTCGCGGTGCATCTGGCTGACCACGCCGACTTCGTACCGGTCCTGGAGATGTGCGCCCACCCCGTGCAGTCCGACGCGCACGGGGATGCCGTGGCGCCCCAGCTCCTCAGGTGGTCCGATTCCCGAAAGCATCAGCAGCTGGGGCGTGTTGAAGGCGCCGGCGGCCAGGATCACCTCGCGGGAGGCGAGGACCCGGCGCAGCACCGCCGGCCCGGAGTCCGGCCGAGAGCCGGGATCGGCCCGGTAGGCGTGCGCCTCGTCCAGGTAGTCGACACCGGTCGCCGCATGTGCCTCGTCCAGTACGATCCGGGTGGCCAGCGCGTGGGTACGGACCACGAGATGGTCCGGATGACCGCGCTGTACGGCCCGGACGCGTTCGCGTACGGCGCTGCGCCGGCCGCCGGCTGTGGAGATGGGGATCTGCCACAGTCCTTGCAGCGCCTCGGTCTGCACCCGCCAGTCGTTGGGGTCGACGAAGGAGCCGAACCCCTCCAGAGGAGACAGCGGCCGGTCCAGGAAGCCGGCGAGCGTGTCCTCTGCGGCGGAAAGGATGACCTTCAGCAACTGCGGGTCCTGTACGGCGAGTCGGGGATCGGCCAGCGCGGTGGGCAGCCAGCCGTCGAACCCGTGACGGGCGTCGTTGCGGTACCGGGCGGCCACGACGGGCAGGTACCGGAGCACCGCCGCCAGGAGCGGGTTGCCGGGCGGACTCTTGGGTCTCGGCAGGTAGGTGCAGCGCTCCAGCCGCTCGAAGTACCGGCGCATGGCCGTGCTGTGCCAGGTGGCGTCACCGGTCTCCACCGCGATGGCGTCCCAGTCGCGGTTGTACGGATAGACCGTGATCAGAGCATGGTGTGCGGTGCACCCGCCGATCGTCCCGGCGCGCGGGTACAGGACGCCCTTGCCCGGTACGAACTTGCCGTCGCGCCGTTGCTGCTGCTCGTCGGCGTAGTGCCGTACGAAGTAGTTCCAGCACTGCACGGGGTCCTCGGAGGCGTCGGCGTGGAAGGCGGGCACCAGGTAGCTGTCGTTGTCCTCGGCACCGCCCGCGTCCAGCAGCAGGGTGCGCATGCCCGCGGCGGCGAGATTGGCCGCCAGCGGGCCACCGCCCGCGCCGGCGCCGACGACGACGTAGTCGAAGCCCGTCTCGGTGGGGGGAGCGGCCCCGGATGCGGCCGTCACGTCGGTTTGTCCTTCACGGAGTTGGCGAGCGAGCATGTGGCGCTGATGGACAGGGCGGTGTTCACGGCCGAGATGAGGGTGGTCAGGACCGCGGTGCGCGGTGGGGCATGTCCGTGCAGGCCGACCGTGGCCGCCGTCGCGGTGTCACTGCCGTGGATCAGAATGGCCTCGCGCAGATCGTCCCGCAGCCGTTCGCCGCTGTGGGTGAGCAGATCGAGGCCCAGCAGGACCGTGCGGATGCCGAAGAGGCGAAAGGCGTAGACGGCTGCCGGGCTCGGCGGATCGCGGTCGGGATCGAACCGCCGGATGAGCAACTCCGGTGCCAGCAGACCGGTGGCTCCGTTGAGAAGTCTGATTCCGGCGAGGAGGTATACCGAGACGGGGCGGCTGGAGGCCGTGGCCATGATGCCTCCTGGGAGTGTGGTGATTCTCGCGAGGACGGGACGGTCCGCCGAACCCCGGGAAAGGGAGAGGAACACCCTGGACGCACTGTTGTTCACCACGCTAGGGGACCGACTGCTCCACGGCATCTTGAGGGGACGGGTCCGAGGCGGGGTGTTGTCCTCACTGGAATTCTCAGGGTCGCTCACCCCACATCTCCAGGCGCGATGAAGGGTTGAATTCGCAATGGTCGAACGGGCAAATAACCGGGGCCGGCCTGGTGAGTCCCGGAAGCAGGCCCTGGAACTCCGCGCGGTCAACGGCGAGTTGGCCGACGCCGAGGAGGTGGTGGGCGGCCCTGGTGGGCGCACCGCCGAAGAGGACCGGCAGCCGGTGCACGCCGCGGAGGCGGACGGCGACCGGCTGTTCCCGCTGAGCCGCGCCGGCCGTGCGCGGGCAGGCCGGACCGCTCAGCGGCGCCCCCGCGGGCGGTGACGCCCACGGGCGAGGCTGCAGCGGCGCAAGCGCGGCATACGGATGGTGACCCGTCCGCCGGACCGGCGAGGCCCCCGGCTGCGGCGACCGGGCCGGCTCATGCGAAGGCCGATCGTGCGGCTGCGTGGAATTGCACGTACTCGATGGTCGCGCCTCCGGGGTGCTGCACGGTCAGGTTTCGGCCGGTGGGTACCTCGTTGGGACCGTCGAGGACCTTTCCGCCGTGCTGCTCGGTGATGTGCAGGATCCGGTCGATGGACTCGACGATCGTGGTGGCGTGCGTGCCCCGGTAGGGAGCGAGGGCTTCCTGTGAACCGGCGAGGAGCAGATAGCCGCCGATGCTCGCGAGCTCCAGCTCGCGGTAGGCGAACCGCAGGCGTGGCTGCTCTCCGGTGAGCTCTACGAAGGTCGGCAGGGACACGTCCAGGTCGTCGACGTAGACGCGGGCAAGGGTGGCGAGCACCGTCACGGTCATCTCCTAGATCATTTCGACTTTCCCGAAACGAGGAAGTGATCTGCATACTACGGGTGTCACACGGACGAAGACGAGGAGGGCCGGTGGGACAGCCCGACGACGCCGATGCCGAGCTGGCTGTGGTGCTGCATGCGCTGGGCGATCCGGTTCGGCTGGCACTGGTCCGCCGGATGGCCGATGAGGGCGAGAGTGCGTGCAGCCCGGCCGGCGTGGACGTGCCGAGGTCGACGCTGTCCAATCACTGGCGGATTCTGCGCGAAGCCGGCATCACCGAGACCCGGCGGGTCGGAAAGGCCCGTCTGATGACTCTGCGCCGCGCCGATCTCGATGCCCGCTTCCCGGGACTCCTCGCCGCCGTGTTGGCCCAAGGCAGGAAGTGAGCACCACCGCGGCGGGCCCGGTCAGGAGGGTGAGCCGGCATGCGCCGTTCGGGTCGTCGCTCGCGATGCGGTGCCGCTCGCGCCCGGGGAGGCCGGCCCAGGCGCTCACCGCCGGGCTGGGTGTCCGTCCGAGGTCCGTGCGGCTGCCCACAGGGCGATCTGTGTGCGGGAGCGCAGGCCCAGCTTGTCGCGGATCCTGTCCAGGTGCGTGGCGACCGTATGGATCGAAAGGCTGAGCCGCTCCGCGATCTGCCGGTTGGTCAGCCCTTCGGCGACGAGTCCGGCCACCGCGAACTCCCTTGCGGTGAGCCGGAACAGTCCGTCGTCGGCCCGGACATCACACCCCGTTCGGTGGTCGCCGCTCCCTGCCCCGAGGGCGTACGCGACCAGCCGCTCGCCGCGCAGCCCCCGGGCACCTGTGACGGCAGCCTCCCGCGCCGCTGCCGACAGCCGTTTCCGGGCACGCGCCGCCGCTTGTTCCATCCGGTGCCGCCAGGGGGCCTCGGGCTCGGTGTCCAGGCGGCGCCGCGCCTGCACGCTCGCCTCGTACAGCCGCAGCGCACGCTGCATGTCGCCGTTCTCCGCGGCCACCAGGGCCAGGCCCTCCACGGGGTAGAGGGCGTGGAAACTGGCCCCCGGAACGATCCGCAGCACCTCGGTGAACAAGGCCTCGGCGCTGCGCAGTTGCCCCAGGGCCAGCCGTACGGCCCCCGCGGTGTGCAGCGCGGCCGCGGTCCGGGGCCACGGCGCCTGCTCCCGCAGAACGGGCAGACACCGTGACATCAGCTCGTCGGCCTCCAGCTCCCCGCCGGCCTGGAGCAACGCCCAGGCCAGGTGATGGGTGCACCAGGCGGTGTCCTGCGGCGTGCCAGGGGAAGCGACGACCTCCAGGCACTCCCGTAGATCCGCGACGGCCTCGGCGAACTCACCACGGCACAGCCGTGCCGCCGCCCGGGCGTCCAGGGCGTTGGCCAGTCCGGCGGCGTCACGGCGCAGCCGTTCGCTCTGCACCGCCTGCTCACCCAGGCGCAGTGCCTCGTCCGGATCGGCCTGCTGGCAGGCCACGCGTGCGGCGAGCGCCGCCACCTGCCCGCTCAGCGCCAGGTCGCCGGGGTCCCGCAGCAGTCCGGTGAGCAACGCACGGGCGGCCGACGGCTGCTCCTGCTGATAGTGCACCCGCGCCAATTCCAGTGTCAGCCGCGCCCGTACGGCATCGCCGTGGCCGGTGCTGCGGGCCAATACCGAGGCGAGATTGTCCCGTTCCGCCGCCAGCGGGCTGCCGGCCTGGTCGGCGAACACGTCCCCGCCACCCCGGTCGGCCAGCTCGGTCAGCCATGCGAGCGCCCGGCGCCGGGTGGCGTGCAGCTCGCCGGACGCGCGCAGACGGTCCAGGGCGCACACCCGGATCACACTCAACTGCCTGAAGCGTGTGGGCGCGGTCTCTCCCGGCAGACGTGCGACGAGTGACTTCGCCTCCAGGGCGCACAGGATGCGGAAGACCTGCCGCCGGCCTATGCCGTCACCGGCGCAGACCGATTGCGCGGCGGCCACGTCGAATCCGCCGACGAGGACCGAAAGACGCCGGAAGACCGCCTGCTCGGCCGGATCCAGCAGCCTGTGGCTCCAGTCGACCGCTGCGGCGAGCCCGCTGTGGCGTGGAGGTCCGGTTCTGCTTCCCCCGGACAGCAGGTCCAGCTGGGAGAACTGGTCGTCCAGCCCTGCCAGGATGTCGCTCGGCGAGAACGCACCGACGTGGCGGGCCGCCAGTTCGACGGCGAGCGTCAGGCCGTCCAGGCGCCGGCAGATCTCGGCCACCAGGTGGCCGTTGCCTCGATGGAGTGTGAACCCGGGTGAGTTGCTCGCGGCGCGGTCGACGAAGAGGCGTACGGCATCGGACTGCAGGAGGGCCGTCACATCGTCTCCGGCGTCGGCGGGCGGCAGGGACAGCTCACCGACCCGGAACACCGTCTCTCCGGGCACCCTCAGGGCCTCCCGGCTGGTGGCCAGGATCCGCAGACCGGGACAGCGGCCCAGCAGGGCCGCCGCCAGTCGGGCGCACGGCTCGGCCAGATGCTCGCAGTTGTCCAGAATCAGCACCCGGGAGGCGCCGCCGATCGCCCGGACCAGAACGTCGGTACCGGTCCGGCCCGCCCGTTCACCCACTCCCAGTGCGGCGGCCAGGGTCTGCGTCAGCAGCGCGCTGTCCTGGAGGGGGGCGAGTTCCACCAGGTCGACTCGCGTGAAGCGCTTCGGTAGCCCCTTGGCGAACTCCAGCACCAGCCGGGTCTTGCCCACCCCGCCCGCACCGGTCAGCGTGAGGAGGCGCGAGCTCCGCAGAAGTGTGCGCAGGCAGGAGAGCTCATGCTGCCGGCCGACGAAGGAGTCGAGCGCCGACGGCAGGACGCTCGCAGCGGCCGTCGGGACCGCGGCCGTGACATTCGAAGCCGCCCTTCGCCGCAGCGCCCGCTGCCGGCAGGCGTTGGAACAGTACCGAGCCGGCCGGCCCCCGTGCCGCCTCACGACCAGCGCTGTGCCGCAGACATCGCATGTTCGACTCCGGCTCATCCCCGATTCCTGGCCGCACCGCCCCGGGACGAAACCATCGCCTTCAGCCATGTGTGCCCGCGGAGGAATGCGGTGGCCGACACCGGGGCAGGGCCGGCCACCGCAGGGTCCGGGTGCGTCAGGGGGTGGCGGCGGGGTCGATGCCGAGTACGACGGTCCCGGTCACGCCCTTGCCGAGGTCGCTGCCTGCCTGGGTGAGGGTCAGCAGGGTCGAGGAGCCGCCGTTGCGGTAGATGCCGTCACGCGCGTTGAGGGTGCGGGTGGCCGTGTTGTTCCGGTACGGGGACAGGGCGGCGACCTTGGTGTTGTACGCCTCCGGAAAGTAGAGCTGGCCCGTGTGGGACACGTGACCGCCGTGATAGGTGCCGCCGGAGACGGTGCCTCCGCCATGCGTCTTGACGTGGATGTGCAGGGCCCGGCCGACGTACCACCCGGGGTAGATGGTGGTGAACTCCGCGACACCGGTGGAGTCGGTCAGCTGCACGCCGCGCAGGAAGGTGGTGTCCGGGGTGGAACCTCCGGCGACGTAACCGGAGTAGACCCCGAGCGCGTCGCAGTGCCAGATGTCGACCGCCGTCTGGGGCAGCGGGGCGCAGGTCGCTGCGTCGACCACCGTCACGCGCAGGGTCAGCGGAACGCCGGCCTTGCCCTCGGTGATGTTCTTGCGGACCGTCTCCAGGTCCAGGTAGTACGGCCCCTCTGTCTGCTCGGGGGTGAGGACGCAGGCGGCGGCCGGGCGGGCGGCGGACCGGGGTGCGGTGGCGGGCCGGGGTTCGGTGGCGGGCCGGGGTTCGGTGGCGGCGGTCGCCTGTGTGGCGGCGAGACCCAGTGCGGCGACGCCGAGGGTGGCGCCGCCCAGGGTGGCTATGACGGACCTGCGGGTGGCACCTGAGGGACCGTCGGACGGCCCGGAGCCACGCTGTGGCTGCGCGGTGTTGTGGTGGGGGATGTCAGTCATGGTGTGAGCATGACGCCCGCGACGGCCCAGGGGATCGCTCGGACGACCCACGAAGCGACCGCGTTACGAAACAAGTGATCGGCGTGCACGACATCACCGACAGAGCCTCACTGCCCGCTCCGTCACCACGTTCGGTGACGGAGCGGGCGTTGTCCTGCCGTCCGGGAGGAGCGGATGTGCGCCGAGGTGAGCGCTCGGGCACAACACTCCGGATAACGGCATAACCGACATAACGGGCATCTCACGTGGTGGACATCAGCAGGGGCCCGAAGAGGTGCGCGCTGCCGCTCTCCTGCCGGCCGCGGCGACGACGTCGTTGATCCACAGCTCGTCGGCGTGTCCGGCGGCGGCTTCTTCCAGACGGCCCCAGAGGGACGCGCGAGTCCAGGTGATGAAGCGGCGGTGCGCAGTGGCGGGTGAGACCCCTAACCACGGCGGTAACTGCCGCCATGTACACCCCGAGGTGAGGACGTAGACCACAGCGGTGAAGGTCTGCCTCTCGTTCAGCGGCGCGGTGCCGCCGCCCTGCCTGCGCCCCGTGAAGCTCGGCAGCATCGGTTCGACCAGGTTCCACATCCCGTCCGGCACCAGCCGTCGGGCCAGCTCGTATTTCATGTGACCCCCCATTCCGCGCCCGGCTTTCCCCATTCCGCGCGCCCTGCCTAAAGCAATATCGCCGGGGCCACGTGAGACAAGGATTCGCGTGGCCCGTGACCGCAACTGCGTTCGACGCGCCGACTATGGCCTTCCCGCGGGCACTTGTCCACCGCCGCCGACATTCATAACTGAACGTTTGATTCCCCTTGATGAGTGAGGAGGAGACCTCTTCGATGACGGTCACAGCGCCCCGTCCAAGCCGTTGACATGCCTGTCCCGCAGGATGTAAATCTGTCGAGCGTCGGACGGAGATGCGAATCCCGATGTGGTGAACAAGGTCGTTCGGCGAAGCATTACAAGGAAAACGCAGGCGTCTTTCCGGTTCATCGTCCAGGCTATTCTTCCATTGCGCGAGCGAATTACTGCGCGGAACTCACGCGTTATTCATGGTCGTGGTGTTCCTTCTCGGCCCACTCCCAAGAGCGCCCGAGACATCGGGTACGCCGTCCGGATCCCCGGCGGCGCTGTGCACCACTTCGCAGAGAAGGAGATCCCCATGAAGAAGATCGCCGTGCGCAAGGCCGGGACCGTCCGCCTGACGTCCGCCGCCGCGTCCGCGTACTGCTGCGGCACCGCCTGATCCCAGGCAGGTGCGCGCCGGGCCATGTCGCCCGGCGCGCACCGCACACCGGTCGCCAGACAGTGAGGTGAGGCAGTGACGACACCGCCGTCCAGGAATCTCGACGAACCCGTACGGCTGCATCCGCTCACCTATCTCGAGGAGGGCGACGAAGTCACCGTCGGCCGCGCCGACATCGAGTCCTACGGCCTCTTTCCACCCGACGGTGCCGCGCTGCTGCGCCGTCTGGAGGCCGGTACACCGCCGAACGCCGCGGCACGGTGGTACACGGAGCAATACGGCGAACAGGTGGACATGGCGGAGTTCCTCGACGTCCTCGAAGAGCTCGAACTCGTCGTCAAGGCCGGAGAGAAAGTGGCCGCGCCCACGGGCCCGGTGCGCTGGCAACGGCTGGGCCGCGCCGTCTTCTCCCCCATCGCCTGGGGGATTTACGGCCTGATCGTGCTCGCCGCACTCGTGGCCATGATCAGACAGCCCCACTTGGCACCGCACTACCAGAACTTGTTCTTCACCCGACGGTCTCTGGTGCTGCTCACCCTCGGCATCGTCCTCGGCCAGGTGCCGTGGATTCTGCTGCACGAGGCCGCCCACGCTCTCGCGGGGCGGCGCCTGGGCCTGAACTCCACGCTGTCGATCAGCCGGCGGTTCTACTACGTGGTCTTCGTGACCGCCCTGGACGGCCTGGTCGCCGTACCCCGTCGCAAGCGGTACCTGCCGATGCTCGCCGGCATGATCACCGATGTCCTGGTCGTCAGCGGCCTGACCCTGGTGGCCGCGGCCCTGCAGGGCGCCGACGGCGTCACGGCCGATGTCCGGCGGCTGCTGCTGTCGATGGCCTTCGCGGTCGTACTCCGGCTGGTGTGGCAGTTCTACTTCTTCCTGCGCACCGACCTGTACTACCTGGCCATCACCGTGCTCGGCTGCAACGACCTGCAGACCACCGCCCGCCAGATGCTGCGCAACCGCCTCATGCGGCTGCTGAACAAACCCGGGCGCATGGCCGACGAGAGCAGGTGGGGCGAACGCGACCGGCAGATCGCCCGCTGGTACGCGTGGCTGATGGTGGCCGGGTACGTCTTCCTCACCGTCACACTGCTCACCGCCGCGATCCCCACCGGAATCCGCCTCACCGAGGTCGCCGTGCACAAGCTCGGCAGCGATCTCTCGCCGGCCAACGCGGCTGACGTGCTGACGTTCCTCGTCATCAACTTCTGGGAGCCGGTCTTCGCCGCCTACCTGGCGCTGCGCGCATGGCGGCGCCGCACCCGCACCTCCGCCACCCCCGCAAAGGAGACCGCACATGCAGCAGGCTGACTCCGCGCCACCCGCCCATCTGAGGGTTCAGGGCGGAACACGGCAGGACCGGGCCACAGCCCTCGACGGACTCCCGCTGCCGCCCCTGCTCCTGCCCCCGGTCGACGCCCACCGCCGGCTGCGCGGCCCCTACACAGCGGTCGGCACCATCGCCCGGGCCCTGGTCCCCGGCGTGCTCGCCGCCGATCCCGAACTCGTGCGCCGGCATGACATCGAACTGCTGTCGGCGGCACCCGAGTTGGCGGCCATCGTGCCCAACTCGCGGGAGACGCTGACCTCCATGGCGCTGCCCGCCGAACGTACCCGCTTCTACGCCAGGCTGCGCACCCGGCGGATCGCCAACGGGCTGGTGGAATTCGTCCGCGACGCACTGCCCGTGCTCGGCCACGACGGACCACGGCGCCTGGTGGTGGAGAACGCCGAGCACGCCGAGACCACGGACGAGGAGTTCCTCGCCGCGTTGCTGCGCCGCGTCGGTCCCGGCACCCTGACCGTCGTCCTGTGCGGCGCGCACTCCCCGGACCCCGACGGCGTCCTGGCCCCCGCGCTGAACCGGCACACCACTGCCGTGCCCGTGACCCCGACCGTAGCCGCCCCGGCCAGCAGCACGGACGAACCCGCATGGCGCTGGGTCGCCTCCGACGGGCTGCTCGACGGCCCCGACGGCACGGCCGCCCGCACCGCCTACGAGGCACTGCCCGCCGCCGAGCGCGCCGCCCTCCACGACCGCCGGGCCGCGCACCTGCGCCGGACCGAGGAGCTCTCGCTCACCCTCGGCGCACTGCCGTACCACCTCGAACGCGGCAGCGACCCGGTGCGCGAGGCCGTGCCCGTCCTGTGGGCGGCGTCGGACCACTGCCTCGTCAACGGCTTCTACACCGCCGTCGTCGACTACGGCCGGCGCGGCCAGCACCTCGTCGACGGACGGGAGAACACCGCGCAGTGGTGGAAGTTCGGCGTACAGCTCGGGCTCGCCCTGTCCATGCTCGGCCGGACGAAAGAGGCCGAGGCCGTCTACGACGAGGCGCGTCTGCTGTCGACCGACCCGGCGGTGCACATGGCGTGCGCCTACTCCACCGCCATGCTGTACACACGGCACAACGACCCCGCCGACCGGGACGAGAAGAAGGCCAAGTCGCTCCTCAACGGCGCGATCGCCACGGCCTCGTTGCTGCACGACAGAGTGGAGCAGGCCTTCCAGAGCGCCTTCTACAAGAACGGGCGTGCCCTGGTGGAGGTCAACCTCGGCGACCCCGAGGAGGCGCTGCGCCTGGTCACCGAGTGCATCGACGACCTGGACCGGCAGCTGACCCCGGACGAACACCGTCTGCACCGCTCGGTGCTCAAGAACAACCGAGCCCGGGTGTACGCGGGCCTGGGGCGGCTGGACGAGGCACTCGCCGACTACGCCGTCGTCATCGACCAGGACCCCAACCACGCCGAGCACTATCTCGAACGCGGCAACCTGCTGCGCAGGCTCGGCCGCGGTGACGAGGCCCTCGCCGACTACTCGCGCGCACTGAGCCTGTCGCCGCCCTTCCCTGAGATCTACTACAACCGCGGCGACCTGCGGTTGAGCAGGGGCGATGTGGCCGGCGCGCTCGCCGACTTCAGCTATGTGATCGAGCAGGATCCCGAGTTCGTGGACGCGTACGTCAACCGCGCGGGTATCCACCTCGGAGCCGGTGACCTGGCCGCCGCGCTGGAGGACGCCCGGGCCGGGCTGCGGCTCGATCCCGCCAACGCCCATCTGCACACGGCAGTCGGACAGGCGCTTGCGGAGGGTGGTGAACTCGCCGAGGCGGAAGCCGCCTACGACCGCGCGGTGGATGCCGATGCGACCCTGGTGAGCGCTCTGTCCGGACGCGCGGGGGTGCGCTACGAGGCCGGGCGCCTGCAGGACGCCCTGGACGACCTGTGCCGGGCGGTGGAACTCGATCCCAAGGACGCCGCGTTGCGCTACAACCGCGCCTTCCTCTACCAGGAGAGCGGCCGGCGGCAGGAGGCTCTGGAGGACTTGGAGCTGGCCGCCGTGCTCGACCCGGAGGACGCGGAGATCGCCGAGGCGCTGTCCGCGTTGCGTGGACGGCCGGACGCCGCGTGAAGGTGTCTCCCGACGCCGCGGTGACCGCCGAGGACACGGCAGGGCCGGCTGAGCTGCGGAGTGCCGCGCCGGCCGGCCCGGGCTCGCGTGCGCTGCGCGATGTCCTCGGCCGCTATGCGACCGGAGTCACCGTGATCACCTGCGTGGGCCCGCGGCGTGCCCCGGTCGGTGTGACGGTCAACTCCTTCACCTCCGTGTCGCTCGATCCGCCCCTGGTCCTGTGGTGTCTCGCGTTGTCCTCCCGCAGCCGGCCCGCGTTCACGGATGCCGAGTTCTTCGCCGTCCATGTGCTCGCGGCCGACCAGCGGGAACTGGCATCCCGTTTCGCCGGTCCGGGCCGGCGGTTCCAGGGACTCGCCACGGAGCCCGGACCGCACGGCGAGCCACTGATACCGGGGGCGGCGGCGACGCTGTGCTGCCGCCGCGTCCGTCTGCTTCCGGCCGGTGACCACATGGTCGTCCTGGGCGCCGTGCAGCACCACACACATGCGGCGCACCGCGTCCTCCTCTTCGCGGACGGCGCCTATCACGAGGGCCCGCCGGGGAAGCTCGCACGGTCATGCTGAACAGTCTTGGCCTGAACAGTCATGGCCGACGACGACCACCTCGTCCTCGACCGTCCAGTGGCGTCGCTCGGCTTTGGGCGGGTTGATCCGCACGCCGTAGCCCGGACTCGTCGACGTGTCGTCGTGGCTTCGGTAACCGATGGCACATTCGCCGCGGTGACGTGCCGCGGCCACGACTGTGGCGAACGAGGTCTCACGCCCCGGCAGCACGTAGTCGGTGGCAGGCCGCAGGTGAACAGCGGCGCCGTCGGCGGAGAACAGTTCCTCGAACACCGCCGCCAGGTGCCGGTTCTGCGAGATCTGCGCCATGAGCAGGCCGATGAGCTTGCCGCTGATGATCACGTCGGCTCCGGGGCCGATGGGGGCCAGTGCCCGGTTGCGGTCGTCGATCAGTTCGGTGACGACCGGCAGCTCGCGTCCGGTGGCTTCCTCCAGTTGACGCAGCAGCAGGAGGGTGACGAGCGTACGGTTGTCGGGGTCGTCCGGCGGTTGTCCGGGAGCGGGGTCCTGACCGAGCACGATGACGCTGTCATAGGAGTGAACGTCCAGCCGTCGCAGGGTCTCGGGCCGGGCGATGTCCCCATGGTGCAAGGTCAACGTCAGGTCGCTGCCACCGTGCGCGTCCGCCTCGCTGACCTGCCGCTTTGTCGCTTCACCAGCGTTCGCCACCACGTCGACGGCCGATCCGGGCCGGGCGCGGCGGCGCAGCTGCTCCACGACGAGCGGCGCTCGGCGGTTCCAGCCCAGCAGGAGTACCCGCTCCGGTCGCGCGGGTGTGGAAGGGCCGGTCGCCATCGCCGCCGTCTCGACCAACTCCGCGCAGTCGTGCAGGCAGGCCGTGTCGTCGTCACGGGAGACGACGATGAGCAGGTCGTCCGGAGCCATGGCCGTCTGCGGTGGCGGGTTGAGCAGGGGGGTGTCTCCTCGCACGATGCCGACGACACTGGACGTCGGGCAGCACAGCAGAGCGTCGCCGAACGGGCGACCGGCCAGGGCCGACGCGTTGACCAGGTAGAACTCGTCGCCGGCGAAGTCGAGCAGCTCCCGGTGGACGAGCGAGAGCCCGGGGCGGCGGGCGGCCTGGACGATCATCCGGGCGGTGACGGTGTCGCTCTCCAGGACGACGCCGTCCGGTCCCGCGGCGAGACGGGCGGCCAGGCGGTAGCGGTCGTCCCGGACGGCGGCGACGACGGGCGGGCCGGCTCCCTCCGTGGCCAGGGCCGCCCTCAGCGCCAGCAGCGTCTTGACCACCTCGGCGTCGGCGTCGGGCTCGTCGTGGGGCAGGACCAGCACGACACCGGCCGTGGCGGGACCGGCCAGGGTGAGCACGGCGGGGTCGGTCGTGGGACCGCTGCGGCAGATCAGCCGCGTACGGCCGACGGGACCCACCTTCGTGCTCAGGGCCTCCTCCATGGCGGTCTTGTCCCGGTCGGCCAGCACGACCACCGCACCGCGCCGCTGGTTGGCGTTGGCGGCCACCAGCTCGCTCACCACCGTGAAGACCTGCTCCGACCACCCGAGGACCACGGCGTGCCCCTTCTCCAGCACGGTGGAACGGCCCCGTCGCAACGCGGTGAGCCGCTCCGTGAGCGCCGTCGTGATCAGGCCGACGACCGTCGAGACATACAGCAGAGCGACCAGTGCGAGCAGCACCGACATCGTCACGCGCAGCGGCGTACCCGTCGCACCGCCCAGCCGCAGTGTCTCCCCGGTGAGGTGCCACACCTGCGCCAGCCGGCCCGTCGGGGAGGTTGGCGCGCCGGGGTCGGTCCAGACCAGTACCGCACTGGCCGGGACGACGATGGCCAGACACACCAGCGCCATCCAGCCGACGAGAGCGGAGGCACCGCGGGCCAGCGTGCTGTCGAACCAGTAACGGGCTCTGTCACCGAACGAAGTGCGCCACTGCGCCACCCTTCCCCCTCCTTCGCCGGATGCGCCTGTGGCAGTGTGGGGGATGCGCCGCGGCGGCAAAGGGGAGTCCGCTCGGCATTCATCCCTTCGGGTTTCCGAAGCCGTCCCCGGCGGCGGACCTGCTGTGACGTCAGGGTTTGTCGCCGTCTTCGCCCCTTCGGGTCAACGCCGGAGCGAAGGGCGGACGCCTGGTCACGGTCGCCAGTACAAAGGCCGCCATGACTGAAGATCACGCGGTGGTGCGCGCGGACGGCGGCCTCTCCCGAAGGAGCTTCGCGACGGTGGCCGGCACGGCCGCCGTCGCGACGGCCCTGAACGGCGGTGTCGCCGCGGCTCTGCCCGCACCAGCCGCCCCGGGGGACAGCCGTGGCACCGACTTCGACCGGTGCCTTGCCGTCGCTCGTGCGCTCCTCGTACTGGACTCCGACGACCGCCCCCTCGTCCCCCGTTACCAGCGTGTCCTCCAAGAGGGGCTGCCGGCTCAGCGACGGACACGTCCCAAGAACGTCCTGGTCATCGGCGCCGGTCCGGCCGGGCTGGTGGCCGCGTGGCTGCTGAAGAGGGCAGGCCACCGGGTGACGGTGCTGGAGGCGAACGGCAACCGCGCAGGCGGACGCATCAAGACCTTCCGCAAGGGCGGCCATGAACACGCCGAACAGCCCTTCGCCGATCCCCGTCAGTACGCCGAAGCGGGCGCGATGCGCATCCCTGGCAGCCATCCGCTGGTGATGGAGCTGATCGACCGGTTCGACCTGAAGAAGCGGCCTTTCCACTACGTCGACGTCGACCACGCGGGACGTCCCGCGGGCCGCACCTGGATCCACGTCAACGGCATCCGCATGCGGCGCGCCGACTACGCCCGCGCGCCCCGCCGCGTAAACCGGTCCTTCGGCGTCCCCCGGGCCCACTGGGACACTCCGGCCGCCGCCGTCCTGCGCTCCGCGCTGGACCCGGTGCGCGACGAGTTCAGTTACGTCGACCGCGGCGGCAAGCGGGTCGACAAGCCTCTCCAGGAGCGGCTGCAGGGCTGGGCCCGCGTGGTGCAGCGGTTCGGTGACTGGTCGATGTTCCGCTTCCTCACCGAGCACGCCCGCCTCGACGAGCGGACCATCGACCTGGTCGGCACCCTGGAGAACCTCACCTCACGCCTCCCGCTGTCCTTCATCCACAGCTTCATCGGCTCCTCCCTCATCAGTCCCGACACACCTTTCTACGAGTTGGCGGGCGGCACGGCCGTACTGCCGGACGCCCTCCTGGAACGCGTGCGCAAGGACGTGCGGTTCGACCGCCGTGTCACGCGCATCGAGTACCACCACCCCGACCGCCCGTCGCCGGACACCGAGCACGTCCGGAGCAAGGGCCCGCTCGTGTGGGTGGACACCGTGTCGGAGGGCCGCGACGGTCCCGTCGTACGCGAGCAGTTCACCGCGGACGCCGCCGTGGTCACGGTGCCGTTCTCCGGACTGCGCCACGTACAGATCGACCCGCCCATGTCGTACGGCAAGCGCCGCGCGGTGTGCGAACTGCACTACGACAGCGCGACCAAGGTGCTGCTGGAGTTCAGCCGCCGCTGGTGGGAGTTCGACGAGGCCGACTGGAAGCGCGAGCTGGACGCCGTCGACCCCGGCCTGTACGACGCCTACCGCACCGGCCGCACCGCCGCGGACGGCAGCCTGCTCGGCGCCCATCCCTCGGTGCCCGCGGGACACATCACGGCGGGTCAGCGCACCCACTACGCCGCGAACCGCGCCGTCGCGCGCGACCAGCCGGAGGCGGTCGACGTCGTGGGCGGCGGCTCGGTGTCGGACAACGCCAACCGATTCATGTTCCACCCCTCCCATCCGGTCCCGGGCAGCGCAGGGGGTGTGGTCCTGGCCTCCTACAGCTGGGCCGACGACGCGCTGCGCTGGGACTGCCTGGACGACGAGGCACGGTACCCACACGCCCTGTGCGGCCTGCAGCAGGTCTACGGCCGGCGCATCGAGGTCTTCTACACCGGCGCGGGCCGCACGCAGAGCTGGCTGCGCGACCCCTACGCCTACGGGGAGGCGTCCGTGTTCCTGCCCGGGCAGCACACGGAGTTGCTGCCACACATCCCCGTGCACGAAGGGCCGTTGCACTTCGCCGGGGACCACACGTCCGTCAAGCCGGCGTGGATCGAGGGGGCCGTGGAGTCCGCCGTGCGTGCCGCCCTGGAGATCCACACCGGATGAGTCACGCGGCCCGCTGAGCCACGACGCAGGAGCAGGCCCCGGCGCACCCGGCGCCGGGGCCATCCGCTCTCGCCCCGTGACCTCAGGCGGTGCGCCGGTGCGTCACAGCACGTTGACCGCGCTCCAGGCCGCGGCCACGGTGGCGTACTCGGGGCTGGTGGCGCCGTAGAGGTCCTTCGCCGCGTTCAGAGTCGCGGTGCGGGCGCCCTTGTAGTCCGTGGTGGAGGTCATGTAGACGGTCAGCGCCCGGTACCAGATGGCGGAGGCCTTCTTGTTGCCGATGCCTGTGACGGTGGAGCCGTTGCAGGTGGGGCTGTTGTAGGAGACACCGTTGATGGTCTTGGCGCCGCTGCCCTCGCTCGCGAGGTAGAACCAGTGGTTGCCGACGCCCGAGGAGTAGTGCACGTCGAGCCGGCCGACCGACTTCGACCAGCAGTCGGCGGAGCGGCCGTCCAGGGACGGCTTGTCGAAGCGGCGCAGCCAGGGCGGGGTGGACTGGTCGCTGAAGAGGTAGTCGGGGGTGTCGACCGGGTTGTTGGCGTACCACTCGACCATGGTGCCGAGGATGTCGCTGGTGGCCTCGTTCAGGCCGCCGGACTCACCGCTGTAGCGCAGGTTGGCGGTGGCCGAGGTGACGCCGTGGGTCATCTCGTGGCCCATGGTGTCGAGGTCGACCTGCTCGGGGTCGGTGGTGCCGTTGCCGTCGCCGGTCATCATGCAGAAGCAGGAGTCCGACCACTGGGCGTTGTCCCAGTCGGTGCCGACGTGGACGAAGACGGTGGCGCCGCGGCCGTCGTTCTTGATGCCGTTGCGGCCGAAGGTCGTCTTGTAGTAGTCGAACGTCTCCGCGGTGTTGGCGTGCGCGTCGACGGCGGCGGTGGCCCGGTCGGCGGAGAACTTCTCGCCGTCGCCCCAGATGTTGTCGGCGTCGGTGAACAGGGTGCCGGAGGAGCTTTTCAGGGACGAGGACGAGACGTTGTGGGCGTCCTTGGTGATGTGGCCGCGCACCGGGTCGATCAGGGCGAAGGTGCCGTCGGCCTGCTGGGTGGTGTCGATGCCGACGTCGCCGGTGTACTCGGAGTGGCCGGTGCCGGTCGCCTCGCGCTCGGCGTCGTAGTTCTCGATCGCCTTGCCGGTGGTGGCGTCGGTGACGAAGACCTCGCCGTGCGGCTGGCCCTTGTCGCCCAGGCCCTGCACGGTGGTGCGCCAGGCCAGGCGGGGTGTGCCGTCGGCGGCCCACACGATGAGCTCGGGGGTGGACTTGGCCTTGCGCACCAGCCCGTGCGCGCGCTTCAGGGCGCCGGCCGCGGTGCCCTTGGCGTCGATGGCGGGAGTGACGGACTTGAGCGCCACCTTGTGGGCCTTTGCTCGGGTGGAGCCCTGCAACGAGCCGTCGGCCTTCTGGTGGACGACGAAGTCGCCGCCGACGACGGGGAGACCGCGGTAGGTTCTCTCGAAGCGGACGTGCTGGGTCCCGTCGGCGTCGATCACGACGTCCTTGACGTGGAGTCTTTGGTCCGGGCCGAACCCGAAGGTGTCGGCGTGCCGGGTCACGTTCGCCTTGGCCTGGGCTATGGCCGTGTCGCGGACGGAGGTTCCGTGCTGCACTGCACGGGGCTGCGAGTGCGCGGGTATGACCATCGCGCCCGTGGTGAGGGCGCCGGCGGCGGCCATCACACAAAGGGCGAGGAGGGGACGGGTCATGGTGGGGTGATTCCTTCGCTCGTCGTGGGGTGACGACGTCCTTGGGACGTTGACGCGAAGTGTTCAACAAGTGACATGTTCCTGACGTGACTTCATTTGGGATATAACGGCGGAGCTATAGGGCAGGAGAAGCCGTGGCCCGGCCCGTCATGTGCCGTCGCCGAGGGCGAACTCCGCTCCCCCGTCCTCCCACCAGGCCAGATACTGCGGCCGCTGCCGCACCAGCGACAGATAGGCGGCCAGCAGACGCTCGCACGCCGCGTCGGCGAGCTCGGGCGGAACCGATTCCGTGTTCCAGGCCAGCAGCAGCCGCCGGTGAAACGGGACGTTCACCAGCGGCCGCTGCACCGTGCCACGGGCGGAGACATCGGCGGTCGGCCATACGCCGCAGACGGCACGCCGGCCGGCGACCAGGAGCTGCGCCACGGACAGGTCCGGGGTCACATGGGCGATGCGGGGAGTGAACCCCGCCGACCGGCAGGTGAGACGGAGGTACGCGTGCACACCGCTCTCGTCGGCCTCCGGCATGACCCAGTCCTCGTCCGCCAGCTCATGGAGGCCGACCCTCTCCTGACGCGCCAGCGGGTGGTCTTCGGCGAGCAGGACGAAGACCGGCTCGCGGAGCAGTGTGCGGGTCGCCACCGACTCGCCGACCGGAAGGGGAAAGCCGGGGAATTCACCGAACGCCGCGATGTCGCATTTCGACAGGCTCAGCAATTTCACCAGGGTGTGCACGGAACGGCGGGCATCTATGGTGAGCCGGCGTTCCGGGACGAGTTCGAAGAGGGCGGAGACCAGCAGGGACACCAGAGGGCCGGCGGTTCCGCCCGCCCTCAGCGGCGCGGCGGCCTGTCTGTCCGCCTCGGCCGCCGACCGCGCGTACTCGCGCAGCCGGTCGAAGCCGACGACGAGGTCACGGGCGCAGCGCAGGACGTACTGTCCGTTCTCGTTCGGTTTCACCCCGTCGGCGCCGCGGATGAAGAGCGGGCCGCCCAGCTCGTGTTCGATCCGCTTCAGCTGGGCGCTCGTGGCCGGCTGAGAGAGCTGCAGTCGTGCGGCGGCCTTGCGGATGCTGCCGGCCTCGGCGACGGTGAGCAGGATACGCAGGTGCCGGAACTCAAGGTGCATGACCATTCCCCGCTCAGCGCCGGGAGACCGCTGCACCCCCCGTGACCAGCAAAACCAGTTGCCCGACGGCATGGTGCCCCAGAGTCTGACGCTCCCGTGGGGGCGGCAAGCACGGGACGGTAAAGCTTTTCAGTCGTCTTGGCGGAGAGTCGAGGGCCGCACCATGCGACACGAGTGACAGTCAGGCGCCGGTCAGCGCTGCCGGTGCGTCGTCCGTCTCCCTGAGGGAGGCCGACAGGGCGCGGGCCTCGTGTTCGGTCATCCGGGAGGTGTCGTACGGCACGGCGTTGACCCAGCGCTGAGTCAGCCGGGCGATCCGCTCGCCGTACCGCTGCGCGGTGATCCGGTCGCCGCGTGATCCGGCGTGCTCCGGCCCCTGGTCGGCGTGGCTCTGGCTCATCAGACCCAGCCACGAGCCCAGCCGGTTGACATCGTCGCGGGCGCCACCGCTCCAGTTGTTGCCCGGCATGTCGCCCACGCCGATCCACTGCATGCCCATCTGCGCGGCGAAAACCGCCAGTTGCTCCAGGACGGCCAGCTTGTCGCCGCTCTGCGAGGCGGACATGGTGAACCCACCGGCCAGCTTGTCCTTCCACGCCTGCGTCGTGAACGGCGTGAACGCCGCCTCCATGAACGCCTTGAACACCGCCGACACACTGCCCATCAGAGTGGGGCAGCCGAGGACGATCGCATCCGAGCGCTCCAGCAGCGCCAGCACCTCCGCATCGTGCCAACGGCCCGCGGTGACGTGCTCGGCCCGGATCTCGACGAGATGCACCCGGGCACCCGGCACCAGCCGCGCCCCGTCGGCGAGATGCTCGGCCAGGACCCGGGTGTGTCCGTGCACCGAGTGGTAGACCACCGTCACCGTGACCGTCGGCGCATCCTGCTCACGGTCAACAACCTTGACTGCCATGTCGCTTCACTGCTTCCAGTCCGTGGGGGAATCCTGCTTGCCCAGCCATCACACCCCGCGTGCGACACGGCATCAACGCCGAACTCCGGCATGCAGCGATCGGTCGCACCGATCGATCGCGTTAGCCTGGTCCCGTGGACAGGATGGAACTGGAAGCATTCGTCGCGGTCGCGGAAGAGCTCCACTTCGGCCGCGCCGCCGCGCGCCTGCACCGGGGGCAGCCCACCGTCAGCGACGCCGTCAGGCGGCTGGAGAACACCCTGGGCGGACGGCTGTTCCACCGCACCAGCCGCCGGGTGTCACTGACCGATCTCGGCGAAGCGCTGCTGCCCGACGCCCACGCCGCCCTGGCCCAGCTGCGCCGCTTCCAGCAGCGCGGACGCTCCCTGGCCGCCGGCGACCGGGCCCGGACCACCCTCGTCGTCGCCCACGCCGAATACACCGACCACCAGGTGCTGTTGCGCTGCCTGCCGCAACTGCGCGACCGTTTCCCCGATGTGGCGATCGTGCCGGAGGCCATGCCGACCACGGCCCAGCTGACCGCCCTGCGGGCGGGGACGATCGGGCTGGGCATCGGCTGGGCGACCGGCGACGTCACCGGCGTACGCGCGAGGGTGCTGTCCACGGAGAGGTTCATGGCGCTCGTACCCGCGGCCCACCCCCTCGCCGGACACGCCGAGCTGAGCGCGGCCGAACTGTCCACCACCGGCCTGCTCACCTGGCCCCACCAGATCAACAGCGGTCTGTGCGACCGCCTCCTGTCCGCCTTCCACATCGGCGGAGCGGACCTGCGCATCATCAGAACCGCCGACAGCGTGCACGCCATCGCCGCTCATGTCGCCGCGGGAACGGGCATCGGCATCACCGTCGAATCCGCACTCGACCACCAGCCACCCGGTCTGCGCATCATCCCCCTCGCCGGCCCCTCGACCACCGCCGACCAGGTCGTCCTCACCCCCGCCGAGCCGTCGGACACCGCCATCGCATTGCGCGACCTGCTCCTGCACGCCTCGGCAGAGTCGCATTCCACGGATCACTGAGCGGTGTCCGGACGCGCCGACCGACGGGGTGGAGAGCGCACGCCGGGCAGCAACCGCTCGAACTGCGCCGGGCGTGGCCGCCCGGGGTCCCGCGCCGCTCGCCGCCGACGCCGGAACGTCGCCCTGGTCCGTCCGGGGCGGACCGTCCCCGTTCGGCCGTGCTGCATCGCCCGCGCCGGGTTTCGACGCGGACCTCCTGGGGAGTCGGTGCGCGTGGTCTCGTATGAGCCGGAGCAGCGCGTGTACCTCCCGGCACTACGTGCCGGCTGGCTCACCCAGACGTTCGTGCACTGGGCCTACTCCCCCGACCAGGTACAGCGCCTGCTGCCGGAGGGGCTGACGGTGGACACCTGCGACCAGTGGGCGTGGGTGAGCCTGACGCCATTCGTGATGACCGGCGTACGCCCGCCCGGGATCCCGGCCGCCCTGCCCTCCTTCCCCGAGACCAATCTGCGCACCTATGTGCGCGGGCGGGACGGCAGGGACGGGCTGTGGTTCCTGTCCATCGAGGTGAGCTGCCGGATCATGCTGGCCGCCCGTGCGGTCGGTGCGCCGTACCACCTCGGACACCTGACGCTGCCGCGCGGCGGTGATGTGCTGACCTACACCGGGGCGCGGGGGCGTGGCGGGCCGTCGTACCGCGTGGTCGTCCGTCCGGGTGAGCCGGTCCGGCCGACCCGGCGGGACGTGTGGCTGACGTCGCGGTGGCGGGCCTTCACCCGGGGCTGCGGTCTGCTCCTGCAGACGCCCGTCGAGCACGAGCCGTGGCCGCTGCGCGCGGCGCGCCTGGAAGACCTGGAGGAGACCCTCACCCGTGCCGCAGGGCTGCCGCCGCCCGCGCAGGAGCCGCTCGTGCACTTCTCCGACGGTGTCACCGAGGTCCGGTTCGGCGTCTCGCGCCCGGTGCGGCCGGCAGTGAGGAGACAGGGATGAACCCGGTGCTCGTAGCGCGGGGCCAGGGGCTGTTCAACCTGGTCGGCGGCGGCCGGCCGCTGCTGCGCCTGCGCAGCTTCGAGTGGGTCTTCGGACCGAAGTCCGAGGAATGGCTGCAACGCACGACGGCCGGGCTGCCGGCCACGGCGGGCTGGAGCATGCTGCTCACTCCGGCCACACCGGCAGGAGCGCGCCAGGCCCGGGCGCACGGGCCTCGGGACGGCCGTGACCCTGCTCGCCGTCGACCTGGTGTACGTGCCGATCGGCCGCATCCGTCCGACCTGTGTGCTGGACGCGGCGATGCAGACCGGATGGCTGCCGGCACGGCGGCGGTGCGGCCGACTCGGCCCGGCCGCGGGCGGATGAACCGGACCGCCGGCGAGGCACCCTGATGCGCCGATCCGAGTCGACTGGCCAGCTGCTCTTCGACGGGTGGATCGCCGGTATGGGCACCACGTCCGGCGCCCGCCTGGTCCTCGGCCACTGGCTCCGCTCCCCCTTCGGGCCGTTCAGCGACGTGATGCTTGAGCGGGCCGACGGCCACCGCCTGTTGCTGGCCCCCACCAGGCGGATGGCGGACTTCATCGCCGGCACCTACGCCTTCGACGAGGTCCGGGTCGCACCCGTACGAGTCCGCGTCACCGGCGACGACTGGACGGTCACCGCAGGTCCGCTGCTCGACGTCCGGTTCACCGCCGGCCGGCGCGGCCCCGTGGGGCTGCTGCTGCGGGCGGTCCCCGGTGTACTGGCCGCGCGGCCCTTCTGGACCGTGGTGACGAACCCGCTCGCCCGCCTCCTCCTGGGCGTGCGCACCCGTGGGACGGCGGGCGGCGGCCGACACGAGTGGTACGGCGCCCGCGATCTGCATCTGATCACCGCGGCGACCGCGAACCTCCAGGGGCGGGACCTCGGCTCCCTCACCGCGGTGGCACCGCCCGTACGGTTCGGCTTCGGCTCCACGCCACGCATGCCCTGCCTCGTACGCGTCATGACGACGGTGGGTACACGGCGCAGGCCTGCACCCTCCGCGTGCACGCCGCCGCGGGAATCACGCACACATGAAGGAGGCTTCCGATGAATGCCCCACCACGCTCGGGCGCACTTCGGCGGCACCCGTCCGCACACGGCGCCGACATGAAGTTGCTCGGCATCTATCTGAACGACCACCTCGCGGGCGCCACCGCGGGCACTCAGCGGGTCGGCCACCTGGCACGGGTGACCCGTGGTTCCGCGCTCGGCCGGGCGCTCGGGCCTGTCGCCACCGAAATCGCCGAGGACCGGACGGCGCTTGTCGGCATCATGCGGGACCTGGGCGTCCCCGTCCGTCGCTACAAGGTATGCGCGGGCTGGGTGGCAGAGAAGCTGGCGCGGCTGAAGGGCAACGGCCGGCTGGTACGACGCTCTGCGCTGAGCACCGTGCTGGAGCTGGAGGCGCTGCGGCTGGCGGTGGAGGGCAAGGCAGCCGGATGGCAGACCCTGCGCCGGCTCACCGGGACGGACGAGCGTCTGGACCCGGCCCTGCTCGACAGGCTGCTGGAGCGAGCCCGACGACAGCAGGACACCGTGGAGGAATGGCGCATCCACCAGGCCGAGGCGGCGCTGCGCACCACGGCCGGCTGAGCGAGGGCTCCGCAGGCCGTGGCCCACGCCACCCGACCGCGCACCGAGTAGCCGGCCCTGTTCTTTCCGCGGAACGGTATGCAGGTTTCTCTGGTCGGGGCGTCCTGTGACTTGAGCGGGTCACTCGGTCGGGTGAACGCGCCCCGCCGTGAAGAACCTCCAGCCGGAGGCGGTGCGTGATGGCGTAAGGGTGACCGACCCCGCGATTCACGAGCACGCTGAACCAGCGAGGAGCCGATTTGTCGCCGCAGACGCCCGAGCAGGTCCCCGAGTCCCTGTTCCTGGGCAGGGAGAGGGAACTGAGCAGTCTGAAGGACCGGCTGGACGCGGCGGCGCGTGGCGCGCCCCAAGTCGTCCTGGTCGAAGGGCCTGCGGGGATCGGCAAGACCTCACTTGCCCGGTCCTTCCTGTCCGGCGTCGCCTCGGACTGCTGCGTGGTGAAGGCCAGCGGCGAGGAACTCGAAATGGAGCTGAGCTACGGTCTCATCGCGCAACTGGTACCCCAACTGCCCGACGCACCGGCAGCGCTGCGGGAGCCGGCCCTCAGCGTGCCGGGCAGCGCCGCCCCTCAGGACCCGATCGCGGTCGGCGCCCTGTTCCTCGACGCCCTGGGGCAGCTTCAGAACCAGGCCTCCGTGGTGCTGCTGATCGATGACGTCCACTGGGCGGACACGCCCTCACTGCACGCACTCACTTTCGTGCTGCGGCGGCTGCGCAGGGACCGGGTTCTGGCCGTGCTGATGACCCGGGACGCCAATGATCCCCGGCTGCCACAAGGGCTGCACCGCATCCTCCACGACGACACCACGCTCGCGTTGGCACTGGAGGGCCTCAGCGTCGCGGACGTCGTCGCGCTCAACAACGCTCTGGGACCATCGGTCCTGCCCCGCTGGGCAATTGCCCGGCTGCAGGAACACACACGCGGAAACCCGCTGCACACCAAGGCGCTTCTGAGGCAGCATCCCGCAGACGTCCTCGGTGGCAACGCCCTCCTGCCGGCTCCCCGCCGATACGAACAGCTTGTCACCGCGCGGCTCGCCCGGTGCAGCGACGCCGCACGCCACCTGGTCAAGGCCGCCAGCGTCCTCGGCATGTCCAGCCCCCTTCACCAGGCGGTACAGGTAGGTGCCGTGGCGGACCCGCTGGGCGCGCTGGCGGAGGCGATGGCTCACGAACTCCTGGAGGAGGATTCCGCCGGTGCCGTGCCCGGCGTCGCCTTTCCGCATCCGTTGCTGCGGGCGGCTGTCTATCGCGGGCTGGACCCGGCCGAACGCTCCCGCCTGCACCACCTGGCGGCCGCCCGCTCCGACGACCAGCATGTCGCGCTGCAGCATCGAGTACATGCTGCCGTCGCACCGGACGGGGATCTCGCGGACGCACTCATCGGCTTCGCGGCACAGCAGGCGGAGAAAGGCGCCTGGGCGGCAGCCGCATCCGCTTCCGCGGCCGCCGCGCGGCTGTCCACGCAAGGAAAGGTGCGCGAGCGGTCGTTGATGCGTACCGCCGAGTACCGGCTGCTCGCCGGCGACGTCAGCCAGGCGGCCGAACTGGAGTCGACGATACGTGAGATGGCGCAGGACCCCGAACAACACTACGTACTCGGTCATCTCGCCCTCACCACAGGCCGTCTGGACGAAGCGCGCTTCCGGCTCGCCGCCTGCTGGGAGAGCTGCGACGCGGCCACGGGAGCGGAAACCCTGAGGAATGCCGCCGAGCAGATGGCCTGGCTGTGCCTCATCCAGGGCGATGCGCCGGGCATCGTGGCATGGGCGCGTCGCGGGCTCGACCTGCCGCCGGGAAAGCGGTCGTCCTTCTTGCGCGACTCCCTCGCCATCGGCCTGGCGATCTCCGGCGACTACGACGCGGGCATCCGATCCCTCGACCACCTCCGGCCCAGCGGCCTTCGCGACACCCCAGAGCAACTGGACGGTCTGCTGGCACGGGGCATGCTGCGACTGTGGAACGGCCAACTGGGCGAAGCCCGCCAGGATCTGAAGGACGCCTTTGCCTCGCATCGGCGCGGCGGACTGCCGTACGCGGCTCTCGTGGCGCTGGGTTTCCTCACCGACACCGAATTCCGCGCGGGACTGTGGGACGAGGCCATCGCCCACGGCACTCAGGCTGTGTCCCTGGCCGAGGACACCGACCAGATCTCCATCCTGGCGGTCGTGCACTCCGTCACCGCGTTCCCCCTCGCCGGCCGGGGCGACTTCGAGGCCGCCGAAGAACACGCCAGGACAGCCGCGCGCCACGCCCGGGTACTCGGCGACGTCAACGACGGCGCCTTCGCCGCGACGGCGCTCGCACTCGTCCGCACTGCCCGCGGTGACGACGAGCGCGCGGTGGCCGAGCTGATGCCGTTTCTGAGCGAGGAGATCGTCCACCGAAGCGGTCTCGAAGAGGCCGAGATCGTCGCCTGGCGCCCCCTGCTCTGCGAGGCCCTGACCCGGCTGGGCCGCAAGGACGAGGCCCTCGACGTGCTGCTGCCGTACGAGAGCCGTGCGGCCGAGCGACAACGATGGCTCGAACAGGCGTCGGCGGCGCGTTGCCGGGGCCTGGTGGAGGAGGCCCACGGCAACCGGGAAGCGGCAGACCAGGCGTTCCGGAAGGGGTTGCAGCACTGCGAGCGGGGAGAGCCCTGCTGGGAAGAAGCGCTGCTCCACCTCTCCTACGGCACCTTTTTGCGCCGTGCCCGCCAACACCCGAAAGCGGTGGCCGAACTTCAAGCCGCCCACAAGACATTCCTCCGATTGCAGGCCACGCCGTACCTCGAACGGTGCACAGCCGAGCTGGCGGCCTGTGGCGGCGGCACGGCGGCAGCCCGGGGCGGTGTCCGTCCTGCCGGTCTCACCCCCCAGGAGCTGACCGTGGCCCGACGCGCCATGCAGGGCATGTCGAACCGTGAGATCGCGCAGGAGCTGGTCCTCAGTGTCAAAACGATCGAGTACCACCTGGCCAATGCCTACATGAAACTCGGCATCACGTCCCGCATGGGACTGATCGGCAAGCTCGGCAGGGACACCTGACACCGGCCCGTCGGCAGCCGATACCCGGTTCCCCCGTCACGGGGCCGGGCGATCCGCAAAACCCGGGGTCGGACCCAGGGGAAATCCCCGGGGTGCGTGCGGCCGTTCCTTCGTAGCGTACAGAACGGACGGGAGCCCGCTGCCGAACAACCGTCCAGCAGCGGAGCCGCATCCACGTGCGGCACAGAGCCTCGTCACCGAGCGTTTCCGATTCCGATCTGTATGGGGGGACCATGCGGTCTTGCGCGTCGGCCCCGGCCTCTCGGTTCTTCTGCGCCTTGATGCTGGGCTTGATCCTTGTGACGATGAGTGGCTGCTCATCGCACGACGTGGATTCCTCGGGCCGGGATCCCGACCCGGTGTTCTCCACTCCGGACCCGGAGACCTCCACTCCGGACCTCGACACCACGCCACCTGAGACCGAGGAGACCGAGCCCCAATGGTCCGTCCCTGAGAAGGTGGTGGGCGTCTGGTGCGGTGGCGCGAACGACCAACCGGACGGTCACTGGACGTATGCCTTCACCGACGAGGGCGAGGTCGTGGCAGCGAACGAAAGGATCGGCTTCCGCGGCCACGTCGTCACCGAAGGGAACATCATGACCTTCTACGTGAAGGGGAGCCGTCCCGTCCAATCGACATGGTCAGTGGGTTACGAGGAAGCTCTCGGCATGAACCTCCTCTACCTCGACGGCTACAGCTACGTCCCGGGAAGGTGCGACTCCTAGGACCGCTCCGCGCCAAGGAGCGCCCGCGGCCAAGTGGCCGCGGGCGCCCCCTTGTTGGGCACTGCCCGCTGCCTCACTTTCCTTGACCGAGCATGACAAGGTCATGTATGACTTCATTATGAAGCACGTAACTAATGCAGACGGACTCGCCCGCGATGCGGACGGGCTGTTCTACGACCCTCAAGTACGAGCCGCCATGGGCGAGTTCACGGGAGGAGGCGACACACTGCACCTGGAGGCGGCGGCCGCCGCACGCGCGGCTCACAGGTCCGTCGAGCGGCTTCGCGCCCACGGCTCGGAAGGCCGCGGCCTCAGCGCCGGAGCCGTCGACGTGCTGATCCGCCTGCGCACCCTCGGCGAGGCCGGGGCGAATCTCGGCGACCTCGCCCGCTCCGCAGGGATGACCCCCCGCAACGCCACCGGCCTCGTCGACACGCTCGAACGCGAAGGACTCGTGCGGCGCGACCCCGCCCCAGCCGATCGCCGATCCGTCCTCGCCCGCATCACCCCCGCCGGCCTGGCGTGGCTGGACGAGTACCGGGCACCGACGCAGCGGGCGCTGGCAGCGCTGTTCCGCGGATTCACCGACACCGAACTCCACCAGCTCCGCCACCTGTGCCTACGGCTCGTCCAGAATCAGCAGCTCATCGCCGCCCACCTCGCTGCCGCCGAAGGAGGCGCCCCTGCATGACCACGGCTGCGACACGCGCCACCGTCGGCTCCACTTCCAGAGCCCCCTGGCACGCCGTGGCATAAACATGCCCACCGGGCCACGGTTGCGCGAACTCGGATGCCGTCCAGCGGTCTGGATATGAAATTTCTGTGACAGTTCCCGTCGGTTCTCGTCGAAGACTTACAGGTTTCTTGCCTGGAGAACTGGTCGAAACGTAGGCCGGTAATTGCAAATTCTACAGTTGAAGCCGGGGTAATTCCGGCTTTCCGTACGACGGTTGAAGGGTACCTGACCTGCGCAAACCGGTCGCGGCGAGTTGGGTCTGTGCGCCTCGGACGCAGCTGATTTCATTCGGAGACAGGGCGAAAACCTTTTCCTGTACCCCCAAACCCCTTCTTCATGGCCGGCGTTCCGGCACTTTCGGTGGCAACCGCCACCCAATGGATGCACAGTTCACTTCTCGTCTGGTGTGGCGCCCCCACCACGCACTGTTGTGATGATCTGATTGCTACCCCTAGGGTGACTTACCGAATTGGCCGTCCGCGGGTCCGGAACCGCGCTGAACTGCTGATTCAAGCAGGCGCCTGTGCCAACGTTCCCTTCAGCCGACGGAAACGGCGACAGCTGATGTCGTCGTGAACGAAAGGATGTGTGGCCATGACGTACGAGCGTCCGACCCTCACCAAGGCCGGCGGATTCCGCAAGACGACGGGCCTGGCCGGCGGCACCGCCAAGGACCTCACCGGCGGTCACCAGCTCATCTGACCACGAGGTGACCGGGCCCTTCTCTCGCCCCTTCGGCGCGAGGTGACCGGGGCCCGTCCAAGGCGGCGGAGGGCGGTCACCCACTGTCCTCCGCCGCTCCACCCGGCCTGCCCTCCCCGCACCCGCGGACGCGCCATCGACCGGAGGTACGTGAGTCCATGAACAGCCCCGCGTTGCTCGCCGTGGTGCCCGCTTGGTTCGTGGTGCTGCCCGATACCGACGAAGCGGCAGCCGTGGCGGCCAGGGCTCTTCCGCACGCCACCGAAAGCCACCCGCACGCGTCCGGCCGGCCGTGGCTGATGGGGCGCTGGAATCCAAGGGAGCTGACGGTCGGCGAGTGCGGCGGAGTGCGTCTCGCGGTGTTGGGTGAGCACGCCGTCACCTCCGAGGAAGCATCCGACGCGGCGGCCGCGGCCACCGACCTGGCCTGCCTCGACCGCTTCGCCCGTTCCTGGCACGGCAGTTACCACCTACTGCTCAGCCTGCACGGCCGGATACGTGCTCAGGGCACCGTGACCGGTGTCCGGTCTCTGTTCCATGGCGGGGCGCAGTCGGCTCAGCTGGCGGCCGATCGGGCCGATGTCCTGGCCGAACTGATCGGAGCACCCCTCGACGAGGGCCGACTTGCCGTCCAGATGCTCAGTCTGGGCGTGCTCCACCCGCTGGCCGCGCGACCTGTGTGGCGCGGAGTGGAAGCCCTGCCCGGCCACGACTACCTGGTTCTGGAACGCGACGGCCGGGCACACCGGAAGCGTTGGTGGTGGTTGCCGCGTCGCGACGTGCCCTTGGCCGAGGGCGCGGCGATGCTGCGCAATGAGCTGCGCCGAGCCGTAGAGATCCGGGTCCGGGACCGGGACCTGGTCACAGCCGATCTGGGCGGTCTGGACTCGACCGCCGTGGTGTGCACCGCCGTGGGCGCCGGCGCCAAGGTCGTCGCCTACACCGCGGCGACTCACGACCCTCGCGGCGATGATGTGCACTGGGCCCGTCGCACGGTCGAGGAGCTGTCATCGGCCGGCGGTGCCGAGGGGCGCATCGAGCACCACATCGTTCCGGCCAACGACTTTCCGCTCACCTTCGACGGCGTGAACGCGCTGACCGACGTACTGGACGCTCCGTCGCTGTATGCCGTGGACCGCAACCGACGGATGAGTCTTCTTCACCTTGCCGCAGAGCGGGGATCCACCGTCCACCTGAGCGGATTCGGTGGTGACGAGCTGCTTGCGGGCGCCTCCGCCCGCGTTCACGACCTGCTGCTGCGCCACCCGCGCACCGCTGTCCGCCACGCCCGCGGATACCTGGCCAAGTACCGCTGGTCGCGGCGGCAAGCCGCACGACAGCTGCTGGACCGGCGTCCGTACGGGGCGTGGCTGGAGCAGACGGCGACCGACCTGACCGGCCCGTTGCCCTCGCTGGAGGAGCCGTTGTTCCAGTGGTGCTCGCCCGCCCGGATGCCGCCGTGGGCCACCGCGGACGCCGTCGACGCGGTGCGCGCACTCATCCGGCAGGAGGCTGAGGTGGCGCGGCCCTTGGGTCCCGGGCACGGAGAGCACCGCGAACTGGTCACCATGCAAGCGGTGTCCCGGTTCGCCAGGCACCTCAACCAGATGACACGTCGGCGCGGCCTCCTCTTCGCCTCCCCCTTCTACGACGACCGTGTGGTGGAAGCCGGCCTGGTGGTGCGCCCGGAGGAACGAGTGACTCCCTGGCGGTACAAGCCACTCATTGTGGAGGCCATGCGCGGCGTCGTCCCCGAGGCCAGCCGCACCCGCGCCACCAAGGCCAACGCCACATTGGAGGAGGAGGTCGGGCTGCGGCGGCACCGTAAGGCGCTGCTGGCGCTGTGCGAGGACTCGCGGCTGGCCAGGATGGGCCTGATCGACGCGGACGCGTGGCGCGCCTGGTGCTCCGGTCCGGTGTCGGCGGAGCTGGAGAACGTACTCCTTCACCCGACCGTCGGCTGTGAGGTGTGGCTGCGCACGTGGGAGACGTTGGGCTGATGCGCCCGCTGCCACATGCCACCGGTCATGTGCCCTTCGACGCCCCGGCCGCCACCGACTGATCCTCCTGTGACACGCCGACGACCCCTGCCACCACCGACACACATCCCTCGTTACGGAGGTCTTCCGATGAAGCTGGAGTTGCGCGGCGGCATCCTGATGGCCGAGACCGAGTACGGCCTTGCCCTGCTCGACGAGAACAGTGGCGAGTACTGGACCCTCAATCCCACCGCCGCCGTGGTCCTGGAAACGATGCTGGCGGGCCGGGGCACGGACGAGGCGGTGCATGCCCTGACCGAGCGGTACGACGTCAGCGACAGCCTCGCCCAGCAGGACGTCGACCGCATCCTCACGGAACTGCGATCGGCTGGGCTCATCGGCGAGAACTGACAGGCAGAGCGGCCGGCGGCCCAAGAAGCCGGAGCACTCCCCTCACGACGTCCGAACGTGCAGAGAGGAAAGCCATGTCGACGCCCGAAGCGGTTCCTTACCGGCCTCGTGCCGTACCGCTGCCCACCCGGTTGGCGGCCCGTCTCGCCGTGGGGTGCGCCCACCTGCTGGCGACTCAACCACCCGCCCGGATACGCACCCTGCTGCGCCAGGTGCGCCGTGGCGCACGCCCGGCCTCGGTGGCGCAGACCGCGGCCGCTTTGGACACCGTCCTGGCCGTGAGCCTGACCGCCGGCGGCCGCAAGGGGTGTCTGCCCAGGTCGCTGGCGACGGTCCTGCTGTGCCGGATGCGCGGCCAGTGGCCCACCTGGTGCGTGGGGGTGCGCAAGCAGCCGCCGTTCGCCGCGCACGCCTGGGTGGAGGCGGATGCACAACCGGTCGGCGAGGACTGCCCTGCCGATTATTTCCAGCGCTTCTTCACGGTCGACTGAGCCATGGCCGGATCGCCGCCCGCCCCCACGCGCCCCGGCACCGGGACAACGGCCCAGGCCGCGTCGGCCGTCTCCGGAGGCGGGGCTCGGTCCGGCGCGCCGGCCACGGGCGCCGGGGCCGAACGCGCTGCTTCCCCCACGGGTGCCCTCAGGACCCGCTCCGGCTACCGGGCCCTGGCGGCTTCTCTACGGCCGCACCGTCGCGCCGGACTCGCCGGGGCGCTGCTCGGGCTGATCGGCAGCGCCCTCGGCCTGGCCCAGCCCCTGGCGGCCAAGACGTTGATCGACGACCTGGGCACGGGGCGCACGGCCATCGGTCCCGTACTGGTCCTGGCCGCGCTGCTGCTCGGTGCTGCCGGGTTCTCCGCGCTTGGCCAGTACGTCCTGCATCGCACCGCGGAGTTCGTCGTGTGTTCCGCCCGGCAGCGGATCACCGGGCGCCTGCTCCGGTTGACCGTGCCCGAGCTGGACAGGCACGAACCGGGTGATCTGATCACCCGTGCCACCTCCGACACCATGCTGCTGCGTCAAGCCGCCACCCAGTCCGCGGCGCCCGCCCTCACAGGCGTTGTCGTACTGGTCATGACGCTGGTGCTGATGGCCCTCCTGGACCTGGTCCTGCTCTCCGTCACGCTCACCGTCATGGCGTTGCTGGGGGCGGTCGTAGGGGCTGCGACGCCCGCCATCGGCCGTGCCACCCGGCAGGCGCAGGAGTCGGTCGGCGAGATCGGCGCGGCTCTGGAGCGGACTCTCGGGGCGGTGCGCGCGGTCAAGGCTGCCGGGGCTGAGCAGCGGGAGACAGTCGTTCTGGACCGGATGGCGGAGGACGCCCGTCGCACCGGGGTACGCGCCGCCGGCTGGCAGGCCCTGTCGGCGGCCGCGTCTGCCGTGGCCGGGCAGGCGTCCTTCCTGGCGGTGCTCGGCGTGGGCGGTGCCCGGGTCGCCTCGGGGACGATCAGCGTGTCCACCCTGGTCGCCTTCCTGCTGTATCTGTTCGCGCTGGCCCCGAGGATCAACCAACTCGTCGAGGCCGTGGGGCAGCTCCAGGTCGGTGCGGCCGCCGCCCTGCGTATCGAGGCGGTTCAGCACATGAACGCGGAGACCGCCGAACCGTCTGTCCCCGGCACGTGGTCCACCAGCGCCGCAAAGGCCGGGAGGCGGCCTCAGCCGTCGGCGGCCACGCTTCGCTTCGAGCAGGTGGGCTTCCGCTATCAGCCCGGGCTGCCCGCCGTCCATCACGGCATCTCCTTCACCGTGCCCGCCCGAGGGGTGACTGCGCTCGTGGGCCCCTCCGGCGCGGGCAAGACCACCACCTTTTCCCTGCTCGAACGTTTCTACGACCCGGACACCGGCCGCATCCTCCTCGACGAACGCGACGTGGAACAGTGGCCCTTGGCCGATCTGCGCGCAGCGATCGGTTACGTCGAGCAGGATGCGCCCGTGCTGTCCGGCACACTGCGCGAGAATCTCACCCTGGGCGCACCGCACACGCCGGACGACGACCTGCACGAGACATTGCGCCGCACCCGGCTGGAACCTGTCGTCGCCCGTCTTCCGCAGGGGCTGGACACCTTGGTCGGCCACCGGGGCAGTCGGCTCTCCGGAGGTGAACGCCAGCGCGTGGCCATCGCCCGGGCCCTCCTGCGCCGCCCTCGGCTACTCCTCCTGGACGAGGCCACCTCGCAGTTGGACGCCGACAACGAAGCAGCGCTGCGGGAGACCGTGGCGGAGGCGGCGCGGAACATCACCGTGCTCGTGGTGGCGCACCGGCTGTCCACCGTCACCACCGCTGATCGCATCATCGTCATGGAGGCGGGCCGGGTCCGGGCCGTGGGCACCCACGCGGAACTGCTCGAGTCCGATTCCCTCTATCGCGACCTGGCCATGACTCAGATGCTCACCGCCAGGCCGACGGCCGCCGGTGGGGGCGTCCATGAGTAGCTGTTGCCTCTCCGGACCTGAGGGCAGCGTGGTCGGGTGGGCCGGGGGTGCGATTGCCCCGGCCCACCCGGCCCTCCTGGCCGGCGGGAGGGTTGCGTCGCGTTACCTGGCGCCGTGGATGGCCTGGGGGTCTGTGACCGGCAGGGCGGGCTCGGCATGCGCGGTGGCGGGCGGCGTCACATAGACCGGGGTGGGGTCGGGTTCGGGTGCGCACGTCTTCGCGGCGACGCCTTTGCCTGCGGGGAGGCGGCCGTCTCGCAGGTAGTCGGTGAAGGTGTCGTCCAGGCAGGCGTTGCCGTGGAAGAGGATCTCGTGGAAGCTGCCTCCGTTCTGGACGACGAGTCTGGATCCGGGCAGTGCCTTGTGCATGGCGAGGGCACCCGGGTAGGGGGTGGCGGCGTCCTCGGTTGCCTGGAAGAGAAGGACGGGCGGCAGGCCCTTGCCGGTGATCTTCAGTCGGCCGGCCGGGTTGCCCTGGTAGGGCCAGAACATGCAGGCCGCGTTGTACCACATGTTGTTGTAGGTATAGAAGGGCGCGACGGCGTTGACCTTGGCCTGGTCCCTCTTCCAGAACTCCCAGTCACGCGGCCAGTTGTTCTCGGTGCACTGGACCGCGTTGTACGCGGGGAAGGTGCCGTCGTCGGCACCCGGGGCGGCATAGCGGTTATAGGCGCTCTGCAGCGGGCGGGTGTCGTTCTTGGTGAGGTAGGCCGACAGTACGGTTGCCATCTGCGGCCAGCGCAGGAAGTTGTAGCCGCCACCGTAGAAGGTGTCCTCGAACTCTGCGGGGCCGATCTTGCCGGGGGCCGGGGCGGCGGCTACCGGGCTGGTCCGCAACGCGGCTTCGACCTGGTAGTACTTCTGCTCCACGGTGGCGGCGTCCGTGCCCAGGTGGTAGACCGAGTCGGCCTTGGCGGTCCATGCCGCGAAGGCGTCGAACCGGCGCTGGTGTTCCCTGTCCTGCAGGACGTTGTGGTCGTACCAGCTGATGGTGGGGCCGACGATGCTGTCGAGCACCATCCGGCGCACGTGCGAAGGGAAGAGCTGGCCGTACGTCGAGCCCAGCGAGGTGCCCCACGAGCCCCCGTAGAAGTTGATCTTCTGGACGCCGAGCGCCCGCCGGATGCTGTCCATGTCGCGCGCGTTGTCGACGGTGGTCATGTGCGGCAGGAACCAGCTCCAGTTCGCGGCGCAGTCGGCGGCGTAGCCGGCCGACTTCTCCAGCCATGCCTGTGAGGTGCCCTGGCTGACCTGGTAGTCCGGCCGCTCGGCGTCGAAGTAGTGCGCGTCGCAGGTGACGTGGGGTTCGCTGCCGTTGGTGCCGCGGGGGTCGAAGCCGATCCAGTCGTAGGTCGAGGCGACGTCCTGAGGAATCCTGCCGGAGATGTAGGCGGGCATCCACAGACCGGAGTCGCCGGGGCCGCCGGGATTCAGCAGGATGGGCCCCTGCCGTTTGCTCTTGGGCGCGGTGGCCGGGAGCCGGTTCACCTTGATCTTGATCTTGGCGCCGTTCGGCTGTGTGTAGTCCAGCGGCACTTCGAGCATGGCGCACTGCAGCGCAGGAGTTGTCGCGTCGTTACACGAGCTCCAGATGAGTTTCCCCTGATCCGCGCCTCCTGGCGTGGTTGAGGAAGCCGAAGCAGGGGCGATACCCGCGCAGACTCCGCCGATGACGGCGACGACCGATAACAGGGCTCTGACTTTTGTCATGGAAGCATCATGTGGCATGTGCAATATCACATAGCATCTACGGAGTAGGCGTTACCCAACCGTGACGCGCCAGGGTGGTCCAGGCCGGGGGATCGGGCTCGGGCAGGGCTCTACGGCCTGCCCGAAGGCTCAGTCGGACGGTCCGCTGTGACCAGCCACGACGTGCTGCGCAGCCGCACCGTGCCGTCCGCTGCCAGGTGGTTGCGCAGATGGTCCGTCAGGGTGAGGCGGGCGCGCGCCCGCGCAGTCACGTCGGTCTGCTCCAGCAGGTGGCGACCGGGGCCCGTTCCCAGCAGGAACTCCGCCGCGTCCTCGGCTCCGTGTCCCCATGTCCCGCATGCTTGCGCCTGGTCGATGGCGATGTCGGTGAATCCGGCCGCGGTGAGGACGTCGCGGATGCGATCCGGACTGGCCAGGGAAAACATACCGGGCAGTCCCGGCCTCCCGAAGTCGCCGGCCGGCAGGAAGTCGCGCATCGACTCCACCGCCGCCACCCAGCCGTTGAGCCCGGCATCGGCCGGGCAGACGAACGCGAGGCGCCCGCCGGGCCGCAGCGCTCGCTCGACGTTGCCGAAGGCCGTCACGGGGTCGGCGAAGAACATCACCCCGTAGCGGCTGATCGCCGTGTCGAACGCGCCCGACTCGAAGGGGTGCACCTGCGCGTCGCCTTGGGCGAAGGAGACGTTGGTGATGCCCTCCCGCTCCGCGCGGGACCGCGCCTCGGCCAGCATGGGAGCGGAGAGGTCGAGGCCCAGCGCGTGCCCTCGGGGTGCCCGGAGGGCGGCGAGCCGCGTGGTCTGCCCGGAGCCGCAGCCCAGGTCGAGAACCCGGTGGTCCGGCGCGATGCCGGCGGCGTCGAGCAGCGGCTCGTTGAAGCCCTCGTTCACGGCGTTCCAGCGGTCCTGATTGCGGGCCCAGTGGGCACCTTCGGGGCCGTTCCACGCCTTTTCCTGGTCGGTGTTGACGACGTCCGGCACGGGGGTCCTCCTGTGGTGGATGACGGAGAATGGGCGTGCGCCCAAACAGTATGGGCATGTGCCCAAACTGGCAATCCCAGCTACCATCCGAGGAGTTGCGGCCTTGAGGCAGAACGGGAGAGCGACCCATGTCACCGCGCGGAGTGGCCACGCCGGACGTACGCGAGCGGCTGTTCGCGGCCGCCGAGCGTGTCGTGGGCAGGGACGGGCCCGGCGCACTCACCAGCCGGTCGGTCACCGCCGAAGCGGGCTGCGCCAAGGGGCTGTTGCACGCGCACTTCGCCGGGTTCGACGAGTTCGTGGCCGAGCTCTGCCTCGACCGGTTCGCGCGGACGGCGGCAAAGGCGCAGGCCCTGTCCGACCTCGCCGGGCAGGGCTCGGTGGCGCGGCATCTCGACGCCGTCGTCCTCGCGCTGTTCGACTCCGGCGGCCCTGCCTTGTCGGGCCTCGCCCTGAGCCGCCCCGCGGCCGCGCAGCGCATCCGCACGGCCCTGGAAGGCGGGGCGCCCGGCTTCACCGCGATCCAGGAGGCCATCACCGGCTATCTGGAGGAGGAACAGAAGCTCGGCCGGGTGGCGGAGACCATCGCTCCGGACACCGTGGCCCTCGCCATCGTCGGCACCGCCCACCATCTCCTGATGACCAGTTGGCCGGGCACACCTGATCCACGGCTCGCTATGAAGCGCCTGGTGGCCGCGTTGGTGGAGGGCTAGGGACGCTCGGCGAAAGGACCGGAGTCACAGAGTGGCACCTCCCAGGACGCACGTAGCCCGTGGGCAGAACCGGCCCTCCGCCCACGGGTGGGGCCACGCTTCAGTGGTGGTGCCTGCCGTGTGTGTCCCCTGCTGGGTGCCCGTGCTGCAGGTGACCGGTGTCGGGTGAGCCGCCCATCATGCGGAGCATGGACAGGCCGCCGGTGCGCAAGAAGCGCACCAGGAGCACCGCGGCCAGGAGGAGGAAGGCGATGTTGAGCCAGGTGGTGTAGTTCCAGCTCACGCCCTCCATGGGGATCTGCGCGTCGGCCTGGTCGGGGATCAGTCCAAGCCCGCCGAAGGAGAACTCGACGATGTATCCGGCACCGACCATCGCGAGATAGAAGGTGCCGAGCAGGAAGGCGGCTGTCTTGGCGCCGTAGTACTTCCGGTAGATGTTGAGGATCGGCAGGATCAGCAGGTCGGCGAAGATGAAGGCCACCACGCCGCCGAAGCTGATGCCGCCCTTCCACAGCACCACCGCCAGCGGCACATTGCCGATGGAGCACACGAACGAGGCGATCGCCACCAGCGGGCCGACGATCGGGCCCCACAGTTTGGAGGCGAGGGGGTGGCCGTCGAAGAAGAAGGTGCGCCAGAAGGAATCGGGCACCCAGGCGGCGATGGCGCCGGCGATGAGCAGGCCGACGACGAGGTCGCGCAGGATCGCCGCCCACTCCATGACGAAGACGTGTGAGGTCGAGGTGAAAGCCTCGCGGGAGAGCAGGCGCCGGGCGAAGGTGCGCTCGCTGTGAACGGACATGTCCATCGCGGCGTGGCCCTCCATCGAGCCGGCCAGTCCGCGTTCAGCCTGCTCGCGGGCGGTGCGCAGGAGTTTGTCACGCAGGAAGATGCGGAACAGGACCGCGAGCAGGGTGATCATGATCGGGCCGCCGACGAATTCGGCGGCGGTGAACTGCCAGCCCATCAGCAGGGCCAGGATCACGCCGAGCTCGACGACCAGGTTGGTGGAGGCGATTTCGAAGGCCATCGCGGCGGTGAAGTCCGCTCCCTTGCGGAACAGTGCGCGGGCCAGCGCGACCGCCGCGTACGAGCAGGATGACGACGCGGCGCCCAGGCCGGCGGCGATGGCGAGGGTGCGGGGTCGGCCATCGCCCAGGAGCGAGACCACGGTGGACTTGCGGACCACGGCCTGGACGACGGCGGACAGGGCGAAGCCGAGAATCAGGGCCCAGGTGATCTCCCAGGTCATCGATCCGGCAATCGACAGTGCGTGCAGTACGGCGTGCATCTGTGAAGCCTTCCTCCGTCAGGGTGCGGGACGCCGCCGTATGGGCGGCGCCCCGCCGGGGTTCAGCCGACGCGCAGGGTCAGGGCGGCAGTGTGGAGCTTGCCGCCGATCTGGAACTGCAGGAACAGCCGCCAGTTGCCGGAGACGGGCAGCTCGGCGTGGAAGGTCAGGTCCGGGCCGCCGTGGTCGCCGGTCACCTTGGTGGTCGGGTGGAGGTGGGCGAACGCGGCGTCACCTTCGTGGAATGCGGTCAGGTGGGCGTAGGTGTCCAGGTAGGGCTCAAGGCCGGTGACCGGCTTGCCGTCCTTGGTGATCGAGACGGTCAGCGGGTGTGCCATGCCGGCCATGGGCTCGCCCTTGACGGTGACGGTGTACCCGTCGGCCTGCGTGCTGGTGGCGGGTGCGGGCAGCGGGGTCCTGGCGGCGTTCCCGGGCACGGTGACGGTGCGCGAGAGCACGAAGTCCTTGCCCCTGCCCGCACCGGTGTTCGGGGTGAAGGAGGCGAACAGGCGCCAGGAACCCGGTGGGAGGGAGGACACACCAGCGGTCCAGGTGCCGTCGGCGGCCATGGTCGGGTGGATGTGCTGGAAGCCGGTCAGGTCGGAGCGGATCGCGTAGAAGTGCATCCGCTTGGTCTGGTCGAGGGCGAAGCCGGTGACCGGCCGGCCGTCCGGGCCCGTGACCCTGAACCGGTAGGCGGTCTGCTTGCCCGACGGCAGCGTCGCTTCCTTGGAGGTGAGGCGGTAGCCGTCCTGGGTGTCGGACAGGCCGTTGCCGGAGGCCATGTGATCCATGCCGGGCATGTCCCCCATCGACGGCGACGCGCCAGGCGAGGAGGACGCGGAGGACTTGCTGCCGTGGCCCATGCCGGGCATGGACGAGGAGTCGCTGGAGGAGCCGCAGGCAGCCGACGTCAGCGCGAGAACGGCTGCGGCGCCGGCCGCTGCGAGGCCGCGGCGGCGCGCGGTGAAACGGTACGAGGTGACCATCGAAGTGGAATCTCTCCGGGTGGGCGCACCACACCGGTGGTGCGCGGAACGAGCAGGAACGGTGCCGGTTTCCGGCTTGGCCGGGGTCCGGCGCGCACCTGTCACGTCCGCGCGATACACACCTGAAGCAGGAGCTCTCGTCCGCCGTCCGGGGGTCCGCGCCGCCCCCTCCCGTCGGCCGTTGCCCGCAGTCGGGTCAGCGTCCACAGGGCGGGCACGGCTGCACCTGCCACGGTGAGCAGGCCGGGCGCAGGCAGCGGGGTCCGCTCGTGAGCGGGGGTCGACACGCACAGCACTCCAGGCATCCGGGAGACGTCGACGGCCCGGACGGCGGATCCTGGACCGTGCCCGGTCGGCGCGTGGGCCGTGAGCAGGGCAGCGGTGTCGTGGCCACTGGGCATCGGCGAGGCCGCGGTCATGACGCCATGGCAACCCTCCGCGGCCGTGGCCGGGGCTCCGTGCATGAGGAAAAGCCCGAGCAGCACCGCGCACACGGCCAGCAGCCGGGCTGCGCCCCGCCTGCCTGCCTGTGCGCTGTCCACGGCCATGCCCTCCTTTTCGTTCAGTCTCGCTGCAGGATACCCCGGCAGGGTATCGAGTGGTGGGAGTAGTGTTCGTCAGACGTGACCGTTGTCCGTCAGCCTCCCAAGGCCCGCTCGACGACGCCGCGGCGGCCGCGGCCGAGGAGGCCGGCTACGGGGTGACGCGCGGACCGGACCGTCAAGCGGCTCCCCCGGCCACGGTCGCTGTCGGGCCGGCCGCGATCGAGAACGCGAGGACGAGGCCGTGGCCGGTTGCGTGTGCCGAGGTCAGCGCGACGCCGCGGGGCAGGCCGGTGACGGCCAGGGTCCGGGGCGCGAGCTCGTCCCGCAGCCCGGAGGCCCCGGAGCGGGCCGCGAGGTCGTCGACCGCCACACTGCGGCCGAGAACGCTGACGGTCGTGGGCGTGACGGTGAGCGCGTCCGCGGTCGTGGACACCTCGGCCCGCACGGCGACCGGCAGTCCGAGGCGGCCGATGTTCCCGCTCAGGAGCAGGGCGCCGTCCTGACCGCCGGCTGTCACGCCGTCCGCGCCGAGCGCGCCCAGGTGCCGGGTCACCTGGTCGTATCCGACGGTGGCGGTCCCGCTGCCGCCGGCGCTGTCGCCGCCCGTGGTGACGTCCTTCAGCCGGACGGACACGTCCATGACGGTGTGCTGACGGCGCACGCCCTTGGCGCTGACCTCGATGTCGCCGACGTCCCCGGCGAGGGTCCGAAGTCCCGAGAGCGGCGTGGTGAGATCGGCGTGCACCGGTCCGTCCGGCTTCAGCCAGGTCGCCGCACGGGCGGCGATGCGCTCCTCGGTCCTGTGCTCGATGAGAAGATCGGTCGCGCACACGAGGGCGGCCAGTATCGCGATGATCGCGCCAAGGACACGGGTCTTGCTCCGACGGTTACCGGTCACGTGGTCACTCACTCCGGAACGATGGGCTGGGCGGGCGGGTGAGGCGGTCAGGCGGACAACTTCGGGAGAAACCGGTCGAGTCGGCGGGGGATCCACCAGTTCGCCTTGCCCATGAGGAACATGGCGGACGGCACCAGGACGAGGCGGACCACGGTGGCGTCGACGATCACGCTGATCGCCAGTCCCAGGGCGAGCATCTTCACGACCACGGTCGGCGAGGCGGTGAAGGAGAGGAACACCGCGGTCATGATGAACGCCGCCGCGGAGATGACGCGCGCCGTCGCGGACAGCCCCTCGCCCACGGCAAGCCGGTTGTCACCGGTGCGCTGCCAGGCTTCGGCGATGCGGGACAGCAGGAAGATCTCGTAGTCCATGGACAGGCCGAAGACGATCGCGAACATCATCATCGGGACGTACGACTCGATCGGGACGGGCTCTGACAGCCCCAGCAGCGAGTCGCCCCAGCCCCACTGGAAGACCGCGACGAGCACGCCGTAGGACGCGGCAGTGGTGAACAGATTGAGGACGACGGCCTTCAGGGGGATCACCACACTGCGGAAGACCGTCATGAGCAGCAGGAAGGCGAGGACCAGGACGATGCCGATGACGATCGGCAGTCGCTCGCCGACGGTGTCGCGGAAGTCGGCATGACCGGCCACGCTGCCGGTGAGATAGGCCCGGGCGCCGGTGCCGTCGAGGGCCTTCGGCAGTGTCTGCCCGGAGAGGGTGTCCAGGAGAGCGTCGGTCGCGGCGTCCTGCGGCCCCGTGGTCGGGGTGACCGTGGTGACGAGGACCTTCCCGTCGGCGCTCGGCTCGACAGGGGTGAAGGAAGCCACGCCATGGGTGTCCCGGAGAGCGTCGGTCACGTCGTCGGAGATCCGGGTGACCGGGGTCTTCGACCTGCTCACGTCGACGACGGTGAGGATCGGGCCGTTCGCCCCGGTTCCGAAGCCCTGCCCGTCGGCGTTCGCGATCCAGTCGTAGGCGGTACGGGTACTGCTGCCGGGCCGGTCGGCGCCGGCGTCCACGTGGCCGAGGCGCATCGACAGCAGCGGGACGGAGCACATGCCGAGGACGGCTAGGCCGATGGCCAGGAAGGTCCAGGGGCGCCGCGAGACGAGTCCGGCATAGCGGTGCCAGCCGTCGTGCGCCCCTGTGCTCTCGGCGACGGGGCGGCGCAGCCGGAGCCGGTCGATGCGCCTGCCGACCAGGCCCAGGGCTGCCGGAACCAGGGTGAGGGCGGCACCGGCGGTGACGACGACGGCCAGGGTGGCCGCCAGGCCGATCTTGCCGATGAAGCTCAGCCCGCACGCATACAGGCTGAGCATGGCGACGGCGACCGTCACGGCGGCGATGAGGACGGCGCGTCCACTGGTGTGCGCCGTGCGGGCCGCGGCGTCGACCGGATCGCGACCGTCGATGAGGTCCTGGCGGAAGCGCGTGGTCAGGAACAGGGCGTAGTCGATGCCCACGCCCAGGCCGATCATGCCGGCGAGGGTCGTGGAGGACGTCGCGAAGGACACGGTGGCGGCGACGATGCCCACGATGCCCAGGCCGATTCCGACGCTGATCAGCGCGGTGACCAGGGGCAGCAGCGCGGCGAGGACGCTGCCGAAGGCCAGCAGCAGGATGACGAGGGCGACGGCGACGCCCACGCCTTCGCTCAGCTTGTCGTCGGCGGGTTCCCTGACCACCTGTTCGAGGTCGCCGCCGTAGGCCACCCCGAGTCCGGCCGCCCTGGCGGGCTGCGTCGCCCTGTCGAGTCGCGCGGTGTAGTCGTGGCCGAGATTCTTCAGCTGCTCGTCGAAGGAGACGGCGGTGTACGCGGTGCGCCCGTCGTCGCTGGTCACGAGCGTGGAGGTGGCGGTGACGTGCGGGAGGCCACGCAGGTCGGCCAGCGTTCGGTCGAGTGCGGACTGCCGCTGGGCCACGGTGCCGGAGTCGATGTGGAAGACCACCTTGCCGCTGGGCCGGCCCGCTTGGGGCAAGGAGGTGGCGAGGAGGTCGGCGCCGGTGCGGGAGGCGGCGCCGGGCAGGCTGACCTCGTCGCTGAAGGTGGGTGCGGCGATGTGCCGCCCGGCCAGGGCCGCCACGAGGACGAGCAGCCAGGCGGCGATGACCGCCGCCTGATGCCGGGCGCAGAAGCCGCCGAGGCGGCCGAGTACGCCGCGCGTCGGGGCGGGGTCCGCCGAAGGTTGCGCGTCGGCGTGCGCGTCGGCCTGCTCCAAGAGGTGCTGCGAGGGTCGGGGCACCGGGGCCTCCCAAGAAAAGTGTCACGAGTGACACGTACTCTAGAGAAGAAGTGGCATGAATGACAATTGGCATTCGTGCCAGTTTCGGCTCACGGTACTCAGGTCGCGTGACATGGGTGTCAATTGACAGTCGCGACACCATGGCAGAGGCTTCGACACATGCAGAGTGAGATCGCCCCCGCCGGACTGCGCGAACGCAAAAAGGAGGAGACGCGGCGCCTGCTGTTGGAAGGGGCCGCGCGCCTGTTCAAAGAGCGCGGCTTCGAGGCCACCACCGTTGCGGACATCGCCGCATACGCGAACGTCTCCGTGCGTACCTTCTTCCGCTACTTCGACAGCAAGGAAGCCCTGCTGCTGCCCGACGGCGTCGAAATCTTCGCGTACGTCGAGAACGCGCTGTCGCGGCGTCCGGCCGACGAGGAGCCCCTGGACGCGGTGTGCAACGCCCTGCTGGCGGCGGCCCAACCGTTCTCGGCCTCCACCCTGACCGCCCTCGGCCATCCGCTGGAGGACATCGAGAACGTCGTCACGGCCCGCCTCGTCCAGGCGTTCTCCGACTTCGAGGAGCGGCTGACCGCGCTGGTGCACCGCAGGCTGCCCCCGGACACGCCCGACGCCGACCTCAAAGCGGCCGTGATCGCCTGCGCGGCCCTTTCCGCAGTGCGTGCCGTGCTGAGGACACGCCGGGCGCGCCGGGCATCCGGCATCACGGACACGGGCCCGGCGCCCCTGCTGCGGGCCTTCGGGATCCTGCGCGAGATCGGCTCCCCCCAACGTCCATGACGGCGGCGGGAGGAGAGGAACCCTGGCCTGGGCCCGGCCGCATGGCCGGCCCTCGTCGCAGCCGGGCCACGACCTCGCGGCTCTCTCAGGATGAGCGCCAGGTTGACGTGGACCGTACCCCCAGGGGGAGAGTCCCCGCCCGGTGACAGCTGGTCCGTGCTTCAGCGGTGCGTGGTGGCTTGAGGTTGCCCGTGATGACGGTGGGGAAGCAGCGTCCGGCCATGGGCGCGGCCGAGCTGGGCAAGTCGGCGATCCGTTGCTGGTGGTGGCGGGGCCGCACGTCGCCGCGGTGTGGCTCTCATGGACAGACGTAGGTGAAACTCGCCCTCGCCTCCATCGGGGCCGCCTGGTGCGAGATCCTCAGGCGGGCGGTCCCCCGGAAGCGGCCCGAACCGCGGACCGTCCAGCGCAGGTGCACCCTGAGCCGGCGCTCGCCGCGGTGGGCGGTGCGGACCAGCTCGCCCGAGTCCTGGCCGTCCGCGCGCAGCCACCGGTATGTGACAGGACCGCCGTGCCCGTCGGTGGTGACGACACCGATCAGGTCGGCGGTCTGATCGCAGTGCAACGGCCCGGCGGGGGCCTGGACACGCACGGCGACGACCGCGGGAGCGGGGCCCGGGCGCAGCAGCAGCCAGAGCAGGACGGCGGCGATCGCGACGACGGCGGTGGTGAGGATCCAGCCCCGGCGTCTGCGGCGCGAGCGTGGGGAGGTGGCCGGCGCCGCCTCGGTCCGCCATCGTGCACGCAGGGCGTCCTGGTCCTCCGAGGGAACCCCGGGCCCGAACCGGAGCAGTATCTCGCCGCAGTCCTCCCCTGTCGCCACCGGAGGCGAGGCGGCACGGTTGCGCTTGCCGAGTACGGTCGCCCGGGTGTCCGGAGCGGTGGGGCGCCGAGCGCGGCCGGCCGTGGTGAGCCGGTCGGCGACGGCTGGTGGGTGAGATGCGGGGGCGGCCAGGGGAACTCGCGGGTCCGGGCCCGTGACGCTGTGGGCGCCGGCGGCCGTGGCGAGTTGGTCGGCGGTGGCTGAAGGGTGGGACGCGCGGTCGGGCGCGGGTGCAGGGGGTTCGGGGGCGGTGGGGCGGGGAGCGGGGGCCTCTGTAGTGGGCGCGGGGTGACGGTCCGTCGGTGGAGTCGGGCGGTCGGGGGCCGCTGCAACGGACGGTACCGGTCCCTTCGGCGGCACGAACTCGGGGGCCGACGCGGCAGTCGCCGCGCGGAGCGCCGTACGGCGCAGGAAGTCCGCCGGGAGTGCCGCGCGCCCGCCCACCAGGGCGGCCCGGGCCGCCGCCAGCCCCTCCGACTCGGCGGTGGCAGCGCAGCGGGCCACCAGGTCCGCCGCGGGGGTTCCGGGCTGCGTCCAGGCGGCGCCGAGCGTGCGGGCCAGGGCGGCCCAGGCAGCGGTGTCGACTGCCGGGCGGCCGGCGTGCGGCGTGTCGCCCGGCACCCGTCCTGCGGGCACGTCGCCCAGCACCGTGCTCAGCTCCGCCTCGGCCAGCAGGGCGACCCCGTCCGGGGCCGGCACGACGGTGTCGGGGCCGAGTGAACCGTGGGTCAGGCCTGCTGTGTGCAGGGCGAGGAGGGTCTGCGCGGTCTCGTTGAGGATGCTGGCCACGCTGCCCGCGTCCGGGCGAGGGTCGTTGGCCGACGACAGGACGTCGGCCAGCGTGGGGGCCGGTGGCCGGGCCGTCAGCAGCCACACCTCACCGGCCTCCGCCACGAGGTCGACCGTAGCGAGCAGGCCGGGCAGCCTGAGCTTCGCGGTGGTGAGCACCGCCGCCGCCAGGCGCTCGCGCGTGCCTTCGGGTGCCAGCAGGGCGCGGTCGATGCGCAGCGCGCCGAGGGTGGGCTCGCCGGACCGGGCGGGGAGAAGGGCATGCCAGGTGCCGTGGCGCGTGTGCCGTGACCAGCCGGACAGGGGGCGGCCGGCCACTGTGGTGGCTGTCGTCATGTCGATCCGTTCTCGTCGCGGCAGGGGGTGGCTCCCGGGTCCGTCGGGAGCATGGTCAGCACGGCGGTGCGTCCAGGGAGGCCGTCTGGGGACCGTTCGCTGCCGCCGGGTCGCTGCTGAGCGTGACGTCCCAGGTGCCCCGGCACGGGTGGTTGGAGAAATCGGCCTCGAAGGTCAGGTCGTACCGCGTGCTCCCGGACAGGGGCCGGGATTGGGAGCCGTACGGGTCGGCGGGTGTGTCGACGTAGTAGTTCGCGGTGACGGTCAGCGGACCGGTGCCCGTCGTCTCGACCGACACCGCCGCGATGAGCGTGCCCGGTTTCTGTCCGCGCTGCCAGGAGCCGATCGTGAGGGTGACCGTGCCGGGGGTGGCCACGCTCGGGGACGCGGTGGCCGGCGGCTCGGCCGGTGCGGTCGTCTCCGTGGACGGGGTCGGCGAGGGCGACGGGCTGTCCGCGGGCGTGACGGAGGGCGGTGCGTCGGCCGTGGGCGGGGCGGCGGTCGGCGAGGCGGATGTGGAAGGTGAAGCGCCCGGCTCGGTGGGCGAGTCGACCGGTGACGGGGATGACGGGGATGACGGGGTCGAACTCGCCACCGTCGTCGACGTGTCGTGCGGGCGGCCCGTCGCGTACGTCGCTCCGCCCGTGACGACCACCAGCGCGGCCACCCCGCCGGTCGCCACCTTCCATCCCCCTCGCTTCAGTCGGCCCAACAGGGTCAGCGCACTGGCCGAGCCGTCGAGCGCGGCGGTCGTGGTGAACGGGAACAACAGGGCGAGCAGCGCGGCGAGTTCGGCCAGCCTGCGACGGCCGCGCTGCTCCCAGCCGGCGCCATAGCCTTCGGTGGCGGACCGCTCCAGGGCGGCGAGGAACGTCCCGACGTCGGGCCGGTCCGCCGGGTCCTTCGCCAGACCCGCGCGCAGCAGCACACGCACCGGCGGGGGTACGTCGTCCAGCGGGGCCGGTGCGCGCAGGTGCTGCAGCCGCAGCGCGGTCACGTCGTCACCGGGGAACGGCCGCCGGCCGGTCAGGCACTCGAAGAACACCACGGACGCCGCGTAGACGTCGGCCGCCGGGCCGGCGGGCTCGCCGTTCCACTGCTCCGGCGCCATGTAAGCGGGCGTGCCCGCGGCCTCGGTCTCCCGGCCGCTGCGCACCGCGATGCCGAAGTCGGCGAGCGCGCTGGTGCCGTCGGCGCGGACCAGGACGTTCTCCGGCTTGTAGTCGCGGTGCACCACCCCGGCCGTGTGGGCCGCGCCCAGCCCGAGCAGGGAGCCCTTGAGCAGGACGAGCGCGGCCTCGGGGCCGGTCGCCCCGTGCCGGCGCAGCAGGTGGCGCAGGCTGACGCCGTCCACCGCCTCCATCACGATCGCGGCACCGGCGCGTGCCTCGACGTACTCGTACAGCCGCACCACGCACGGGTGCCGCAGCTCGCCGAGCAGCCGGGCCTCGGCCCGGAAACGGGCCAGGAACTCATGGTCCGCGCGCAGGCGCTCGCTCAGGTACTTGATGGCGACGGGCACACCGGTCGTGGTGTGCCGGGCGAGGACGACCCGGCCGCCCGCTCCCTCGCCGAGCGCGCGGACGGCCTCGTAGCCGGGTACGGTCCAGCCGCCGTCGGCGTGCGTGTCCTGGGTCATGCCGTCCTGGGTCATGCCGTCCCCTCCACCGGCGCGGGGAGCCCGGTGCCCTGCGGTACGTCCTTCGCGTCCCGTCGGCGCCGTACCCGGCGCAGCAGCCAGCGCACGGGCGCGGACCACACCGGGAAGGCGACCAGGGCGACGACGGCCGCCTCGATCACCGTGGTCCACGGCTCGGCCAGCCGGCCATCGAGCAGGTCGACGATCCGGGAGCGCCAGGCCAGCAGGGCGAGGGCGAGGAAGCCGTAGGTGCCCACGACGACCGCGAGGCCGTAGGCGGCCATGCCCGCCTGGCGCGGGCCGGGCCGGTTGCCCGCGCGCAGGTCTCGCCACAGTCCCGTGCGGAAGTAGGCGCTCGCCTCCTCGCGCAGCCGGGGCACCCGCAGGGCGTCGGTCAGCGCCTGGTAACCGTCCAGCGGCATCAGCGGGTTGAAGTTGTAGAGGGTGTTCAGGTAGAGGCCGAAGGCCAGGTGGTAGAGGATGGCCGAGACGGGTCCCGCGGGCAGCAGGGCCGCGCCCGTGGCGCACCAGCCGGCCAGCGCCGCCGTGGACAGCGGCCCGGACAGGGCCACCACGACCCGTGACCAGCGGGAGCCGAACCACATGTCGCTGGTGTCCACGAACGCGAACGGCATGCCCATCATCAGCAGGAACCCGCCGCGCCGGACCTTGCGGCCGTACGACTTCACGGCCAGCGCGTGCGTCAGCTCGTGGACGAGCAGCGCGGTCACGTATCCGGCGGCCAGCAGGACCGGGCCCCACACGCCCGCTCCGCCGAAGTCCAGCAGGTGGTGCCGGCCCTGGGCGGCGAAGAACGCGACGAGGCCGCCGGCGACCGACAGCCAGGCGAGCAGCACCCCGGTCCGGGTGAACAGCCGCCAGCCGAAGGCCCGGTAGAGCCGGGTCACCAGTCGGTCGAGGCCCGGGACCGAGACCTCCAGCTTCAGCAACGCCCGGTACACGGCACTCGCCGCGCGCCGCCAGCCCTTCGGCCGCTCCTCCTCCGGCCGGCCGGGCAGGCCGCGCAGCAACCCGGCTTCCGCGAACGCGGTCAGCGCGGACTCGATGCGGGGCAGGGCGAGTTCGCCGTAGCGGTCGGCGTAGGCGAACAGCAGGTCCCGTACGGTGTTGTCACCGTCGACGGCGTGCCAGAGGAAGACCTGGCGCTCGTCCAGTTCCAGATAACGGCCGGTGCGGGTGCTGCTGAGCACCCAGCGGGGAGCCCCGCGTTCGGTGGGGACCTGCTTGAGGGCCCAGCCGGAACGCCGTCGGGGACGCGCGGTGAGCGGGCCGTTCGCCTCCGGGGCCTCCTCCTGTCCGGCGGTGGGCAGATGGGTCAGCTGGGTACCGACGACCATCGTGCGGGAGCCGATCCGGGCGTCGCGGGGCTGCTCGAACACCAGGCGTACGTCACCGACGGACAGCTCGGTGCCGTCGGCGAGGCCGGCCGCGCCGCCGTGCAGCTCGACACCGCCGACCGCGATGCCGTTGAAGGAGTCCAGGTCCTCGATCCGGAAGCCCTCGGCGGTGCGGAGGATACGGGCGTGGCGGCGCGAGACGCTGCCGTCGGACAGGACGACGTCGTTGTCCTCACCCCGGCCCAGTGTGGTGACAGGTCGGGTCAGCGCGACGAGCAGCGTGGGGTCGTCGAGGCCGCGCAGCTGGGGCGCGGCGTACGACGTCGGGGCGGCACCCCGGCGAGGGGTGCCGCAGTGCAGGCAGTACGGGAAGTCGCGCCGCACGTGGACGCGGCAGAGGTGGCAGAGCATGCGGTGGCTCAGCCCGCGCCGGAACCGCTGGCGAACGTTCCTCCGTCGAAGCCTGCGTCGGCATCCGCGGCGGGGCCGGAGTCCGGCAGGTGCGTGGCGGCGTTTCCGAGGCCGGAGGCGGGCAGGCCGCCCTGGACGATGATGTGATCACCGGTGCCATCCTCGCCCGAGGCGGGCAGGCCACCCTGGACGATGATGCGGTTGCCACCGCCGGGCTCACCGAAACCGCCGGGACGCCGACCGACGTTCTCCTGGCTGCCTCCACCGTTTCCGTCGCCACCACCGTCACCGCCGCCATGACCACCGCCACCGCTGGGACGGTTGGTGTTCTCCGGGTCACCACCACCCTCACCACCACCGCCGCCACCCTCACCACCACCATGACCACCGCCACCGCTGGGACGGTTGGTGTTCTCCGGGTCACCACCACCCTCACCACCACCGCCGCCACCCTCACCACCACCATGACCACCGCCACCACTGGGACGGTTGGTGTTCTCCGGGTCACCACCACCCTCACCACCACCGCTGTCACCGCCACCATCGCCGCCGTCGCGGTCGTAGATGCCCCCGTGACCGAAGTGGCCGGCGTCGCTGCCGCCTTCACCGCCTACACCACCGAAGCCGCCGTCCCCACCGGCACCGCCGAAGCCGCCATGGCCACCGAGATCACCGAACCCACCGTCACCGAGACCGCCGCCACCGAGGCCGCCCTCGCCGAATCCACCATCACCGAACCCGCCGGCGCCCAGTCCCCCGTCACCGAAGCCGCCGTCGGCACCGCCGCCGAACCCGCCGAAGCCGTCCTCGGCTCCGCCGAACCCGCCGTCGCCCCCGGCGACGAAGTCACCGAAGCCCCCTTCGGCACCCCCGCCGACCTGCCCACCGAGCCCGCCGAGGTCCGCGTCCGTACCCGCGTTCCCGTGCTCGTCGAAACCGCCGAAGCCGCCGAAGTCGCCGAAATCTCCGAACTGTCCCTGACCACCGGCCGATTCGACGGGCGACCGGTCCAGCAGCGGGCCGCCGAGCAGGCTGTGGGAACCAGTCGACGCCACGTCGACACCGCCGACGCCCCCCTGACCGGCGGCGGGATCCGGCAGCTCCGACGAGTGGCCGGCGGAGGCCGGGCCCCCGGCGTCGTGGTCGCCGGAGACCTGGTCCGCCGGAACGGCGTGATCGGTTGATACGGCGTGGTCGGCCGGGACGTCGTGGTGCGCCAGCGCATGCGCCGCGCTTCCGAAGAACAGGGACGATTTGGACAGCCGTGGGTCGAGAGCGGCCGGTCCCCCGTCGGTGCCGGACTCGACGCGGAGGGAGCGGAGTTCGGCGACCTGCGCGGGCGACAGGCCGAGTCTTCGCGCCACCTCGTCGGTGTCGCCGTCGAGCTCGGCGCGGAAGGCCGGGTCGACGGCCAGGCGGGTCAGGGCAGCACGGTATGCGTCGTCGGTCATGGTTCGGTCTCCGTCGGTCTGCGGGCACTGATGCCGATCGCGGCGGAGCCGAGGATCCCCCTGGTCGGCGGCAACTGCCATTTCCGGCCATCCCCGCCGATACCTGCAGGAGACGTTATAGAGCCTTGGCATGGGCGGCGCAAGAGCAGCGAGCAGGGCAGTTTCCGGGTGCCGGGCACCCCGGAGGCGCCGAGCACCCACCGATCAGAAATGGCCACCGACCCAGCGACCCGCCGCCGAAATGGCGAACAGCCGGAGCGGGCCCCTGTCGGCCCACGCTGCCCCGGTGCGTCGCCCGGTTTCTCCAGACCGTCGGGGTCGATGAGCGGCAGCATCCGCTCAGGTTCTGTTCATCGAAGGTCGCCACGCACTCCAGGTGATGCCTCATGGCGCTCGCTTCTCACCCGTTCGGCGATGCCCGAGTGCCGCGGTCCACCGCTGTGGTGAGTATGGAACGGGCGCCAGGCGTGTTCGTTTCGCGGACGACCGCGAGATCGCCATGCAGGCCCCTGGGAGCCCTGAGCGCGAGGAAAGCGGATCATGGCGAATCGGAGTCGCAGGAGCAGGCTGCGCCGGCAAGCCCGGCTGGGCGCGGCGGTGCTGTGTCCGGTCGTGCTCGGGGCCGTCCTGTCAGGGTGTGCCGGCAGGACGGACGCCATCACCAGCAGTCCGTCCGCCGCTGCGTCGCTCGCCCCCACGCCACCGAAGCAGCCACCACCTCGATTGACGCGGACGCAGGTGATGACCGCCGTCGGCCGGCTCGACGGCTTGGTGGGGAACGCCATGCGGCAGACCGGAGTGCCGGGGGTCGCCGTGGGCGTCGTCTACCGGGACAAGGTCGTGTACGAGAGGGGCTTCGGCGTCCGCGAACTGGGCAAGAGCGACAAGGTCGACCCCGAAACGGTCTTCCAGCTGGCGTCGTTGTCCAAGCCGCTGTCGTCCACCGTCGTCGCCGGGACCGTGGGGCGCAAGGTCGTCGGCTGGGACGATCCGGTGGTTGACCATGATCCCGGCTTCGCGCTCAAAACCCCGTACGTGACCGACAACGTGACGGTCGCGGACCTGTTCTCGCACCGCAGCGGACTCCCTGACCACGCTGGTGACCTGCTGGAGGACCTGGGTTACCAGCGCGACTACATTCTGCAGCGCCTGCGGCTGGAGCCACTGGCTGCCTTCCGCGCGAGCTACGCCTACACGAACTACGGCTTCACCGCGGCGGGTGTGGCGGTGGCCGACGCGGCGAAGAGCAACTGGCCGCAACTGGCGGCGAACACGCTGTTCAGACCTCTGGGGATGGATCACTCCAGCTACCGGCGCGTCGACTACGACAAGGCCGCCGACAAGGCGTCGGCGCACGTCGAGGTCGACGGCCGCTGGAAGCCCTCCAGCACGGAGAACGCCGACAGCCAGGCGCCTGCCGGCGGTGCGAGTTCCACGGTCGACGACCTCACCAAGTGGATGCGCCTGCAACTGGACAACGGCGCTTTCGGCGGGAAGCAGCTGGTCGATCCGGCAGCCCTGGACCAGACCCGCATCCCCCACATCGTCGCCATGGCCCCACTCGCCCCGGCGGGTACGCCCGGCTTCTACGGGCTGGGCTGGGATGTCGGCTACGACCAGGACGGGGAGCTGCGTCTGAGTCACTCCGGCGGCTTCGAGCTGGGCGCCGCGACCGAGGTCACCCTGCTGCCCGGCGAGCGGCTCGGCATCGTCGTACTGACGAACGGACAGCCCGTCGGCGTGCCCGAGGCGGTGGCCGCCGCGTTCTTCGACATCGCCCGGAACGGCAGGCAGACCGTCGACTGGCTGCCCTTCTACGCGAAGGTGGTGAAGGCCGCTGTGTACACGGGCATCTCCCCCACGAACTACGCCAAGCCGCCTGCCCACGCCACACCGGCCAAGGCGGACGACGTCTATACGGGCACCTATGCGAACGCGTACTACGGGCCGGTCACCGTCACCAGTGACAAGAGGGGCAACCTCAGCATGACACTGGGCCCACGCAAGATGTCGTTCCCCCTGAGGCACTACACGGGCGACACGTTCAGCTACCAGACACAGGGCGAGAACGCCGTCGGCCTGTCCGGCGTCACGTTCCACCCTCGTTCCGGCAACGCCATGAGCGTCACCATCGAGCACCTCGACGCCAACGGACTGGGCACCTTCACCCGCTGAGCCCCCTCGTCATCAGAGCGAATTCTCGCCGAGTGTGACCGGTGCCGTGTGGAAGCGGGCGTACAAGGCCTACGGCCTCAACCACGCGACCTCCGGCACCGGCACGCTGTTCTCCCGGTCCAGCGAGCTACGACTCGCCCACACAGAACGGCTCCACGGTCACCGGCATCGGCCGGTGGGTGCCGCCCCTGGCCCTCGACGTCACTCAGGGATGCGGGGCCAGACCCTCGTCGACGGGCAGCGCGACGGGCTCCTCCACCGGCTGTGCGACTGCCTTGGCGGAGGCCGCCTCGGCGCCATGTGTTCCAGGGGTCGCACGCGCGGCCGTCGCCAAAGTCACGCGGCGCAGGGCCAGATGAAGCGCCGGCATCAGCACGCAGGTGACCGCGGCGGACTGCCACAGCAGCGCGTCGAGCCGGCCTGCCGCCAGATACGCGCCCGCGGCCACCGCGGCCACCGCACACACCCCGCGGTCCACGATGCTCTCCACCGAGAGCAGCGTGGCACGCGGGGCCCCCTTCGGTATGGCGTCGTTGATGAGCTTGCGCTGCACCGGATAGCCGAAGCCGGTGATCGCGGCGAACGCGCACAGCAGCCCGACCACGGCCCAGGGGCCACCGACAGTGGTGCCGGCGAGTGCGGCGGCGAGTGCGACGCTCAGCAGGGACACCCAGGCCGCGGGCGACAGCCGCGCGCTCAGCCACTGGGGCCGGGCGGAGGCCACTGCCTCGGCGACCGTCATCGCCGCGAGGACACTGCCGTGGCTGCTCTCCGCGATGCCGTGTTCGAGCAGCACCGGCTGGAACAGATTGACCTGGCAGATCCGCGACAGCGTGAAGACCGCCACGCCCTGCACCATGAGCAGGGCCAGCCACGGTGACGACCGGAGGGCGCGCAGGGCAGCGCCCGTGTCCCGCAGCAGGGTTCCGCTCCGCCGCCCAGCAGTGCCCGCCCCCGCGCCCGGGTCACCGGCGGCGATCCGGGGCAGGGCGAGGGCGCAGCCGAGAGAGCCCGCAGCGCTCGCCGCGCTGAGCACGTACGGCGACTGGTGGGCCACGGACATCAGCGGTCCGACGAGCGGCCAGCAGACGACCTTGGCGGCGAGCCCGAGGGCACGCGCGGTGCCCTCCGCCCTGAGGTAGTGGGCGTCCGCTCCCTCGGCACGCAGGCCGTCGTACAGGCAGGCGCTCGCCGCGCCCGAGGTCAGGGAGCGTCCGGCGGCGATCGCGAGGAAGTGCACGAGGAAGCCCGTGTACGAGGGCGCCAGCACCGGCACCATGTTCGCCGCCGTCATGACCACCGCGCCCGCGCGCAGGCAGTTGCGGGCACCGACGCGGTCGGCGACGACTCCCGTGGGTATCTCGAACAAGCAGAAGGCGATGTAGTAGCTGCTCTGGATGCCGAAGATCTGGCCGTCCGACAGGCCCGCGGCACGCTGGTAGGCGTAGAACACGGGCATCCACCACAACAGGTTGAACAGCAGCTGGAACCCGTTGTTGAGGCGGATGATCCGGCGGGCGGCCGGGGTCATGGCCGGATCCGCGCAGCGGCGCCATACACAGGTCATGGAGCGCCTCACCGGGCGTACGGGCGGACCTGGACCAGATGGAACGCCCCCTCGGCGGTCATGAGCCACTCGATGTCCAGGGCGTCGTCGGGGTCGCCCTCACTGAAGTGGGACTGCAGCAGGCGCCCCACCAGGGCCAGTTCGCCCAGTGCCGTGCGCGTTTCCGCCGGGAGGTCCTCACCCGACGAGCCGACGTCCACGGTGCGCCCGCCGCCCTCGACCGTGTTGTACAAGTACTGGTGGGGCAGGACCTTGCCGTCGACCACCCGCTCCGGCGAACCGGCGGTGCAGTTGACGTACACGTTGCGGAAGTCCTCACGCCGGGTCGGGTTGCAGGTCACCAGCACACCCCCGAGGCCGGCGGGCACATACTCCTGGATGATCACTCCCATGTAGGTGTCGTCCAGGACGATGCCGGCCTCGTGCCGCAGGCGTACGCTCCGTGGCGACAGCAACGACGTCCACACCTGCCGCACCGCGTCCAGCAACTGCTCCGCTCCGCGCACGGTGGTCACCGAGTCGTAGATCCCGGCCGCAGAGAATCCCGGCAGGTCCTCGGCGTTGGAGGACGAGCGCACCACCAGACGACATCCGTCGGCCAGCAGAGCCGGCACCGCGCCAGTGACGGCGCGTGCCACCTCGTCGGGGATCGGCGTGCTGTGCATCAGGCGCTGCAGGTCCAGACAGAGGGAGTCGATCACGTCGAGCGCTTCGAGTTCGAGCGCCATCTTCAGCTTGCCGATGCCCTGTTGCAGAGCGGGCGACGAGGTCAGGAAGAGATGGTGCAGGCGGAACGGGAGCGCCACCCCCTCGGGTGCCCGGACGGTGGCCGCCACGCGTTCGGCCGCCGCGGCCTGCAGCCGTTCCACGGGCGCTTCCGGCTCACCGAGCCGTAGGGCCAGGTGGCTGAGCAGATCGGGCCGCGGCGGGCGCGGGCGTGCGTAGAACGCGGTCAGGTCCGCCGTGCGGCTGTCCAGGACATGGTGCAGTTCACCGAGGTGGGCGGCCTTGGTGCCGTAGCTGTCGCGGTCGTCGCGCCGCAGCCGGTGCAGAGCCATGACCGGCGCCTCGTCCAGCAGGGGTGCCTCGATGCGGATGCGCTGCTGGTGCCAGACCGGCCGCTCGAGGACCGGGGCGGCGGACAGCCGCTCCAGGGTGACGGCGTCCTCGGACACCCGGTAGCGGACCCATGCGCCATCGAGTCCTTCCTGCTGCACCAGCGCGTCCAGGTCGCGGACGATGGCGTTCGGGATGCCCCAGCCCGACGCCAGGACGTTGGTGTGCGAAAGCGGCGTCGTGGGCTCCGTGTTGACGAATCCCGCCACCCGGGGCACGTCGTCGGGCAGGCCGGCCATCGCGACGATGTCCGCCCAGCCGAGCTGTGGGGCGGCGCTGCGGTACTCCGCCGGATGACGGAAGTAGCGCAGCCGGCCTTCGGCCACGCCCGGGTTGAGGCAGGTCCGGGTCCGGTTGCCGAACAGCTCCTGGCTGAGGATGCGCGGTACGCGTGCCTCACCGACCGAGGCGAGTTCGTGCTCCTGCCCGTGGTTCGCCGGTTTCAGCAGCAGGGGGAGGCGTCCGTCCACCCTCGCGCGCACGTAGTGGTAGAACTCCTCCAGCAGCGCGGCGTGCATGGTGTCCGCCTCGGTCGTCTCCAGGACCAGGAAGGGCCGCTCGGAGCCCTCGGCGTCCTCGTCGCTGTGCAGGGACAACACACCGAGCAGGAAGCGGCGGTCAGGCGCCATGTACACGGACGCGTTGAACGCGTCCAGGTCCGTGTCCAGTTCGTCCATCCTCATGCCGAGGATGCGCGTGGCGATGTAGTCGACGTGGAAGGGGTGCACCCGGGTGTCGAGCAGGTGCCAGGTGTCCTCGGACCGGTCCACCACGACCTTCAGGTACGGGTGTCCGGCGAGCACGCCGGACAGCGCGCGGAACAACGGCAGCGAGAGGTTGGCGCCGACGACGGTACGGTCGCCCGCCGTGTCGGGGATGTCGGCCCTGTGCGGTGCGTGGGTCATGGCCGTGCCCCCTCGGTGGCGTCCGTGGGCAGGATGCCCGGCAGCGCGTCGACCAGTGCGGTGAAGTCACGGACGACGGACTGCGGCCGGTCCGCCGACAACAGGCACAGGCCCGCCATGGTGTTGGCCCCGGCGGCAGGCTCGTAGACCGGTACGAGGGCCCCGTCCGGCAGCGAGCTCTCGCGGACGACGGACAGCGTGCTGCCGACGCCGACCGGCGCCGAACGGACGACCGCCGAGGAGTCCCACCGATGGCGGCGGGGCCACGGGGTGCCGTCGCCCTGCACGGCGAGGACCACCAGCGATCCGGCCGCGCCGGTGGCATCGTCGGGCGTCAACGCCCGTGCGGGCCAGGCGGGTGAGCCGCCGAGCAGGTGGTCGGTGAACATACCGACCAGGTCCAGGCCGAAGACCTCCTCGATCTGCGGCACCGTCATCGCACCGCCGAACCGCGCGGCCGTCTCGATGACCCACATACGGCCTTCCCTGCCCAGCTTGATCTCCGTGTGGGTGCCGCAGTTCTCCAGTCCCAGGGCATCCACGGCGCGCCGGGTGAGGGCCACGATGGTGTGCTGGGCGTCGCTTCCCACGGCGGCCGGGGTGATACCGGCGCGCTCGGTGAAGGGCGCCACCGTCGGCATCCGCCCGCTCAGGCAGACGGGACGGAATTCTCCGTCGACGACCACGCCCTCGACGCTGACGTAGTCACCCCAGCCGGGGCCGTCGAACCACTCCTCGGCGCATCCGCTGACGATCTCCTCGACGATGAAGTCCTCGGAGGCGCCGGGAACGTGCAGCTCCGCGAATCCGAGCAGCGCGGACTCGGCCATCACCGCGCGCGACCGCCACCAGGCGTCCAGCGCGTCCCCGGGCCGCTCGATGATCTGGTGTGCGGTGGAACCGGCGCTCCATGCCGCCTTTAATAAGAGTGGACATGACAATTCCATGGTTGCGCGCTGCAGCTCGGCCGCGTCGGTGACGGCGCGGAACCTCGGCTGCGGTATGCCCCTGCGCTCCCACGCGGCACGCATCAGGCGTTTGTCGCGGGCGAGGGCGGCGGCGGGCCCGGCCCCCCTCAGCCCGAGCCGCCGGGACGCCTCGGCGACCGCGACCACCGCGTACTCCGAGAAGGTGAGGACGGCGTCCGCCCCCACCTCGCGGGCCCGGGCGGTGATGAGCTCGACCAGGTCGCCACCGCGGGCGTCGCGGGGTGTGACCACCGACGCGCACAGCCCTACCGCGTCATGGGCCACGGGGGCGGGCAGTTCGCTGAGGGCCAGCAGGTGCACCGCGGACCTCGCGGCCACCCGCGTCAGGGCATGGCCCACCGGAGGGCCGCCCTTGGCATGGACGTACAGCACCTTGCTCACGGAACTCCAACTCCTTCGATGTCGTCGGGCGGGCAGATGGCCGCGCGGCGTGTGGTCCGCGGCTGCGTCGGTACACCGACCACCATCACGCCCTCTCCTTCAAGCGAACCAGCACCCGCCCGCGTCCGAGACACCGAGAATCCCGAAGCACTCAGGCAAATGCCTTACTGCTGCCGCCGATTCGCGTGAGGTGAAGGTACGGTCATGCGCTAGCGCCGCCGACGCCACGGCGCGGAGCGTCCGCCCCGCTCGCATGCCCCATCTCCCAGGGGATACGCATGAGGTATCACCCAAAGTGATGTGGTGCAGGGTTGAAGGAGTGGAACGTGGAAGAGGCTGATTTCAAAGCGTTGCTCGAGCCCCTCGCGGTGTCCTGGTGGGAAGCCGACAGCGGTCTGAGCGTGGTCGACAGCGGGGGCGCCGCGTTCGACGACCGGCGCACCACCCGGCGCTTCCTCGAGGCCCTCCACGCGGACGGCGGCGGCCCGTCCAGCGCGTTCGGCTGCGGCCCGTACCACGCGTGTTTCGAGGGCAGAACCTTCCACGTCCACTGGCCGGAACTCAGCGGCGGGCCGGGACGGCAAGGCAGCAGGGGGATGGCGATCGAGGTGGTGGACCGGCCGGACGACGACCCGTACGCCGCCTTCGCCGACCTCGCCCCCGCCGCGGCCTTCGTACGCGACGCCACAGGCCGTTACCTGTGGGCCAACCACGCCTACGCCCAGTTGTACGGCACCACGCGCGACGCCGTGATCGGCCGTCACCTCGCCGACGTCGACGAAGCAGGTGACATCACCCGGTTCCTCGCCCTCGACCAGGAGGTCCTGACCCGCGGCCGACCGGTGCGGCACACCCTCACCTACCGGCGCGTCGACGGCTGCTCCGGCCGGGCGGCGGGCTACCGCTTCCCCGTCCGCTGGGGCGCGGCCCGCTGTGTCGCGGGCATCTACGTCGACGTCACCGACTACGCCCGGGTGCTGGACCAACGGCACCAGGCCGAGGCCGACTTACAGGCCCTGCGCGACCGCAGCGGACTGCTCTGCGTCCGCCTGACCCCGGACGGCCGGATCAGCGAGGCCGGCACGGCGGTCGCCGACGTCCTGCGCATCCGGCTCTCCGACCTGATAGGCCTGCCGGCCGACACCCTGCTCGCCAGGACACCCGAACGGAGCGCCCTGCACCGGATCTGGGACGACCTGATCAGCGGCCGGCGCCGAAGCGCCCGCACCTGTGCCGTACTCGTCGACCGGGACGGCTGGCGGCGCCGGACCCGGATCCATCTGAGCACCGTGTGCGGTACGACACCCGGTGTGTCCGGCGTGTGGGCCGTCGGCACTCACCTCGGCCTGCGCCATCAGGCCCGACCGGACCTGACGGCCGCACAGGTCCGCATACTCGCCCTGCTGGCGGCCGGGCACAGCAACGCCGACATCGCGGGGGCGCTTCACCTGTCCCGGCAGACGCTGGACTACCACCTGAGCCGCCTGCGCGCCCTGCTCGACGCCGCCACCCGCCCGGCGCTGGTCGCCCGAGCCTACGTGCTCGGCATCCTCTCATCACAGACCTGGCCGCCCCGGTCCGCGACGGCGTCGAACCCCGCAAGCCCGGTCTGAACGCTCCGCTCCCGTCCGGTCCCCGCCCGAAGAAGGCGCTCGTACCGCTGACATGGCAGCCGATCCGCACACCCAACGCCGTGGCGCCGGGCGGTCCTCGACTGCCGGGAGAGGGACGCCTGGAGCGCATCGAGCGCGTCCTCGACGTTCTGGGCGCGATCGCCCGTCCGGTCGCCGAGCAGGGCGTCGCCGAGCATCCCCTGCAGCGAGCGCCACACCTTCGGCGCCTCGTCCGGGGAGACCGACGCCAGGGCACGCCGGACACGCCCGATGCGCCCCGGCGGGTCGTCACCGGCCGTCGGCGACCCGCCCAAGGAGGACAGGACGGCCCGCAGTTCGGGCGAAAGGTCGTCGCCGATCCCCTCGGCGATCGCGGCCTCGACGCCGATGTGACGGGCCGGCACCAGAAGGTCGACGTACTGCCCGTAGAAGCGGGCCCGGGCGGGTTCTCCACCCTTGCGCAGCTGTTCGGCCAGACACTCGAAGAGCTCCACACCGGTGTCGCACAGCAGCTCGGGGTGCTCGTCGGGCGCGCGCCGGACGTCGTCCCAGCCTCGGGCGAACGTCAGCTTCCGCACCGCGTCGCCCAGCTCGTCCCAGGCTGCCTGAACCGGGTTCCCGCTGCGTTCGGCCTCGGGACGGGGGTGAAGGGGCATCCACTCAGCGTACGAGCGCCGTCGCCCGGCGTTGAGGGGTTTCGTGTTGTCCAGCGCCGGGGGTGAAGGCCGACGCGATGGCCTGCTGAACCGCCCTTCCGTGAGCCGGCACCCCGAGCAGATGGCGCAGGTCCGCCAGGACCCGACCCTGCTGCCCGCCGCGATCGCCGAGACACTGCGCTGCACCCCGCCTGTCCAGCTCGTCCCTCGTCAGGCGGAGCGGGACGCCGTGTTCGCCGGCAGCACCGTCCCGGCAGGAGCCACCGTCTCCTGCCTCATCGGCGCGGCCGACCGCGACCCCGACGCCTTCGCCGCCCCGGACACCTTCGACATCCCTCACCCGGACCCGGCCACCGCGCGCTCCTTCACAGCCGCCGCCCAACACCTGGCTTTCGGCTCCGGACTGCACCAATGCGTCGGCGCAGCCTTCGCACGCGCCGAGACCGAGACGGTCGCCGCGATGCTCCTCTCCCTGCTCGACCGGCTCCGCTACACTCCCGGGGTCCCCTACCGGGAGACCGGCCTGTACACCCGCGGCCGTGCCTCCCTCACCGTGGACTTCTCCCCTGCCCGGAGCAGTCCCGGGCCTCACTGACATCCGCAGATCCCTCCGTGCCCTTGCCACCGACCGTGCGGGGCGGGCATCACCTTCCCTCGGCCGCAGCAGCCGGTCCCGCCCTGTACGGCCATCCCCTTCAGGAGAAGACAGCGATGACACCGACCGACATCACCCGCGCCATCAACGACCTGCTCTTCAACCCCGGCCTCGACCTCGCCACAGCCCTCGATCGACACTTCACCCCCGACTACCGCCAGCGCACCGACGGCGTGTGGAGCGACCGGACCTCATTCGCCCAGCACATGACACGCCTGCGCTCCCTGGTCCGCAGCGGACACATAGAGGTCCACGACGAACTCCGCGACGGGCTGCGCTACGCCGACCGCCACACCGTCACCGTCACCCAGCACAACGGCCGCACCTCCAGCACCGAGGTCTACCTCTTCGCCGAGTTCGCCCCCGACGGTCGCTTCCGACGCGTCGAAGAGACCACCCTCCTGGTCACCGGCCACCCCGACGACGGAAACCTGGGGCTCATCAAATGACGGGGACGGCACCTTCGGAGCACGCTGCCTTCCGAAGGCCCCCGTGAGGCCCGCGCGAACCTCAAGGGTCTGGAAACCCTCTAGGGGAACGAGTGCGTGGCGCGGTCCCGTTCCGTCGGAGCGCGCGGATGGGAGCAGCCTTGGTATCCGTAGGAGAGAGACTCAGCAGTGCGCGCATACGGGCCTTCGTCGGTCGGGACGAGGAACTCGGGCGCTTTGCGCGGGCATTGACCGGCGACGCACAGGCGCCGTTCGCGTTCTACGTGTTCGGGCCGGGCGGCATCGGGAAATCGACGCTTCTGCGGTGTCTGGTGGACCGAGCCCGTGCGGCAGGCCGGCCGCTCGTCGAACTCGACGGGCGTTTCGTCAGCCGGGACCCGGCCGATTTCGAGCGCGCGGCCCGTTCTCTCCTGGACGTTCCCGGCACGGTGCTGTTCGTGGACTCCTTCGAGCACTGCCAGTGGCTGGAGAGCTGGCTGTGGCAGCACTTCCTGCCTCGCGCCGCCGACGGCACCCTGGTCGTCCTGGCCGGTCGGCTCACTCCGCAGCCGCAGTGGACCGCCGACCCGGCCTGGGCCGGGCTCCTGGACGTCACCGAGTTGAAGCCGTTCTCCGAGGAACAGGCCCGGAGCCTGCTGGCCACAGCACAGATCCGGCCCGAACTGCGGGACCGGGTGCTCCGCTTCGCCGGAGGCAATCCCCTTGCTCTGTCCCTCGCCGCGGCCGCGGGATCGACGGGCTGCAGCCGGGAGGAGCTCTGGACCCCTTCGGCGGATGTCCTGCGGACCCTGTTGACCGGGCTGATCGGTGAGGTGCCCACGGCGGCCCATCGCCGCGCCCTGGAGGTGGCGGCACAGGCTCACTCGACGTCCGAGGAACTGCTCACCGCGGTGCTGCCCGACGAGGACGCCCATCTGCTCTTCTCCTGGCTGCGGGACCTGCCCTTCATGGAGTCCTCGCACCGGGGCCTCCACCCGCACGACGCGGCACGCGAGACGCTGGCCGCCGACCTGCGCTGGCGGGCTCCCCACGCTTTCGTGACGATGCGCCAGCGATTGGCCGAGGAGTACCTGCGCCTCCTGCGCGAGGCACCCGAGGACCGGGTCTGGACCGTCACCGACGAGCTCTTCTACCTCTTCCGAGAGGGGAAGATCCTGGCCCGTCTCCGCACCTGGTCCCGCGAGGACGAGGTGCACGACCGCCCTCTGTGCCCGGACGACATGGACGTGGTACTCCGGATGACGGAGGAGACCGAGGGACCCGCCTCGGCGGACCTGGTCCGCTACTGGGCGCAGCGCCAGCCGCAGGCCTTCAGCGTCTACCGTCTCGTGAGCACGGGCCGGACCGTGGCGTTCACGGCCCGACTCGCCCTGCCGGCCCCTCCCGACCCCCAGGACCTGGCCACCGATCCCGTCGTCGCCGCAGCGTGGGCGTACACCGACGCCACCGCGCCGGTGAGCCCCGGCGAGCACATCGGAATCAGCCGCTTCTCGGTCTACCCGGAGCGGTACCAGGTCCCGTCCCGTGTCATCGACTTGAGCAGTTCCCGCGCTCAGGCGGAGGCCGCCCGCGCGCGGGGCCGCGCCTACGGCTTCGCCGTCTGGCGGGACGCCGAGAGCTGGGCCGAGCGCGTCGAGGGCACCCTCAGCGACACCGGTGCGCGACCGAGAGTCGGTGGGCACACCTACGGCCTGTTCGGCGTCGACTGGCGCCAAGTGCCCGTCGAGGCCTGGCTCGACCGTTTCATATCGGCGCCTGACGTCCCTGCCCCGTCCGGGGTGTCGGGCTTCTCGCGCACCGCGTTCGACCAGGCCGTACGCGAAGCCCTGACGCACTGGCGCGACCCGGCCGCCTTCGCCGCCTGCGCCCTGACGCGCACCCGCCTGGCGGCCGACCTCGCCGACCCCGTCCAAGAGCTGCGCGCCCTGCTGCGCCAAGCCGTCGACGACCTCGCCGGTGACCCGCGCGGCGTGCGCGCCCGCGAGGCCCTGACGGCTGGCTACTTCTCCGGCGCGCCCACCCAGGAGGCCGCCGCCCGCCGCCTCGGCCTTCCGTACGGCACCTATCGGCGTCACGTGCGCCAGGGCATGGATCTGCTCTGCGAGGCCCTGTGGCAGCGGGAGCTGCACGGTCCCCGATAACAACGGCACCCGCCCGCCGTCGGCAGAACCGGGTGGACAGGTGCGGACAGGAGTGGACAGTCATCGCCCCTGAGGGGCCTGGATAGTGGACACCGCCCCGCACGAGGGTGTGCGCCATGGACCTCCCACGCACACAGCCGGGGCGCACGCCGCCCGCCGCTCGGCGGTCAGCCGTGCTCGCGGTGCTCGCCGCAGCCCAGTTCACCGTCATGCTGGCGACTTCGATCGTGAACGTCGCGCTGCCGCAGATCCGCGCCGGGGCCGGCCTGTCGGACAGTGGCACCACCTGGGTGGTCAACGCCTACAGCCTGGCGTTCGGGGCGCTGCTGCTGGCCGGCGGGCGGGCGGCCGACCTGCTCGGTCGCCGCCGGGTACTGGCCGTCGGCCTCGCTCTGTTCGCGGCTGCCTCGTTGGCAGCGGGAGCGGCTGCCTCCCCAGGCGTTCTCATCGCGGCCCGCGCCGTTCAGGGCCTCGGTGCCGCCGCCATCGCCCCGGCCGCGCTGGCCCTGGCCATGGACCTGTTTCCGCCCGGCTCCGGGCGCGGCAAAGCACTGGGGGTGTGGGGCGCGGTCTCCGGCGCGGGAGGTGCGGTCGGGGTCCTGCTGGGTGGTGTCCTCACGCAGGCGTGGGGCTGGGCATGGATCTTCCACTCCGTCGCGCTCGGGGCGGCGCTGGTCCTGACCGCCGTGGCGGCCCTGGTCCCACGAACGGCGGGCCGCACGGCCGGGCGGTTCGATCTGCTGGGCACCGCGACCGTCACCCTTGCCCTGACCTGCCTGGTCTGGGGGCTGACCACCGCACGCGGCGCCGGCTGGACGGACGGCCGGGTGCTGGGCGCCCTCGTCGCCGCCGCCGCACTGCTCGCGGCTTTCGCCGTGATCGAACTCCGTCGGCCGAACGCACTGATCCCGCCCCGGCTGTTCGCCACGGGCCGGGTGGCCGCGGGCAACCTGCTGATGGCCCTGCTCGGGTCCGTGTGGATCGCCCTGTTCTTCTTCCTTCCGCTCTACCAGCAACAGGTCCTCGGATACGACGCCTTGGCCGCCGGGGTGGGCCAACTCCCGCTCGCCGCCGCCAACATGCTCGGGTCCGCCCTGGCCCCGCGCCTTTCCCGGCGCATCGGCGCCACCGCGACCGTGACCGCGGCCCTGCTCACCGAGGCCGCAGGCCTGCTGTGGCTGTCACGGCTCAGCGCCGACGGGACCTACCTCGCCGACGTCCTCGGTCCGAGCATCCTCGTCGGCCTCGGTCTGAGCGTCGCCTTCGTCCAACTGACCGCGCTCGCCGTGGACGGCGTACCGCCGCAGGACGCGGGCCTGGCCGGAGGCCTGGTGAACACCACCCGCCAGGTGGGCGGCGCGATCGGCCTCGCCGCCCTGGCGACTCTTGCCGGCTCGGTCACCGCGCACGCCGCGGTCCACCAGTCGTACGAGGAAGCGCTCACCGCCGGCTACCGGACCGCGTTCGCCGTCTCGTCCGCCATTCTGACCGCCACAGCCCTCCTCGCGCCGCTCCTCAGCCGCCGTACCGATGCACGTACCGCAACCGCGCGGACGAGGCCGGCTTCCCACCCGCGAGTCCCCCGCACCACCCGCATCGGCTGAACCCGGAGAACCGGCTTCCAACCTCAAGGACCGTGTCGGCCGTATGCCTGACCAACTGTCACATCCACCGAGAGAGGTTCCTGCCATGAGTACTGCCAAGCCCTACCTGACCGGCCACTACACCCCCGTCGCCGACGAGATCACCGCCACCGAACTGACCGTGGAGGGCACCCTGCCCCCCGAGCTGACCGGCCGGCTGCTCCGCAACGGCCACAACCCCAAGCCCGGCGTGACCCCCACCCACTGGTTCACGGGCAGCGGCATGGTGCACGGCATCCGGCTGCGCGAGGGACGGGCCGAGTGGTACCGCAACCGCTGGGTGCGCACCCCCGCCCTGGACGGCGCCCCCTACCTGACCGAGCACGGACCGGACCTGACCGCCAGCACCGCCGGCACCCATGTCATCGAGCACGCCGGACGGCTGCTCGCGCTGTGCGAGGCGAACCACCCCTTCGAGCTCACCCAGGACCTGGAAACGGTGGGCGCCTACGACTTCGACGGCAAGCTGCGCACCGCGATGACCGCGCACCCCAAGGAGGACCCTGTGACGGGGGAACTCCACTTCTTCGGATCCTCGCCGTTCCCGCCGTACCTGATGTACTACGTCGCCGACGCCAAGGGCGAGATCGTCCACAGTGCCGAGATCCCGCAAGCGACCGCCTCGCTCAAGCACGACTTCGCCATCACCCGCCGCCACGTGGTCTTCGTCGAGGGCAACGTCACCTTCGACCCGTCCGAGCACTCCGGCATCCCGTACGGCTGGAGCGATCAGCACCCCTCCCGTATCGGAGTCATGCTCCGCGGGGCCGACGGAGCCCGGCACATCCGCTGGTTCTCCATCGAGCCGGGCAACATGCTGCATGTCTGCAACGCCTACGAGGACGGCCAGGGCCGCATCGTCCTGGAGGGCCCGACCGTGGACCGCGAGGGTTTCCGCCTCTCCTGGAACTGGTGGGTCGGCGCCCCCGGGCGCAGCACCGAGCCCAACGCCCGTTCGTACATCCGCCGCTGGGTCATCGACACGGCCGCCGGAACCGTCGACGAGCAGATCATCGACGACCTGCCGGTGGAGTTCCCGACCCTCAACGAGGACTACCTCGGCGCCGAGAACCGCTACTACTACGCCGTCTCCTTCCCCGACGAGAAGGGCTTCGGCGGCTACGGCCTCGTCAAGTACGACCGCACCACCGGCGCCCGCCGCATCCACCAGGTCGGCGACGCTCGGCTGCCCAGCGAGGCCGTCTTCGTCCCCGCCGCCGGCGCCACCCACGAGGACGACGGCTACCTGCTCACCGTCGTCTCCGACCTCAAGCAGGACGCCTCACAGCTGCTGGTCCTCGACGCCTCCGGCCTGGACCGGATCGCCACCGTCCACCTGCCCCGCCGGGTTACCGCCGGAATCCACGGCTCCTGGATCCCCGACAGCGCCCTGACCGGCACCGAGGGCTGACCACCACCCGTCCTGGGGGACGGGCACGGCTCGTCCCTCAGGGCGCCGGAGCCCCCACCGACCCCTCACTCCGAGGAGCGAACATGAAACCCCTGTTGTTCCCGAAGGACGCCCAGTTCTGGTACGAAACCCTGCGGTCGTTCGGCCACATCGCCTACGGCGGCGCCGACTTCGGCGAGGTCGTCTCGACGAGCGTGCGCATCGCGGAGGGCGACTACGACAGCTGGCACGACGAGTGGCTGGCCACCGCCGACCGGGTGTCCGCCGAGGCCCGGCGGGCCCTGGCGCAGGGCCACCCGGTCAGCGCCCGTGACGGATTCCTCCGGGCGTCGAACTACTACCGGTCGGCGGAGTTCTTCCTGCACGGCAACCCGTGCGACCCGCGCCACCACCACGCCTACGACCGCAGCGTGGAGTGCTTCCGCGCCGCCGCGGAACTGTTCACCGGCCCACGGATCGAGCCGGTCCGCATCCCGTATGAGGGCGGCACCCTGCCCGGCTACCTCTACCGGACCGACGCCTCCACCACCGCCCGGCCGACCGTGGTCATGCACAACGGCTTCGACGGCACGGCGGAGGAGATGCACTTCTTCGGAGCGATGGCGGGTGTGGAGCGCGGCTACACCGTCCTCGTCTTCGAAGGCCCGGGGCAGCCGGGGCCGTTGCACCGCGACGGACTGGTCTTCCGTCCGGACTGGGAGAACGTCGTGGGCCCCGTCCTCGACTTCACGCAGACGCTGCCGGAGGTCGACGGGGACCGGATCGCCCTGCTCGGCAACAGCATGGGCGGTCTGCTCGCCCCGAGAGCGGCGGCCTTCGAACGCCGGCTGTCCGCGGTGGTCGCCCTCGACGGCGTCTACGACCTCGGCCAGGCGATCACCAACATCGTGCCCGGCGACCGGGACGAGACCGAACGGCGGCTCCGCGCGGCCTCGGACCCCGAACTCGACGCGTGGTTGGACCATTTGATCGCCACCGACCCGGTCATGCGATGGGCGTTGAACCACGGCATGTACGTGATGGGAGCCGACACCCCCCGGGCCTTCGGCGCCGCCTATCTCGACTACCACCTTCGCGACGGCCTCGCCGAACAGATCGAATGCCCCACGCTGGTCTGCGAGGCCGTGGAGGACCTCTTCTTCGCCGACCAGGCCCGCCGGCTCTACGACCACCTCACCTGCCCCCGGACCCTGCTCGAGTTCACCACGGAAGAGGGCGCCGACGCGCACTGCCAGGCGGGCGCTCAGCGACTGGCCCTCGCCCGTATCTACGACTGGCTGGACGACACAGTCTCCCTGCGGTGAGCGCTGGGCTGCTCTGTTGCCGAGGCGCTCGCCTCAAGTGCCGCTCGACCCACCGTCCACTTGCCCACCGACAGTCTTTACGTGTGGACCGCTCGGGCTTCGTCCTGCCTTACCTGCCGGAAGCTCAGCGCCAGAACGAGGTCGTGCGGAAAGTCATGATCGACGCGGCGTGCGCATACGCGGGCGGTGGTTACGACGTCGTTCTGGACGGCATCCTCGGCCCCTGGCTGCTTGACGCCTTCCGTGCCGAATGCCGAAAGCGTGATCTCGGCCTGTCTTACGTTGTCCTGCGCCCCAGCCTGGAGGTGACACTTTCGCGAGCCTCACAGCGCGAATCCGGCGCGGCAGGGCCGGGGCGGCCGGCCCTGCCGGTGCTCAGAGGCCGTCCAGTTGGTTACAGGCCGACCGGGTTGACGTAGGTACCCGGGTGGGTCGCTCCGTCCTGCTTGAGGATCTGGCCGCCGAACGGCCACTTCAGGGTGAAGTGTGTCGTCTCGTTCGGCGGGGTGACCAGGAACTTCTCCGGGACGAACTTCTCCTTCTGCGGCGTGGACTTGGCCACCGGTAGCAGGGTGATGCTGAAGTCCGCCGTGTCCCCCTGCCCCAGGGTGATCTTTTCGGGCTTCTCGGAGGAGCGCGCCAGCGACCAGGTGCCGTCGGTCTTCTGAGCGCCGACCATGTCGACACCGGCGAAGCCGGACAGGGTGCAGGTGTGCTTGCTCCGGTTGGTGAACCAGATGTACGCCTGGGTCTGCTTCGCGGTCTGCCCCATCTCCGGCTTCGCGTCATCCCCCGTGGCGAAGCCGGCCTTCAGGTCGGCGGTGTGGCAGCGGGTCGGCCCGGCCTTGGCGGGGGCGGCCGAGGCCGGGATGGCGGCAGCGGCAGTACCGGCGACGACAACGGCCGCAAGGGCCACGGCGGTCAGCTTGCTCTTCATGATGTTTCGGATTCCCCTCGATACGAATCGGCACGCGAGGTCAGTGCGTGCCTACGCCACTGAAGACGTGCAATGGCGGGGGGACGTTCGGTGTACCGGGGAACTTTTCCCGCCAATCGGGTTCACCACTGTGGCGCGTACGAGCACTCATGTGTCCTCAGGCTCAGTCAGCGAAGTGCTCGCCACGCCAGAGCCCGCCGAGGCAAGTCAAGCTGAGCAGGAGCCGGTCAGGAGATCCATCTGGCCCGGGATCAGCTCGACCTGCTGGAGGCAGCTGCCGCGTTGCGGCGGGCGCCGGCCTGCCGGCGCGGGAACACCCTGGCCGGCATGTGGCCGGCAAAGAGTGTCTGGCCGTAGCTGGTGATGACGACGGGTGGTTGTCGTCCAGGCCGATGTGTCGTCAACCGCCGCAGGCGGAGCGGATCTTGTAAAAGGTGCTCAGGTACTTCGAGTGGTAGGACGCGTCGACGATCCGTACGAGCGCCTCGTCGGCGGAGCGCAGGGACGACCCGGTCAGATTGGCGCTGCCTGTGTAGACGCGCGGTGTGGTGTCTCCGCTGTAGTACCCGTCGATCAGGATCTGCTTGTTGTGCGGACGGACGTCGATTCCGGGGCCGTTGGGAATACGACACCTGAGGTGCTGGATGCCGGCGGTGTCCAGCTTGGTGGTGATCGTACTGTCGCTCTCGGCGTAGACGATGTCGATCCAGCATCCCTTGCCGCGCAGCTCGGCCAGCTTGTCGGCGACCTGGACGCGCGAGCCGTAGAAGCTGTACATCACGATGCGGATGTCGCTTTGGTGCTGCAGCCCGTCCGTGCCGGTGTAGGCGCAGCTGATCTCGTTCAGCGTGTTGACGACGGTGTCGGTGGCCGGGTTGTAGTACGAGGTGTCACCGCGCGGGAAGAAGAAGCCCCGGTAGGTCGAGCCGGTCGGGGTGGAGAAGTACGCATTGTTGTTGCCGCCCGCGAGGGTGCGCCCGTGGCGGAGCATCTCGTGATAAGTGGCGTAGCCGTCGTAGACGGCGGCGTCCGTGAAGGTCACGGCGTCGTTGAAGGACTCGACCTTGTACCAGTCGGAGAGGTTCGAGGACGTCTGGAAGACGACCTTCGGGTAGCTGGTGCCGTCGTCGAAGGGCCCGATCCTCGAGAAGATGAAGAACTTGTTGTGGTTGTAGGCCGGTTCGGGTGGCGCGACGCTCAGGCAGCCGCGCTGGACGTCGTCCACGCCGTCGGCGTCCTCGAACTTGTCGTCGCAGACGACGATCCAGGAGCGGGCGGCGTCATTGTTTCCGAGTCCGGCCCTGAGGGACTCGAAGGCCGGATTGGCGTACTCGGCGCCGTTACCGTCCACGTAGGTCGAGTCGTCCACGATGAGCTTGACGTCGACGCCGCGCCGGTGGGCGGTGAGCAGCGCGTCGGCGACCTCTTGGTCCTGGAACTCGTACATCGAGCCGCGGATCTCCGCCCCGGCGGGCGTTGCGTCGATCAACTGCACCAGCTGGGTGAAGATCGCCTTCTGCTGTGCCGGCGTGCCCAGCGGGTCGTTGAACACGGGCCCGTTGACGACCGGCTTCGTCAGAGCGGCGGCGGGTGTCGCGCCACCGAGGAGAAGGGCGGCCACCAGGTGCAGTACTACGGCGATGGGCGGCAGCGTACGTCGGTGGCGGACCGCACGAGGGCACGCAATCGAACGGGGCATCGTCGCCCTCCTTGAGGTGGGTCCACGGTCGATTCAGGTATGAACAGCTCGGTGGCATGACAGGGGCGGCCGGTCACACAAGCAGCAAGATCACTTCGCGTAGGGTCCCAGTAGGCCACTGGAGGCCCGGCAATCACGGCATTCGGTGCGCCGGGCCCTGCCGGCCTACTTCCGATGGCGCAATGCCCACGGCAACCACCGCGCCTGCCGAGACCGATGAACAGGTCCAGGACCTGCCGGCCGGTCGACGGAGACGGGCGTACCGCCCTGCAGGGCGGTGGGACGTCAACCGGTCTGTTTCGCGCGGGAAGGCACCCGGGTCAGCGTCCTGTGCCCCGGCCCGGTCAACACCCCCTCCTGCGGGAGCTGTTCGCCGAGGACGCCGAGCCGGCCGCGCGCCGCCTGGCGCACGTCCCAGTCGTCCGGTTCACGGAGGCCGGGGAAATCGCCGCGGCGGTCGCGGTCCTCGCCGGCGACGACTCCTCCTGGGTGAGCGCCACCGACTTCCTGGTGGACGGCTGGATCACGCGTGTACCGGACCCGGGCCGGCCGGTCAACCTCGGTGGCCGCGCCGTCAGTGCGTGAGGGTAGGGTGTCGCCGTGGACATGTCGACCCCTGGGTGGTATCCGGACCCGTGGCACGAGGGCGGCGGCCCGGCCGGGCATCGGTGGTGGGACGGCGCGACCTGGACCGAGCATGTGCAGGCGCCGCAGCCGCCCGCCGGGGGCAAACAACGCCACGGCCTGGTCGTGGGCCTCATAGCCGGCGCCCTCGTGCTGGTCGCCGGGGGTGTCACGGCGACGGTGGTACTGACTGGCGGCGACGGCGGCCACAAGTCACCGTCGGCCCACGGGCCCGCCTCCCCTGACCCGCACACGCCGAGCCCGTCGGCGTCGCACCGCGCCCAGCCGAGCCCTTCCGGCTCCGCGGGCGAGGGCCGCCTCGGTGGCGTGAGCCGGCCCCCGGGGCAGCGCCCGGCCGTCACCGGACACGTCGACGACACGGTCAACGCCCTTCGCGTTCCCGTGCTGCGCGGCTGGCGGGGCACCTCCACCAAGAACGGCGCGGGCCTCGGGTACGGCACCGTGTACCACTGCCCGGCGGTGCCCGCCGACTACTGCCTGCCCGGCGGGGCGTACACGCGGGTCATCGCCCATCCTGGCGACCTGCCCCTCAAGGAGCTGGCAGAGGCCGAGATCGGCGAGGTCGCGCAGAGCACGTACGGTACCAACACGAGCGGCCGGAAGGACTACGGCGGTATCACCGGACATCGCCGGACCGCCGCAGGGGCTGTGACGGTCGCGGGCCGGCAGGGGTACTTCATCCGCTGGAAGGTCAGCACGGGCAAGGGGCCCGGCGCCGTCGTGGAAGCGGTGGTGTTCCCCTCGCCGCGGGTCCAGGGCCGCTATCTGCTGCTCGGCTTCGGCTTTGACGACAACAGCGGGGGCCCGTCCGTGACGGACATGCAGTGGATCACTGATGGCATCGAGCGCCTCGCCGGCAGCGGCAGCGGCAGCGGCAGCGGCACCAGCGTCTGACCGTGGCGCCGCCCGGCCGTCACAGGAACGTCCGGCCCTCGCCGCGGTACGTCGGCACGGTCGCTGTGGCCTTGAGTTCTCCAGGTCGGTCGCGTCCCCATGGAATTTCTTCCCCGCTGGACGGTCTCGTCGGCCAACTCGTACGACACCGACCATGACCGGGACGAACGAAGCTTCCGGCAAGGGCCGGGCCGGCGCAGGACGGTACTACCTGCTCTTGATTTGTACGCGCTTGATGTTCACCGGCAGCGTCGGAAAGCCGTCTCCCGGCCCGTTCTGGTCGTCCTCGCCGCCCCCCGCGATCTTCTGGAGCACGTCGAGGCCCGCGGTGACTTTGCCGAACGGCGTGTAGGCGGGCGAGAGTTTGGTGTCCTTCCAGACGAAGAAGAACTGGCTTCCATTGGTGTTGGGCCCAGCGTTGGCCATCGCCACCGTCCCCGCAGGATAGGTCGCCCCGGTCAAGTTCTCGTCGGGGAAGGAGTAACCGGGCCCGCCACTCCCGGTGCCGGTCGGGTCGCCGCACTGGAGCACGTAGATGCGCGCGGTGGTGAGCCGGTGGCAGTGCGAGCGGTCGAAGTAGTGGCGCTGGGCGAGGAACTTGAAGGAGTACGTGGTGCAGGGAGCCTTGTCGGTCAGTGCCCGGAAGGTGATCGCGCCCTGGCCGGTGCGCAGCGTCGCGCTGTACGGCTTGGCGGCTTTCACCGGGTCGAAGACCGGTATCCCCTTGAAGTTGTCTGCGGGAACGGCCGGCGTGTAGGTGCAGGCGGCAGGGGGCGGGGTGTCGGCCGCGGCCTGCGTCGCGATGCCGAGCAGGAGCAGGGCGGAGGCGGTGAGCAGGGCGCTTGGCTTACGGAGCACGAGACGGTTCCCTTCGGGTCAGCACCGCATGGGTATGTCATGGCCGCCTCATCCTGCCCGCTCCGTCGTCCGGGTGAAACCCCGCGCCACGACCGTCAAGCTGGGCCGGCGGGCACCACGGCAACTGGGCGGCAGGACACGGACAGCACGACGGGCAGCCCTCTGACCGGCCCGCCGGCTGCGGCCGTGGCGGTGCCCCTGGCACGCCCCGGGTGGCCACTTCCAGGACTCCGGGCCTTCCCGGCGGCTGTAGACACAGGCGTGCCGGGAACCACTCGGCGTCGTCCCGGCCGAGTCTCCAGAGCCGCGTAGGCGATCAGCGCAAGCATGACGACCAGAGCATGCCGTATGCCGCGCGGATCGCGAGGGTCGGGCGCCTCGGCCAGACGCTCCAGCAGGCCCGGGTCCTGCCCGGGTACGGCCCCGGGATGCTCGCGGAGTTGGTCGAAGGCAAGCGGGACCGGCGACGGCGCGTCGGCAGGCACGGTTCATTCGCCCGCGGTGTCCTCGGCCTCCCAGCGAAGCAGGTCGCCTGGCTGGCACTCGAGCACCTCGCAGAGCGCGGCGAGCGTCGCAAAGCGCACCGCCTTGGCGCGGCCGTTCTTGAGTACCGCCAGGTTGGCGGGCGTGATCCCTACGCGGTCCGCAAGTTCGCCCACGGACATCTTCCGCCTGGCCAGCATCACGTCGATGTCGACGGCGATCGGCATCAGATCACCTCGTCCAACTCGGCCTGCATCTGCGCCGCTTCGGCGTCGCGGGCGACGGCCTGGGCGAGCAGCATGCGCAGCACGAGCACGATGAGCGCGACTCCCAGGATCGCCACGCCAATCCCGCCCATGATGAGGGTGACGCCCGGGTCGTCCCGCTGGCCGGGCGCATTCAGGGCCGTGACCGCGAACCACACGAGAGCAGCCGCAACGATCGCTCCGATGATGACGTCCACGTACCGGAAGGCGGCGTGGGAGAACACGGTTCCGCGCCGCACCATCGTTACCAGTCGCCATACACAGACCAGGGCGACCTGGGCCGTCCCGATGCCCAGGATCGTGATCACGCGCAGCGGGGTCAGCGGGAGTGACCCGCTCTCCGGGTCACTCCCGCTGACCAACGCCCACACCATCAATGCCTGGACGAACACGGTGCCGGCGAGCACCACCACGAGCACGGCGCGCAGCGCGTGCACTGTCAGCCTTCCCATTGACCCACCCTTCCATCGAACCACGATGGAAATCTATCGAATCTCGATAGGTGAAGCAAGGGTCGGGTCGGAGGGCGGGCGCACCGTGGCAGGACGCCGCCCCCTCCCGCAGCATGGTGCGATGCGAAGTTTTTCGATCTTGCCGAAGTCGACCGCGCGTCTTCCCGGATCAGGGATGGCCGGTGTCAGTGACCGCGGCTAACGTGCGCGCATGTTCTCATCACTGCCCGATGGGCTTCCGCCGGGCCGTTGCCTCCCCGAAGTCGTCCAAGGCGACGCCTCACCACCGCGCATGTGGCTGTCCGAGGAACCAGTTTCGGACCCCGTGGGGTCGTGGACGCACTGCCAGAGTGCACGGCAGGAAACCGGACTGTGGCCACTGCTCGTCTCCACCCCATACGGACCTGGACGGCCCACCGCCCTCGCGGCCATCGACGCACTGGACCTTCACGACGTGCTGGAGCGGGACTGGCACTCCTATCGAGCCTTCCAGCTGAGGCAGCTTGCGATGCCGCAAGAACCGCAGGACCTGCCAGAGGGCGTCGAACCCTGGGACGAGGATCCCGGGGCGCCGTTCGACCGGTGGCCCGGCCTGGCGGCCGGCATCCCTTCCCCGGCCGGAGCCGACCCTGATGCCGCCGCCCGCACCGCCATCGCCCGGCTCATGGCCGGCCCTTACCCGCTGCCCAAGCCTCATCTGGCCCTGGTTCCGGCCACCCGCTCCGCCGACATTCCCGCGGTCATGGGCTGGCAGGCGGAAGCCCCTTTGCCCCTGCTGTGCGCCCTGCTCCGCAGTTGGGAGGACCGCTTCGGTGCACGGGTCGTCGCCTTTGACGGCGCAATGATTCACGTCTCCGTCGCCCGCCCGCCCCGGGACGCCGATCATGCCACCCATCTCGCTCTCGAACATGTGCTGACGGGCGCCGACAACATCAACGACGGCACCGTCCCGTATCCCGACTACGCCGCCTCACTCGTCAACTCTCCCGTCTGGTCCTTTTGGTGGGACTGACAACGGCCGACACGGCAAGCTGAGCTGCCGGTGTGTGATCAGGCAGCAGGCGAGTTTCAGGAAGGCTTCATGGATGTCGGTTCGGCGTTCCCAACGGACGCGGAGGCGCCGGAAGCCGTGGAGCCAGGCGAAGCTCCGCTCGATCACCCAGCGACAAGTGCCAAGCCCCGTGCCGTGTCGGGTGCCGCGGCGGGCGATGGCCGGCACGATGCCACGGGCCCGGACTTGGTCGCGGTACAGGCCGTGATCGTAGCCACGGTCGGCGAAGAGCGATTCGGGCTTGCGCCCGGGGACGGCCCACCCGGCCGCGGATGGGTGGGATCGCGACAAGCAGCGGCAGCAGCTGGGTGACGTCGTTCCTACGGTATGGCGACACGCAACCGTCCCCCGCGAACGCCAGGAAGTGGTGCCGTCTCATTGGCGGGTGCCAGGTCAGCACCGAAGCAGCGCCGGAACTCAACACTTCACGGTCGCCGGTCAGGGCAGCGTCCAGAACCGGACCGTGACGAGGTAGAAGACGACAACCCAGAAGGCCATCGCCACCACGACGACACCGAGGCCACAAAGGTTGGCCCTTGCCGGTTCGTCCGGCGGTGGCCGCAGCCATCGCCCGAGCAGCGGGTTCACGTAGTAGGGCATGGTCAGGAAGCTCATGAGGAAACTCGACAGCAGGTTGCCCACGAGCAGGCCGATCCAGAGCGGCATGTGCAGCGGGGACAGAGCGAGCGTCAGCAGTACTACCGTCGGGTACAGGCCGACCCAGACGGCGAGGGAGGTCCTGGTCTCGGAGGGCGGCGGCGGTGCCTGCTTGCCGTTGCCCTCGAAGGCGAACCAGCTGCCGAACGAGTTGTCGATCATACGCAGTTTGAAGTCGCTGAACTTCTCGCCCTCGGCCAGGATCTCCTGCCGTTGGGGCGACGTCAGCCAGGCGTCGAGGTGCTCGGCGCTGTCGTAGCGGTACAGCGTGGTCCATTCCTCCTGGAGTCCCTCGATGGGGCGGAAGAGCTCGGTCCCGCGAAATCCCTCGAACTTGCTCTCCTCCTGGACCATGCGGTGCTGCCAGGCGAGGAAGTCGTCGACTTGGTTCGGGGAGACGCGATGAGTGACCACCACGGTGACCAGCGGATCCAGTGACTGGGTGCCGCTGCTGACCACCTGCTGGGTCGCCGGGCCGTCGAAGTACTTGGCGCCGACGTCGAGATACGTCTGCCTGGTCGCGCTGTTGATCCACGCCTGCAGATGCGCCACGGAGTCGAACCGGTACACGACGACCCAGTCGGGTTGCCGCGGTGTCGGCGGGGAGATCTCGGCGCCCAGGAATCCGGGGTAGTAGGAGGCCGCGGTGTTGAGGTCCCGCTGCCACGACTCGAATTCCCGTTCCATCCCGGGCAGGACCTTCTGGCCGATGATCGCCGTCGCCGCGGCGGCTACATTCCTTTCGGTGTTCATGGTGGCTCAACCTGTCGACACCGACTGCTGCGCAGGGAGCCGGCTGTAAATGCGTTCCGGGGTCAGCGGCAGCGCACGGTAGCGGACGCCCGTGGCGTCATGCACCGCGTTCGCGAGCGCGGGAGCGACCGGGTTGATACAGCACTCCGCCATCCCCTTCGCCCGCATGGGCCCCACCGAATCCGCCGAGTCCACCAGGAGGACTTCGGTACGGGGGATGTCGGCGTAGGTGGGGATGCGGTAGTTCCGGAAGTTCGGGTTGACCATGACGCCGCTCTCGTCGAGGTGATGGTTCTCGGTCAGTGCGAAGCCGATTCCCTGGGCGACACCGCCCTCCACCTGTCCCCGGACCTGCGCCGGGTTGATGATCACCCCGGCGTCCGCCGCCTGCACGCTGTACAGGATCCGTATCTCACCCGTCACGCGGTGCACGGCGACCCTGAACCCCTGCGTGTTGGAGGTGACGCTCCGGGGCGAGCCGTATGCCTTGCGTGCGGCGGTGAAGCGGATTCCCCGGGTCCGGGCCAGCGCGACAAGTTCGGCCAGCGACACCCGCCGGTCCCCGCAGACGACACCGTCGTCGTCCATCGTGCACATCACGACATGGACGCCCGTGTGGGCCGCGGCGAATTCGAGGATGCGGTCGCGCACGGCATTGGCCGCCCGCAGGACCGCGTTGCCCGCCACGAAGAGACCTGCGCTCGCGAAGGCACCGGTGTCGAATCCCGTGCGGTCGGTGTCGGACTGCACCAGACGGATCCGCGAGGGTGTCGTGCCCAGCTGGTTGGCTGCGATCTGGACATGGGCCGTGGAGGTTCCCTCCCCGAACTCCGGTGTCCCGACGGCCAGTTCGTAGATGAGGTCGTCGCCCAGCGTGACCCAGGCCTCGGACAGGTGTTCCGTCGGGGGTGCGGTCTCGTGCAGGGAACTCGCGACGCCGGCTCCGACGAGCCACTCGGGACCCGGGGGCGGCTGGTCGGCGGTACGAGCCAGGGCGTCGCCCACCAGGTCGATGCACTTGGCGAGCCCGTCCTCGGTGAAGATCACGTCGTCGGGGCCTTCGTGCATGGCGAGCAGGGGCTCACCCGGTCGCACGATGTTGCGTCGGCGCAGTTCCAGCGGGTCGATGTGAAGAGCGCGGGCCAGTTCGTCCATCGCCGACTCCACGGCGAACGCCGGCTGCGTCATCCCGTAACCCCGCAGCGCCCCGCTCGGCACGGTGTTCGTGTAGACGGAGTACGCGTCGTACTTCTTGTTGGGGCAGCGGTAGATCATGACGGCGGCTCCGCCCGCGTACACCGTTTCGCCGCCGTGGTTGCCGTAGGCGCCCGTGTTCGACACGTTGCGTACCTGGAAGGCGGTGAGCGTTCCGTCGGCCTTCGCGCCGAGCTTGACCGTCAGGGTCATCGGATGCCGGGGCGAGGCCGTGGTGAACTCCTCCTCACGGGTGTATTCGAGACAGGTGGGCCGGCCGGTGTCCAGGGTGGCGAGGGCAACCAGATCCTCCGCGATCACTTCCTGCTTGCCGCCGAATCCGCCGCCGACGCGCTTGCAGAACACCCTCACCTGGTCCGGGCGCAGCGCGAACAGGTACTCCAGTTTGACCTTCGCGATCGACGGTGACTGCGAACTGGTACGGACGTTCAGCCGGCCGCCCTCCATCCAGGCGATCGAACCGTGAGTCTCCAGATGCGCGTGCTGCACCCGCGGTGAGAAGTACGTGCCTTCGTGGATCACGTCTGCCGCGGCGAATCCCGTGTCGACGTCGCCGAGGTGCGAGTGGAGTTCGAGCAGGATGTTGTGGACGGGGTCGCGGACGAAGGGATCATGGGAGCCGTGCAGTTGGGGTGCGCCGTCGGCCATCGCCGCCTCAGGGTCGAATACCGCCGGCAGCACCTCGTACTCGACCGCGAGACGCCGGCAGCCCTCCTCGGCCGCCCCGACCGTGTCGGCCAGGACCGCGGCCACGCGCTGGCCGGCGAAGCGGACCGTGTCGTCGAGGATGTAGGTGTCGTCCGGGTCGACCAGGTGGTCGGTGTGGATCGCCGTGGTGAAGCGTCTGCGGGGTACGTCATCCCAGGTGTAGACCCGGTGCACGCCGGGCACCGCGAGGGCGGCGCTCTTGTCGATCGAGAGGATCCGGGCGTGCGCGTGGGGTGAGTGCAGCACCTTGAGGTGCAGCATGCCGTCGATCTGCGTGTCCATGGTGAACTCGGCGTGCCCCGTCACCACGTCGTGGCCCGCCGGCGCGCCGACGCTCTTCCCGACGGCTTTGCCCGGTGCTGCCGTCTCCACCGCACTGACACCCTTCACGGCGTCCTCGATCGCCCGGTATCCGGTACAGCGGCAGAGGTTGCCCTTCAGCGCCCGTGGCAGATCCGCCTTCTGGTCCTCGGTGAAGGTCGCCGACGTCATGATCATCCCTGCGGTGCAGAAACCGCACTGGAACCCCGGCGCTTCCTCGAACTGCCGCTGCACGGGATGCAGGGCGCCGGGCCGTCCAAGGCCTTCGATCGTGGTCACCTCACGGCCGTCCGCACGGAACGCGGGGGTGATGCAGCTGTGTACCGGTACGCCGTCGAGCCACACCGTGCAGGCGCCGCAGTCGCCCGCGTCGCAGCCTTTCTTGACACCGAAGTGGCCGAGTTCGCGCAGGAAGGTGCGCAGGCACTGGCCGGGGGCCGGCTCCCGGCCGAATTCCTTGCCGTTCACGATGTAGCTCATGCCAAGTCCCCAGCCGTGAGTTCGCGGCGGATCTCTTCGGCGAAGTGCCGTGTGAGATGCCGACGGTGGTCAGGGGTCCCATTGGGATCGGCGAACCAGACGTCGGCAGGCACGGCGTCGATGCTCTGCTGCAGGGTTCGGGCATCGGGCAGGGAGTCGAAGGCGATGCGTACCGGCCGTGTGGTGCCGGCGGTGACGGTGAGCAGCAGGTCATCCGCTCCCAGCCGTTGCGTGCCGACGAGGAACACCGTCGACCGGCCGAGCCGGGTCAGCGTGAAACGACGGTGCGCGGTGCGTTTGCGCAGCGCGTGCGCCGGAATGGTGATGCGCCGAAGGATCTCTCCGGGGGAGAGGACGTTGCGGTGGTCGCCCGTGACGAAATCAAGGGCGTCCACGAAGCGCACGGAGCCATCGGCCGCCCACAGTTCGTACTGCGCCTCCAGCGCGACCGTCAACGTGATCATCGGACCGGCAGGCAAGGACATGCAGATGTTTCCGCCGACGGTCGCCGCGTTCCAGACCTTGAACGAGGACAGGAACGCCTCACAGCTCTTCTGGAAGAGAATTCCGGCGGTCCAGTCTCCCGGCCAGGGGAAGACGTACAAGTCGCGAATGGTGCATGTGGCGCTGATCTCCAGGCCCTCGTCCGTCGGAACAAGAGGCTCCCAACCCAACGCCGTCAGGTCGATCAGCCGTCGCAGGTCCGGCTGCTCCGTGGAATAGAGCCATGTTCCGCCTGCGAGCCAGGCATCGCCCTCGTGCCAGTCCATGCCTGGCCGCTCGGACGGTCGCCGGATTACTTCGGTGATGGTGTTGAGGTCCATGAGAACCGACCTACGGGAGAACGGACCTACGAGAAGGCAACCGTCCCTGGCACTGTTGGAGTAGATCTCCCGCTGACCGAGCTGGTGTCGGCCGCCATGCCACACCGTTGGGGGCGGCTGAGCCGCGACGGCCGGCGGGCACTGAAACTCTTGCTACAGCTTATCCCAGCGGATGAGGGCCCGGCCGAGGACAGCTGACAGTAGCCGGTGCACCCCGGACAGCCACCCCCGCAGTTCATCGGGCGACAGCAGGTCGAGAACCAGATCGACTGCATTCACCTGCGATCGAGCCACGGCCGACTTGGCCGCAGACAGTGCCACTCGTTCCACACGCCGTACGGCTCGGAGTCCCTTCAATGGAGCCTGGGCCGGACAGGCCCCGGACAGACGGTTTACCTCCAGCTCATCGAAGAGTCCCCACGCCTGCGGTGGGGCCGCAACCGCGAAGCGTACGAACAGGGGCTCCACGCCGTCGGTCTCCGACAGTTGGCGATGCGGGCTCCACAGCAGCGACGTCTTCGCGCACCCCGGCTCCCCGGCAACCAGCTGGGCGCTCACTGATGACCAGCCCGGCGAGTTGACCCGGCTGCCGCGCGGCCGGGTGAGCTGCACATGGTCCGGCGTCGTAAGAGCGCGGTTCCAGTCGATCGTGTCCCCCTGCCGTGATGTAGGGATCAGCCCTCGGTGGTACCGGGGAGGGCCTCGCCGCCAGCCGGCACCGCACATGACCTTGCGGATGCCCTTGACCAGCCGGATTGGCTGTCGGAGACAACCAACCGCACCCCGCAAAGCCCCGCTGGCGCAAGCTGCGCAAGAACGCGGTCCAGGACGCCCACCCCGGTACAGATCCGCGAGACCTCATTCTTGGAGATGCCGGTGTCCGCACCCAGGGGCACGTATGCCCCCATCACCACCGCATACAAGGCTCGGTCGATCCGGCGGCGGCGCTCCAGCAGCGAGGGGAAGAAGGGTGGCCGCGCGGCATCCCCAGAGGCAGCAGATGGTCCCGGGCCGGGCGCAGGGCCAGGGCACCCGTGCCCGACGGCGGCCCGTCAGGTCAGGCTCGACGGGACGATCCCGTAACGGCGCATCTTGCGGTACATGGTGGCCCGGGAGATCCCGAGGTCCTGCGCGGTGCGCTGGACGTTGGAGTTGCGGTCCATCAATCCACGCAGAATGGCGTCGCGTTCCAGCGCCTCGATGGTGGTCAGGACCTTGTTCGACGACACCCGGCATTCCGGCGGCAGGTGCTCCACCTGGATCACCCGGCCGGAAGGGCGCCGTGCCAGGCCGCGGATCACCGACTCCAGCTGCCGGACGTTCTCCGGCCAGGGGCATCGCTGAAGCAGGGACAGCGCGTCAGGGGAGAAGGTGCTCTCGCCGCTCGGCCGGTACCTGCGCAGGAACAGCCGCGCCAGGTGTTCGATGTCCCTGTAGCGATGACGCAGGGGCGGCACTTCCACCGTGGGACCGCAGAACTGGTCCGGCTGGTCGTCGGTGCTGACCATCGAGGGCTGGCTGGTCATCACCAATTGCCCCGCAGTGGTGCCGTCCAGGTGCGTCAACAGGCTCCTCAGCCGCTGCCGCAGCTGGTCGCCCAGCGTGTGGACGTCGCGCAGGACGAGCACGTTGGACGGTACGGCAAGCAGCTCGCCGATGTCGTGCAGCCAGCGCTCGGTGACGGCCGGTGCATCCGACAGCGGCGGCTGAGCCATCTCCAGCCGGCGTCCGGCGCCATGGGCCCGGTGCAGGGCTTCCACCAGCGTTCTCTTGCCGACGCCGGCTTCGCCGAGGAGATGAAGCCATGTTCCGGCGACGAACGCCGCTTCGCTGTCGGCGACCGCGCGCAACCACTGCGGGGAACAGCCCACCAGTCCCAGGACCGGCCGGGCGGGGGTGGCGGAAACCGCGGGGCCGGGCCGGGAGCGCCCGATCAGCCGGACTCGGAGGACGGCGCCCGCGTCGCTGTCCTCGCGCCGACAGCGACTGACCCTGAGTTCGGCGACCCGCCCGGAGGGCAGGGCGATGCTGGGCGTCCCCTCCATCCGGGGGTCGTCGGCGATCTCACGTGCGTGGTCGAGCAGCGCATAGTGGTCAGGCCCGGTCACCGCCGCCCTGAGCTGCTCGTTCATCATGACGACATCGCGGTTGAGGGCCAGCACGGGCCCCGGGCGCACCGAGGAGCACGCCGCCATGTAGTCCTGGAAAAGAGCCCGCTCACGCCGCGAGGTGATCGCCGCGATCTCGGCCTCGATCTGGGCCGCGACCGAGCGGGCGAAGGCCATCAGCATGCCGTCGGAGCCCTGACGGATGGTGGTGAGGTTGAAGGCTCCCAGCAGGGTGCGCCGGGTGGGGTGCAGGATCGGTACGGCCGCGCAGTGGAAGTTCCGCAGCTCTTCGACGTAGTGCTGCCTTCCGGCGATCATGACCGGCCGGCCGCTGGCCAGCGCGGTCCCGATGCCGTTGGTGCCCACGTAGCGCTCGGCGAACACATGGCCCGGGGCCAGACGCACGCGGTTGAGGTGCGTCGTCAGACCCTCGTGGGACACCTTCCGGGACAGCACCACACCGTTCCGGTCTGTGATCATCGTGGACACCGGGTCGTCGGCGAGCTGCTCGTGCAGCCTGTCCAGGATCGGCAGCGCCGCCCTGGCCAGGGGACTGTCCAGATTGGGGTTGTCCAGGTAAGGCGCGTCAAGGCTGCCCGACTTCACGTTGTACTCGAGCGAGCGTTGCCAGGAGGCGACCACGAGCGGCCGGGCGCTCGGGTCCTTGGTGACTTCCAGATAGAGCTCTCTGGCTGCTCTCAGTGAGCTCCCGGGCTGGTGTCGGGGCATTTAACACTCCCGTGCGGCGCGCGTCACATTCCTCGGTGCAGTGATTGGACCAGCCCGGCCGCGCCGGCGCCTACGACGTGTATCACATTGAGACATCCGCGGACGGATTCTGAGACATCCACCTGCGAACGGCGGCCTGTGTAATCGGCGCACCACTCACCCGCCGACTCGCAGGGAGCCGCCATGAAAGCCGTGCAGGTCATCGAGTACGACGAGCCGCCCGTGCTCGTGGACGTGCCGGACCCGCAGATCACCGGTCCGCTGGATGTGATCGTGAAGATCGGGGGCGCCGGGGTCTGCCGGACCGATCTGCACATCCTCGAAGGACAGTGGAAGGAGAAGAGCGGGGTCGCCCTTCCGTACACGATCGGGCACGAGAACGCCGGCTGGGTCGCGGAGGTCGGGCAGGCCGTCACCCACGTCAAGGTCGGTGATCCGGTCATCCTGCACCCGCTGGTGACCTGCGGTCTGTGCCGCGCCTGCCGGGCCGGCGACGACGTGCACTGCATGAACTCGGCCTTCCCCGGGATCGACACCGACGGGGGCTACGCCGAGTACCTGAAGACCACCGCCCGCTCGGTGGTGCCCCTCGCCCCCTCCCTGGAGCCTGCCTCGGTGGCGGCCCTGGCCGACGCCGGGCTCACGGCGTACCACGCAGTCGCCAAGGCGACCCGGGTGCTGCGGCCCGGTGACAGGGCCGTGGTCATCGGCGCCGGCGGACTCGGACACATCGGCATTCAGGTGCTGCGGGCCCTCTCACCGGTCGAGATGATCGTCATCGACCGCAGCCCCGAGGCCCTCGCGCTGGCCAAGGAACTCGGCGCCGACCACACGCTCGTCGCGGACGGCAGCGAGGCCGACCGCGTGCGGGACCTCACCGCGGGGCACGGCGCGGAGGCCGTCCTCGACTTCGTCGGTGAGGGCGGCGCCGTCGAGACGGGCGTGGCCTGCCTGCGCCGCAACGGCAACTACTACGTCATCGGCTACGGCGGCCACCTCCACGTGCCCACGATCGACGTCATCTCCACGGAGATCAACTTCATCGGCAACCTCGTGGGGTCCTACAACGACCTCTCCGAGCTGATGGTCCTGGCGGCACGCGGCAAGGTCACCCTGCACACCCAGCGGTACCCCCTCGCCTGCTTCCGGCAGGCCCTCGACGACCTGGACGCCGGCGCCGTGCGCGGCCGAGCGATTCTCGTTCCCTGACACCGCAGGAGAAGCCCATGCGCAGCAGACCGTTCACGGGCCTGGTCGCCGTCGCGGCCGTCGCGGCCCTGACCGCCACCGCATGCACCGCCCAGAACCAGGCACAGGAAAAGCCCAAGGAAAAGGCCGCGCTCTTCCAGCCCGGCTCGGAGATCAGCTACCGGAAGCACGGCAAGAACTACCCGGCGACGAAGGTCAAGGACGTCCCCGGACCCTGCAGCTATGAGTCGATCAGCCGCAAGGACTACTCCGGACAGACACTGAAGATCATCAGCCACGCCGTTCCCGTCATCGGCGAGCCGACCCAGCTGCACGCCAAGCAGTTCGAGGACATCACCGGCGGGAAGGTCGAGGTGGTCAACGTCCCCTTCGGCGAACTGCACCAGAAGATCCTCACGCCCCTGCAGGCGGGCCAGCCGGCGTACGACGTCATGTTCTACCCGTCCCTGTGGATCGGCGACATGGCCCCGTACCTGGCCCCGGTGCCGAAGAGGTACCTGGACACCCCCGGCATGAAGGACGTCACCAAGGCCTACATGGACGTGGCGACCTGGAACGGGAAGGTCGTGCAGTACCCGGTGGACGGTGACCGGCACTACCTCAAGGTCCGCACCGATGTGCTGAAGGACCCCAAGTGGCAGGCGGAGTACAGGAAGGCCACGGGCAAGGACCTGGAAATCCCCAGGACGTGGGCCGAATACCAGCAGATGGCCACGTTCTTCAGCGGCAAGGACGTCGACGGTGACGGCAAGCCCAACTACGGCAGTGCCGAGGTGACCAAGCGCGACGACCTGACCTTCTCCGCGTTCATCAGCCGTGCGGCGCCGTACGTGAAGAACCCGGACGTCAAGGGCGGAGTGTTCTTCGACGTCAAGACCATGAAGCCGCTGATCAACACGCCGGGCTTCGTCCGCGCCCTCGACGACATGGTGAAGGCCAAGTCGGCCTGGGCACCCGGCGGTGCCAACTTCGGCCTGGGGGACGAGATCTTCTCCTTCGGAGGCGGCCAGACGCTGATGTCCTACTCGTGGGACGACGCGTTCATCCAGGCCCAGCAGCCGGACAGCAGGATCCGCAACAAGGTTCAGGCCGCACCGCTGCCGGGCTCCACGGAGGTCTACAACCGGAACACGAAGTCGTGGGAGAAGAAGGCGAATCAGGCGCCCTACTTCACGTGGGGATGGACCTCGGCGGTGGCCAAGGCCTCGCGCCACCAGCAGATGGCCTTCGACTACCTGTGCTTCTTCAGCAACGAGGCCAACGCCGCACTCGACCTGACCATCGGCCGATTCGGTGTCAACCCCTACCGCAACGCCCACTTCGACCCGGCGTTCTGGGAGAAGCAGGGTTGGAACAAGGACGTCGCCGAGTCGTACGTGCGCACGCTCTCCGGCATGGAGAAGAGCACCAACCGCGTGTTCGACCTGCGCGTTCCCGGTGTCAACCAGTACATGTCCGCGCTGGCCAACGGTGTCGCCGCGGCTCTGGCGGGACAGAGCTCCCCGCAGCAGGCACTGGACGACGTGGCAAAGGAATGGTCCAAGATCACGGACCAGATCGGCAAGGACAAGGTCCAGAGCGCCTATCGCAACGTGGTCGCGCTTGAGGACAACTCCTGATCCGACGCGAGGACGCCCCGGGTGGCCGGACCGGACCGGCCGGCCACCCAGCGGCGCCCGCCCTCTTCCGCAAGGAGAACCATGGACGGCCTGCGCCGGCACAAGAGCATGTTCCTGCTGCCGGGACTGCTCACGCTCTTTCTGATCATCATCTTCCCGCTTCTGTTCACCATCCGCGTCAGCTTCTCCGGCTGGAACGTCAGCAACCCTCGGATGGACTTCATCGGTGGGGCCAACTACACCGCGATGCTGCACGACAGCCGGTTCTGGGCCTCCATCACCCGGCTGGTCCTGCTGGCGGGCGGCACGGTCCTGATCCAGTACGTCATCGGGTTCGGCATGGCCCTGCTGGTCTGGCGCAACGTGCGCGGCCGCAGATTCTGGCGGGTGCTCTTCCTCGTCCCCATGATGACCACGCCCGTGGTCATGGCCGCCATCTGGCAGACGATCTTCCATGAGTCGCTGGGGCCGCTGAACGATCTGCTGGGGATGCTGGGCCTGACGAAGATTCCCTGGCTCACCGAGTCCGGTCCGGCGCTGGTCGCGCTGATGACCGTCGAGGTCTGGCAGTGGACGCCCTTCATGTTCCTGCTGCTGCTGGCAGGCCTGCTCAGCCTTCCCAAGGAACCGTTCATGGCCGCCGCGATCGACGGCGCCGGCACCTGGCGCACCTTCTGGAAGGTGACCTTCCCGCTGATGGCACCGGTCTCGGTCGCGGCGATCATCATCCGGCTGATCGAGGCGTCGAAGATCTCCGACAGCGTCTACGTACTGACGTCCGGCGGGCCGGGGTCCTCCACGGAGACGCCGGGCTACTACCTGTACATCCAGGGGCTCCGCGATCAGCAGACCGGGTACAGCGGGGCGATGTCCCTGACCTATCTCGTCCTGATGATCGTCAGCCTCACGGTCGTCGCCGCTCTGCTCACCAGGGCCTTCAAGCTGAAGGGGGACTCATGAGGTCGCGCCTTTATCCCGTATTCAAATACACCGTGATCACCCTGTGGGCCTCCTTCGTCGCGGGACCGTTCCTCTGGGCGATGACGACCAGTTTCAAGGACGCCAACGCCGTCCAGGGCGGTCCCACCTACGTCCCCTGGGTGCAGTACAAGCCCACCCTCACCGGCTGGCGCAACATCTTCGGCGGAGCCGGCGGCATCGATGTGATCGATCCCTTCGTCAACAGCGCGATCATCACCATCGCCGCGTCCGCCATCAGCCTGGCCCTGGGGTCCCTGGCCGCCTATGCGCTGTCCCGGTACCGGTTCAGGCTGGGCTTCATCAAGAACAGCGACATCGTCTTCTTCTTCGTCTCCCAACGCATCATGCCGCCCGTCGTCCTGGTGATCCCCTTCTTCTCCCTCCTGCAGTGGGGCGGCCTCCTGGACAGCATCCCGGGCCTGGTCATCGTGACGGTCGCGCTGCTGCTGCCGATCGCGGTCTGGGTGATGGTGGACTTCTTCGACGGCATCCCCCGGGAGATCGACGAGATGGCCATGCTGGACGGCTGTCCCCCCTTCCAGACCTTCGTACGGGCGATCCTGCCGAACTCCCTGCCCGGGCTGACCGTGGCGGCGATGTTCTGCGCCGTGTTCGGCTGGAACGACTTCTTCTTCGCCTTCCGGCTGACCTTCACCGAGGTCCAGACGCTGCCTCAGGCGGTCGTCGCCCTCAACTCCTCCATACCACCGTGGTGGACGCTGTCCGCCGCCGCGCTCTTCGGCGTGGCACCGCTGATCCTGCTCGCCCTCTGGGTGGAGCGCTATCTGTCCAAGGGGAACCTGTCGGGAGCGGTCCGATGAACCTCAGCGCCACTGATCTGTGCCTGACCGTCGACGGCGTCGACCACCTCAGGAACGTGACCGCCACCTTCCAGCCGGGACGGCTCCACACCGTCATCGGCCGGACGATGGCCGGGAAGACGACGCTGCTGCGGGCCCTGGCCGGCCTGCAGAAAGTGGACTCCGGCTCGCTGACCCGGGCGGGAACCGACTTCCTGAAGACGCCGGTGTGGCGGCGCGACACCGCCATGGTCTACCAGCAGTTCATCAACTACCCGCATCTCGACGTGTTCCACAACGTGGCCTTTCCGCTGAAGCGGGCCGGGCTGTCACGGGAGGAGATCCAGCGACGGGTCCGGCAGAGCCTGGCGAGCGTGGGGCTCGCGGACTTCGAGAGGCGCAAGCCCTCCCAGCTCTCCGGCGGCCAGCAGCAGCGCGTCGCGATGGCTCGCGCCCTGGCCCGCGGTACCGGCATCCTCCTGCTCGACGAGCCACTGGCGAACCTGGACTACAAGTTGCGCGAACAACTGCGCGACGAGTTCAAGGCTCTCTTCTCGGACCGGGGCGACACGATCGTCATCTACACGACCACCGAACCCGCCGAGGCGATGATGCTCGGGGACGTGGTCCTGGTCATGCACGAGGGGCGGATCCTGCAGACCGGCACCCCGCAGGAGGTCTTCGAACGCCCGGCGACGACCACGGTGGCGTCCATCATCAACGACCCGCCCATGAACATCTTCCCGGGCCGGCTCAAGGGCGGCCGGGTCACGGTGGCCGGCTTCCAGGCCACGCACGTCTCCGCGCACCTGGCCGACCTGCCCGACGGCGCCTACCAATTCGGCCTGCGCGCCACCGATGTCAGCCTGGCCTCCAGCGGGGTCGAGGGCCAAGTCACCTTCGTGGAGATCTCCGGCTCCGAGACCTTCGTGCACGTGGTCGTCGGCGAGACGCCCTTCGTCGTACAGATCGAGGGCATCCACGACGTCGCCCTCGGCGACCTGGTCACGCTCCGGCTCCGTCCCGACCGGCTGTTCGCCTTCGACGAGCAGGGGACGCTCGTGCGGACACCTTCGAACGATCTCGCTTCAGTGGCTTCAGTGGAAGGGCGTTGACATGGCACAGTTGGACATCGTCGACGTCGGACACGCGTACGCGCCGGGCGTCGAGGAGGAGCGGTGGGCTCTCAAACCGCTGAATCTCACCTTCGACTCCGGCAGGACCTATGCGCTGGTCGGCCCCTCGGGCTGCGGCAAGACGACGCTGCTGAACATCCTGTCCGGCCTGATCAGACCCTCGCGGGGACAGGTGCTGTTCGACGGCGTCGACGTCACCGCCCTGCCCACCAAGGCCCGCAACATCGCCCAGGTCTTCCAGTTCCCCGTCATCTACAAGTCGATGACGGTCTACGACAACCTCGCCTTCCCGCTGCAGTGCCGGCGCTGGGACAAGGCGCGGATCGACGCCAAGGTCCGGCAGGTCGCCGAGGCCCTGGACCTGCACGACCGGCTCAGGCAGCCCGCCCGCGGGCTCACCGCCGACGACAAGCAGCTGATCTCACTCGGCCGCGGCCTGGTCCGGGACGACGTGGCGGCCGTACTGATGGACGAGCCGCTCACTGTCATCGACCCGCAGCTGAAGTTCTCGCTGCGGCGCAGGATCCGTGAGATCACCGAGCAGTTCCGGCCCACGGTGATCTACGTGACGCACGACCAGTACGAGGCGATGAGCTTCGCGCAGGAAGTGCTGGTCATGAAGGACGGCCGCGCCGTACAGCAGGGCACCCCCGAGCAGCTCTTCGAGGCGCCCTCCTCCACCTACGTCGGCTACTTCATCGGCTCACCGCCGATGAACTTCCTGACCGTGGACCGCAGCGACGGGCGCTTCGCGCTGGGCGGCCGCACGCTGTCCGTTGCCTGGGACCTCGCCCGGAGCACGACCGGGATCCAGGTCGGCGTCCGGCCCGAATACGTCAAGGTCGTCCCGGAGCCCGGCCCCAACACCTTCCCCGGCCGGCTGCGGGGCGTCAGCGACCACGGCGCGCAGCGCGTGCTGGAGGTCGAGGTCGCCGGGCAGCTCGTCAGGACCAAGACGCCACGTGAGGAGGGAGTTCCGGTCGGCGAGGAGGTGCTCGTGCATCTGCCGCGCACCAAGGTCCTTCCGTACGTGGACGGCCAGTTGGTACTCCGTCCGTAACGACCGTCGCATGCCCCCGCCCCCGGCCCGCCCCGCCACGGCGGGCCACCCATCAGACGGCACGCCGCGGCGCTCGGGGGGCGCCGCGGCCGTACGGCGGAATGCCGCGACGCGTCCGCTGTCGTGGGGTCGGCGAGCCGACGACGGCCCATCGAGTCGTACGATCCGCTGTACGCAACGCCTGTTCGATGCAGGACGCACAGACATCAGCGAAGGAATCCCATGATCTTCATCACCGCCAAGTTCCGGGTCCGTCCCGAGCACGCCGACCGCTGGCCCGAGATCGCCGCCGACTTCACCCGGGCCACGCGCGCCGAGCCCGGCTGCCTGTGGTTCGACTGGTCGCGCAGCGTGGACGACCCGACGGAGTACGTCCTGGTCGAGGCCTTCCGTGACGACGAGGCCGGGGTCGCGCATGTGCAGTCCGCGCACTTCAAGTCTGCGCAGCAGACGCTGCCGCCCCATCTGGTCGAGACGCCGCGCATCGTCAACGCGACCGTTCCGCAGGACGACTGGTCCCTCCTCGGGGAGATGGCGGTCCCGGGACAGGACTAGCGCCGCGCCCTGTCCGGACGCGTCCTCACCGGGCGTCAGCGAGCAGTGCGCTCACGGTACGATCGCTGCGGCTCCCCGCTCCGTCGGCTGCGGGTGCGGGTGCGGGGGAACGGCAGGGCGAGTGCGGTCATTCCCAGCGCAAGGCCGAGCAGATTGCCGGCGATGTCCTGGGCGTCGGCAGCGCGCAGCAGCCACGGCACGGCGTACTGCACGGCCTCGATACCGAACGGCAGCGTGGCGGCGGCCACAGCCGTCAGCACGGCACGTGTCCTCGGCCGGATCTGGGCGATGGCCACCCCCAGCGGGACGAACAGCGCGACATTCAGGCTCTGCTGGTTGACCGTGGCCAGTTCGGCAGGCCGGGGAACGTGCCAGCTCGTCTGCCAGACCGGATCGGCGTAGCGAAGGTTGTCCATGTAGTGGGCGTCGAGGTTCGGAAGCAGGGTGAGCGTGACGATGCCGCCGAGTGAGAGCACCAGGAGAAAGGCGGTGAACGGGACAACGCCGAGCCATCGGCCGAGCCGGTGGCGGCACAGCAGTGCGGCCAGGACGGAGAGCAGCGTCCCGGGCCAGAACAGCGGGGTGGCATGCAGAACTGCTTCGATCACGGAGGGTCCTTCAGGTCGGCAGCGGTGGAGCCGGTGCGGGTCGGCGGCACGGCTCAGGGGGCGGCGGGGCCTTCGACGGGACGGCCTGCGCGGTCGAACGGCCAGGCGTTGGGCGTGCAGCCGTGCAGTCCCTTGATCTGCTGCATCATCACGGGAGCCGGGTGCCCCGGGCCGGGACAGCGCTGGTGGCCGCGGCCGAGGCGATGGCCGACTTCGTGGTTGACGATCAGCGCGTGATAGGTGGCGGACCGGCCCCGGTAGAAGGGGCTCAGCAGCAGCCATCGCTTGACGTTGACCACGACATCGGTACCGCCCTGGCAGTTGACCTCGCCGCCGGTGTCCAGGCCGAAGAGGGCGCAGAGCCGGTCCGTCGTGGCGGGAGAGGCCAGGTGCACCGCGAAGTCGTACGGCGGCCGGTCGACGCGTTGGAAGGCGGTGCCGCTCGCGCTCCAGCCACGCGGGTCCGCCAGGACGCGGTCGACCTCCCTGGCGAACGCCTGCGGATCCTGGCCGGTGCCGTCCTCGACGTCCACGGTGTAACGCAGCGGCTTGCCGTCGCCGGACACGGCCGAGCTGCCGGTGGCACGGGTGAACGTCCCCCTGCCGTCTCGCGGGACCTCCCCGGCCGGGGCGACGGTGCTGCCGGGCGACGCGGCGGCCTGCCCTCGGCCGTCGTCATTCCCGGCCACGACGTACAGGCAGGCGAGGAGCGCCCCCAGCACGCCGACGGGCAGAACGGCGGTACGCCACGGATGTTCCTTGGTTGAACGGCGGTGCCTCATACGGCCATTGCACCGACCTCGGTGTGAACCGGGCGTGAGCGTCGGCTCTCACGGCCGCCTCGTCCCGGCGCTGCCTTCTCTGGCCGGCAGCGTCACGCACACGGTCAGCCCTCCCCCGGGGCGCGGCGCTGCGGCCGCATCACCGCCATGGGCCTGGGCCACGGCCCGTACGATGGACAGGCCCAGGCCGCTGCCGCGCGCCGATCCGATCCGGTCGGTGAGGCGGCGGAAGGGCTCGAAGAGCACGGGGATCTCATGCGCGGAGATCACCGCCCCGGTGTTGGTCACCTCGACCTGCACTCCCCGCGCGCCGTGCCGCGTGGTGACCTCCAGCTGGCCGCCGCGCCGGTTGTGGCGCACCGCGTTCTCCACCAGGTTGCGGATGAGTTGCTCCAGCAGGATCGGGTCGCCGACGGTGGGCGCGGGAGCGAGCCGCTGTGCCATGCGCACCTCCTCCTGTGCCGCCTCCGGTCCGGCCGCCTCGATGACGGCCGCGCAGATGTCCGCCAGGTCCAGCGGAACGCGGTCGGTCAGCGCATCCTCGGCACGGGCGAGAGTGAGCAGGGCATCGATGAGGCGCTCGTGACGGGCGTTGACGGCGAGGAGATGGGCACCCAGCTGCCGGGTTTCGGGCGGCACGTCGCGCTGGTTCATCGCGACCTCGACCAGGGTCCGGTTGATGACCAGCGGAGTCTTCAGCTCGTGAGCCGCGTTGGCGATGAAGCGTTCCTGGCCCGCGAAGGCACTGTCGAGCCGGTCGAGCATCTGGTCGAAGGCGTCGGCCAGCCGCTTCACCTCGCCCGGAGGAAGGTCGAGGGCGATGCGCCGGTGGAGGGTCCGCCCGGCGATGCGCTCGGCGGTGGACGTGATCCGGTGCAGGGGGCGCAGCAACCGTCCGGACACGAGCCAGCCGGCCGTCGTGGCGAGCACACCCACCACCAGGACGGTCAGACCGCCCTTGGTCAGCAGGTTCCTGCGCAGCGGACCTCCCCCAGGCGGTCGTGGCCACCGTGGCGAGCGCGTTCGCCAACTCGGGTCAGACCTGCACCGCATGACACCCGCCTCCTGGTGCACACCAGCCAGTACGACGAAGCCGTCGACCTGGCGGCCGAGGCCGCCGACGACTGCGTCGTGGGCGATCCGCTGTCCGAGCAGACCACGATGGGACCGCTGATCTCCCACGAGCCGCGGCAGCGCGTACGAAGCTGCATCGCCGAGGGCATGGCCGACGGAGCCCGCCTGGTGACCGGCGGCCCGGAAGCTCCCACCGGACTCGACACGGGCCACTACGTGCAGCCGACCGTCTTCGCCGACGTCCGGCCGGACATGTCCATCGCCCGCCAGGAGATCTTCGGCCCCGTGCTCTGCATCCTTCCCTACACCGACGAGGAGGACGCCATACGCATCGCCAACGACTCCATCTACGGGCTCTCCGGAGCCGTCTGGTCCGCCGACCCCGAAAGAGCCGCGGCAATCGCCCGCCGGGTCCACGCCGGCCAGATCCAGATCAACGGCACGCAGATCGACCTGCTCGCTCCGTTCGGCGGCTGCAAGCAGTCCGGCAACGGCCGCGAACTCGGCCGCTACGGACTGGAGGAGTTTCTGCAGACCAAGGCCGTCCACGCCTGAACGTGGCTCCGACGGCGCATCGGGCACGCAGCTCCGGGGAGTCGCGGAGCTGCGTGCCACGGCCGGGCAGAGCAGCCGGTGAACGCGATCGTCGCGGCGCAGCAGTCGATCGCATGTCGTGGTGGACAGGATGCTCCTGCGGCCCGACGACGGCGGCTGCCCCCGCGTGGCGGCGAAAAGCTCAGCCCAGCAGCTCAGCGCTGCCGACCGGTTCACGCCGTTCTTGTCCGTTGATGCGGTGCCGTTCGATGGACGAGCGCCGGTACACCTCCTGCCGCACCCGCTGGATCTCGCCGATGGGCCGGTGTTCCTCGCGTGATCGCCACGGCGTGATCGACGTGGCGTCGGCGGCCGCCAGGTTGTCGCGCCCGCCGATGTCCTGGCGCGGGAGATCCACCCGGGCGACCGTCACCCAGGGGGACAGGTCCTCGGGCCACTTGACGGACGTGTTGTCCACCGGCATCCGGGCCAGATCGGTGTTGAGCTGGACCTGGAGCTCGAAGGAGTGGTCTCGCTCCGCGGCCTCGGCCACCAGGGTGCGGCGGAATGCCTCGTTGTCCGCGCGCACATCCACGATCGGGTGCGTGAGGGAGGCCAGGGACGCGGCCGTCGGCACGGTACGGATTTTGGCGATGTGGTCGCCGTACCGGAAGGCGCCCATGCTGTTGTAGGTGTACGACAGCAGGTTCCTGCGCGGAACGGCAGTGAACGACAGCATGGCGAGCAGTTCGTCCCACAGCCAGCTGTCGGGATCGGTGAGCGTCTGTCGGCGGGTCAGGAAATCCGCCAGCCAGGTCTTGCGGCGGGCCGGGTCCACCAGGGCCTCGGGCAGTTCGGCGAACAAATCCTCGATCACCATGTAGTCGTAGGCGGTGTTCGCGAAGAAGACCTCGTTGTTGATCAGGTTGAGGTCGAAGGTGCCGCTGTCTCGTTCGTCGTCCAGCAGTGAGGGGCCGGCAACCCCGAACAGCTTGATGCCCATTCCGCACGCCGCGCCCAGCTGGTGGTCGGGGCGGTCGTGGCCCAAGCCGTTCGAGTAGCGGACGACGGCGTCGTACGCGGTCGGCCGGGCGAAGATTCCCTGCCCGTAGAAGCCAGGGTTGTCACCGACCGTGACCGTGGCCTTGAGGAGGCCGTAGGTCTTTGCGTGAGCGGCGCGAACAGCTCGGCCGACGGTTTCGCGCTCGACCGAGGCGCGAGTACGACGTGCCACCTGGGCGACAACTGCCTCCATCTCCTCCTCGTAGGACGGACGTTCGGTGGGACGGTATTCCTCGTAGCGGACGGGCTTCATGATGCCGCCTCCCTGTCGTGGTGCAGTATCCACAGACGCTAGTACGCAATTTGATTGTGCACAACGTAACTGTGGGCTATCACACGTGCCCGCGGCAGCCCACCCGCTCCGTGAAGGTGACCGGGCCCGGTAGGCCGAGACATGCAACTGGACCACCGGCCGGGCTTTGACTGAGGCGTGGGTTACATACCGGCGCCAGATGAAGACAAGGCCGCGCGGCCTACGTATTGCCCTCCCAGAGAGAAGAAGCAGGGAGACCCGCCACCGGGGCGCCCTTGGCCCGTCAGGAACAAGACAAGCTGAGGAGGACCGGGTGCGCAGCGACGACGCCAACCCTGAGCGGACTCCCGCCTCGGGCCCTGACATCGCGCAGGAGATCAGGGACTCCTTCCAAGCCGTGCTGGAGGCTTTGGATGCCGCACGCGCCGACCTCCTGGGCGACGAGCAGCCGAAACGCGTCGAGAGCCCGCCTCGGCCCGAGAGCCGGCACGGTCACCCGGCCGAGGATGCCCGCTTTCCCCAGCCGACCCCGTCCCCGTCCTCGGCTCCGGCTTCCGCCACATCCGGCCGGGCGCTTCCGGTCAGACGTGTGCCGTCGGTCACGCAACCAGAACGTCCCGAGCCCCACCGGTCAACCGCCGCCGAATCGCTGCGGACTGGCGGGCCGCACCAGGCCGACACCCCGCATGCTGCCGTGCCGGAGCCACCGGCGTTGCCCCGAGGGCTGCAGGCCGTCCCGCCCCCGTCGCTGGAAAAGCCGCCGTCGACCGGCGGACCGGGCCCGGAGGCTGTCTCACCAACCATGGATTTCGCCAGTCCGGCTCCTTGGCCGGAAAGCGGACGGACCGGGAGTCCCCGGCCGGGCAGGACCCATGGCAGACGGCGGCGACTCACGAGCCGCAGGGACCTGCGAGTCTCCGGAGTCCTGGCGCTGGGCGCGGCGAGCGGATTGATCCTCGCCGCTTGGCTGCTGACCGACCGCAACGCCGAGCCTGCCACCTCCTCTTCGCTCCCCGGGCACACGCAAGCCCCCCTGAGTCCCGCACCGAAGGGACCCCCTCCCGCGGCTCCAGGGCAGACCGACCGCCCGCAACCCGGCACACCGGACCCGCCGCTCCCCGAAATACCGGGCACGGGCGTCCTGCGCCAAGGCGACAGCGGCCATGGGGTCTACGAGTTGCAGGTACGTCTCCGACAGATACCGGACATCTACGACGGCGGCGCGATCGACGGCCGCTACGACGCGGAGGTCGGAGCGGCCGTGGCTCTCTTTCAGAAGCGGTACGGAGTCCGCGGCGATGAGAGCGGGGTCTACGGCGACAACACACGCTTCGCCCTCATGCTGCGAACCAAATGACCAGGGGCAGAAGGCCGGGGGTCCGCCTGCACCTTTCTACGGTGGCGCACATGGCCTCCGCAGCAACCGCTCCCCCACCCCCGCAAGGCCGACCCCGACTCCGCGACCGCCTTCACCAAGAACTGTTCAGCTGCTGCGCTGTCACTCCGCTGAAGTATCCTTCCCGCCACCGCACACCGCTTGGGAAGACCAAGAGAATTGACTGACCTGTCTGCTTTCCCGCTGCCCTTTCACGCTTCCCGTTCCATATCGTTCGCGACACCCCGAACGCTGCGGGAACTTCAGATGATGCAGTGCAGCTCACACATCCGGGCGAAGCCGGGGTGGTTCGACAAGATGAACGATGCCGACATCGTCGCCAGGTGGACACAAGAAGCGGTCGCTCAGGGTCTCACCGAAGCGCAGGTTCGTTACGTGCTCGCGGAACTCGTGCATTACGCCGCGCTGCGGGACGGACGGACCGGCATCGAGGTGTCCGCCGTCGACGGGGTGTGGCAGTCGGACACGCTGGTCGACGAAAAGCTCAGATCCCGGCTGCGCGAGGCGGTTCGGGTTCTGGAACAGGTCCCCGAAGCAGAACAGGACTGGCATCCCGGATCCGACGGCCAGGTACTGGATCTGGTTCATCCCTCACTCTTCTGCCTCGTGAGAGAGGTGAGCGGCGCGCCCGAGCGGGCTTGGCAGAACCCGACGGACCGTTACTCGAAGTACGAATTCTCGGAGAAGTTCCAGTGGCTGCCCACGGACGTCGACGTCAGCGAGGACGGCGATGTCACCTTCCGTTCGTACGTCAACAACGTCCACCCCGAGACGCACCGCGAACTTGCCTCTGTCCTGCCGGACTTGTTCGCACGCTTTCGCCCACTGTTGGAGCACGTGCTCACCGATCTGCGTCATCCGCGGCCCCTTCGGATCGAGGCCGATCCTTACGGGTGGTACGACTCGGAGCCGGAGTACCCGGACAAATCCTCCTACAGTGATGATGAGGCCTACACAGAAGCCCTCCGCGCATGGGAAGAGGCCCAGGACGACTGGTGGGAAAACCGCCGCCCGGTCATCCCGGACGCCCCGGCCTTCACCCCGCCCGAGTTGCCCGATGAATCCGCCCGAGTCGACCTGCGCGGCCGCCGTCTCCAGGTCATCGTCAAACTCGCCACCATTCATCTCACCCCGGACAAGCCCGAGTACCCCGGCGGTTCCTGGCATGTCGAGGGGATGTTGAACGAGCGGATCGTCTCGACCGGCATCTACTACTGGGACAGCGAGAACATCACCGAAAGCCGCCTGTGTTTCCGGGCGGCACTCGACGACCCGCACTACGAGCAGAACGACGACAACGGTGTGCGCGAGGTCTACGGCCTGGAGGACGAAGACGCACTGAACCAGGTACTGGGATCGACGTCGACGCCAGCGGGCCGCTGCCTGGCGTTCCCGAACATCCTGCAACACCGCGTCGGATCATTCCGCCTCATGGACCCCACCCGCCCGGGACATCGCAAAATTCTCGCGTTCTTTCTGGTCGACCCGTCGGAAAGGATCGTCTCGACATCCGACGTGCCGCCGCAACAACCATGGTCCGACACGTCGACCATGACGCTGGAACAGGCCAAGAACTACCGCGAACAACTCATGCAGGAACGCAAGTTCTTCGTCGACGAACACAACGAGCAGCTCTACGAACGAGAATTCTCCCTCTGCGAGCACTGAAACTTCTCCTGTCCTGAGTACGTGCAGGTCAGGAGAGCGGGGACAGCCTGGACGAGGGGCCGCTGCGGCGGGTGGAGCATCTGACCCGCCGGAGCACTCCTGGTAATGCTCGGGCTGTACGCGGTGGTGGTGGGAGGGACGAGCGCGATCACGGAGGGCCAGCGGTCGTAGCTGACCCGCATCGGACCGGACGGGCTGTCGGCCATACGGTGCTGGGAGAGCTTGATGGTAATCACGCACGGCAACGCCCGTCGTCGTCAGCTGCGGGGTGGCCCCGGATGCCAGGCCTGATATGGCACGGCTCCTGGCGCGGATTGCTGGTGCGGCATCGCCATGACCGGGCGGTGGGTGCGCAGGAGCGCCTCGAACCCGGCGTGCAACTCGCGGGCACTGTCGGGCCGGGCGGTGTAGGCGACGACGGATCCGTCGACGCGCTGGATCGTCACCACGGCACCGCTCCCCGGATTCTCCTGGCCCAGCCACACTCCGCCGAGGGCGGTGGCAGGCACCCACCCCGGCTCGGACTCCGGGCCGCCCGCGCGCCATCGGCGCAGCACCTTCCGCCGATAACCCGGGATCATCAGACCCGGGAGCGTCACCACGACGATGAAGAAGGCCACGATGTTCCCCACCACCCCGGCCGCCCACCGCAGCAGCGCCAGGAGCGTCGCGTAGCAGGCCGAGACGATGAACACCCACAGGCAACCAACGGCGACGACGTGCGGCGCACCAACCTTGTTCAGCAGGCTGTAGAGACCCACTGAAGCGAGCAGCACCAAGACCGTGAGACATCCGGCCGTGTCACCGAGGAGCGCTTCAGCGACACGGCCTGCGAGCCGGTCACGTCTGACGACGAAACCGTGGTCATGGAATTGGACACGTACACGTCCCCCGGGAGCGGCCCTGACGCCGGCAATCTCACGCACGCCGCTCACCCTAGACGAACGTCCGCAGCTCAGACGCCATCCTCCTGGGCATCACACGGCATCCCGGCCGACGAGGCGTTGGGACACACCGGCTGATGCTCGTAGCACGCGGTACGGCTACCCCACGCCGAGCCGGCCGTGCCGTCGGCGACGCCACCGGCGTCACCGAGATCCTCGCCGTAGTGGTCGTCCACCGGAGCCCGTGGAAGGACAGGGCGCTCGGCCTCGACCAGCCGCTCGGCACCTTCTGGCCCGAGGCCGCCGCCCATCCGCTCGGAGCCGTCGCCACCCGGCGTAGGACGTGTTCGCGGACTTTGCCGGCGTCTTCGCTGCCCGGCCGTCTCAGCCTCGCCGTCCTGTGTGATCTGCTGGTCCCGAACTGCTGAAGGAAGCCCGCGCTCGCCTCACCCAGCAGATCGACGGCCGGACCGTCGGCGGCCTGTTGTACCTGCTGAAGCCGGCCGAGGACGTCAGCTTCCAGCACACCGACGGCCATCGGCTCTGACGCCGATTCCAGGCGACTGTTCTTCGGTCGCTCGTTGTCGAACTGGCGAGAATCCTCGCCAAGCGCCGGGGTCGCCGAGAAGTAGTCCTCAAAGGAAAGCCCTCCGGCGGCGACCTGTCGAGCCGCTCAGCAGGGCAGCCGCCCACCTCGGCCGCGCATCCCCTTGAAGGGGGCGGGTTGTCGGCCGCGGCCCGTACCGCGGTGCCGAGGAGGGCCGCTTCCCGTCCACCTGCGTCCAACTACCTGACCGGCAGGCCACGATGGCGTGATCTCGCGAACCCTTTGCTGCGCTGATCGTTGTTGTAGGTATGACGGTACGACGGTGGGATGGGCGAGGGGTGGCTGGGAGCGGGGTGTGGTGAGTGACGCCATGGTGGAGGGCAGCCTCTGGCGGCATCGGGGCTTTGTCCAGTACTGGAGTGCGAACGCTGTTGATCTTGTGGGCAGCGGTGTCACGCAGGTGGCGCTTCCGCTGATCGCGGTGGTGGTGCTGCATGCCTCGGTCTGGCAGGTCGCGTTGTTGTCGTTCGCGCAGAAGCTCCCGCCCCTGCTGGTGTCGCTGCCTGCCGGGGCCCTCGCGGACCGGTACCGCAAGCGGCCCGTGATGGTGGGTGCGGCGCTGGCGAGCGGCGCTGCGTTCCTCGTCGTCCCGCTTGCCGATGCCATGGGCCGGCTGTCTCTGGCGCTGCTGTACGGCGTGGCGCTGGTGAGCGCGGTTTCGGAGGTGCTCGGCTCCACCGCTCGTATCAGTTTCCTTCCGTCGCTGTTGCCTCGTCCACGGCTGTTGGAAGCCAACTCGAAGCTCGGTGGCATCAATTCGCTGGCCGACAGCGTAGGCTCCCAGCTCGGCGGCGCCGTGGTGACCGTCCTCGGCGCTGCCCCTGCCATCTATCTGGACGTCGCTTCCTACCTGGCCTGTGCCCTTCTCCTCGCCCGCGTCCACACCCCCGAAGCGGCTGCGGCGCGGCCCTCGACGCATACGACCTTCCGCGCCGAGATCGCCGAGGGAATGCGCTATGTGTGGTCCCATCCGACCATCCGGCCGTTGGTGCTCGCCGCCACCGCGTACGTCTCCGTCATGGCTTTCCTGAGCACGCTGTGGTCCGTCTTCCTTCTGCGTCAGCTGCACTATTCGAGCGCGGCGCTGGGCACGACGCTGAGCGTGGCGGCGCTCGGCGGGTTCTGCGGCGCGCTCGTCGTCCGCCGGGTGGTCGCGCGGTACGGGCCGGTGCGCGTCATGCTCACCTCCCTCGCCCTGGCCCCGTTCACTGAGGTGCCGCTCCTCCTCGCCACGCCCGGTCGCCCTTGGCACATCGCCATCGCTGTCGCCATGTTCGTCCAGTTGGGGTGCGCCGTCGCGCAGGGCTCCACGCAGCGCACCATCCGTCAGGCCGTCTGCGACCCTGCTCTGCAGGGTCGCATGCTCGCCACGAGCCGTTGGGTGGTCTACGGCTCCCAGCCGGTGGCCGCCCTCCTGGCCGGCGCTGTCGGGACCTGGCTGGGGTTGTGGAACGGCCTGGCCGTCGGCACCCTCGCCCTGGCCGTCCCGTTCCTCGTCCTGCGATCTTCCTCGCTTGTCGATGTGCCTCAGAGCACCGCCGTCTCCAAAGAAGCCGATCGGGCAAGCGTATGCCCGCACAATGAAAGTGATGCCGCATGAACTCCGGAGGATTTCCGGGCCAGACCCGTCCATCGCGCCCCGTCGGCCGGTACGTTCCTGCCAGGGGCATCTACACGGAGTCGGCCCGCCTTCAGCGGCTCGGCTGGCTTCGCTCCGTCACCCGGGCGGGGCTGAGCTCCCTGCAGCACACACAGCTTGACGCCGGCAAGCTGACCGGGAACATCGAGGGATTCGTTGGTGCCGTCGAGATCCCAGTCGGCATCGCCGGGCCCCTGCTGTTCTGCGGGGAGAACGTCCAGGGTGAGATCTATGCCCCCATGGCGGCCACCGAAGGCGCCCTTGTCTCGTCGGCCACGCGGGGCGCCCTGGCCGTCACCATGGCAGGTGGGGTCACCACCCGGGCCGTCTCCCAGGCGATGACGCGCGCGCCTGTCTTCGCCTTCTACCGGCTGTCGGCTGCCGGCCGTTTCGCGTCGGCGATCCCCCGGCATATCGGCGACCTCCGCGCGGCTGTCCGGCAGGTCTCCCACCACGCCGAACTCGTCTCGATCGAACCCGTGGTGCTGGGCAGGACCGTTCATCTGAGGTTCAGGTACACCACCGCGGACGCGGCTGGGCAGAACATGACCACGGCCTGCACCTGGCACGCTTGCCAATGGATCCTGAAGCAGCCTCACCTGACCGGAGACGAGGAGCTCGAATCCTTCATCATCGAGGGCAACACCTCCGGCGACAAGAAAGCGTCGGCCCAGGCGATGGCGGAAGGCCGTGGAACCCGGGTGTCCGCTGACTGTCTCCTGCCAGGAGGCGTTGTCGAGCGGGTGCTGAAGACAACCCCGGACGAGCTGGTCAGGGGCTATCAGCACATCGCAGCGGGAGCTGTTCACAGCGGCGTGCTGGGCTCGAACGCCAACACCGCCAACATGGTGGCGGCGATCTTCACCGCGACGGGACAGGACATCGCCTGCGTGCACGAGTCGAGTGTGGGGCAGTTCATCCTCGAACGCAGGCCGGACGGCGTCTATGCGAGCATGACCCTCCCCAGCCTGGCGATCGGTACGGTCGGGGGTGGCACCCACCTGCCTGCGCAGCACGAGCTGCTGGAAGCGATGGGGTGCACGGGCCGGGGAAGCACGGCTCGACTGGCGGAAATCATCGCGGGCTTCGCACTGGCCCTGGATCTCTCGACGGTCTCGGCAGCCGTTTCCGGGCAGTTCGCCAGCGCCCATGAACGCCTCGGTCGCAACAGGCCAGTCCGCTGGTTCCAGCTCGACGAACTCGACCCCGAATTCTTCGAGTCGGCGCTGGGCACCTCCGAGTCGCCGGGTGCCAAGGTCACCAGCGTCGAAGCCTTGCACCTTCCCATGGGGCCCAGCGTCCTGTCGGAGCTGACGTCGCGCACGGTGAAGAAGGCCGTCGGGCTCTTTCCGATGCAACTGAGGGTCAACCGCGGTGATGTCGAGGAAAAGCTGGACGTCATGGTCAAGATCAAGCCCACCGACCGGGAGGTCATCAAGATGGCCGGACTGGCGGCCGGACTGTGCGGCGGCCCGGTGGCAACCCACTACCGCAGATTCGAGGAACGTCTCGGCTTCGTCGGGTGCGATGTACGGGAATTGGCTCTGTACGAGCAGACCGATCCCCGTTTCACCAGCCTGGTGCCGCGCCCCTACCGGACCTATCGCGATGACCGCAGGGAGGCGTACGTCATCGTGATGGAGTGCCTGAGCGACATGGAACTGATGGACACATCGGAGCATGCCCGCGGATGGTCACGCCGACATCTCGGCATCACCCTGCGCGACCTCGGAAAGCTCCACTCCATCTGGTACCGCAAAGAACCGGCGCTCCTCCGGATGCCGTGGATCGGGCACGTCCCCAATGCCGCCGACATGATCGGGATGAGGGACCTGTGGCTGGCCCTGGCCGACCACTCGGTCGAGGAGTTTCCTGAAATCGTCGACGGACGCCATCACGATCGGCTGGTCTCCTACATCGGAACCATCGACCGCTGGTGGCCGCAGATCGAGGCGATGCCCAGAACCCTCGTGCACAACGACTTCAATCCCCGCAACCTCGCCGTCCGGGCGGACGGCAGGCTGTGCGCGTACGACTGGGAACTCGCCACCCTGCACATCCCCCAACACGACCTGGCCGAACTGCTGTGCACCGCCCTCGACCCCGCTGACATCAACGCGACGCTCGTCGGAGAACTCTCCGAACTCCATCGCAGGTCACTCGAAATCCACGCCGGAACCGCCGTCGACAGGGCCCAGTGGGAATCCGGGTACCGCCTCGCCCTCAGGGACCTGGCGGTCAACCGCTTCGGGCTCTACTTCGTGGCACACACCGTTCGTCACTACGGCTTCCTCGAACAGTGGTGGCGGAACCTGTGGGCTCTGATCGACCTGGCGGAAGCGGCCGATGAGAGCTGATTCCCGATCAGGGGCAACCATTTGCCGCTTTGCGTTTCTTCGGACCGTAACTCGGATCACTCCATTCCGTTAGTCCAGGTGGGCGAGAGGCGGTAGTACCACATGAAGTGGGCCGCGCTTCCCCCGTCCCTTATCCCATTTCCAAAAGACAAGGCGGACCAATGGGTTCACTCAAGCGATTCGTAGTTCTGTCCGGTATGGCGGTGGCAGTCCTGGCCTCCCCCGCGTCCATCGCGGCAGCGAGCGCCGACACGATCGACCTCGGGGCGGGCGGCCTGCTGTCCAACATCGACGGCCGGAACGCCTCGGCACACTCCAACCTGTGCGGCGCCAGCAGGGTGGGCCTCCTCAGCGACCGGACCTGTGTCACCCGGTACGACTCCCACCACCGCCACGACAACGACCGTCAGGTGACCGGCCCGAGCGGCGGCCTGCTCTCCAACACCGACTCCCGTAACGCCTCCGGATTCAGCAACAACTGCGGGACGGACACCATCGGAGTCCTCAACCACACCACCTGCGTCACCGAAGAAAAGTAGGACACACGGGCAGGCCACAACCGGTACAGCGGCGCGCCCGACACGCCGTAACTTGCGCATCGGCGACACCGACCTCGGGCCTTCCTCCGGCACCCGAAAGATCTGCTCGGCGCCGAACAATGCGATTGGCCACATAGAGGGTGCCGTGCTCGCCCTCGTCGTCGTCCAGCCGGATCTCGATGCGTCCGTCGGCGGCGCCAGTCGGGTGCGCGTCGGGCGCGTGCAGGTCCCCCAGCAGGAACGGCTCGTCCGCGAGGACCCTGGCCCTGCGGCGGTCTGTTCTGCAGGGCCTGCCCTGAGGGCCACCTGCGCGGCCCTGTACCACGCGCGTCGACGACGGTGGCACTACGCAGGCGGGTGGCCTCGTGCGGCCGCAGCCGTACGAGGCCGCCCTGGGGCTTCGGTTGGGTTGTGCCTCAGCGGAAAACGGCGATGCTGCGGGCGACCCAGTCGTCGAAGGGGCGCGGGGCGCGGCCGAGGACTCGTTCCACGTCCGGGCTGATCCGCAGTTCGGCGGGGTTCGGGGCGGAGATGATGTCCAGGGTGTCGTCGGCGAGTTCCGCCGGCACGAACCGGGTCATCGTGGCCTTGGCCTCGTCGCGGGTGAGTTCGTGGAAGCGTACAGGCGAGCCGAGCGCGGCGGCGATCGCCTCCGCCTGCTGACGCGGCGTGATGACCTCCGGCCCGGTCAGCTCGTACACCCCGCCGGTGTGCCGGTCGTCCAGCAGGCAGGCCGCCGCGACCTCTGCGATGTCCGCCGGGTCGATGACCGGCACCCCTACGTCGCCGAAGGGCGCGGCGACCGTCCCTTGCGTGCGGATGGACTCCGCCCAGGCCAAAGCGTTGGAGGCGAAACCGCCCGGTCGCAGGACGGCCCAGTCCAGGCCGGACTCCCGCAACGCGTCCTCCACCGCGCGCATCGCGACCCGTGACGCGCCGAGCGGCCTGGTCGCCACACCCTGCGAAGACAGCAGGACGACCCGGCGGACCCCACTGGCCGCGGCCAGGCCGATGATGTCGGCCGGCCTGGCTTCGGGGGCGTGCAGGTCTCCGGACAGCAGGAGGAACAGGGCCTTCGCCCCGTCCAACGCGGGTGTGAGGCTTGCCGGCTCGGCCAGGTCGGCCGTCACATGCCGGACTCCGTCCGGCATCGCCACCGCGTGCCGCGACACCGCGGTCACCTGCTCGCCCGCCTTGGCCAGGGCCTGCGTCAAAGGTCGGCCCACATTCCCGGTAGCCCCGGTCACCACGATCACGTTCAGCTCCTAGTCCGTTGTGTGCTGCGGTAATTGACGCTAGGAGGCGGGCTTACTTTTCGTAAGAACATACCCAGAGGTAAGCTCCCGACGTGAAGGAAGGTGCGCAGCTGACGCAGGCTGGGACAGGCAATCGGTATGAGGTGTTTCACACCGACTGCCCCGCGCGAAACGTGGTCGACCACGTGACCAGCAGATGGGGTATCTGGGTGCTGATCTCCTTGCGGAGCAACGACCTTCGGTTCCACGAGCTGCGCGACAGCATCCAGGGCATCAGCGAGAAGATGCTCGCTCAGACCCTGCGCGCGCTGGTCCAGGACGGCTTGATCTGGCGGGAGGTAGAGCCGACGACGCCGCCCCAGGTCACCTACGGGCTGTCCGAGTTCGGTCAGGACGTCAGCGAGCCGCTGACGGACTTGTTCAACCGGATCACACAGCGGCTAGCGCCGCGCAGCCCGGGATAGTGCGGTAGTGGTCGGCCTCGAAGGCGAATCCAGCGTGACCTGGTGACCTACAGCCTCCAGGCCGCGCTGCGCAGCAGCGACCTGGGACAGTGCGGGGAGACCTCCTCGAAAGGCTCCCCGGGTGACTGGCAGGTCGATGGTCGATCAGGGCAGGCCGGCGGCGTCCAGCCCGGAGCGCAGAAGGGTGAGCAGGTCGGCCAGCGCCGTCGGCGGATCCGGTTCGAGCGTGACGAGCATCACCGCGTCGATGATGAATCGGGCCACTGCGCGGATCCGCAGATCGGGGGTCTCCAGGCCACGGTCGGCCGCGAGCGCGTCGGCCAGGGTGTCCGCGTGCCGTAGCCACATCTGCTGCCAGTGGGCGCGCAGTGCCGGGGTGCCGTGCACGAGCGCGAGGAATGCCTCGAACTGTTCCCGCTCCCGCGGATCCGCTGCAGGCAGTGACATCAGGTACTCCTGCACGGCGTCGAGTACGTCACGGCCAGGAGAGCGCTGACCGACCGCGGCGACGAGGCCGGCATCGATCTCCGGCTCCAGGTCGAAGAGCAGCGCTTCCTTGCTGCGGAAGTACGAGAACAGGGTCGGCACCGAGACATCGGCGGCATCGGCGATCTCCGCCACGGTGACCGCGTCGTAGCCGCGTTCGAGGAACAGCCGCAAGGCCGCGTCGGCCAGTGCCCGGCGGCTGCGGGCCTTCTTGCGCTGCCGCAGGCCGGGCGCTGAACGGTTCGGTTCAGTCACACGTCGAACCTAACAGGTTCCACAGCGATGCAAATTCTTAAGTGGCTTAAAAACTTCAGTGGTTGAAGAACCGTCAGCTGCTGTGCTTCACTCGTGCCGCCGGCCGCCGAGTCGGCAGGCGGCAGTGGAGAGGCCCCCGAAAGTCCCGTCGGCGATGCCGCCCTCCATCCATTGCCCCGCCCGAGATCCAACAGCGTTCAGCGCCGGTGAGTCCGAGTGACAATCGACCGCTGCAGGTGAACGCCGCCTGGACACACCACCGCCCACTGCTGAGACGCCGCCACGGAGAAGCAGGAACTCCCGCCGTAATTCGAAAGGAGTATCAGGTGCAGCGCGACGTAGATCCTCATGGGATTCGGCTTGAATCACCCACGTTCTCTTGCGGTATGTGCGGCAGACCGATTCGCCGAGGCTCCGCAGATGACATCGGGACCGGCAAGAAGCGTTCGCGATACTGCTCGAACGCCTGCCGTCAGCGCGCCTACCGTCAGCGGCTCAAGAACGACGGAATCAGTGCGTCGACCACAACCGGGATATCCCGTTTGAGCAGTTTCATCGGCCGCATCGATGAGCTGGTCGAGCTGAAGCGGCTGGTGCGCACCACACGACTGCTGACCCTGACAGGGCCCGGGGGTGTGGGCAAGACGCGCCTGGCGGTGGAGTTGACGGCTCTTGAACAGCGCGGCGGACGCTGTGAAGTCAGCCTTGTCGAACTGGCGTCGGCGACCACGGGGGAGCAAGCGCGGCAGCGGATCACCGAAGCGCTCGTGGGAACCAGGGAAGGGCGTGCCCCCATGGTGGGGGCACGGAGCGGGACGGGCTACGACCGCGATCGGCTTCTGGTGCTCGACAACTGTGAGCATGTGCTCGACGACTGCGGGCTGGCCCTCAGCGCGTTACTCCCTCGCTGTCCGGGACTGCGCGTCGTGGCCACCAGTCGCGAACCCTTACGGTTACCGGGCGAGACGGTGTACTCGGTGGGCGGTCTCTCCCTGCCGGATCCCTGTGGCGGCGGATCGCTCGACGGCTTGCTGCGCTCGGACGCCGTCCGGCTCTTCGTCCACCGGGCTCAGGCCGTCTCCTGCGGATTCCAGCTCACCGAGGACAACGCCGTACACGTCGTCGCGTTATGCGCCAGGCTGGACGGGCTGCCGCTGGCGCTGGAGCTGGCGGCCGGTCTCGTTCGGGCTTTTCCGCCGGGCGAGATCCACCATCGGCTGGACGACCGCCTTTCCCTCCTGACCTGCGGATGGCGTACGGCGGATCGACGTCATCAGAGTCTTCGCTCGGCCATCGAATGGAGCTATGACCTGCTGACGCCTCAGGAGCGGTCGCTGTTCCGGTCACTGTCGCTGTTGCCGGGCGGATTCGGGACGGATGCCGCCGCGGCCGTCGCCGCGGACCATGGCATACCCCCGTCGGCCGTGCCGCAGCTGCTGGCCGGCCTTGAAGCCAAGTCCCTCATCGTCCCCGGTGCCGACCGGGCGGGTTCCGCCCGGTTCCAGATGTTGGAGTCGATCCGGTGTTACGGGCACGAACGGCTCCGTGCCGAAGGTGAGGAGATACGGGCCTACGACCGTCTCGTGGACTGGCTTGCGGAACTCGCGCGCCCGTTCCGGGACGCAGCACTCACCCCTGCCAGGACCTGCCGACGGCTGGAGGAGGAACGCGACAATCTCACGTCTCTGCTGCAGTGGTTGAGCGTGGGAAGCGACCCACGCCAGCTCCTCCTCGCCGGGGCGCTGGCCCTCGTGGACATCAACCGGGGGTACGCGGCGGAGTCCCGGACGATGCTGGCCGGGGCGTTGGACCGAACGGATCCGGGGGCGGGCGACCGCAGCATCGCTCTGTGCATGCAGGCGCTGCTCATCGCGTGGGAGGGGAACACCGGCGAAGCGGTACAGCTTGCGCTGCGGGCAGTGACGCTCGAGCGCCGGCGCCCGCAGCGCCGCGATCATCTGATCTGTCGCATGCTGCTGGTGCTGACCCTGGCCCGGACGCAACACGGCGACCAGAGCTCGGGGACCGATCTCGAGGAGTGTTTGGAGATCAGCCACCGGCTCGGCGATCGCGTCATGACCGCGTTCTGCCTGATCCTCCTCGCCTGGCAGTTGCTCGGCGCCGGCGATACGGTCCAGGCGGTTCGGCTGGTCGACCAAGCCCTCCCGATCCTGCGGGGCGAGGCCAATCCGGTCCTGCTCCGGGTGATGCTGCACACGGCCGGCGTCCTCGCCCTGGAACGGGACGACTGCGCTGCGGCGGAGGCGTACTTCGCCGAGGCGCTGGGAGACACGAACCACGTGAGCGACGCGGCTCACCTGGGCGCAGCCGGTCCCGCGCTCTGGGGCCTGGCTGTCAGCGCGGCGCGGGGCGGTCGGTTCGAGCGGGCGCTGCGGCTGTTCGCGGCCGTCGAAAGGTACGACGTGTCCGCGGCCCTCGTACTGCCTCCCTGGTTCCGGGCGCGGGTGGAGGAGGCAGCAGCCACAGCGCTGAGGGCGCTGCCCAAGGAACGGGCCGAGGGTGCGCTTGCGGCAGGGCGCCGGCTGGGTCCACGACAGATCATGCACTATGCACGGGACGAGCAGCCGGCAACCGCACCCGATGGGGACGACCCGCTCAGCCCGCGCGAACGGGAAGTGATCGACCTGGTGGCTGCCGGACTCACCAATCGACAGATAGCGGCCCGGTTGTATCTGTCGGTTCGCACCGTCGAGACCCACGTCCGCAATGTCCGCACCACGCTCGGGCTGCGTTCCCGTACCCATGTCGCCGCATGGTCCGCACGGCGGGCGCAGGCCGTGCCCACACGCACCGAAGGAGGGGCCGGGGCAGGGTCCGTGGTGTAACGGTGTTCGTCACCGCAAACCACGTCCGCTGATGTGCCGTTGACGAGCCGGAGCGGCATCCGCGCCGCCAGGGTGAGGAAGGCACGGCGGCCGGCGCCGCCAGGAGAGATGAGTGACCCCTGGCGGCGCCTTTTGTGCGCTCGCACGTCGTGCCGTTGTCGCCGTAGCCGACGCCAAGGCTGCGAGGCCGCCCGATCCGCCGACCCGTCATGTCTTCCTCCACGGCCCCGAGCCGCCGTCCTGTGCCACCGGCGGCGGGGCCCGCTCGGAGGCCGCATTTCCCATGTCCAGCGCGACGGGGCGGCGGAGACGAGACCGGTGTCCGCGTCACGTCGGCGTAACGGTGGGCATTGCCGATGCGGCGGCTCTCCGGGCTGAGGATTCTTGTATGCGCAGTTCGATCCCGTGGCGGTGACCGAAAGGAAGAGGCCCGCCTGCTGATGCGACGCCGCCCTTGTCCGCGCCCATGCGGGCGTGCAGCGACGGTCGCGCCGGAAGCGGATCGCCCCCCATCCAGGCACTCTTCGAGGAGTTCTCCGTGCGCATTGCCATGTCCACTACACATATGGCCGTGGCCGCCGCAGCCGTGGTGGCCGCCGCATCGACGGTTGTCCTTCCCGCCACTTCTGCCACAGCCGTGACCGCAAAGCCCGCGGCGGCCTCGGCCGACTTCGTCGTAAGCCAAGCCCAGTTCCAGCACATGTTCCCGAACAAGAACCCGTTCTACACCTATGCCGGGCTGCGGAACGCGATGAACTCCTTCCCGGCCTTCGCCCACACGGGCAGCGACACGGTCAAGAAGCAGGAGGCGGCAGCCTTCCTGGCCAACGTCAGCCACGAGACCGGCGGCCTGCGATACACAAAGGAGCAGAACCCCGCCAACTACCCGCACTACTGCGACGCGAGCCAGCCGTACGGCTGCCCGGCCGGCCAGGCGGCCTACTACGGCCGCGGACCGATGCAGCTGAGCTGGAACTTCAACTACAAGGCAGCGGGTGACGCGTTGGGCATCGATCTGCTGCACAACCCGAACCTCGTGGAGACCGACGCCACGATCTCGTGGAAGACCGCGCTGTGGTACTGGACCACTCAGTCGGGTCCCGGCTCCATGACGCCGCACAAGGCGATGGTCAGCGGTGCCGGATTCGGTGAGACGATCCGCAGCATCAACGGCGCGCTGGAGTGCAACGGCCAGAACCCCGCCGAGATGCAGGACCGTGTCAACCTCTACCGGCAGTTCACGCAGACCCTGAATGTCGCCCCCGGAGACAAGCTGACCTGCTGAACGCGCCGGTGGCGGCGGTCCGCCACCACCACGCCGCCATCGCACGCTGTCGCACCCACCGTGGCGCCTGGCCGGCAGGCGACGCCCTTGGCCCCAGGAAGCCGGCACACAACCGGCCTCCCCTCCGCCTTGCCGCGGTCGCCTTCCCGCGCCCTCCAGAACCCGATCGTTGACTTCATCCGGCGAGGAATCATGCGCAGAACACCTCTGAAAATCCCCCTGCGGCTTTCCCTGACAACCCTCCTGACCGGCCTGGTCGCCACGATCGCAGCAGCGCTGTTGGCGGCCACACCGAGTACGGGCGCGGGTGCGGTTGCTCCACGCTCCGTCGCACCGGCTGCCGCGGCGGCGGTCGACCACACGGTCACGTTCGTCAACAGCAGCGGCAGGAAGATCTGGATCGGTAGCGCTGTCAACGCCGACGAGTCGAAGAACTTCGACAAGCTGCCGATCCTGGAGCCCGGCCAGTCGGCGACGGTGACCATTCCCGAGACGACGGCGCCCGGCCACTGGCGCGGAAAGTTCTTCGCGCGCATGGGATGTACCGGGACACCAGGCAGCACCTTCCACTGTGCGGTCGGGGACTGCGGCAAGTTCGCCGACCATTGCGCCAAGGGCACCGGAGAACAGCCCGTCAGCCTCGCCGAGTTCAACTTCGACTCCAAGGACGCTGCCGCTCCCTGGTACGACGTGAGCTACGTGAACGCGTTCTCGGTGCCGATCACGATCGCCCCCCGGAACGTGAGCCCCGGCGGTGGCGGATGCGACACGGTGGGCTGCGCGAACAACCTGCTGCCGAACTGTCCCGCGGACAATCTGACGCGCTGGGCGGACGGCAAGCCGATGCTGTGCACCAACCCCAACCGGGACGCCAGGACGGCCTACAGCGACATGATCGCCTCCCATTGCCCGAAAGCCTATGGGTGGTCCCGGCAGGACCAGGAGCCGGGCAACAAGGTGATGCAGCAGTGCAGCAAGTGCAGCGGCTTCCTCGTGACCTTCCACCGCGCCTCGTGACCGCAGACCACGCGGCCCCTGGCCGTGCATGCGGCTCGACGAGCGGCCGGATGAAAAGGAAGGAAGAAGCCATGCGAAAAACACCCGACTTACGTGGTCTCGCCGTGATTCTGGCGGCTCTGACCCTGCTCGCGTTCGGCAATCGTGCGGGCACCCCCACCGGCGCGGTGAACGCGTCCTCCGCCACGGTGAAGAAGAAGGGCGTCAGCGCCTGGAACTTCACCGGCGTCACCAACGCGCTGGCCGACTCGAAAGCCGGTTGGTTCTACACCTGGTCCTCGGGCAAGCAGCAGATCACACCGCCGTCCGGGGTCGAATTCGTGCCCATGATCTGGGGCAAAGGCTCGGTGACCGATACGGAACTCGGTCAGGCCGAACAGCAGGGCAAAACCCTGCTCGGGTTCAACGAACCCGATATGCCGGGGCAGGCCGACATGACCGTGCCGCAGGCGCTCGATCTGTGGCCCCGGCTGCAGTCGACCGGCATGCGGCTCGGAGCGCCTGCCGTCGCCACCGGCGCCGACGTCGCGGACGGCTGGCTCGACCGCTTCATGAAGGGCGCCGCCGGCCGTCACTACAAGGTCGACTTCATTCCCCTGCACTGGTACGGCGGGGACTTCGACGCCACGCATGCGACGGCCCAGCTGCGGAACTACCTCCAGGCCACCTACAACCGCTACAAGAAGCCGATCTGGCTCACGGAGTACGCACTGATCGACTTCTCCACCGGCGCCCCGAGGTATCCGACACAGGCACAGCAGGCCGCGTTCGTGAAGCAGTCGACCGCCATGCTGCAGGGGCTGCCGTTCGTCGAACGGTATGCATGGTTCACCCTCTCCACCAGCCGCGGTGACGGCACCGGACTCTACAACGGTGCGACGGCCAACGAGGTGGGCGCCGCCTATCGCGCGGCCGGCTGAGAAACAGCCCCCTTCATCCGGCAACAGCCGGGCCGGGCGCACGCATGCCGCCACGGACAAGGAGCACCACGCTCCCTTCACCGGTCCACCACGCCGTGAAACGAAGCCACATGAAACGAGGAACGAGCATGAGCAAGCGAAAGCTCTACGTCCCACTGGCCGCAGGGGCCGTCGCGCTGACCGCCGTACTGGGGCTCTCCCCGGCGAGTTCGGCCGCGCCCAGGGCCCCGCAGGCCGGGACCTGCTGGGCGACGCACTACGGTCCCATACCCCCCGGGGCCCTCACGGCCAGCGGCGAGGTCTTCGACAACAACAAGAACACCGCGGCGACCTCACTGACACGCAATCCGCAACTGCCGTTCGGGACCCGTGTGAAGGTGACCAACGTCGCGAACGGCAAGTCCCTCGTCGTGCGCATCAACGACCGCGGCACCTTCCAGCAGACGCCGCAGGAACCGAAGTGCCTCGACCTGACCGACGGTGCCTTCGGCCGTCTCGGCGGCAGCCTCAACCCCGACGCCGGCCACATCGTGGTCCAGCAGCAGGTCCTGAACTGATCCCGGGCTCTCGACACCACTGTCGCCAGAAGGAGAACTTCGTGATCACCATCAGGCAGAAGACGGTAGTCGGACTGGCCGCACTCGCGGCCGGCTTCGGTCTTGTCTCTCTCGCCGCCCCCGCCGGGGCGGCCGCTCCCGCGGCCCCCGTCATCCACCGCTGCGACGCGCACCACACCACTCCCGGGAGCCACCTCTTCGTCCGGCTCCAGACCGGTGACGAGGGACTCTGCTTCACCGGCCAGGGCACCACGACGGACGTCCAGAACCTGACCCCGTTCGAAGCGATCAACCTCAAGCCCGCCGACGGCAGGCTCATGCAGGTGACCGTCACCTACGTCACCGCGATGGGCGAGCAGAAGGACAAGGACCTCAACCGCGAGGGCCAAGTCTTCAGGTTCCCGGGTTACGCGTTCCTCAAGAAGGTTGTCATCAAGCCCCTTTGACGACCGACGGGTCCCTGGCCGGTGGCCCTCGGTCCCTGGCCGCCCAGTCCGGGACGCGCCACCCGCAACACCCGGCGAACCGCAGATTTCGTCCGGCTCGCAGGGAAAACCACTCGGCGCGGCCGTGGAAGACGGCGGCCGCGCCGAGTACCGCCCACGCACCGTTCCGCCCGGGGAGTTCGTACCGCCGGAACACCCTGGCCGCCCGGGCAAGACGCCGTCGCTCGCCTCAACCGAGGCCGTGGGCCTGCGGAAGGCCGCCGGCCGCAGCGTGATCGCCCAGCATCGCCTGCTCCCCCACGAACTGGCACTCTTCGACACCAACGCCCGTATGCGCTGAACGCCTGCCGGGCATGGCGCAGCGAGCACGAGTGCTGTCCCACCTTCGAAGACCAGTTTCCTCTCGCGGACCAGCTCTGGGACTGCGGCCCGTCTTCCTCGGCGTCGCTGGACTGGGACCTCGAACACACTGCACGACTCCACGGCCCTGGCTCCGGCAGCGATACGTCATGGCCCGGCCCCACTAAGCGCACCAGTTCCTCGTGGCTCCGCTCAAGGCCCGCACACCCGCAGACTCGTGCGGGTCCTGTCCGGGGGCCGTGCGCGTTCGTCCGTCCCTCTCATCGGCGGGCTGCGGTGACCTTCACGCTGCACTGCAGATCAGCGAGGTATACCTGGGTGTGTCCGCTCGGGTCGAGCTTGAGCGGGCCGCCGCCTTTGGAAACTGTTCCCAGGTCGACGGCCTCTCCGTTCGTGGCGTCGCGTAGATCGAGCCTGCAGTCGCCAGCGCCGTTGAAGTCCATCACTCGCACGGATATCGGCCCCCGCGGACTGAAGGCTTCGGTGTCGCCCGTGCCGTACTGGCGGGTGAAGGGCGGCGCCGTCGCTCCCGCTCCGGATCGGTGGATCACCTGGCAGCCCGAGTTGTTGGCCGCCCAGCGAAACGGTCCTGAGGTGTGTACCAGGAACGACTTGGTGCCGTAGTTCTCAAATTCCTGCTGCTGACCGGTTTCGGTGTTGGTCAGCGTAACGGTGCAGCCATTGTCCCGGCCCCCGATCTGGTCGCTGACGACGAGCCGCCACGGTGACGCTGCGGTGAAGCCTTCGGATGCGCGGCTGCTTCTCTTCCCGGACGGCTCGCTCTGCGAAACCTTGGCGGGCCCGGTGTGGTCCGGCAAGAGCTGGGCCGCGGCCGTTCCACCGGCCGCGAAGACCACGGCCGCACCGGCGGCCCATGCGACACGTCGGCGCCGCGGGTGTTTCGCTGGTGTGACACCCGTGAGGCCCGGCACCGCTCCATGCGGCGACTGCACGCCGCTCTGCAGGCCCGAGAGCACCCTCTCCACCTCATCCCGCATCGCCTCGGCGGTAGGGAAGCGGAGCGCCGGGTCCTTGCTCAGCGCCCGGGCCACCAGCGCGTCCACTGCCGAGCTGATCGCCTGGTTGATGCTGGACGGCGCCGGCGGCTGCTCCTGGATGTGCTGGTAGGCGATGGAGAAGGCGGTGTCCCCGTCGAACGGCGGCCGCCCGGTGAGAAGTTCGAACAGCATGCACCCCACCGAGTACAGGTCGGTTCGGGCGTCGATGCTCCTGCCCAGCGCCTGCTCCGGTGCAAGGTACTGGGGCGTGCCCACCACCGCACCCGTCTGCGTCATGGACGTGACACCGGACTCCAGAGCGCGGGCGATGCCGAAATCCATCACCTTCACCACCCCGCGCGGGGTGACCATCACATTGCCCGGCTTGATGTCCCTGTGAACCAGTCCCTGTTCATGAGAGGCGGCCAGCGCCGCGAGCACATCCGCGGTGATCCTCAGAGCACGGTCGCAGGTCATCGCGTCGTGCTTGTCGATCTCCTCTCGGAGCAGTGCGGACAGCGACGCGCCCTCGACGTACTCCATGACGATGTACGGCACCGGGCCGACGTCCGGAACGACGTCTTCACCGCTGTCGAACACCGCCACGATGTTGGTGTGGCTCAGCCGCGCCACCGCCTGTGCCTCGCGGCGGAACCGTTCGCGGAACGACGGGTCGTGCCCCAGGCCGGTGTGGAGCGTCTTGACCGCCACCAGGCGCCTCAGCACGGAGTCGTGTGCGAGGTGGACGGTCGCCATCCCGCCCTGGCCCAGTAGCCGCTGCAGCATGTACCGGCCGTGGCCCACCGTGCGCGATCCGGCACCCGCCTCACCCGTGGTGTCATCACCCATCGGTCTCAACATCCCCCTCGCCCGCCGGGCCGCGTGCGCTGCGCGCCCGTGGTCCGCAGACCACCGGGGCCTCGCTCGGCCCCCAAACGAGCACAAGATTATCGGCACGGACCACCGCACCACCGGCCGCGGTGACCGACGGGCCGGCGCCGCGGACACCGCCAGGTCTGTGCGTCGCCTCCCGATAATGCCCGAACAGCGCAACTCGGACAGCGCCCGCCTCAGTCCCATTGAGGCCGTCACCGAGGCCCCGGCAGCCCCCATGGGGTGCGCACGCACTCCCAGTCCCAAAACTATGGTGTCCCACCACATACGCCTCTGACCTGCACGTTCCTACGGTGTGGCGACACGCAAACGTCCCCGTCGAACGCCAGGAAGTGGTGCCGATGTCCTCCCCCGCGACCGCTCCGCCAGCCCCGTCCAACCTCCCCCGCATCGTCGCCGCCAGCCTCATCGGCACCACCATCGAGTGGTACGACTTCTTCCTCTACGGCTCGGCCGCCGCGTTGGTGTTCAACAAACTGTTCTTTCCGGGCTCCGACCCGCTCGTCGGGACGTTGCTGTCGTTTCTGACGTATGCCGTCGGGTTCGCGGCCCGTCCGTTGGGAGCGCTCGTGTTCGGGCACTACGGTGACCGGCTGGGGCGCAAGAAGCTGCTGGTGCTGAGCCTGGTGCTGATGGGCGGGGCGACGTTCGCCATCGGGCTGTTGCCCACGCACGCCACCGTCGGGTCCGCCGCGCCCGTACTCCTCACCGTGCTGCGGCTCGTGCAGGGGTTCGCGCTCGGCGGTGAGTGGGGCGGTGCCGTTCTGCTGGTGTCGGAGCACGGGGATGCCCGGCGGCGTGGTTTCTGGGCCTCGTGGCCGCAGACTGGCGCGCCGGCGGGGCAGTTGCTCGCGACCGGTGTGCTCTCGCTGCTGACCGCCGTGCTCTCCGACGACGCCTTCGGGACATGGGGCTGGCGGATCCCGTTCCTGCTCTCCGGCGTGCTCGTGCTCATCGGCCTGTGGATTCGACTGTCCGTCGATGAATCGCCCGTGTTCAAGGAGGCCTTGGCGCGGGTCGAGGCCCGGCGCGCGGACGAGCCGGAGAAGCTGCCGCTCGTCTCCGTACTGCGGCATCACTGGCGGGACATACTGGTGGCGATGGGCGCGCGCATGGCCGAGAACATCAGCTACTACGTCATCACCGCCTTCATCCTGGTCTACGCCACCACCTCGGCCGACGTCTCCAAGCAGACCGCGCTCAACGCCGTGCTCATCGGTTCCGCCGTGCACTTCGCCGTCATCCCGGCCTGGGGCGCGCTGTCCGACCGGGTCGGCCGGCGGCCGGTGTATCTGTTCGGCGCGGCCGGAGTCGGGCTGTGGATGTTCCCGTTCTTCTCTCTCACGGACACCGGTTCGTTCGGGTACCTGGTCATGGCCGTGACCGTCGGGCTCGTACTGCACGGCGCCATGTACGCACCCCAAGCCGCCTTCTTCGCCGAGATGTTCGCCACCCGGATGCGGTACTCGGGCGCGTCCATCGGCGCCCAGTTCGCCTCCGTGGCGGCGGGCGCGCCGGCCCCGCTCATCGCCACCGCACTGCTCGACGACTACGGCAGCTCCACCCCGATCGCGCTGTACGTGATCGCCGCCGCGGTGCTGACCCTGGTTGCCGTGGGAGTGGCCCGGGAGACGCGGCACCGGGATCTCGCCCGCGTCGAGGACGAGAGCGGCGAGTCCGCCGGTGCCAGTCCTGCCGCCGAGGCGCGGACGGTCTGACCGGGGAGTGCTGCACCCGTGATCCCCGTACGGCAGTCCGTACGGGGATCAGTGTCTGTCCGAGGCCGCCAACCGGTGCAGCCTGAGGGCCAGTTGGATCTCCAGGGCGCGGGCCGGGCCCTGCCAGTCCTCCCCCAGCAGCCGGCCCACCCGCTCCAGCCGCTGGGCGACCGTGTTCACATGGACGTGCAAGGCGTCCTTGGTGCGGGCGGGGCTCATCCCGCAGGCGAAGTAGGCGTCCAGGGTGTGCAGCAGTTCCGTGCCACGGCGCTCGTCGTAGGACACGACCGGGCCGATGGTGCGGTCGACGAAGCCGGCGACGTCCCGGTCGCCTGCGAGGAGCAGACCGAGGAAGCCGAAGTCCTCGGCCGCCGCGCCGTCCCCGGCCCGGCCCAGCAGGTGCAGCGCCTCCAGACAGCGACGGCCCTCGGCGTAGGCGGCTGCGACGGCCTCGGGGCGCACGGTGAGGTCGGTGACCGGGGCCGAGGCGCCGACTGTGACAGGTTGGTGGACGGCGGTGCCCAGATGGCGGGCCGTGCGGCGGGCCACCTCGGTGGCGGTGTCGCCGGCGGTGAGCGGCAGCAGCAGGACGGTGCCGCCGTCGCGTGCGGCGGCCAGGCCCTGCCGGGTCGCGGCGAGGTGGGAGGCGGCCGACCACAGGCGACGGCGGGCCGCGGCCTCCTCCTCGGCGTCGGCCGCCGGGCCGTCGAGGCGGGCGGCGAGCACGACATGGGTGGCGTCCAGGTCGGCGTCGAGCCGGGCGGCGCGTTCGCGCAGCAGGCGCGGATCCCGGTCGCGCGCGTCCAGCAGGTCGTCCAGCAGCTCGCCGCGCACGCGCTGTTCGGCCTCGGCCGCCGAGCGGCGGGCGAGCTGGAGCAGCGAGGTGACCATCGCCGCGCGTTCAAGGGTGCGCTGGTCGACGGGGTCGAGGCCGGGGTGCCCGCGCAGGACCAGCGCGCCGAGGAGTTCGCCGCCGGCTGCGACGGCGGCGATCCAGTCGCTGCCGAGCCGTACGGCGTGTCCCTCGGCGCGGGACGCCTCCAGTGCCTCTGCCGGTGCTGCCTCCGCCTCGGTGAACTCGACGGTGCTGTCGAGGACTTGGGAGACGGCGGCGGCCACGTCGTGCACCCCGCCGCCGTGCAGGACGAGTTCGGCGAGCCGGTCGTGCACGTCGGAGGCACGCTCGATGACGGCGCTGCGGTCCCGGATGATCTCGTTGGCGCGCTCCAGGCCGGCCAGGGCCGCGCGGGTCTCGGTGAGCAGATGGGCGGTGTCGATCGCGGCTGCGGCGAGCGCGGCGAAGGAGCCGAGCAGGGCGATCTGGGCGCGTTCGAAGACGCGTTCCCGGCGGTCGGCGGCGAACAGGACGCCGATGACGTGCGGGCCGAGCATGAGGGGGACGCCGAGGATGGCGACCAGGCCTTCGTCGCGGACGCCGGCGTCGATGGTGAGGGTGTGCTGGAAGCGGGCGTCCTTGAAGTAGTCGTCCGTGACGTACGGCCGGGTCGTCTGGGCGACCAGGCCGCCGAGCCCTTCGCCCATGCCCAGGCGCAGTTGCTGGAAGCGGGCGGAGACGGAGCCCTCCGTGACCCGCATGTAGGTGTCGCCGCGCGCCGGGTCGTTCAGGGTGAGGTAGGCGACGTCCGTGCCGAGCAGGGAGCGGGCGCGCTGCACGATGGCCTGCAGGACGGCGTCGAGATCGCGCAGGCCCGCGAGGTCGTGGGCCGTTTCGAAGAGCGCGGACAGTTCGGCCTCGCGCCGTCGGCGTCCCTCCAGTTCGGCCCGTACGCGCAGGGCGAGCCGCTTGGCCCGTTCCAGCGCGGCGATGCGGTCGGCCGGTCTGCCCTCGGCACGGGCGAGCAGCACCGGCTGCTCGTACGCCTCCGGGGAGGCGTCGCGGGCCAGCAGTTCGAGGTACGCGGCCTCGGCGCTGCCGCTGGGTGCCGACTGAACGTGATCGCGGGACATGGTCACAGGATTCCGTATCGGCCGCCCGGCCCGTCAGGCCTGTGGAAAACTCCGGGGCCGGGCGCCGCCGGGCCCTTCAGTGGGCCGTCCATCCGCCGTCGAGCACCAGCGAGGTGCCGGTGACGAAGGACGCCTGCGGGCTGCACAGGTAGGCCACCGCCTCGGCGACCTCCTCCGGTTCGATGAGCCGCTGCACCGCGCTGTCCTTCAGCAGGACCTCGGACAGCACCCGCTCCTCGGGAATGCCGTGCGCCTGCGCCTGGTCGGCGATCTGCTTCTCGACCAGGGGCGTGCGCACATAGGCCGGGTTCACACAGTTCGAGGTCACCCCATGGGCGGCGCCTTCCAGAGCGGCCGTCTTCGACAGGCCCTCCAGACCATGTTTGGCGGCCACATAGGCGGACTTGAAAGCGGAGGCGCGCAGCCCATGGACGGAGGACACATTGACGATCCGGCCCCAGCCCTGTGCGTACATGTGCGGCAGGGCACCGCGGATGAGGCGGAACGGCGCCTCCAGCATCACCGTCAGCACGGTGTGGAAGACCTCGGGCGGGAACTCGTCGAGCGGGCGGACCAGTTGCAGTCCGGCGTTGTTGACCAGCACGTCGGTGCCGGCGGCGGCGCGTTCGGCGGCGTCCAGGTCGGTGAGGTCCACGACGTGCGGTACGACGGCGCCCACCAGGTCGCCGGTGCGTTCCGCGTGCTGGGCCAGCTCGGCCAGACCGGTCGCGTCCCGGTCGACGGCGCGCACCTGGGCACCGGCGGCGGCGAGCCGCAGGGCGCAGGCGCGGCCGATGCCGCTGGCGGCACCGGTGACGAGGGCGGTGCGGCCGCCGAGGTCGAGAGAGAGGGGCTGCGGGCGCAGGCCGGGCAGCCGGCTGGGCGAGGTCATGTGCCGACCCTAAGCGGAAGCCACCCGTCACCCCATGTGGTGGCAACCCATACTTCAGCCCACAGCCGTAGGGTCAAACCATGTGGGGGCCTCGGACATGGCCTGCTTGATCCGGAAGCGGCCGAACTCCTGGAGATCGGGCAGCGCGTCGACCTCGAACCAGCCCACTTCCAGGGACTCGTCGTCGTTGACCCGGGCCTCGCCGCCCACGGCCCGGCAGCGGATGGTGATGTCCATGAACTGGCAGCAGTCACCGTTGGGGTAGGTGATCGGGTTCAGGGCCTGGACCAGGACGACCCGCTCGGCCACGCAGTGCACCGCCGTCTCCTCGAAGACCTCCCGCACGGCGCAGGCCGCAGGCTGCTCACCCGGCTCCGGGATGCCGGCGATCACCGCCCACTTTCGGGTGTCGGACCGTCGGCCCAGAAGCACCCTGCCCTCGTCGTCGAAAACAATCGCGGTGATCCCGGGAAGCCAGAGCAGCTGCGGGCCGGCGGAGGCCCGGAGCGTGCGGATGAAGTCAGGAGTAGCCATGGGCCCGACCCTAACCGGCCGGGCACGCGCTCCCCCGGCCGTTCAGGGAGGATACGCACCGTTTCGGAGGCGGATGCCGGTCGTACGGCTACAAGGCGCCGAAACCTGCTGGTCGTACGGCTGCACGTCACCCGCCCGTACCGGTCGTACGGCTACACGCCACCCGCGCGCCGACGGCGCAGCCCCGACCCGATCGCCCAGCCGAGCCCGCCCGCTGCGACCAGCACCAGGGCGACCTCCGGCAGGATGCCCAGCTCGGTCGCCGGGGTCTTCGACGTGCGCAGCGGCACCTTCTGCACGAGATAGGCGGGCACGAACATGCCGGTCTTCTGGGTGATCCTCCCGTCCGGCATGATGATCGCGCTCACGCCGCTGGTCACCGGCACGGTCACCGTGCGGCTGTGTTCGACGGCGCGGATCCGGGACATGGCGAGCTGCTGGTAGGTCATCTCGCTGCGGTCGAAGGTCGCGTTGTTGCTCGGGACGGAGATCATCTCCGCGCCGTGCGTCACGGTGTCCCGCACGGCCCAGTCGAACGCGGCCTCGTAGCAGGTGGCGAGGCCCACCTTGGCGCCGTCGATGTCGAACACGCCCGGCGTGCCGCCCCGGCTGAAGTCCTGCCGGACCATGCCGGTCCAGTTCTTGTTGACCGCGCCGACGAGCCCGCGCAGCGGGAGGTACTCGCCGAACGGCTGTATCTGCCGCTTGTCGTAGGTCTGCGTCGGCCCCTTGACCGGGTCCCACAGGATCTGCTCGTTGAGCAGTTTGCCGTCCTTCTCGACGACGCCTCCGACCGAGACGGGCACACCGACCGCCTTGGCCGCGCCCTCGATGACGGCGGCCGCGTCAGGATTGGTGTAGGGGTCGATGTCGGAGGAGTTCTCGGGCCACAGCACGTAGTCGGGCTTCGGTGCCTTCCCCGCCTTGATGTCGGCGGCGAGCTTGAGCGTCTCACGTACGTGGTGGTCCAGGACGGCCCGCCGCTGGGCGCTGAACTCCAGTCCCGATCGCGGCACGTTGCCCTGGATGACCGCGACGGTCCTGGTGCCGTCCTCGGCCTTGTCGCTGACCAGGGGCCGGGCGGCGACCGCGCCCGCCACCGGAACGGCCATGCTGAGCAGCGCTGCGGCAGCGGCCCCGCGCCGCACGGCACGCGTGCGGCGCCGCTCGACGATCAGCCGGCCTGCCTCGTACAGGCCGAATCCGCACAGCACGACGGCGAAGCCGAGCACGGGCGTGCCGCCCACCGCGGCGAGCGGCAGGAAGACGCCGTCCGCCTGCCCGAACGCGATCTTGCCCCAGGGGAAGCCCCGGAAGGGCGCACGCGCGCGTACCGCCTCGCCCGCGATCCAGAGGGCGGCCGCCCACACCGGCCAGGCGGGGAGCCGGGAGACGGCGGCGACACCGGCACCGACCAACGCGATGAAGACCGCCTCGATCGCGACGAGTGCCAGCCAGGGACCGGGACCGACCTCCACGCCGGTCCACACCAGCAGCGGCAGCAGGAAGCCCAGCCCGAAGAGGTAGCCGAGGCCGAGGGCCGCCTTCCAGGCGCGGCCGCGCAGCACCCAGCCGAAGCCGGCGAAGGCGGGCAGCGCCAGCCACCACAGGGGGCGCGGCGGGAAGCTGAGGTAGAGGAGCACTCCGCAGAGCGCGGAGGCGACGGCCGGGACCAGGCGCAGCAGCCGGCCGCCGTGCACGCCGGAGGCGGAGGGCGACCGGAGCTGGTCCGGCTGGTCCACGGAAGTTGCGGTGACGGTCACCCGGGTGAGTGTACGGCGGGGCCTGCGCCGCCGACAGCGCGGTACGGGGACCGTACCGCTCCGCCGACCTCGGTCGTTGCTGGTCGCCAGCGCTTGCCCGCCTTGCTGCGCGCTCGTCGGCCCCCTCCGCGCACCAAGGGCCGGCACCGGCTGCGGGCACCTGCACGGAAAGAACCGTTCCGTCGCACCTCGTCCCCAAACCGGTCATCAGCCGCTACGGTGTGCCCAGCCTCGGCGGTGCGGCCGGATCCGGCGCCGTGCCCGGCCGTGGCCGGAGACAGGGCGGGGACGGGGACGAGGGGTGGCAGTGGGGGCGACCGAGACCAGGCCCGCGGCCGGGCTGGACGGAGACGCGGCCAACGCCAGACGAAACGTTTCTGACGGCACGGGCATGATCCTGCTGGGCGCCTGCGCCGCATGGTCGCTGATCACCGCGGCGGCCCACGACGGAAGGCCCGAGGGTGTCCTGCTCGCGGTGCTCGCCGTGGCAGCCGGTCACGCCGCCGGCCGGGTGTCCGGGGCACTGCTGCCGGTGGCCGCGCCCTGCGCGGGTGCGGCGGCCGGGCTTGCGCTGGCCGTGGCGCTGCCGGGACTCTCCGCCGGTCCCCGGTACGCCGCTCCGCTCGGACACGCCGGCGGCACCGCCGCCCTGCTGGCGCTGGCCACCGGAGCCGCGTGCTGTGCCGCCTGGTCGACGTCCGTGCCGGGGCTGCGGCTGGTGCTGCGGGTGCTGGCCGCCGGGATCGTGTCGGCCGGCGCGGTGCTGGGGTCGGCGGCCGGCTGCGTGGCGAGTGCGGCCGTACTGCTGTGTTCGCTCGCCGCGGGCTCGGTGTCCCGCCGTGGCAGGTGCCTGCTGGGTCTGGCGGCCGTGGCGGCGGCCCTGGTGGCCGGGACGGCCTGGGCGCTCGCCTCGGACCTGCTGCCGGGCGGCCTCGCCGGGGTGATCGAGGGCCGGCCGGCCGGGCACCGGGCGGCACTCTGGCAGGACACCCTGCGGCTGGCGGGCCGGAATCCGGGGCTCGGGGTCGGTCCGGGACGGCTGGGCGAGCTGGGCGGCACGGCGCCGCAGACGCTGTCCGCCGACGGCAAGCCGCACTCCGCCCTGCTGCAGCTGGCGGCGGAACAGGGCCTCGTCGGGGTCTTCCTGGTCGCCGCCGTGTTCTGCTGGGTGTTGCACGCGCTGTGGCGCTCGCCCCGCTCCACCCCGGTCGCCTTCACCGCCGGCGCCGCACTCACGGCGCTGGCCGCGTGCGCCACGGTGAGCAACGCGCTGAGCTTCACCACGGTGACCGTGGGCGCGGGGCTGCTCGCCGGCTGGGCGACGGCGTGGCCGTGGCCCCGCACCGGCAAAGAGCCCCGGCTCTGAGCGAGGGCATGCCGCGCGCCGGCGCGCGGCGCGCGGACTCAGCGGGCCGAACCCCGGCCGGTGGTGCGCAGCCGGGCCCTGATGACCCGTACCGCCGACTCCGCGTTGTCGACGGTGATCGTGAAGGTGTGGCCGTCCCACAGGCGCAGCACGATGCCCTCGCCCCGGCGTACGACGACGGCGGTGCCCTTCTCGGGGCGCCACCGGTAGCCCCAGCCACCCCAGTGCCTGGGCGTGACGAGGGCGGTGAAGTCGGCACCGGCCACGTGCGAGAGCGGGATGCGGCGGCGCGGCAGCCCCATGTGGCCGCAGCGGACTTCGAGGGACTCCTTGTCGAGCTTGAGGTCGACGTGCACGAAGGCGAGCGTGCCGAAGAGGACCAGCAGGCCGGCGGCGATGCAGCCCACGACGGACATCGCCAGCGGGGCGACGCCGGAGGTCCATGCCGAGTCCACCGCCAGCTCGATACCGAGCGCCATGCAGGCCGCGCCGACCAGCGCCAGCAGCCACTGGACCCGGTTGGTGGCACGCCCGGTCCAGACATCGGGATTCGGGCTGTCGTCGGCGTGGACGTGGTCCCTCATGTTTATGAGGTTACTCAGGTTTCGCTGCGCGGGTAGGGAGTGGCGGACGGTGACTGACCCGAGTGGGCCAGGGCGGATCCGGGCCTGGTTGCCGGTCGCGCGGCCGGTCAGCGGACGGGGCTGACCGCCTGCAGGAATCGGCCTTCCTCATAGGACAGGGCCGTGTCCGGGAGCGTGGCCTCGCGCCCGCTGAGCAGCACCGTGAGGCTCGTGTCGGCGACGGCGGCCGGATCCGGTTCCGCTCCGATCCGGCGCAGGGCCTGTGCGGCCACCGCCCCGGCGGAGCCGTGGAGTATGAGCGGCGGGCGGCCGGGCCGCTGGACGGCTCGCCGGATGCGCTCGCCGACCAGCTCGTAGTTGGTGCAGCCCAGGACGACGGTGGTCACGTCCTCGGGGGTGCGCGCGGCGGCGGAGGCGATGGCGGCCTCGATCGCGGCCTCGTCCGCGTGGTGCACCGCGTCCGCGAGGCCGGGGCAGGCCACCTCGGTGACCGCCACCCCGGTGGCGAACTGTTCGATCAGGTTCCGCTGATAGGCGCTGCCCGTGGTGGCGGGGGTGGCCCAGATCGCGACATGGCCGCCGCCCGCCGCGGCCGGCTTGATCGCCGGCACGGTGCCGATGATCGGCAGATCCGGTTCGAAACGGGCCCGCATCTGCGGCAGCGAGTGCACGGAGGCGGTGTTGCAGGCGACGATCAGGACATCGGGCCCATGGGCGGCGGCGGCCCCGGCCACGGCCAGGGCCCGCTGCGTGATGTCCTCCGGAGTGCGTGGCCCCCAGGGCATCCCGTCCGGGTCCCAGGAGAGCACGAGATCCGCGTCGGGCCGCAGCCGCCGTACCGCGGCGGCGGCCGGGAGCAGGCCGATTCCGGAGTCCATGAGCGCGATCTTCACCCGGCCACGATAGACGATCGGCCCTCGGGGTCCTCTCCGGTGGGGCAGACTGCGGGGGTGAGCGCGCTGCTGTGGATCACCGTCGTGTCGCTGGCCGCCTGGTGCTGGCTGCTGCTGTGCCGGGGCTTCTTCTGGCGCACGGACGTCCGGCTGCCGCCACGCCGGGATCCGGACGCGTGGCCGTCCGTCTGTGTGGTGGTACCGGCCCGCGACGAGGCCGCCGTACTGCCCGAGAGCCTGCCGTCGCTGCTGACGCAGGACTATCCGGGCCGGGCCGAGGTGGTCCTGGTGGACGACGGGAGCACCGACGGCACCGGGGAGCTGGCGCGCGAGCTGTCCCGGCGGCACGGCGGGCTGCCGCTGACCGTGGGCTCGCCGGGCGAGCCGCCGGCGGGCTGGACGGGCAAGCTGTGGGCGGTGCGGCACGGTATCGGCCTGGCACGCGCGCGTGACCCCGAGTACCTGCTGCTGACGGACGCGGACATCGCACACGCACCGGACAGCCTGCGCACGCTGGTGGCGGCGGCCCGTGCCGGAGGCTTCGACGTCGTGTCGCAGATGGCGCGGCTGCGGGTGGCGAGCCTGTGGGAGCGGCTGGTGGTGCCGGCGTTCGTGTACTTCTTCGCGCAGCTGTATCCCTTCCGGTGGATCGGTCGCAAGAGCTCGCGTACGGCCGCGGCGGCGGGCGGTTGTGTCCTGCTGCGCACCGGGATGGCGGAGCAGGCGCGCATCCCGGAGGCCATCCGGCACGCCGTCATCGACGACGTGGCGCTCGCGCGTGCGGTGAAGGGCGCCGGAGGGCACGTCTGGCTGGGGCTGGCCGACCGGGTGGACAGCGTGCGGCCGTATCCACGGTTGCACGACCTGTGGCGGATGGTCTCGCGCAGCGCCTATGCCCAGTTGCGCCACAACCCGCTGCTGCTTCTCGGTACGGTCGCCGGACTCGCGCTGGTCTATCTGCTGCCGCCGGCCGCGGTGGCCGTGGGGGCGGCGGGCGGCGGCACGGCGACGGCCGTCACCGGCACCGTGGCGTGGGCGGTGATGGCGGGGACGTACCTGCCGATGCTGCGCTACTACCGGCAGCCGCTGTGGCTGGCGCCGCTGCTGCCGTTCACCGCGCTGCTGTACCTGCTGATGACGGTCGACTCGGCCGTGCAGCACCACCGGGGGCGTGGGGCCGCCTGGAAGGGCCGCACGTACGCGCGTCCCGACGCCGTGCCCGAGGAGGGCTGAACCCGGTCACTTGCGGCCGGGCGTCCAGTTCATGCCCCAGCCGTAGGCGCGGTCCATGGTGCGTTGCGGGCTTACTCCGCGCTCCGGCACCAGGTACCGCGCCTCGCGCTGCACAATGAGGTCGCCGCCCGTGTTGGTGATCAGGGCGAGCGCGCACACGGTGGAGGGGACGGTGCACTCGTCGAGCGAGAAGTCGATCGGGGCGCCGTGCTGCGGCTGGAGGGTGACGGTGGCGTGCAGGCCGGCGAAGGAGGCGGCGCCCTGGTAGATGGTGACGAAGACGAGGATGCGCCGGAACTCCTTGGTGCGGTCGAGGTTGATGGTGAGGTTCTCGCCGCTCGCCGTGGCGCCGGTGCGGTCGTCGCCGTCGAGGTGGATGTACGGCGGCCGGTGCAGCGACCCGAAGGCGTTGCCGAGGGCCTGGACGACGCCTTTGCGGCCGTCGGCCAGTTCGTACAGGGCGCACAGGTCGAGGTCGAGGTCTCCCTGCCCGCCTCCCCACCTGCCCCAGCCGGAAAGCTCTTTGCGCATCTGCCAGTTGAGGTTCACGCGCATGGTTCCGGAGGTGCCGCCCTGCTTGGCGAGCGAGACGGACGGCGCCGTCTTGGTGAGGGTGACCTTGGACAGGCGGACCGGCTGGGGCGCGGGGGCCGGAGCAGCCGTGGGAGGGGCCGAGGGCGCGGGCGGCAAGGGCACGGGTGCCACCGGCGCGGGCGGCGGTGGCGGGGCCGCCACGGGCGGCGGCGGCGTGATCCGAGCCGCCGCGGTGGGCGGTGCAGCGCGCTGGGGTTCGTCCACGGTGATGCCGAAGTCCGTTGCGAGGCCTTCGAGTCCGCTGCTGTAGCCCTGGCCGACGGCGCGGAACTTCCACGCGCCCTGGCGGCGGTAGAACTCACCGAGTACGAAGGCCGTCTCGACGGTCGCGCCCGGGCTGTCGAAGCGGGCGACCGTCCGCCCGGTCACGGCCTCGGTCACCTCGATGTAGAGGCCGGGGACCTGTCCGAAGGTCCCGCCGTCGGCGGAGGCGGCGAGGACGATCCGCTCGATCGCGCCCTCCACGCGCGCGAGGTCGACGGAAAGGGTGTCCGTCACGCCCTCGCCGGTCCCCCTCTTGCCCTCGTGGCGCACCGCGCCCGAGGTGTGGGCGGGCTGGTTGTAGAAGACGAAGTCGGCGTCGGAGCGGACCTTTCCGGTGGCGAGCAGCAGCGCGGAGGCGTCCGCGTCGGGCACCCCGGGTCCCGAGCGCCAGCCCAGTTCGACGCGCAGGGCCGTGGTCGGCACCGGCGTGTTCGACCCCTTCGACATTGACATGTCCGCCCCCATCCGTGTCGGCCTCCGGGCACCCCCGGGTCGTCCGGGTGAGCCCTACCCGCACAACCTAATCCCGGGTACGGCGCACGCCGATGACCGACGCCGGAAGATCGTCGGCCAACTGGCGGTAACCCCGCAGGACCTCGCTCTTTACACGATTAAAGCGTCGCCCGACGTCCATTTTTGCCGAGTTCGCTCGGATTGGGGATCCCCGGTCACTGCAGGCACGGAAAACAACCCTCTTATCGGTCTCCCCAACGAGCACATCGTGGGCTTAACTTATGTGCCATGACCTCCCCCCGCTCCACTTATGGTGGCGGCTACTACTCCGCCTCCTTCCCGGACACCCCGATCTACGACTCGCTCGTGGCCGAGCGGGGCACCCCGCAGATCGCCCCGATCCGGGTCCCCGCCGCCTACGACATGGGCAGCAGCCTGCCCGCTCTGCCGTCGGCACTGCCCGCCCTCCCGGCGGCCCCCTCCCCGCAGGCCCCCGCCTACGGCTATCCGCAGCAGACACCGCAGCCCGCGCCGCTGCAGCAGGCACCCACGGCGTACATCCCGCAGCAGGCGAGCGCGCCTCGGGGTTATCCCGGCCCGCAGGCCCCGCAGCAGCAGCGCCCGATGGGGATGGGCACGGGATACGAGGCGATGCGTCCGGCCGCGCCGCGGCCTGCGCCCGCCCCCTACCAGGACCCCTACAACAACCAGCAGTACCGCGGCTACTGACCGGCGCACCGGCGCTGTCGGTGCCCCTGGCACCATGGCGTCATGGAGAACGCCGAAGTGCAGTCGATTCACGTCCATCCGGTCAAGGCGTTCCGGGGTCAGGCACCCCGGGAGGCTGTGGTGGAGCCCTGGGGCCTGGCCGGAGACCGGCGCTGGACACTGATCGACGACGGGGGAAAGGTCGTCACACAACGCGAACAGCCGCGCCTCGCGCTGGCCGCCGCCGAGCTTCTGCCCGGCGGCGGCGTTCGTCTGTCCGCGCCCGGTCACGCACCGCTGACGGTGCCGGTGCCCGAGCCGGCCGGCACCGTGCCGGTGAGCGTCTTCGGCACCAAGGTCGAGGCGGTCCCGGCGGCTGCGGCCGCACACGCCTGGTGCAGCGCCTATCTGCGGACGGACGTCCGCCTGGTCCACATGGACGATCCGGCCACCCGCCGCCCGGTCGATCCCGAGTACGCCCTGCCCGGCGAGACGGTGAGCTTCGCCGACGGCTACCCCTTGCTGGTCGCCACGACCGCCTCACTCGACGCCCTGAACTCCCTGATGGCCGAGGGCACCCAGGCCCAGGAGGGCCCGCTGCCGATGAACCGCTTCCGGCCCAACGTCGTCGTCGCCGGCACCGAGGCCTGGGCGGAGGACCACTGGTCGCGGATCTCCGTCGGCGACGTGGTCTTCCGCGTCGCGAAGGCGAGCGGACGCTGTGTCGTCACCACCGTCGACCAGGACACCGCCGTGCGGGGCCGGGAGCCCCTGCGCACCCTGGCTCGCCACCGCAAGGTCGGCGCGAGGCTGATCTTCGGCCAGAACCTCGTGCCCCTGTCGACCGGCACGATCAGGGTCGGGGACCCGGTCCGGGTGCTGGAGTAGCAGCGGTCTCGGCCCGACGGCGGGGGAACCGGGGGCGGGTCCCGGTCGTTGGGAGGACATGAGAGTTTCCTGAGAAGCCGCGTGCGTGATCGTGCGCGGCTGACGTGATGTCGCTCTCTCTCGCCACGGTCCGCGGATGCGCGCCCGTGCCGGGGGATATGACGGAGCGGAAGGGGGTGGGGACATGCGGGTGATCAGTGGCCTGTGGCGCTGGCGGCGCAATCCGCTGCGCCGCACGACCGATCTGGCCGAGGCATGGGTGGCCCTCGTGGCACTCGTACTCATGGCCGTCACCGCGCCTGTGACCGGATGGCTGGTCGGCGCCGCCGCCCAGCACTCGCTGCAGCGGTCCGTGCGCGAGCAGCAGCGCACGCGCCACCTCGTCACCGCCACGGTCGTGCGTGACCTGGGCAGGGTCCCGGTGGAGACGGAGCCCGACACCTCGACGGCGCGCGACAGCCACCGCCGTGTCCTCGCGGACTGGACCGCACCGGACGGCAGCCATCGGCACGGCCCGACCCTGGCGGCCCTCAAGTCGCCGCACAGGGGAGACCACTTCAGACTCTGGACGGACCCGCAGGGCCGAATAACGACCCGTCCGCTGGACTCCCCCACCGCGACGACACACGCGGTGCTCGCCGGGACCGGCGCGGCCCTGCTGGCCACGGGCCTGGTGGAAGCCGCCCGGCGGCTGACCGTCTGGCGCATGGTCCGCAGGCGGTACGCACGCTGGGACCAGGCCTGGGACCGGGCCGGTCCGGACTGGGGCAAGGCGGGCACCGGCAGCTGACGGCCTTACGGCTCTGGTCAACCCATCCTGCACGCACACGCTACGGTGGACCGGCCGAAGCGCTTTCGGCGACAACCCGCGGACGAGCGAACCGCAGAGGCACGCGGCTTCGGGAGCGCGACGCGCACCAGCCCCAGGGGCTGAGCACGGTCGCGGTCCCGGCACCGGCGACGCGGCCCCTGCGGCAGCGAGCCGTCAGTACGACGAGGTGGGGGCACAGCAACGCCATGGCACAGGGCACGGTCCAGGTGACGCACACCGGTACGTCGCGGTGGCGGCGCCGCACGGGCGAGTACGCTTCGCTCGCCGCCGCCCTGGAGGCCGCCACCGACGGCGACGTCCTCACCATCGCCCCGGGCACCTACCGGGAAAACCTCGTCGTCCGGCGGGCGGTGACGCTCCGTGGCCCCGAGGGGTCCCCCGGCTCGGTGCGGATCGCACCGGTGGACGGCGTGCCGCTCACCGTGTGCGCCTCGGCCGTGGTGCAGGACCTGCACGTGGAGGGACAGGACGCGGCGGCGCCCGCACTGCTGGTCGAGGAGGGCGTGCCCGAGCTGATGGACGTGCGGATCGTCACCCGGTCCGCGGCGGGTATCGAAGTGCGCGGCGGCGCCCGCCCGACCGTGCGGCGGTGCACCGTGGACAACCCGGCCGGCATCGGCATCGCCGTACTCGACGGCGCGAGCGGGGTGTTCGAGGAGTGCGAGGTCGTCGCGGCCGGGCAGGCGGGCGTGGCCGTGCGGGGCGGGGCCCGCCCGCGCCTGGAGCGCTGCCGGGTGCACCATGCCGCCGGGACCGGGCTGACCGCGACGGGCGAGAACTCGTCACTGGAGGCGGTGGGTTGTGAGATCTACGAGGTCCGGGGCTCCGGCGTCCAGGTCACCCAGCGGGCAACGGCACATCTGACCGACTGCGATGTGCACCGCACCACCACCGACGGTGTCACCCTGGACACGGACGCGGTGCTCACGCTCGCCGACTGCCGCATCCACGACATCCCGGAGAACGCGGTCGATCTGCGCTCGCGTTCGGTGCTCACGCTGACCCGGACGACGGTGCGTCAGTTCGGGCGCAACGGCCTGTCGGTGTGGGACCCGGGGACCCGGGTGGACGCCAACCAGTGCGAGATCTTCGACAGCACCGGGGACTATCCGGCGGTGTGGGTCAGCGACGGCGCCACCGCCGTCCTCGACTCCTGCCGGGTGCACGATGTGCCGGACGCCCTGTTCGTGCTGGACCGCGGTTCGCGCGCGGACGTCGTGGACAGCGACCTGTGGCAGGTGCGCAACACGGCGGTGTCGGTGAGCGACGGGGCCACCGCGCAGCTCGACGACTGCCGGATCCGGGAGGCGGCGACCGGAGCGTGGTTCCGCGACCACGGCAGCGGCGGCACGCTGAACAACTGCACGCTGGACGGCACCCAGACCGGTGTGATCGTCACCAAGGGCGCCGACCCGACCATCGAGCGGTGCACGGTCGACTCCCCCGCCGAGGCTGGCTTCTACGTCTCCGCGGGCGGCCGCGGAAGCTTCCTGAACTGCCGGGTCAGCGGCAGCGGCGGTTACGGCTTCCATGTGATCGACGGCTGCCGTGCGACGTTGCGCAAGTGCCGCACGGAGCGCTGTGCCCGCGGTGGTTACGAGTTCGCCGAGCCGGGCCCCGACGCCGGATCCGGGACGGGCCCGGTGGTGGAGGACTGCACCAGCGACGAGAGCGGCGGTCTGCGTCCGTCCCCGGCCCGCGAGACCGCCGTACAGACGGTGTCGCACTCCCCCGGGCTGCTCGGTTCGATCCCCGGGCAGCGCAGCACGGAGCAGGAGCCGCTGATCGCCGCTGCCGCGCCGGACACGCCGGCGCGGACGTCGAAGGATGTGCTCGGGGAACTCGACGCGTTGGTGGGCCTGGAGAGCGTCAAGCGAGAGGTGCGGGCGCTGACCGACATGATCGAGGTGGGCCGGCGGCGGCAGCAGGCGGGTCTGAAGGCGGCGTCGGTCAAGCGGCATCTGGTCTTCACCGGCTCTCCCGGCACCGGCAAGACGACGGTCGCCCGGCTCTACGGCGAGATCCTCGCCTCGCTCGGTGTGCTGGAGAAGGGGCATCTGGTGGAGGTGTCCCGGGTCGACCTGGTCGGTGAGCACATCGGCTCCACGGCGATCCGCACCCAGGAGGCGTTCGAGAAGGCACGCGGCGGGGTGCTGTTCATCGACGAGGCATACGCGCTGTCCCCGGAGGACGGCGGGCGGGACTTCGGCAAGGAAGCCATCGACACGCTGGTGAAGCTGATGGAGGACCACCGGGACGCGGTGGTGGTGATCGTCGCCGGCTACACGGCTGAGATGGAGCGCTTCCTGTCCGTCAACCCGGGTGTCGCCTCCCGCTTCTCGCGCACCATCACCTTCGGCGACTACGGTCCCGAGGAGCTGCTCAGGATCGTGGAGCAGCAGGCCGACGAGCACGAGTACCGGCTGGCGCCCGGCGCGTCCGAGGCGCTGCTGACGTACTTCACGGCCATCCCGAAGGGCCCGGCGTTCGGCAACGGCCGCACCGCCCGGCAGACCTTCGAGGCGATGGTGGAACGGCACGCGGGCCGTGTCGCCCAGCTGGACGACCCCAGCACCGACGACCTGACCCTGCTGTTCGCCGAGGACCTGCCGGAGCTGCCCTGACCGTCCGGTCGCACATGTGTCGAGTACGGCGAGGGCACGGCCTGGCCGGGCCTCACCCCGGTGCCTGCGGCTCAGGGCGGGGGCCCGGCAGCTCCGGGCGCAGCCGGCTCAGCAGCCGGGTCCGTGCGCGGGCGAAGGCCGGGTCCGCCTGGTAGTCGGAGTGGCCGAGGATGGGCGCCGGGAGCGGATGCTCGGGCGTGCGGCCGTAGACGAGCGGGTCCTGCAACGGGGCGTGGTCGACCTCGGGCGTGGCGTCGTCGGGGACGCGGACGGGGCCGCCGATGGGGTCGGTCGGGCGGTAGAGGTTGGTCCAGCAGGCGACATCGCGGTGCAGGGCGGCGAGCGCGGGCGGTCCGAAGTGGGCCGGGAACCAGCGGCCGTACAGGCGCTCCAGCGGGGAGCCGTAGGTCAGCAGCGCGATCCGGCCGCGCACGGACGGGGGCAGCTGCCAGGCGGCGGCCGCGGCCAGGACGCTGCCCTGGGAGTGACCGGAGAGGACCAGACGGCCTTTGGTGCGGTGCGTCCAGGTCGCCATGCGCCAGGTCAGGTCCGGCACCGCGCGCTCGGCGTAGCAGGGCGGTGCGAAGGGATGCGCCGCACGTGGCCAGAAGGTGCCGACGTCCCACAGGATGCCGATGCTGCGCCGTGCCGAGGCGTCCTTGTAGGCGCGCCTGCCCCAGGTCACGAAGAGCACGAAACCCAGTCCGACCAGCCAGGAGCCCAGTGCCTGCGAGATCTCGGCGACGGCCTGGAGGGCGTCGAAGGTGTGGCGGGCCGCTCCGTCGGGCGTCTTCCGTGTGATCAGCGCGCCGGTCAGCGCCACACCGCCGAGCAGCAGGGTGGCGGCGGTGAGCACGGCGACGACGAGGGGTGCCCGGTCGGTGAGGGCGGCCATCGCGCGGACATGGGCGATGGCGCGGGTACGGACCGGGTCCTCGGGTTCGCCGGGGTGCTCGTGGCGGACTCGGGCGCGTTCGGCGCGGGCCAGCCGGGCGGTGTGCGTCCCGAGCCCGGCGGCGAGGAGCAGCAGGACCGCGAGTACCGGCGGGATCGTGGACGCCTGCCAGGTCAGCAGGAGGGGCGGGCCGGGGAGCCGGGCGCGGGTGCCGTCCAGCCAGTCCGCGACGCGCTGCGCGAGCCCGCCGGACATCACACCGCCCAGCGCGCAGGCGAGCAGCGCGACGGCCGGTCCGCCCAGGCCGCGCATCCCTGCGCGCGGATCGGGAGTGCGCCGGTACAGACAACGGGCCACCACGGCGAGCGCGACGATCAGCACTCCCTGGGCCAGCATCAGGGCGCCGAAGGCCGGGTCGCCCGGCAGCCGCCCGGTGGACCGCCAGCCGGGGCGGGCCCAGCCGGCGTAGACCGCCGTGAGCAGCAGCAGGGCGAGCGCGCCCAGCGGCAGGAGTCGTACGAGGTGCCGGTCGGCCCGCTGGTCGAGGCGGTTCTCGCTGCGGCCCCGGCGGCAGACGACACCCACCACGAGCGCCGCCCAGGCCGGCAGGGCCGCGGTGAGCAGCCGGCTCACGGCCTCCAGGGCGGCGGGGCCGCCTGGCTGGTGGTCGAAGCGGGCCGCCGGGATCGCCAGGGCGGTGGCGACGGTCAGCAGGGCTGCCGCGGTGTGCGCGGCGCGCAGCCGGGCCACGAGGCGGCGCCCGTACCAGAAGCCGGGCATGGCCAGCGCGCTGCGGTCGGTGTCCGGTTCCGGGTCGTGGGACATCGGCTGGTGGGACTCGTACGCGCTCCAGGTGCGGTGCGAGAGATACCAGAGGAGTCCGGTCAGCGCGGCCGGTACCAGCGCGGCGAGCGCGAGCCGGCGGCCGGGCAGGCTCCACCAGCTGCCGTGCCTGCCGAAGGGCGCGGGCGCATCGGGGGCGAGGAAGGCCAGCCAGGAGTGGCGTCGGACGCAGTCATGGACGCCGGCGCACTGCCAGGCCACCAGGTCGAGGGCCACCTCGCAGACGGCGGCCACCAGCAGCACGGTCAGGGTGAGGGCGGCCAGCCGCACCAGGAGGCCGTACAGCCGGACCGTGCGGTGCCGGCCGGCTGCGGCGGGGCGCATCCAGTGGGCGAGGTTGACCACCATGAACGGCAGTAACACCAGCCACAGGGCGCGGCTGCGGTCGCCGGATGTCAGGTTGCACCAGACGTACGCCTCCCGAACGGGCTCGTCCCGGGCCCCCTCCCCTTCCGGCGTGTCCTCTGCGCGCCGGAAGACGGCGGCCGTGTCGTCACCGGTGATCCGGACGGTACGCGGGTCGCCGAGCATCTTCTCGGGGGTGGTCCCGCCCACCCCGTGCACCAGCAGCTCCAGCTCGGCCTCCGGCGCGGTGAGCCGGTCGGGGCGGCCGGCCGGCGGCCTCGCCGCCTTGCCCGTCCGCTGCCCGCTGGGGCGTTCCTGTGCGCGGTCCACTGTTGTCGCACCCCCGTGACGTGCCCGAAGGCCTGTGCCGATGCGGGCTTCAGGATCCCGGGTGCGCCGACCGCGCGCACCACTCGTCACGGAATCTCCCCGATCCGGGTGACGGCGCCGGGACCGCCGGGGTCTCTGTGGCGAATGTGGCATGTACGGGTGGTGACAGGAGGTGGCGCAACCCGTACCCACCCGTGAAAGGATGGGACGCCCGCGCATCGCCGGCCGGATGGAACCTCCTGGTCGGGGGCGGTGCGCCGGGGCGTGTCGGACGGATGGCGGCGAAAGGACCGGAGCGTACGTGAGTGAGAATCAGAACCTCCTCGCGGAGCAGCGCCGCGCCCTGATCCTGGACGAGGTCCGGCGCCGGGGCGGTGTGCGGGTGAACGAACTGACCCGCAAGCTCGGCGTGTCGGACATGACCGTGCGCCGTGACCTGGACGCCCTCGCCCGTCAGGGTGTGCTGGAGAAGGTGCACGGCGGCGCGGTGCCCGTGGTCGAGGCGAGCACCCATGAGCCGGGCTTCGAGGCCAAGTCCGGTCTGGAGCTGACCGCCAAGGAGGACATCGCGCGGGCCGCCGCCAAGCTGGTCAGCCCGGGCACGGCGATCGCCCTGTCCGGTGGTACGACGACGTACGCGCTCGCGCAGCACCTGCTGGAGGTGCCCGACCTGACCGTGGTGACGAACTCGGTGCGGGTCGCGGACGTCTTCCACGCGGCGCAGCGCACCTCGGGCCAGCGGCAGGGCGCGGCCACGGTGGTGCTCACCGGCGGCGTGCGGACCCCGTCGGACTCGCTGGTCGGGCCGGTCGCCGACCAGGCGATCGCGGCCCTTCACTTCGATGTGCTGTTCCTCGGCGTGCACGGCATATCGGTGGAGGCCGGTCTGTCCACGCCGAACCTCGCGGAGGCGGAGACGAACCGGCGGCTGGTGCACTCGGCGCGCCGGGTCGTGGTGGTCGCCGACCACACCAAGTGGGGGACGGTGGGCCTGAGTTCCTTCGCCACGCTGGAGCAGGTGGACACGCTCGTCACCGACGCGGGGCTGCCGGCCGAGGCCCGGACGGAGATCTCCGAGCACCTGCCGCGGCTGCTGGTCGCGGGCGAGTGGGAGCCGGAGGACCGGGACACCGACGACATCTGACGGTGTGTCAGTTAGGCTGACGGTGCACCACCCCGTTCCGCGAAGGGACTCATGAGGGGGTTTCGCACCATGGCTCACCGTCTACGCCCGGTCGGTGTCGACTTCGTCGAGACCGCCCCTGTACGCCTGGTGTTCGCCCGGGAGATCGCCGCAGCCCCTGAGGCGGTCTTCCGGTCGCTCGCCGAGGACCTGGCCGGCTGGTCGGAATGGTTCCCCGGGGTGGCCTCCGTACGGCCGGCCGGCGGTGGTCGCGAGGTGCGGCTGCGCGGCGGCGGCCGCTTCGAGGAGTCGGTGGTCGTGGCCAGGGCGCCGGAGCTCTACGCCTATCGCGTCGACGTGACGAACATGCCGGGAGCGCGGGCCTGGGTCGAGGAGTGGCGACTTGCCCCGGCCGGCACCGGGACCCGGGTGCAGATGACCTTCGCGCTCGACGGGACGGCGGCGTTCCGCCTGCTGTGGGCTCTCGTCCGCCCCGGGGTGGGCCGCGCTTTCCGCGATGCGGTCGCGAAGCTGGACCGGCGCCTCGGCTGACCCGTCCGCCGGCTCAGTCCGGCCACACCCCCGTCGTCAGCAGGGTCTCGATCGCCGCCGCGTACGGCGTGATGTCCAGGCCTTGCTCCGCGAGCCAGACGTCGGAGTAGTACTTGTCGAGGTAACGGTCGCCCGGGTCGCACAGCAGGGTGACGACGCTGCCGGTGCGGCCCTCGGCCACCATCTCGGAGACGATCTTCAGCGCGCTCCACAGTCCGGTTCCCGTGGAGCCGCCCGCCTTGCGGCCGATGGCCTGTTCCAGGGCGCGTACGGCGGCGACGCTGGCCGCGTCCGGGACCTTCATCATCCGGTCGATCGCGCCGGGCACGAAGCTCGGCTCCATGCGCGGGCGGCCGATGCCCTCGATCCGGGAGCCGCAGTCGCAGGTGACGTCCGGATCGCCGGTGGTCCAGCCCTCGAAGAAGCAGGAGTTGTCCGGGTCGGCGACGCAGATGCGGGTGTCGTACTGCATGTAGTGGACGTAGCGGGCGAGGGTCGCGGAGGTGCCGCCGGTGCCGGCCGTGGCGACGATCCACGCCGGCTCCGGGAACCGCTCCAACTCCAGCTGGCGGAAGATGGATTCCGCGATGTTGTTGTTCCCGCGCCAGTCGGTGGCCCGCTCGGCGTAGGTGAACTGGTCCATGTAGTGGCCGCCGGTCTCCACCGCGAGGCGTGCGGACTCCTCGTACATCTTGCGGGAGTCGTCCACGAAGTGGCACTGGCCACCGTGGAACTCGATCAGGCGGATCTTCTCGGCGCTGGTCGTGCGCGGCATGACCGCGATGAAGGGCACGCCGATCAGCTTCGCGAAGTAGGCCTCGGAGACGGCGGTCGAGCCGCTGGAGGCCTCGATGACGGGGCGGCCGGGACGGATCCAGCCATTGCAGAGGCCGTAGAGGAAGAGGGAGCGGGCGAGGCGGTGCTTGAGGCTGCCGGTGGGGTGCGTCGACTCGTCCTTCAGGTAGAGGTCGATGCCCCAGTGCTCGGGGAGCGGGAAGCGCAGCAGGTGGGTGTCCGCCGAGCGGTTGGCGTCGGCCTGGACCTTGCGGACGGCTTCTTTCAGCCAGTCGCGATACGCGGCGTCGCTGCGGTCGACATCGAGGGTCGCGCCGGTCCGGGTCCGGTCGGTGGTGCTCACGGCGGTGCTCCTTACGCTGGGTGCCGACGACGCCTCGCGCGTCGGCACTTTGAGCATAGGCATCTTTTGCACCGCTTCCCACCTGCATAAACGCATCTTTGAGCCATCCAAAGCCGCCCTGGGGCACGAGCGAGCGAGGCGTCCGGGGGCGCATTTGGCGGGAGTGCTCCGGGCGGCTGTCGCAGGCGTCCCGCGTGTACTGGTGCTCCCGGCCGCACGGAGGCAGACTGCACGCGACGGGACGATCGTCCGTCGGACAGGCCCTGACGGGGGCGCACACTGGATCGCGGAAGCACACGGGCAAGGGGGCGGCGAAGGATGGCGGAGCCTGAGTTCACGGCCAAGGGCGTGCGGATCGGCAAACGACTGCGTTCGCTCACCCGGGCCGGGCAGGTCCGGATCAACGACGGCAGGCTGGAGTTGCTCACCAGCTACGGCAGCGAGATCGACAGCGCTCCGGTACAGGCGGTGCGCGCGTCCAAGCCGTGGTTCGGGCCGGACGACAAGGCGTTGGCCGACCTCAACGGCAAGCGGTACCTGCTGACGCTGGGCGAGCACGACCCCGCTCCGGGCGAGCCGGGTCCGCCTGCGGCACGGCGGTTCATCGAGGCGGTGCGCCGCGCCGCCGGACGCGGCGGCTGAGGACGTACGGCGCACACCTGGGAGCAGCGGTCCGTTGCGGCGAGTTGCGGGCGGCCATCCGCTGCGTCACTCTGGTCTCACGTCACTCTGGGTTTACCGGCGATAACGCTGCGAACCAGCCCGCCGGCCATGACAGCAGGCGGACGTTTGGACGCAAGCACCCTGCTGGATCCGTTGTTCTCCGTGTTCTTCCGGTCCGTTCGGACCTCTACATCGGGGAGTCGCAGCCGTGATCAGTCACCCGAGCAGGCACTGCACCGTGGAGCTCCAGGCCCTGCCGTCACGGATCGGCCAGGTCCGCAGAATCGTATCTGCGCAGTTGCGCTACTGGCACATGGACGCGTTGATAGACCGGGCCGCGCTCGGTGTGACGGAGCTGCTGAGCAACGTTCACCGGCACGCAAGGCCCGACAAGTCGTGCACGGTCGAGCTCGAGCTGGCGCCGGACCGGCTCACCGTCTCGGTGCGCGACAACGATCCGCGGCTTCCGGTGCCGGCCGCCGCCGCGGACGCGCCCGACACCGGCCCGCTGGCCACCTGTGGTCGGGGGCTGGCGATGGTGGCGGCGGTCAGCGAGAGCTGGGGGGCTCGGCCGGACGGCGAGAACGGCAAGGTCGTCTGGTTCACGCTGCCCGCCCCGGCGGTGGTGCGGCCGCATCCGGCGAGTGTGCCGCGCCGTACGACGGAGCCGCGGCCGGCGGCCAAGACCGCCCCTGTCCGCTCCGCGGTACCGGTGGCCGCGGCAGCGCCGGTCGGCGCACCAGCGCCCGCGGCTGCCGCAACGCCCGTGGTCGCCGTCGCGCCGGGTGCCGCCGGAACTCCGGTCGGCGCCGCGGCTCCCGCTCCGGCGGTGGCGCACGCCTCGGGCGTGCCCGCGACATAGGCGCCGCCCGGCCGGCCGCTTCGGGCTGACCGGGCGGCGCCCGCCGGTGCGACGGACAGGTCCCGACCGCGCCCGCCGGCGCCTGTCGAACCCCGGTACGACCCTGCCGGCCGGGGGTCGGTCCGCTCACCCGCGCCGACAGGGTGCCGCTGCGCCGACCCGTGCCGCCCCAGCGGTACGACCGCCCGCGGCAACGCGGGTACGAGCGCCGCTGCCGGGCGGGGCGGGCGCAGCCCCGGCGGCACGCCTCGCGCGACCCGACGAGTAGGCGCCACGGCCGACCGGCCCGGGCACCTCGGCCACAGCGACCACGCCGGCCGCAGCTACAGCGCATGGCGGGCGCAGCCGGCTGCAGCTCCCCAGGGGCGGGAAACGGCACGACCAGCCAGGCACACACCCGCACTCGCGCACGCTCCCGCACGACCCCACGAGTAGGCGCCACGACCGCGCCGACCCCGCCAAGGGCGACCAGCAAATGCCGCACCGCCGCGCAGTGCCGGTAGTAGGCGCCACGACCGACCGACCCGGGCACCTCGGCCACAGCGACCACGCCGGCCCCCAGCTACGGCACATTGCGGGCGCAGCCGCCTGCAGCTCCCCAGGGGCGCGGGGAACGGCACGACCAGCCACACACCCGCACTCGCGCACGCTCCCGCACGACCCCACGAGTAGGCGCCACGACCGCGCCGACCCCGCCGATCCCGCCAAGGGCGACCAGCAAATGCCGCACCGCCGCGCAGTGCCGGTAGTAGGCGCCACGGCCGACCGACCCGGGCACCTCGGCCGCAGCGGCGCGGTCACTCCGTCGCGATGGCCCGCAGCACGTCCAGCCGGGCCGCGCGCCCGGCCGGGCGGAGGCCTGCGAGGGCGCCGGCGGCGAGGCCGACGAGGGCCACCACCGCCAGCCGCGCGGGCGGAAGGGCGAACGCGAACGCGGTGTCGCTCGCGCCGTCCGAGGCCCGCACCAGCACCCAGCCCAGGAAGGCGCCGAGGCCGAGCCCGCCGACGGTGCCGAACGCGGCGACCAGGACCGACTCCCAGCGGACCATGGCCCGCAGTTGGGCGCGGGTCTGGCCGACGGCCCGCAACAGACCCAGTTCCCGGGTGCGTTCGTGCAGCGCGAGCGTCAGCGTGTTCGCGATGCCGAGCAGGGCGATGACCACCGCGAGGGCGAGCAGCGCGTAGACGAGGGTGAGCATCATGTCGATGCCACCCGCCGACGACTGCGCGTACTCGTCGCGGGTCTGCACCTCGGGGTTGCCGTACCGGGCGGCGATCCGCCGCACCGCCGCCCTGCCCGCGTCGGCACCGACCCCGGGCTTGAAGGTGACGGCGATCAGGGTGTCCGCGTCCTGGTTGCGGTGCGGAGCCCACGCGGCGCGGGTGATGACGTAGTCGCCGGCGAGTTCCGACCGGCCGTACACCGCCCGGACGGTGAAGGTCTCGCTCCGGCCGTCGGTGAAGGTCAGGCGGGTGGTGTCACCGGTGCGCAGATGCTGCCGGCCGGCCTCCGTCCGGGTGATCGCGATGCCGTCGGCGCCGAGGCCGCGCAGGGAGCCGGTCACCGTGCCGAGGTCGAAGGTACGGGCGAGCGCCGCCGGATCGGTGACGGTCAAGGCCCGTCCCCTACCGTTCACTTCGGCGACGCCGCGGCCGAGCCCCACGGCCGTGCCGACTTGCGGCAGACGCTGGAGGGCGGGCGCGAGCCGGGGACTGAGGCCGCTGCCGCCCGCGCCGAAGGACGGGCTGCTGACGGCGAGGTCACCCGCGAAGGACCGGGACACCGTCTGGTCCATCGTGGCCTTCAGCGAGGCACCGAAGACGGTGAACAGCGACACGACGGCCACGCCGATCATCAGCGCTCCCGCCGTGGCCGCCGTCCGCTTCGGGCTGCGCAGGGCGTTGCGCCGCGCCAGCGAGCCGGTCACGCCGCGCAGCCGGTCCAGGGGGCCGCCGAGCAGTCGTACGGCGGTGGTGGCGGCGACCGGGCCGAGGACGACGAACGCCGCCAGGGCGAGCAGCGCGCCGACTCCGGCAAGCCACACGGACGGGGAGACGAGGACGCCGGTCAGGGTCGCGGCGAGCGCAGACGCGCCGAGGACACCTCCGGCGATCGCACGGACGCGGAAGGCGCCCGAGGTGTCGACGGCCGTCTCGCGCAGGGCGGCGAGCGGCGCGGTGCGTCCGGCGCGCCGGGCCGGCAGGAGCGCCGAGCCGAGGCAGACGGCGATTCCGACCGCGAGCGGCAGCACCATCGACAGCGTCTTGATCACCAGGTCGCCGTCGGGGAACGGGAATCCGATCGCCGGGAACAGCGCCTGCAGGCCGGCGGCGATGCCGATGCCGCCCGCGAGTCCGGTGACCGACGCGGTGAGCGCGACCAGGCAGGCCTCGGCGAGTGCGGCGGCGGTCACCTGGCGGCGTGCCGCGCCCAGAGCCCGCAACAGGGCGTGCTCGCGGGTGCGCTGGGCGACCACGATCGCGAATGTGTTGTGGATGGAGAAGGTGGCGACGAGCAGCGCGACGCCGGAGAAGACGAGAAGGAAGGTGGTGAAGACGGTCAGGAACTGGCTGGAGATCATGTCGGTGTTCTCCTGCGCCGACTGCTGACCGGTGATGGCCTCAACCCCCTTGGGCAGCACGGGAGTCAGCCTGCGGACCAGTTCCCGCTGGCTCACTCCGGGCCCGGCCCGCACCTCGATCGCGGCGGCCTGGCCGGGGCGCGCGGCGAGGTACTTCTCGGCGTCGGCCCGGGTCATGCCGGTGAACGTCACCTGGGCCATGCCGTCCTGGCCGCCGAAGGTGGCAAGGCCGACGACGGTGACCTGCACCGGGTCCGGGGTGCGCAGGGTGGTGGTGTCGCCGATCTTCAGGCCGCCCTTCTTCGCGGCACCCCGGTTCACCACGACCTCGCCGGGCTTCGCGGGCGCGCGGCCTTCGGCGATCCGGTACGGGTTGAGGCGGGCGTCCGTGATCCAGTTGCCGGCCAGCGTGGGTGGTCCCTGACCTCCGACGGGCTTACCGTCGGAGCCGACCAGCTGGCCCGCGCCCTGGATGTTCGGGGCGGCGGCGGCCACGCCGGGGACCCGCTCGACGGCCCTCACCAGCGAGGTGTCCACGGGGCGCCGTACACCCTGGGCCTCGCCGGGGGTGGTGATGGCGTCGGCGCCGCGCACGACGGCGTCCGTGCCGCTGGTGGCCTCGCCGAACATGCTGCCGAAGCCGGCGCGCAGCGTGTCGCCCATGACGAGGGTGCCGGTCAGGAAGGCGACGCCGAGGAACACGGCGAGGAAGGTGCCGGCGAACCGGCGCCGGTGGGCGCGCAGCGAGGTGAGACCGAGCCGCAGCGACGCGTTCATGTCCGCACCTCGAAGGCCTTCATACGGTCCAGGACCCGGTCCGCGGTGGGCGACTCCATCCGGTCGACCAGGCGGCCGTCGGCGAGGAAGAGCACCTCGTCGGCGTGCGCGGCGGCCACCGGGTCGTGCGTGACCATGACGACCGTCCGGTCCCCGTCGCGCACGGCGGAGCCGAGGAGGCCGAGGACTTCCGCGCCGGAGCGGGAGTCGAGGTTGCCGGTGGGCTCGTCGGCGAAGACCACGTCGGGCCGCCCGGCGAACGCCCGTGCCACGGCCACGCGTTGCTGCTGGCCGCCGGAGAGTTCCGCGGGACGGTGGTGCAGCCGGTCGCGCAGCCCGACGACGTCGACGAGCGCGTCGATCCACTCCCGGTCGCCGCGCCGCCCGGCCAGGTCCAGCGGCAGGGTGATGTTCTCGGCGACGGTCAGCGTCGGCACCAGGTTGAACGCCTGGAAGACGAAGCCGACCCGGTCGCGGCGCAGCAGGGTCAGGCGGCGGTCGTCGAGCGCGCCGAGTTCGGTGTCACCGATCCAGGCGGCGCCGGAGGTGAGCGTGTCGAGGCCGGCCGCGCAGTGCATGAGGGTGGACTTGCCGGAGCCCGAGGGGCCCATGACGGCGGTGAAGCGTCCGGCGGGAAAGGAGACGTCGACGCCGTCCAGGGCGCGTACGGCGGTGTCGCCGCCGCCGTACACCTTGACCGCGTCCACCACGCGGGCCGCGGCCCGCACTGCCGTCGTCGTGGTCATGCCGCGTTCCCCTTGCCCGTGCGGCCGAACTGCTCCTCCAGGACGGACAGGCGGCGCCAGTACTCGTCCTCGTCGATCTCGCCGGAGGCGAAGCGGCGGCCGAGCACCGCGAGGGGCGAGTCGCCCGCGGGCCGTCCGCCGTCCGTCGGACGCCAGGGGCCGCCGCGGCCGCGCAGGCCGGTGCGCCGCAGGACCGTGGCGGCGCCGATCACGACGGCCGCCCAGATCAGCGGGAGGAACAGGATCCACGGGCCGGGTCCGCCGCCGCCCCAGTCGGCCAGGTTCTGCATCTCGGGTCATCTCCGTTGTCGGCTCGGTTCTCCCCGGTCTTCCGGGGATGCCACGAGACTCCCTCCGGCGAGGGGTCCCGGTCGTCGTGCGGCCGGCGGCAGTGCGCGTACCTCCGCGGGAGTACGACGGTGGGGGTGCGCCTGCTCCCTCGGGACTGGCGGACTGTAACTACTAGTATGTACAGTGGATGCATGAGCACCCCGGAACGACTGATCGAGTCCACCCGTGAGCTGCTGTGGGAGCGCGGGTACGTGGGCACGAGCCCCAAGGCGATCCTGGAGCGCGCGGGCGCCGGCCAGGGCAGCATGTACCACCACTTCAAGGGCAAGCCGGACCTCGCCCTGGCGGCGATCCGGCGCACCGCCGGCGAACTGCGCGCCGCGGCGGAACGCGTCCTCGACGGGCCGGGCACGCCGTACGAGCGGATCGAGGCGTATCTGCGGCGCGAGCGCGACGTACTGCGCGGCTGCCCGATCGGCCGGCTGACCATGGATCCGGACGTGATCGCCAGTGACGAACTGCGCGCGCCGGTGGACGAGACGATCGCGTGGATCCGGGAGCGGATCGCCGGAATCGTCGAAGAGGGCAAGCGACAGGGGCAGTTCGCACCCTCGCTGGACGGACAGGAGATCGGCGCGGCCGTCCTCGCGACCGTGCAGGGCGGCTATGTCCTGGCCCGCGCCTCCGGCACGCCCGCCGCCTTCGACGCCGGTGTCCGCGGGCTGCTCTCCCTGCTCGCACCCCGAACTCCCGGACAGGAGACCTGAGTCACGTGCACATCACCGGACGACGCCCCGACACCCGGCAGGGCCCGGCGGAGAACTTCACCGGCACGGTCTGGCTGGACGAGATCGCCGCGCCCGCCGCTCCGTCCCGGCTGCGCATGTTCAACGTCCACTTCGCACCGGGCGCCCACACCGCCTGGCACCGGCACCCGCACGGTCAGGTGCTGCACGTCCTGGAGGGCGAGGGGCTGGTGCAGCGCAGGGGCGGCGAGGTGGAGGCGATCCGCGCGGGCGACACGGTGTGGATCGAGCCGGACGAATGGCACTGGCACGGCGCCGCGCCCCGCGCCTTCATGACCCACCTCGCGGTCGTCGAGGCCGCAGAGGACGGCACGACGACCGAGTGGCACGCGCACGTGGACGACTATCCCGCCTGAGGCCCGAGAAAGGATCCTGTACATGCACGCCATGCAGTACGAGTTCACCCTGCCCGCGGACTACGACATGGGCGTCATCCGCTCGCGCGTCGCCCGTGTCGCCCCTCTGCTGGACGACTGGGACGGTCTCGGCATCAAGACGTATGTTCTGCGCGAACGCGGGGTGCACGGCTCGCCGGTGAACCAGTACGGGCCGTTCTACCTCTGGAACACGATGGAGGGCATGAACCGCTTCCTGTGGGGAGGGACCTTCCAGGGGCCCGTCGACGACTTCGGGCGGCCTGCGATACGACAGTGGACCGGCCTGGCGTTCGAGGAGGGATCCGCCACCGGTTCCGCGCCCTCATACGCCGTGCGCCGACGCCAACCTGTGCCGGAGGGCGTGGAGTTGGCGGCCTTCATGGCGGACGCGGCGGCCGAGACCGGGCGGCTGGCGACGGAGGACGGCGCGGTGCTGGCGGCGGCCGCCGTCGACACCCGGGCCTGGGAGCTGGTGCACTTCTCGCTCTGGGAGCACGACACGCCCAAGGCCGACGGCGACCTCTTCCAGGTGCTGCACCTGTCCGCACCCGGCCGGGACCGGCTCCCGCGCGGTCGGCAGTGGTGAACCGGGTCCGCACGGTCCTCGGCGACATCCCGCCCGGGGAGCTGGGCGTGTGCGACGCGCACGACCATCTCTTCCTGCGCAGCGCCCAGTTGCCCGGGCAGGAGCTGGACGATGTGGCGGCGGCGCGGGCCGAGCTGGCCGCGTTCCGGGCGGCGGGCGGTGCGGCGGTCGTCCAGTGGACGCCGTACGGGATGGGCCGGCGGACGGCGGAGCTCGCCCAGCTGTCCCGGGCCACCGGTGTGCGGCTGGTGTGCGCCACGGGACTGCACCAAGCCGCGCACTACGACGCCGAGTTGCTCGGCGGGCTGCGCGGTACCGGCCTTGCCGAGCTGTTCGTGTCCGAGCTGACCGACGGCATCGGCACGACCGGGGTGCGCGCCGGTCTGATCAAGGTGGCGGGCGGCTTCCACGCCCTCGACGCGCACGCCCGCTGGACCATGACGGCGGCGGCCGAGGCGCACCATGCCACCGGCGCACCGATCGCCGTGCACCTGGAGCTGGGCACCGGTGCACTGGACGTGCTCGACCTGCTGTGCGGCGAGTTGGGCGTGCCCGGCGAGCGGGTGATCCTCGGCCATCTGAACCGCTCCCCCGACCCGGTGGTGCAGCGCCAGGCCGCCGCGTCGGGCTGCTGGCTGGCCTTCGACGGACCTTCCCTCGCCCACCATGCCACCGACTGGCGGATGCCGGAGGCGGTACGGGCCCTGGCGGAGGCCGGCTTCGGCGACCGACTGCTGCTCGGCGGCGACACCGTGGTCGCCGGCGCCCGCTCGGTCGACGGCGGGCCCGGCATGCCGTATCTGCTGCGCAGGGCTCGGGCGCGACTCCAGGTGGAGTTGGGCGCGGAGCTGGTGGAGCGGATGCTCACCGAGCATCCCGGTCGGGCGTTCGCGGTCGACTGGCCGTGACGGTCCTCGCCTGAGCACCTGCGTGGTTGTGCCGTTCGGCGGCTGCGGGTCGCCGTGGCCTGTCGCGCAGTTCCCCGCGCCCCTGGACGGCGCGTCTCTCAGGCGTGCGTGTAGGCGCCGAGTACCGGTCGCAGATAGTCGACGTGCGGTCCGTCCAGCGACTCCAGGTCGGCGGTCGAACCGAGCAGCTCGATCCGGTCGAACTCGGGGTCGCGGCCCTGGGCGGTCTCCGTCTTCACCAGCTCCGCGTACCGGTCGTACAACTCCTCTGCGGGGCGCGGCGGGGCGGTGAACATGACGCCGACGTTGCCGCGCCCGCCGAGGGTGGTCAGCCATGGCGTCAGGGCGTCGGCGGGGGTGTCGGAGCCGGTCTCCTCGGCCAGTTCGCGGGCCGCGTGCGCCCGTAGCGTCATGAGGTCCAGCTCGGCGCCGTGGTCGGGTGGTTCCATGGTGCCGCCGGGCAGCTGCCAGCGGCCGGGAGCCGCGGTCGAGGGTGCCATCCGGCCCACCGTCAGGCGTCCGTCGTCGGCCGGCTGTGCCACGGACACGAACAGGGACGCGTACGCGGGAGCGTCGGGCACCTGGCGCAGGGCCCGGTACCGGTAGGTGGCCCGTGCCCAGGACAGCACCAGGCCGTCGGCACCGTCACGTTCGAGTCCGGTCAGCGCGGCCACCGGGCCGTCGAACAGGGCCGGGTTGGCTCGTACGGCCTCCTCCCACGCGCGGTCCATCGCCGAGCGGTGGCGCCCCGACAGCTCGGGCAGGGCCGTCTCGACCAGGCGGATGCGCCGGGCGGGCAGGATCTCCACGGGGGAAGCGGTCACCGCAGCGCCCCCAGCGGGTCGTCGAGCACGGGCTGCCAGGCCAGTTCGGCCGCGCCGACGAGGCTGTTGTGGTCGAGCGTGCAGGGCAGGATCGGTACGCCGCCGCTCTGGCCCCACAGGCTGCGGTCGGCGACGACCGCGCGCAGCCGGCCGGGGTCGGCGTCCAGGAGGGTGCGGTGGAGGCCGCCGAGGATGATGCGGTCGGGGTTGAGGATGTTGACCAGGCCGGCCAGGCCCAGGCCCAGCCGGTCGATCAGGGCCTCGGCAGCGGCACGGACGGCCGGGTCGGCGTACTGGGTGCGCAGCAAGTCGTCGGCCTGCTGGAGCAGGGACACCTCGGGGCCCGGCTCGCGGCCGGCCTCGACGAGGAGGGCCAGCGGGTCTGCCTCGACGTCCAGACAGCCGCGGCTGCCGCAGTGGCAGGGCCGGCCCTCGGGGTTGACGGTGAGGTGACCGACCTCCAGGGCCAGACCCGAACTGCCGGTGTGCAGGCGGCCGTCCAGCACCAGCGCACCGCCGACGCCCCGGTGACCGGTGGCCACGCACAGCAGGTCCCGGGCGCCCCGCCCGGCGCCGTGCCGGTGTTCGGCGAGCGCGGCGAGGTTGACGTCGTTGCCCGCGAAGGCCGGGCCGGTGATGCCCGCGGCGCGGACGCACTCCGCGAAGGTCCGGCGGACCGGGGCGCCGACGGGCCAGGCCAGGTGCAGGGGGTTGAGGGCGAGGCCGTCCGGTTCGGCCACGGCGGACGGCACGGCGAGTCCGGCGCCGACGCAGCGGCGGCCCGTCGTGCGCAGCAGTTCCGCGCCCGCTTCGACGACCGAGCCGAGCACCTTCGCCGGGTCGGCGTCGACGGTCTCGCAGCCGGGCGCGGTCGCCACGATCCGCCCGCCGAGTCCGACCAGCGCGGCCCGGAAGCCGTCGGCGTGCACCTGTGCGGCGAGGGCCACCGGGCCGTCCTCGGCGACCTCCAGCCGGTGCGAGGGGCGGCCCTGGGAGCCGGCCGCGGCGCCCGGCCGGGCGTCCACCCGGATCAGCCCGAGCGCCTCCAGCTCGGCGGCCACCGCCCCCGCCGTCGCCCGGGTGACCCCGAGTTCCGCGGTGAGCACGGCCCGGGTCGGTGCCCGTCCGGTGTGCACCAGCTCCAGCGCGGGTCCGAGCGCACCGCGCCCCCGGTCCAACCGCGCTCTCGAGGTGGTCCTCTCCCCCGCTGTCCGGGGATCCGCCTTGCCGCTCATGAGGGCGAGTCTCCCATGATCCGCACCCGGAGTGGCCGGCGCCACCGGCTGGGCCTGTCCGGCTGGTGCGGCCTGATGCAAGACGCAGGAGGGCGCGCAGGCCCCCGCGTCCCGGACACGGTCCGCCGGACCGGCCCTGCATCCGCCGGACAGGTCCTACAGGCCGCTGACCCGCAGGGTGATGTTCAGCCGTCCGGCCAGACCGAGCCCTGGCGGGGCCGTGCCCGGGTGTACGCGCGGTACTCCGTGGTAGGCGAGCCGGGAGGGACCGCCGAAGACGAACAGGTCCCCGCTGCGCAGCTCGACGTCCGTGTAGGGCTTGGTGGGGGTCCCGGTGTTGCCGAAGCGGAAGACGCAGGTGTCGCCGAGGCTGAGGGAGACCACCGGCGCGTCCGCCTTCTCGTCGCTGTCGCGGTGCATGCCCATGCGGGCGTCGCCGTCGTAGAAGTTGATCAGTGCGATGTCGTACAGGTACGGCTCCTGCGGGCCGAGGGCGGTGACGGCGGCGCGCCGGCCCAGCTCGCCGAGCCAGGCCGGGAACGGTTTCACGGGGGCGCCGTCGCCGTCGACGACCGTGCGGGCATAGGCGTACGGGTACCAGTGCCGACCGGGGCACTCGGGATTGTGCCGCACCGCCCGACCGCAGTTCGGGCACCGGCGTACGGGACCCCAGTGCCAGCCCAGGCAGACCTGCCGGGCGGTCATCGTGCTGCCGCCCGGGGTGCGGACGGTACGCAGGCCGGCCGGTGGCCGCGCCCATGCGCGGCAGGCGGCGAGCAGCTCGCGCTGCCGGTCGGCGGCCAGCCAGTCCGGGACGTGCACGGCGCCCGGCGCGACCTCCGCGCGCTCCCTGGGAAACAGCTCCACGTCCACACCCCCATCCTGCCCCACCACTCCTGAGCTGCGGCTCGGCTAGCCTGGGAGGCACGATGAGCGACCGTATGACGACACCGTGGGGCGAGATCGAGCTGTCCCGCTTCCCCGAGGATCCCCGCGACCGGCTGCGCGCCTGGGACGCCTCCGACGCGTACCTGCTGCGGCACCTGGCGGAGGAGGGGGTGCCGCTCACGGGCTCGGTCGTGGTGCTCGGGGACCGCTGGGGTGCGCTGGTCACGGCGCTCGCGGAGCACCGGCCGACGCAGATCACCGACTCCTTCCTGAGCCAGGAGGCGACCCGGGCGAACCTGGCGCGGGCCGGTGTCGAGCCCGGTGCCGTACGGCTGCTGACCACCCAGGATCCACCGCCGGAGCGGGTGGACGTGCTGCTGGTGCGGGTGCCGAAGAGCCTGGCGCTGCTGGAGGACCAACTGCTGCGGCTGGCGCCCGCCGTGCACGCGGACACGGTGGTCGTCGGCACCGGCATGGTGAAGGAGATCCACACCTCCACGCTCCAGCTGTTCGAGCGGATCCTCGGGCCGACCCGGACCTCACTGGCCCGGCAGAAGGCCCGGCTGATCTTCTGCACGCCGGACCCGGCGCAGGCCCGGCCCGAGAACCCGTGGCCGTACAGCTACGCGCTCCCGGATGGCATCGGCGCGGTCTCCGGGCGTACGGTCGTCAACCACGCGGGCGTGTTCTGCGCCGACCGGCTCGACATCGGCACCCGGTTCTTCCTGCGGCATCTGCCCGGACCGGGCGCGGGCCGCGTGGTGGACCTCGGCTGCGGCAACGGTGTCGTCGGTACGGCGGTGGCGCTGGCGGACCCGACGGCCGAAGTGCTGTTCGTGGACGAGTCGTTCCAGGCGGTGGCCTCGGCGGAGGCGACGTACAAGGCGAACGGGGTGCCCGGGCATGCGGAGTTCCGGGTCGGGGACGGGCTGGCCGGGGTGGCGCCGGGCAGTGTGGACCTGGTGCTGAACAACCCGCCGTTCCACTCCCATCAGGCGACGAGCGACGCGACGGCGTGGCGCATGTTCACGGGGGCGCTGCGCTCGCTTCGGCCGGGCGGTGAGCTGTGGGTGATCGGGAACCGGCACCTGGGGTACCACGTGAAGCTGAGGCGGTTGTTCGGCACCTGTGAACTGGTCGCCTCCGACCCGAAGTTCGTGGTGCTGAGGGCGGTCAGGAAGGGCTGAGCGCGTCGATCGTCCGCGGCGTCGTCGCGGCTGGTCGCTCCCCCGAGTTCTCGGCTTTGCCGAAGACGCCCTTCGGGGTGCTCTAGCCGGCCAGAACCCCGATGATCCGGCGCACCTCCTGGGCCATCGCCTCCCGCCCCACGCTCAGGTACTTACGGGAGTCGACCGCCTCGGGATTCGCCGCGAGGAAGTCGCGAATCGCGCCGGTCATGGCCATGTTCAGCGCCGTGCCGACGTTGACCTTGGCGATGCCGCCGGCGACCGCCGCGACCAGACCGTCGTCCGGTACGCCCGAGGAACCGTGCAGGACGAGCGGGACGGACAGCGCGGCGGACAGCCGTTTGAGCAGGCCGTTGTCGAGGGCGGCGGTGCGGGTGGTCATCGCGTGCACGCTGCCGATGGCGACGGCGAGCGCGTCGACGCCGGTGCCGGCCACGAAGTCGCACGCCTGGTGAGGATCGGTGCGGGCGCCCGGTGCATGGGCGTCCAGCGGCGGCCTGCCGTCCTTGCCGCCCACCTGACCCAGCTCGGCCTCGATCCACAGCCCTTGGGCATGCGCCCAGTCGGCGGCGGCCCGGGTCGCGGAGAGGTTGTCGGCGTACGGCAGCCGGGCCGCGTCGTACATCACCGAGCTGAACCCGGCATCGGGTGCCTGGCGCAGCAGGTGGTCGCTCTGCACATGGTCCAGGTGCAGAGCGACGGGGACGGCGGCGCGTTCGGCGGCGGCCACGGCAGCCCGGGCCAGCGGCAGCAGCCGCCCGTAGCGGAACTTGACGGCGTTCTCGCTGACCTGGAGGACGACGGGCGCGCCGGCCGACTCGGCGCCGGCGATGACGGCCTCGACGTGCTCCAGGGTGATGATGTTGAACGCGGCGACGGCGGAGCGGGTTTCGGCGGCGGCGGTGACCAGCTCGCCGGTGGACGTGAGGGGCACGTGAGGTGTCCTTCCGGGGCGCGGGTCGGAGCTCAGGGGGCGAGGATCACCGAGCGGGTGAGATGACGCGGCTGGTCGGGGTCGAGGCCGCGGGCGGCGGCGACGGCGACCGCGAGCCGCTGGACGCGGACGAGTTCGGCGAGCGGGTCGAGGCCGCCGTCGATCCACGACCCGCCGGTGGCCCGGACCTGTTCCGCGAGCCCCTCGGGTGCCTCGCCGAGCATCCAGGTGGCCGTGCCCGCGGTGGTGATGCTGATCGGGCCGTGCCGGTACTCCATCGCCGGGTAGGTCTCGGTCCAGGACAGCGAGGCCTCACGCATCTTCAGCCCGGCCTCGTGGGCCAGCCCGACGGTCCAGCCGCGCCCGAGGAAGGTGAACTGGGTGCAGGCGACCAGTCCTTCGGGAAGAGGAGTGGCGAGGGCCGTGCGCGCGTCGGCGACGACGGAGTCGGTGTGCAGGCCGAGATGGGCGCGCAGGAGGGTGAGGGCGGTGGTGGCGAACCGGGTCTGGACGACGGAGCGTTCGTCGGCGAAGTCCAGCACCACGAGGTCGTCGGCGCTGCTCGCGACCGGGGTGTCCGGATCGCCGGTGACGGCCGTGGTGCGTGTCCTGCCGCTCAACTCACCCAGCAGTTCCAGCACTTCGGTGGTGGTGCCGGAGCGGGTGAGGACCACCACCCGGTCGTACGACCGCCCGTGCGGGAACTCGGAGGCCGCGAACGCGTCGGTCTCGCCCTGGCCGGCGCCCTCCCGCAGGCCGGCCACCGCCTGCGCCATGAAGTACGAGGTCCCGCACCCCACGATCGCGATCCGCTCCCCCGGCCCCGGCAGCGCGTCCCGGTACCGCCCTGCCTCCTCGGCCGCCCGCATCCAGCACTCGGGCTGGCTGTTCAGCTCGTTCTCGACATGCGTCATGCTCACACCCTCCCCCTATCTGATTGTTCCTGCAAGATATAGCGAGCTTTCAAGCACAATCAAGCATTCGAGCGCAGAACGAGGTGCGCTAGGGTCACCGGGAACACTTCAGAACGGAGGCTGCCGATGTCCCGGGACGCCCGCTGGAAGGCGCTGCTGGACCTGCTCGTGGAGCGCGGCCGGCTGGAGGTCGAGGAGGCGGCGGCCGAGCTGGAGGTGTCGGCGGCGACGATCCGCCGGGACTTCGACCAGCTCGCCGAGCAGCAGATGCTGGTGCGCACCCGGGGCGGAGCGGTGGTGCACGGGGTGTCGTACGAACTCCCGCTGCGCTACAAGACGGCCCGCCGCGCCTCGGAGAAGCAGCGCATCGCCAAGGCCGTGGCCGATCTGCTGGCACCGGGCGAGGCGGTGGGCCTGACCGGCGGTACGACCACCACGGAGGTGGCCCGCGCCCTGGCCGTACGCGGCGATCTGTCCAGCGCCTCACCCGCGCTGACCATCGTCACCAACGCGCTCAACATCGCCAACGAGCTTGCCGTGCGGCCCCAGTTCAAGATCGTGGTGACGGGCGGGGTGGCACGCCCGCAGTCGTACGAACTCATCGGCCCGCTCGCCGACGGGGTGCTCGGGCAGATCACGCTCGACATGGCGGTGCTGGGTGTCGTCGCCTTCGACGTCACGCACGGCGCGGCGGCCCATGACGAGGCGGAGGCGGCGATCAACCGGCTGATGTGCGAACGCGCCGAGCGGGTGGTGGTCGCCGCGGACTCCAGCAAGCTGGGCCAGCGGGCGTTCGCCCGCATCTGCGGGGCGGAACTGGTGGACACGCTCGTGACGGACACGGCGGTGGAGCAGGACATGGTACGGCGCTTCGAGGAAGCGGGCATCCGGGTCCTGGCGGTGTGACGGCCGGCGACCTCAGAAGGCGCCGAGGTCGGTCTTCACGAATCCCGCGCCCCGCTGGTCGTTGCAGCCGAACAGCGGCCGGTCGGCCGGGTCGGGCCAGGCCTGCTGGGCCTGGAGCGCCACGCTCACCAGGGTCAGCAGCAGGTCGACGTCGCTCGCGGCGTCGAGGCGCAGGGTCACCCACTGCGAGCCGGGCACGATCCTGATCGCCCCCGAGCCCTTGAAGTCCTTGGCGAACCGGCGGACGGCCCGGTCGGTCAGCCGCAGATCGACATCACGGTCCGAGTGGAAGTGGGCGATCTCGCCCTGGGCCGAACTCACCGCCTGTCCCAGGCCGCAGCTCGGGACCGCCGGCCTCAGGTCGGGCCAGGTCGCCAGTTGCGCGAGCGCGCGCGAGGCCAACGTCATGGGGCCATCATGGACCGCTCACCCCTCGGCAACCAGCTCGTGCGCAAGCATTAACCGACCTGTATCCGGCGGCGGGACAGTCCCGCAGACCGCGGGAACACCCGCAACGGGGCATGCCGGTGCACCGTGTTGACGCCGCCGTCGCCACGGGAAAGCACAACCAGGTGCACCTCAAGGCCGTATCGGCCCGTCCAGGAGCGCACGAACTCCGGCAGCTCGGCGCGGCATCCGGGGCAGCCCGCCCCCAGCGGCACCCCTCTTGCCTCAACCCCGCGCACCCGCCTAACCTGAGTTTGTGCCGCAACTAAACAAAACCCGTTCGCACATCGTGGTGCCGGGTGACAGCCATGACCTCGTCCGCCTCCGCGTCGCGCTCACCGCGTTCTTCGCCCTCGACGGCTTCGTCTTCGCGGGCTGGGTCGTCCGTATCCCTGCCATCAAGCAGCAGACCGACGCCTCCGCCGGCGACCTGGGGCTCGCCCTGCTCGGTGTCTCCGCCGGTGCCGTCGTCACCATGACGCTCATCGGGCGTCTCTGCCGCCGCTACGGCAGCCATCCGGTCACCGTGGTCTGCGCAGTCCTGCTCTCCGTCAGCGTCAGCCTGCCCCCGCTGACCCACTCGGCACCCGCCCTGGGCGCGGTACTCCTCCTCTTCGGCGCCGCCTACGGCGGCGTCAACGTCGCCTTCAACAGCGCCGCCGTCGACCTGGTGGCCGCATTGCGGCGGCCGATCATGCCCACGTTCCACGCCGCGTTCAGCCTCGGCGGCATGATCGGCGCCGGTCTCGGCGGACTGGTCGCCGGTGCGCTCTCCCCCACCCGGCATCTGCTCGGCCTCACCCTGATCGGGCTGCTCGTCACGGCCGTCGCCGGACGCAGCCTGTTGCGGCAGGAGCCGCCGGCGCCGGCGGACCGGCCTGCCTCACCGGGGGCGGCACCGGACCGCGCCATGCCGCACCGAACCGGTGGCCGGGGGCTGGTCGTCGTCTTCGGACTGGTCGCGCTGTGCACCGCCTACGGCGAGGGCGCCCTGGCGGACTGGGGCGCGCTCCACCTCCAGCAGGACCTCGCGGCGCCGTCCGGCGTGGCGGCGGCCGGGTACGCGTGTTTCGCGCTGGCCATGACCGTGGGCCGGGCGACCGGCACGACCCTGCTGGCGCGACTCGGCCGCGCCCGTACGGTTATCGCCGGCGGCACCGTCGCGGCGGCGGGCATGCTGCTCGGCTCGCTCGCGCCCTCCGTGTGGGCCGCGCTGATCGGTTTCGCCGTCACCGGGCTCGGCCTCGCCAACCTCTTCCCGGTCGCCGTCGAACGGGCCGGCGCGCTGACCGGCCCGTCCGGCGTGGCCGTCGCCTCGACACTGGGCTACGGCGGCATGCTCCTCGGGCCGCCCGCGATCGGGTTCATGGCCGACTGGTTCTCCCTCCCGACCGCCCTCACCAGCGTCGCGGCACTGGCGGCCCTCGCCGCGGTCATCGGGGCGTCCACGCGGCGGGCCATGGGCGGCTGACGCGGAAGCGGAGGGACGGCGGCTGACGCGAAAGCGGGAGGCCGGCGGCTGACGCGAAAGCCAGAGGCCGGCGGCTGACGCGGAGCGGGAGGACGGCGGCTGACGCGGAAGCCAAAGGACACACGGCGATGAGGAAGCCGAAGGACGGGGCGGCCAACGCGCAAGCCGGAAGACACACGGCTGACGCCGAAGCCGAAAGACAGGCCGCTGACGCGCAAGCCGAAAAACACACGGCTGACGCGAAAGCCGAAGGACAGGCGGCTGACGCGGCAGGGAAAGCACGGGCGGCGACGCGTGAACCGCGGTGGGCGGGTCCTCGGTCACACCACGGCACCACCGGCGTCCAGACGCCGGCGTCCGCGACCGACCCGCACGCCGCAGTCGGCCGGCCCTCGGCCACGCCACCGCACAGCGCGGCCCCGGATGCCTGCGCGCCTCAGCGTGAGCGCGTCGCGTACGCCTCACCCGGCGCCGTACGACGGGCCGTCGGCCGACTCGAGGGTGCCGGTCATGGAGCGCGCGCCATCCGGCACACTCACCCCATGAACACTGCCGACTTCCTTCAGACCCTCGACCGGGAGGGCCGGCTGCTCGCGGCGGCCGCCGCCGCGGCGGGGACCGATGCCAAGGTGCCGACCTGCCCGGAGTGGCAGGTGCGCGACCTGCTGCGGCACACCGGCGCGGTGCACCGCTGGGCCGCGACCTTCGTCGCCGAGGCGTACCCGGAGCCGCGGCCCTTCGGTGACCCGCCGGACCTCGACGGCGCCGAACTGGTGGACTGGTACCTGGACAGTCACCGTCTGCTGGTCGACACCCTCGCCGCCGCGCCCGCGGACGTGCGGTGCTGGACGTTCCATCCGGCGCCCAACCCCTCACCGCTGGCGTTCTGGACCCGCCGGCAGGCGCACGAGACGACCGTCCACCGCTACGACGCCGAGGCCGCGCGCGGCGGTACGGCGTCGCCGATCGCGCCGGACTTCGCGGTGGACGGCATCGACGAGTTGCTGCGCGGCTTCCACGCCCGGCCCAAGAGCCGCGTGCGCGCGCCCGAGCCACGCCTGCTGAGGGTGCGGGCGCTGGGCGCGGGGACGGATGCCGTGTGGACCGTACGGCTCACGGACGAGCCGCCGGTGGCCGTGCGGGAGGAGACCGGGGCCGCCGAGGCCGAACTGTCCGGGCCCGCCGACGAGTTGTACCTGGCCCTGTGGAACCGCAGGCCCGTGCCGGTTGTGTCCGGCGATCAGGCGCTCGCCGCGCTCTGGCGGGAGAAGGGCGGGATCTGACGCCTGATCAGCACGCCTGATCAGCCGGCGTCGCCCAGCATCCGGGCCAGCACCGCGCGCTGCACCGGCCGTACCTCGCCGTGCAGCGCGCGCCCCTTCGCCGTGAGCGCCACGCGCACCCCGCGCCGGTCCTCGGCGCACATGGCGCGCTCGACCAGGCCGTCCTTCTCCAAGCGGCCGATCAGCCGGGACAGCGCGCTCTGACTGAGGTGGACGCGCTCGGAGATCTCCTGCACGCGGTAGGCGCAGCCGCCGTCCGCCGTGCCCTCGGCCAGCAGGTCGAGAACCTCGAAGTCGCTGGCGCACAGGCCGTGTCCGCCGAGCGCCCGGTCCAGCTCGCACTGGGTGTGCGCGTGCAGCGCGAGGATGTCGCGCCACTGTTCCACGAGCGCCTGCTCAGCTCTGTTGGACGCCATGAGCGCACCGTAGCAGAGAAACAAGTTTATTGCGTCGGCATTAAATGCGTTTGCATTCAATGTATGTGCATGTAATGTCGTCGGCATGACCTCTCCGCTCACCACCCCCGCGCCCCCGCCCTCTGCGGTGCGCTGGACTCCCCGGCTGTGGGGCACCCTGCTGGTGCTCTGCGCGGCGATGTTCCTGGACGCGCTGGACGTGTCGATGGTCGGCGTCGCCCTGCCGTCCATCGGCTCCGACCTGCATCTGTCCACATCGACGCTGCAATGGATCGTCAGTGGCTACATCCTGGGCTACGGCGGCCTGCTCCTCCTCGGCGGCCGGACCGCCGACCTGCTCGGCCGGCGGCAGGTGTTCCTCGTCGCCCTCGGTGTCTTCGCGCTGGCCTCGCTGCTCGGCGGGCTGGTGGACTCCGGTCCGCTGCTGATCGCCAGCCGCTTCATCAAGGGCCTGAGTGCGGCTTTCACTGCACCGGCCGGTCTGTCGATCATCACCACCACGTTCCCGGAGGGCCCGCTGCGCAACCGTGCCCTCTCCATCTACACCACCTGCGCCGCCACCGGCTTCTCGATGGGCCTGGTGCTCTCGGGCCTGCTCACCGAGGCCAGCTGGCGCTTCACCATGCTGCTGCCCGCGCCGATCGCGCTCGTGGCACTCCTCACCGGCCTGCGCCTGCTGCCGCGCAGCGCCCGCGAGGAGCACCACGACGGTTACGACATACCGGGCGCCGTCCTCGGCACCGCGTCGATGCTGCTGCTGGTCTTCACCGTCGTCCAGGCTCCCGAGGCCGGCTGGGCCTCGGCCCGCACGCTGCTGTCGTTCCTCGCCGTGGCGCTCCTGCTGACCGCCTTCGTGCTGGTCGAGCGGCGTTCACCGAGCCCGCTGATCCGGCTGGGCGTGCTGCGTTCGGGCAGCCAGGTCCGCGCCCAGCTCGGCGCGGTCGCGTTCTTCGGCTCGTATGTGGGCTTCCAGTTCCTGACGACGCTTTACATGCAGTCGCTGCTCGGCTGGTCGGCCCTGCACACCGCGCTCGCCTTCCTGCCGGCGGGCGCGCTGGTGGCGGTGTCCTCCACGAAGGTGGGTGCGATCGTCGACCGGTTCGGTACGCCACGGCTGATCGCGACCGGCTTCGCCTTCATGGTCCTCGGCTACGCGCTGTTCCTGCGCGTCGACCTCGACCCGGTGTACGCGGCCGTGATCCTGCCGTCCATGCTGCTGATCGGCGCGGCCTGCGCACTGGTCTTCCCGTCGCTCAACATCCAGGCCACCAACGGGGTCGAGGACCACGAGCAGGGCATGGTCTCCGGGCTGCTCAACACCTCGGTGCAGGTGGGCGGCGCGATCTTCCTGGCGGTGGTCACGGCCGTGGTGACCGCGGGCGCTCCCGCGCACGCCACCCCGCAGGCCGTCCTCGACAGCTACCGGCCCGGCTTCCTCGTCGTCACGGGCGTCGCGGCGGCCGGCCTGCTGATCACCCTCACCGGTCTGCGCAGCCGCCGTACCGAGCCGTCCCTCGTGGTCGCCAGGTCCACCGTGCAGGAGGCGGAAGCGGAACTCGTGCCGGTCCGCGACTGAGCGCTCCGCCGGGGGGCGGGCCGTCGGCCGTGCGCGCGTCCGTCGTGACTCGCGCCCACGCGGCGGCAGCCGGATGTCGGCACAGCCCCGCGCCCTCGGGCGCTGTCGAGCCCGGCGGGGCTGGTTGCTCCGCCGGGCTCCCGTCGGTGAAGCTGGAGGGATGCACGCATACGGGGGACGCCGCAGCAGAGCCCAACAGGACGCGGCGACGGTCGAGATCGGCTATGCGCTGGTGAGCGCGGCCTTCGCGGCGGCGGTGCTGTTCGGGGCGGTGGCCGGGCCCGCGCTGCTCTTCGACCTGCCGCAACTGCTGTCCAAGGCCCTGCTGTGGCTGGGCACGACGGTCGCACCGGTCGTGTTCGTGGTCCGGGTGGTCAGCGTGCTGGTCCGCTTCCGGCGGGCGGTTCAGCCCAGCCAGCCGGGTCTGACCAACCCCGACTCATAGGCCAGCACGACGAGTTGGGCGCGGTCCCGCGCTCCCAGCTTCACCATCGTGCGGCTGACGTGGGTCTTGGCCGTCAGCGGGCTGACGACCAGGCGGCGGGCGATCTCCTCGTTGGACAGGCCGATGCCGACCAGCGCCATCACCTCCCGCTCCCGTTCGGTGAGCCGGGCCAGGGCGTCCGCCGCCGCGGGCTCCTTGGAGCGGGCCGCGAACTCCGCGATCAGCCGGCGGGTGACACCCGGTGACAGCAACGCGTCGCCCTGGACCACCGCCCGTACCGCCCGCAGGAGTTCGTCCGGTTCGGTGTCCTTCACCAGGAAGCCGGAGGCACCGGAGCGGATCGCCTCGAAGACGTACTCGTCCAGCTCGAAGGTGGTGAGCATGACCACCCTGACGTCCTGCAGCTCCGCTTCGCCGGTGATGCGCCGGGTCGCGGCGAGACCGTCCAGCTGGGGCATGCGGATGTCCATCAGGACGACGTCCGGGCGCAGTTCACGCACCAGGCGCAGCGCCTGCTCGCCGTCGGCCGCCTCCCCGGCCACCGCGATGTCCGGCTGCGCGTCGAGCAACGCGCGGAAACCGGCCCGCACGAGTGACTGGTCGTCGGCGAGCAGTACCCGGATCACTGGTCCTCCCTGGGCTGCGACGGCAGTACGGCGAGCACCCGGAAGCCGCCGTCGGGGCGCGGGCCCGCCTCGATGGTGCCACCGAGCGCGGCGGCCCGCTCCCGCATGCCGGCCAGGCCGTTGCCGCTGCCCCCGGCGTCGGCGCCGGTGGCCGGACCGTCGTCGTCGATGCGCAGCCGCAGTGCGTCGCCGTCGTCGGCGAACCGCACGCGCGCGTGCCGCGATCCGGAGTGCCGTACGACGTTGGTCAGCGCCTCCTGCACGATACGGAAGGCGGCGAGGTCGGCGCCGGGCGGCAGCCGGGGCAGCGGACCCTCGATGTCGACGGCCAGTCCGGCCGCCGCCGCCTGCTCCACCAGCTCGGGCAGCCGGTCGAGGCCGGGAGCGGGGGCACGGGGCGCGTCTCCGGAGGCGCGCAGGGTGTCGAGGACCTGGCGCACTTCGCCGAGCGCCTCCTTGCTGGCGGCCTTGATGGTGGCGAGCGCGGCCCGCGCCTGCTCGGGATCGCTGTCGAGCAGCGCGAGCCCCATGCCGGCCTGGACGTTGATGACGGAGATGCTGTGCGCGAGGACATCATGCAACTCGCGGGCGATCCGCAGCCGTTCCTCGTCCGCTCGGCGCCGCGCCGCCTGCGCCCGGTCGGCGCGCTCCCGGGCCCACTGTTCGCGCCGCACCCGGGCCAGTTCGGACAGGGCGACGACGGCCAGCAGCCAGGTGGCGATGACGATCTCCTGGGTGAGGCCCCCGCTGTTGTCGCCCGAAGGCGGCAGCCAGCGGTAGAGCCAGAGGGCGGCCAGGGCGTGCCCGGCCCACAGCAGGGCCACGGACGCCCGGGCGGCCCGCCGGTGGCCGGCGACGACCGCGCTGTGACAACTGACGGCGACGGTGAGGAAGACCGGGCCGTAGGGGTAGCCCGCGGCCAGGTAGCCGAGGGTCACCGTCGCGGTGCCGAAGGCCACGGCCACCGGGTACCGATTGCGCCAGAGCAGCGTGACGCAGGCGACGACGAGCAGCACACGCGCGTAGCCGTCCAGAGGCACGCGGTGGTGCTCGCCCTGCGCGGCGAAGTGGCTGCCGATCAGCACGAACGCGGTGAACAGCACGGTGGATCGCCAGGGCCACCGGGGCCGGTGCGGCTCCGCCGCGTCCGGCGCGCTCCACCACGGCGGGCCGTGCCGCCACCAATGCCATGGGGGGCGCTGCTCTTCCATGCAGGCCACGGTAGACGTCGCCCGGCCGCGCGGGCGTCAGCCGGACGAGGTGATCACGGATACTCCCCGCGGAGTACGCCCGCCCATGAGCTCAGTCGGTGTCCGCCAGTGACTGCGCCTCGACGGTGAAGAGCAGCTCCGGGTCGAACCCCATGCCCGTGAAGTGGCCGGCGAGTTCCAGGGAGAGGACCCCGTGCAGGCGGGTCCAGAACGCCAGGGCCCGGCGCAGCACGGGCGGCGGGGCGGGGTGGTCGCCCGCCCAGCCGCGATGGTCCGCGAGGTGGGTCTCGATCGCGTCGAGCGGGACGGCCCGGGGCTCTTCGGCCGCGCAGACGTCCAGCAGGGCGGCCATGATCTCCTGGGCGACAGCGGTGGTGTCCGCCGGGGCGCGGTAGCCGGGGACCGGTGTGCCGTAGACGAGGAAGTAGCGCTGGGGGTCCTCCAGCGCCCAGCGGCGCATCGCCCGCGCCAGGCCGGACAGCCCCGAGCCCGCGTCGGCCGCGGCGCGGAAGGTGTCCGCGAGGCTGCGGTAGGCGTCCCGGACGAGCTCGGTGATCAGGTCGTCCCGGCCGCCGAAGTACCGGTAGAGCGCCGGGCCGCTCATGCCCAGCTCCTTGGCGATGGCGTTGAGGGACAGCCCCGATGCGCCCGAGGTGGCGATCTGCTTCCAGGCCTTCGCCTTGATCTCCGCCCGCACCTGGCTGCGGTACCGCTCGCGGGGACTCGCCGCGCCTGCCGCCATCGCCATCACCCCTCACCGGCTCCTCGGTTTCACCCTATCACTGTCGAGAGAAGGCATAACGGAAAGCGTCGCGAAGCCTTGACACTCAAGCTAGGTGAGGTCATTTTAGTTATAGCTTCTAACGCAAGCGAAGCTCTCTAGCCGAGAGTGGCGCACGCCAGCCCCCTTTCACCCGGAGGTCGTCATGGAAAGCACGAAACTCGTCGAGGTCGTCCTGCCGGGCACGGTCGAGCCGGAGGAGCTGCAGCTCCGGCACCGGGACGTGCCGCTGCCCGGTGCCGGACAGGTCGTGGTGCGGGTGGAGGCCACCGGGGTGTCCTTCGCCGAGCAGCAGATGCGCCGGGGCCGCTACTACGACCAGCCGCCCTTCCCGTTCGTGCCGGGCTACGACCTGGTCGGCACGGTTCTCACGGCAGGCACCGGCGTTGCGCGGGACCTCGTCGGCAAGCGGGTGGCGGCGCTGGTCAAGGTCGGCGGCTGGGCGAGCCATGTGGTGCTGGACGCGGCCGACGCGGTGGAGGTGCCCGTCGGCATCGGCGCGGCGGAGGCCGAGACGCTGGTGGTCAACGGGATCACCGCGTGGCAGATGCTGCACCGCAAGGCCCGGGTGCGCAGCGGCGGAACGGTTCTGGTCCACGGCGCCAATGGCGGTGTCGGCACGGTTCTGGTCCAGCTCGCGCGGGCGGCCGGCCTCAAGGTGATCGGTACGGCGTCCGTGCGCCACCACCAGGCCCTGCGGGACCTGGGCGTCACCCCGGTCGACTACCGCACCGAGAACGTCCCGGCCCGGGTCCGGGAACTCGCTCCCGAGGGGGTCGACGCCGTCTTCGACCACCTGGGCGGGCGCAGCGTCACCGACTCCTGGCGGCTGCTCGCCCCCGGCGGAACCCTCGTCGCCTACGGCAGCGCCACGACCCGGGACGACTCGGGCTCCAAGCAGTGGCCCGTTCTGAAGATCCTCGGCCGGGTGTGGTGGTGGAACGCGCTGCCCAACGGCCGCCACGCGTACTTCTTCAACGTCTGGGCGGGGCGCGGCCTGAACAAGGACCGCTTCCGGACCCGGCTGCGCGCCGACCTCACCCAGGTGTTCCACGCCCTGCAGCGCGGCGAGGTCACCGCTCGGATCGCCGCCCGGCTGCCGCTCACCGAGGTCGCGGAGGCGATGCGGCTGGCCGAGTCCGGCACGGTGACCGGGAAGGTCGTCCTGATTCCCGGTGCATAGGTGCGGCCGGGAGCCGGGCCCCGCTCGCGCGCGTCAGGCGCCGACCAGCCCCACGCCCTGGGCAAGCCGGGCCGCCGCATGCCGGAAGAAGGCCTCCGGGTCCTCCACCACCCGGTGGAACTGCCCGAACAGCTCGAAACCGACCAGCCCGAACAGCTGGGACCAGGCCGCCACCAGCGCCACGGCCGCCTCGGGAGGCAGGTCGGGTGCGAGGTCCGCCGCCATCCGCTCGGCCTCGGGACGCAACTCGGCGGGCAGGGGCAGAGGCGCGAGGCCGGGCCCCTGGTGGGCGTCGCGGACGATGCCGATGAGAAGCAGGCCGACGCGCGAAGCGGCCGGGACGGTGCTCTCGGGGGCAAAGTAGCCGGGCACCGGAGATCCGTAGATCAGCGCGTACTCGTGCGGATGGGCGAGGGCCCATGCCCGTACCGCCTCGCACACGGCCGTCCAGCGCCGCACGTGGTCCGCGCCCGCGGCCGCCGCGTGGGCCGTCTCCGCGGCCCGGCCCAGGGAGTCGTAGGCGTCGATGATCAGGGCAGTGAGCAGCTCGTCGCGGCTGGGGAAGTAGCGGTAGAGCGCCGAGGAGACCATGCCCAGCTCACGGGCGACTGCCCGCAGGGAGAGCTTGGCCGCGCCTTCCTTCGCGAGCTGTCTGCGCGCCTCTTCCTTGATGGCTGCCGTGACTTCCGTCCTGGCCCGTGCGCGGGCGCCCTGTGCGGTGCTCATGCCAGCAGTGTGCCACGTACCGAGAGCAGCGCACACAAAAGAGAGCACCGCTCTTGCTCTGGAGCACCTGTCTCCCCCACACTGAAGTCAAGCGAGAGCACCGCTCTCCCAAATCACGGGGGTCACCGTGTCCACACACGTCAAGAAGCCGGGCTGGTTCACCGTCAACGTCTTCAACCGGACGGTCAGCTGGCTCACCCGGCGCGGCGTCAGCATCTGGGGTTCCCGGGTCCTCGCGGTGCGCGGACGCAAGAGCGGACAGTGGCGGACCACTCCGGTGAACCTGCTGACGGTTGACGGGCAGCAGTACCTGCTCGCCCCGCGAGGGCATGTCCAGTGGACGCGCAACATGCGTGCGGCCGGCGGCGGCGAGCTGCGGCTCGGCAAGGCCGTGGACGTCTTCACCGCCACCGAGGTCGCCGACGACGACAAGGTCCCGCTGCTGCGGGCCTACCTCAAGCGCTGGAAAGCGGAGGTCGGGGTCTTCTTCGACGGCGTCGGGCCGGACTCCGCGGACGAGGACCTGCGCCGCATCGCTCCCGACCACCCGGTCTTCCGCATCACGGTCACGAACTGACCGGAGCCCTGCGCAAGGGGCGGCCGTACCCGGTCCCGCCACACCAAGGACCGCCGCCCCCCACCGGTCCGGTCCTGGCCGCCTGCGACCGGCCCCGCCCCGTTCCCGCGCGGTCTTCACAGGTGCTGCCGGCCCGGTTTTCGTCGCCCTCGAACGGCCCGGTCCCCGCAGCCACCCTCCTGCGCGGTCCGTGCCGTAGCCACCGGGCCTCCCTCAAGGCCGCGACACCCGGTCCCTCGTCCGGTGCGGTCAGGAACCGGCCGGCTCCTCGGCGGGAACCGCCTGCCCCCGGTCCAGCGCGGTCAGGACGCGCTGGGCGATCGGGCGGGAGCGGACCATCTCGCCCAGCGAGGTCGAGCCCTGGGTGATGTCCCGGAACGCCTTCCAGGCGGGACGGAAGCCGGTGAGGGCCGCGTGGAAGAGGCCCGGACGCTTCTCGAACGCGGTCAGCAGGCGCTTGCCCACGCTCATCTCGACGCCCAGCCCGGCCTTGATCGCGAACGCGTAGTTCAGGGCCTGGCGCCGGGTGTCGACCGCGTCGTGCGCCTCGGCGATGCGCACCGCCCACTCGCCCGCGAGCCGGCCCGAGCGCAGCGCGAAGGAGATGCCCTCTCGGGTCCACGGCTCCAGCAGGCCCGCCGCGTCCCCGCAGACCAGCACCCGGCCGCGCGAGAGCGGCGAGTCGTCGGCGCGGCAGCGGGTCAGATGCCCGGAGGAGATGCTCGGCTCGAAGCCCGCAAGGCCGAGCCGCGCGACGAAGTCCTCCAAGTAGCGCTTGGTGGCGGCGCCTTCACCGCGCGCGGAGATCACGCCGACCGTCAGGGTGTCGCCCTTCGGGAACACCCAGCCGTAACTGCCCGGCATCGGGCCCCAGTCGATGAGGACCCGGCCCTTCCAGTCCTCGGCGACCGGCTCCGGCACCGGGATCTCCGCCTCCAGGCCGAGGTCGACCTGGTCCAGCTTCACTCCGACGTGGGCCCCTATGCGGCTGGCGCTGCCGTCGGCGCCGACGACCGCACGAGCCAGCACCGTCTCGCCGCCCTGCAGGATCACGGCGACCGTGCGCCGGTCGGGGACGGCCGAGCCGTGCTGCTCGACCCGCTGCACCGTGACGCCCGTACGCAGCTCGGCGCCCGCCTTCTGCGCGTGCTCGACCAGCTGCTGGTCGAACTCGGGCCGGTTGATCAACCCGAACAGCATCTGCTTGGAGCGGCGGGTGCGGGTGAAGCGGCCGTTGTGCGAGAAGGTGACCGCGTGCACCCGGTCGCGCAGGGGCAGCTCGAAGCCGGGCGGCAGCGCGTCGCGCGAGGGTCCGATGATGCCGCCGCCGCAGGTCTTGTACCGGGGCAGCTCGGCCTTCTCCAGCAGCAGCACGCGCCGTCCCGCGACAGCCGCCGCGTAGGCGGCCGAGGCCCCCGCGGGTCCCGCGCCCACCACGACGACGTCCCACACCCGCTGCACGCCGTCCGCCGAAGAGTTCTCGCCGCTCACGATGGTCTACCGCTCCGATCAAGCCGCTGCCGTAGTGTCCCCCGCATCCTACGGCGGCCGTCGTCGCAGGCCACTGTGGGAGTATCGGGGTACACCCCGTACAACGTCGCACCTACGAGGAGCGTGCCCATGTCGTCGAATCCGGTCGCACAGACCGTCGCCTCGCTGCTGCCCAAGGCGCAGGCGGAGCTGGCCGAGCTGGTCGCCTTCAAGTCGGTGGCGGACTTCGACCAGTTCCCGAAGAGCGAGAGCGAGGCCGCCGCGAGCTGGATCGCCGACGCGCTGCGCGCCGAGGGCTTCGTCGACGTGGCACTGCTGGACACCCCGGACGGCACGCAGTCCGTCTACGGCTACCTGCCGGGCCCGGAGGGTGCGAAAACGGTTCTGCTCTATGCGCACTACGACGTCCAGCCGCCGCTCGACGAGGCCGGCTGGACCAGCCCGCCGTTCGAGCTGACCGAGCGCGACGGCCGCTGGTACGGGCGCGGGGCCGCCGACTGCAAGGGCGGCGTGATCATGCACCTGCTCGCGCTGCGCGCCCTGAAGGCGAACGGCGGCGTCCCCGTGAACGTCAAGGTGATCTGCGAGGGCTCGGAGGAACAGGGCACCGGCGGCCTGGAGCGGTACGCCGAGGAGCACCCGGAGCTGCTGGAGGCCGACACCATCGTCATCGGCGACGCGGGCAACTTCCGCGTCGGCCTGCCGACGGTGACCACCACGCTGCGCGGCATGACCCTGGTCCGGGTGCGGATCGACACCCTCGCGGGCAACCTCCACTCCGGCCAGTTCGGCGGTGCCGCCCCGGACGCGCTGGCCGCGCTGATCCGCGTCCTGGACTCGCTGCGCGCCGAGGACGGCTCGACCACCGTCGACGGGCTGGACGCCACGGGTACGTGGAACGGCCTGGAGTACACCGAGGAGCAGTTCCGCGCGGACGCCAAGGTGCTCGACGGGGTCGGTCTGATCGGCGACGGCTCGGTCGCCGACCGTCTCTGGGCCCGTCCGGCCGTCACCGTCCTCGGTATCGACTGCCCGCCTGTCGTCGGCGCCACCCCGTCCGTGCACGCGAGCGCCCGCGCGCTGATCAGTCTGCGGGTGCCGCCGGGCGTGGACGCGGCGGAGGCGACCAAGCTGCTCCAGGCGCACCTGGAGACGCGCACCCCGTGGGGCGCCCGGGTCACCACCGAACAGATCGGCCAGGGCCAGGCGTTCCGCGCCGACGCCTCCAGCCCGGCCTACCAGGCGATGGCCGACGCGATGGCGGTCGCCTACCCGGGCGAGACGATGCAGTACGCCGGCGAGGGCGGCTCCATCCCGCTGTGCAACACCCTCGCCGGGCTCTACCCGCGGGCGGAGATCCTGCTCATCGGGCTCAGCGAGCCGGAGGCGCAGATCCACGCGGTCAACGAGAGCGTGTCCCCCGAGGAGCTGGAACGGCTGTCGGTCGCCGAGGCGCTGTTCCTGCGCAACTACGCGGCGGGCTGAACCCTTCTGCCCCCGGCAGAGCGCCCTCGCCCGCGGGCGGGGGCGCCGCCTACGGTCGGCGCATGGACGTCATCACGCTGCTCCCCCGGCTCCACCTCCTGCGTTTTCCCGTCGGCCAGGCGTACCTCTGGCGCGACGACGACGCGTTGACACTCGTCGACGCGGGCACGATCGGTGCCGGCCGCGCGATCGCCGACGCGGTCACGGCGCTGGGGCACACGCCCGGGGACGTACGGCGGATCGTGCTGACCCACTTCCACGAGGACCACGCGGGCGGGGCGGGCGAGTTCGCCGCGCTGAGCGGCGCGGAGGTGCTGGCGCACCACCTGGACGCGCCGTTCGTCCGCGGGGAACTCACGGGCCCGCCGCCGCTGTTCGAGGAGTGGGAGTTGCCGATCCACGCGGCCGCGGCCCAGCGCCTTCCGGAGGGCACGCCGGTACCGCCGGCCGCGGTCACCGGCGTGTCGGACGGCGAAGTGCTGGACTTCGGCGGTGGCGCCCGGGTGATCCACGTCCCCGGGCACACCGACGGCAGCATCGCCCTGTTCCTGCCCGAGGAGGGCGTGCTGTTCACCGGCGACACGGTGGCCGCCTCACCGTTCGACGGCACGGTGATCCCGGGCGTGTTCAACCTCGACCGGCCCCGGCTCCTCGCTTCCCTGGGCACGTTGGCGGACCTCGGCGCGGAGGTCGCCTGTTTCGGGCATGGTGACCCGGTGGTGGGAGACGCCGCACCCGCTCTGCGCGGAGCGGCGGCCGTGGGCTGACCGTGGAGAGGTGCCCCTCCCCCGTCGTCCCACCGCGCACACCCGCCTCGCAGACCTCGTGCACCGGCTCAGCGACGAGGAGTCGGCCAAGGCCCTGGCAACCGCCGGACCGTTCGGCCCCGGCATCGGCGGCCGTGCCGTAGCGGCGGCTCAGCCGACCGGTACCCCCGCCTCCAGGTACAACGCGGTGCCCCGCTCGCGGGCACGCAGGGCCCAGCGCAGCCGCTCGTAGCGGACCGGTGGGAGCATCTCCGCCGCCTCCTGCTCGCTGGCGAAGCGCCAGCCGCGCAACTCCGGGCCGGGCAGCAGGACCCGGGACGCCTCGCCGGACTCCAGCAGGCCGCCGTCGAACAGCAACCGCAGCCCGCCGAAGCCGGGCGGCACCGGCCGTTCCCAGTCCACCACGAGCAGCCGGGGCACCTCCCGCAGCCGTATCCCGGTCTCCTCGGCGACCTCGCGCATCCCGGCGCGGGCCGGTGCCTCGCCCCGCTCGACCACCCCGCCGGGAAACTCCCAGCCGGGCTTGTAGGTGGGATCCACGAGCAGCACCCGGTCCTGCTCGTCGAAGAGCAGCACCCCGGCGGCGAGGGTCTCGGCGGTCGGCTCGGGGGTCTGCACGATGTCGCAGGGCGGTACGGCTCCGCTGCCGACGGCGTCGGCGATGCGGACGGCGGTCTCGTGGGGGGTGAGGGCGCTGGTGTCCACGGGATGGGCGTCAGTGGTGAGCCAGGAGGCGAGGGCGGCGCGGTAGGGCTCGATGTGGTCGTACGACCACTGCCGCACGCGCATCTCGCCGTCGGGCAGGGCGGGCGGGACCTCCCGCCCTGCTATCCGCTCGCGCAGGATCGTTTCAGCCGGGGCGAGCAGCAGATGGTGCACGGCGATTCGGCGGGCGGCGAGGCCGCCGAAGATCTCGTCGCGGTACTCCTGGCGGAGCAGGGTCATCGGCACCACGAGCGTCCCGCCCAGCTCGGCGAGCATCGCGGCCGCCGTGTCGACCACGAGCCGGCGCCAGATCGGCAGGTCCTGGAAGTCGCCGACCTCGGCGAGACGCTTGGCCGGCAGCAGGTGCGTGAGCGCTCCGCCGACGATCTCGGGGTCGAAGAGCGTGCTGTTCGGGATCAGTTCGATCAGTTCCCGTGCGGTGGTGGTCTTTCCCGCACCGAACGCGCCGTTGATCCAGACGACGGTCACGGACTCCCCCTCTTGTGTTGGCCCCCTGAGGCTTGCCCGCTCCACCCTGCCACGGAAACGCCGCCACGGTGAGGGCGCCGGACGGGAGTGCCGGTGCCCCCTCGGCGGGGGCACCGGCACACGTGCCGTGGGCCGTTGGACCTACTCCTGTTCGGGGGCGTCGTCGGCGGCGGGACCGTCCCCGACCGGGTGACCGGCCGAGTCGACGGTGTCCGAGACCTTGAGGTCGCCGACGGGGCGGTCGCCCGCCCCGTGGGAGGGGGTGACGGCGGCCACGACGAATCCGGTGGCCAGGCTGGCGATGGCGAGCATGCTGCGCTTCTTCATGCGCTGGTCAACTGCGGGACCCGCCCAGGGGTCACGCGGGCATCCGGGCAGCCGTCCGGCACCGGTCCTGGTGCGGCGCTTCGCGCCCCCGTCAGGGGGGACCGCCGTGCCGAAATCCACTGGCCCCCTCTGCGGGGGCGCCGGTATCGTCCGGCATCCCGCCCTGCCGGCTCCAGCGGCAGGCACGACCAGAAATGCGACGTCATGACGAGCCGGACCCTGACGACGACCCTGTGGCGCCCCACCGGGCCCAAGGAGCTGGAGCTGGTCCGCGCACTCGACTGGCGGGCGTGGCCGCCCCGGCTCCCGGAACAGCCGATCTTCTATCCGGTCCTCAACGAGGACTACGCCGTCCGGATCGCCCGGGACTGGAACGTCAAGCACGACGGCGCCGGTTTCGTGACCCGTTTCGAGGTGGACACGGAGTTCGTCGCGAGGTATCCGGTACGGCAGGCAGGCGGCGAGACGATCCTGGAACTGTGGGTGCCCGCCGAGGAGCTGGACGAGTTCAACGACCACATCGTCGGCCGCATCGAGGTCGTGCGGGAGTTCCGGTGAGCGGACGCCCGTCCCTCGGCACACCAGACGATCCCGTCGAGGACGTCGTACGCTCGGGCGCCCTGCTCGTGCGCGCCGCGGCCGGTCTGTCCGACGCCGGGCTGCGCGCCGCGTCGGGGCTGCCCGGATGGACGCGCGGGCATGTGCTCGCCCATGTCGTGCACAGTGTCGACGCCTACGTGTGGCTGTTGCGGCTCGCGCGCACCGGCCGCGCACCGGGCCCGCGCGCGGACGCGACGGCGCTGTCCGCGGCGGTGGAGCGGGACGCGGCGCTGGCCGCCGAGGCGCTCGTGACCCGGCTGCGGGCGAGCCTGGACCGGTTCGCGGCCCAGGCGCGCACGATGCCCGCCCCCGCCTGGGACCGTCTGGTCCCGGCACTGGCCGGCTGGCGGCACCCTGCCTGGTACCTGCTGCTGCGCTGTCTGCGGGAGCTGGAGACACATCACCTCGACCTGGGCGTCGGCCACGGCACCGCGCAGTGGCCGGACCGCTATGTCCGCTGGGCGCTGGACGACACCCTCACCACACTGCGCGCCCAGGGCTTCCCCCTCACCTCGGTGGAGGCCGTCGATCTCGGCCGCTGCTGGCCGGTGTCGGCGGACGGCCCCTCGGTCGCCGGGGCCGGGCACCAGGTGCTCGGCTGGCTCAGCGGACGGATTCCGGCGGACGCGCTGACGGCCGACCGCCCCGCACGGCTGCTGCCCCGCCCGCCCGCCTGGCCCCGGCCGCCGCTGCCCGGCTGGGGTCGCGTCGACGACGGCGCGTGAGCCTCGGAAGCGAACACACCCGAACGCCCTCTCGTCGTCGCGGGGCCACACAGCGCAGCCGTCAAGGGATTTGACGGGATGTCGCACAGTCGGGACACAGCTCTTCCAACATAGTCCGACACGTCCTACCGTAAACGCGCACCAATGACACGTACATGCCGCCCTCGTGGCCGCATGCCGTGATCCACCTTTCGCGAGTCGGAGGAACGTCAACGATGCGTCACCCTCACACCCGCACCACCCGCCGCAGAGTGCTCGGAGCGCTCACCGCGGGACTGCTCTGCGCGGCGGGCCTCGCCACCGCCGCCCCGGCGGCCCCCGCCCAGGCCCGTGCCGGCGTTCCCGGCCTGGCCGACGGTCTCGCCCTCACCCCGCCGATGGGCTTCAACAACTGGAACTCCACGCACTGCCGCGCCGACTTCAACGAGAGCATGGTCAAGGGCATCGCCGACCTGTTCGTGGGCAAGGGCCTCAAGGACGCCGGCTACCAGTACGTCAACCTGGACGACTGCTGGGCGCTGCCGCAACGCGACGCCGACGGCAAGCTGGTGCCCGACCCGGCCCGCTTCCCGCACGGCATCAAGGCCGTCGCCGACTACGTCCACGCCAAGGGGCTGAGGCTCGGCATCTACACCAGCGCCGGCACCAGGACCTGCAACAGCGCGGGCTTTCCGGGCGCGCTCGGACACGAGTACGGCGACGCTCAGCAGTTCGCCGACTGGGGCGTGGACTACCTGAAGTACGACAACTGCAACAACCAGGGCGTCGACGCCAAGCAGCGGTACACGACCATGCGTGACGCGCTGAAGGCCGCCTCTCGGACAACGGGCCGGCCCATCGTCTACAGCATCTGCGAATGGGGCGAGAACAAGCCGTGGGAGTGGGCGTCGGGCGTCGGTCATCTGTGGCGCACCACGGGCGACATCAGTGACAACTGGGGCTCGATGCTCTCCATCCTGAAGCAGAACCTCCCCCTCGCGCCGTACGCCGGTCCCGGTCACTGGAACGACCCCGACATGCTGGAGGTCGGCAACGGCGGCATGACGGACACCGAGTACCGCTCGCATTTCTCCCTCTGGTCGGTCATGGCCGCGCCACTGCTCATCGGCACCGATCTGCGCAAGGCCTCGCCTGCGACCTTCGACATCCTTGACAACAAGGAGGTCATCGCCGTCGACCAGGACCCGCTGGGCAGGCAGGGGACGGTCGTCTCCTCCGCGGGCGGACGCTGGGTCATCGCCAAGGAGATGACGGACGGCAGCCGCGCGGTGGCCCTGTTCAACGAGTCGGGCACCGCCCAGCGGATCGCCACCACCGCGGCCGCCGTCGGCCTGTCCGACGCCCCCGCCTACACCCTGCGGGACCTGTGGCAGCACCGTGGCTACAACACCGCGGGCACCATCGCGGCCACTGTCCCCGCCCACGGCACGGTCCTCCTGCGCGTCTCGGCCGACCCGCACTGGTCCGCCAACCCGCCCGCCGCCGAACTCGGCCTGGACGCGAGCCCGTTGCTGGAGGCCGCCACCCCGGCCACACTGACCAGCACCGTCACCGACCTCGGCCGTACTTCAGCGCGCCGCGTGTCCGTGTCCCTGACCGGCCCCGACGGGTGGACCGTACAGCCGGCCTCGGCGACCACGGCCGCCACCCTCGCCACGGGCCGGACCCTGCGCACCGCCTGGAAGGTCACCGCCCCGCCGGGGACACCGACCGGGTCCTACGCCCTCGCACTCCGGGCGGACTACCGCTCACCGGCCGGAGAGCGCGTCACCAGTGCCCTCCCGCTGACGGCGTCCGTCGTGGTACGGCCGCCCGCCGGAACGTCGTACCTGAGCGGCCTGACGTGGCTGTCGGCGACGAGCGGCTGGGGACCGGTGGAACGCGACACCAGCAACGGGGAGAGCGCCGCGGGCGACGGCCACCCGATCACCATCGGCGGCACGGTGTATGCCAGGGGCCTCGGGGCCCATGCACCGAGCGACGTCTCCTTCTACACAGGCAAGGCCTGCACCAAGGTCACCGCGGACGTCGGCGTCGACGACGAGAAGGGCCCCAAGGGCACCGTCGCCTTCGAGATCCGGGCGGACGGCACGAAGGTCGCCTCGACCGGCGTCCTGACCAACGCGATGCCGGCCCAGCCGCTCACCGCCGACATCACCGGTGCCCAGGTCGTCGACCTGGTCGTCACCGACGCGGGAGACGGCAACGACTCCGACCATGCGGACTGGGCGGACGCGAGCGTCAGCTGCGGAGGGGCTGCGCCTGCCGTTCGGGGTGATTGAGACCGTACGCGACTGCGGGTGCGTGGGGGCCCTGGTCGCGCAGTTCCCCGCGCCCCCCGGGAGCTGCAGTGCCGTCGCCTTGGCAGCGGCACCTCCCAGCGAGCAGCGCCCTGTTCCGCCCCGACCCGGCGCTACGGCGAACCCCCGCCTCACACCCCCGCCGCGTCCGGTCGGCGCGCCAGCGCCGCCGCTGCCGCGCCGACCAGTCCCGCATCCGTGCCCATCTGCGCCGGCACGACCGTCAGCCGCTGCACGAAGGACAGCGTCGCGTAGTCGGTGAGTGCCTTCCGCAGGGGTGTGAGGAGGATGTCGCCCGCCTTGCCCACGCCCCCGCCGATCACCGCGATGTCGATCTCGACCAGGGTCGCGGTGGCCGCGATGCCGGCGGCCAGCGCCCGGGCCGCCCGCTCGAAGGAGGCCACGGCGACCGGATCGCCCTCGCGGGCCGCGGCGGCGACCGCGGCGGCCGAGGCGTCACCGTCGGGGCCGGGGCGCCAGCCCCGCTCCAGAGCGCGGCGGGCGATGTTGGGCCCGCTTGCGATCCGCTCCACACAGCCGCGCGAGCCGCACGGGCACGGGTCGCCGTCGAGGTCGACGCTGATGTGCCCGATGTGCCCGGCGTTCCCCGTGGGCCCGGGGTGCAGCTTGCCGCCCAGCACCAGCCCGCCGCCGACGCCGGTCGACACCACCATGCACAGCGCGTTGTCGTGGCCGCGGGCGGCGCCCTGCCAGTGCTCGGCGGCCGTGATCGCGACGCCGTCGCCGATCAGCTCGACCGGGAGACCGCCTACGGCCACGCACACCCGCTCGACCAGCGGGAAGTCGCGCCAGCCCGGCACGTTCACCGGACTGACGGTGCCCGCCGAGGCGTCCACCGGTCCGGCGCTGCCGATGCCGACGGAGTGCGCACGCCCCCACAGCGGCGATCCGGAGAGGTCGGCGAGTACGTCCTGCACCGCCCGCATGACCGTTTCGCCGTCGTGCTGGGCGGGTGTGGGGCGCTGGGCTCGGGCCAGGATCCGTCCGTGGCCGTCCACGAGACCGCCGGCGATCTTGGTACCGCCGATGTCGAGGGCCGCCACGAGGTCGGTGTGCATCAGAGTCAGACTCCCCGTTGAAGCTCGCAAACCAAGGAAAGACAGGCCGGTCAAGCGGTGGGGGCGCAGGCCGGAGACAGCGGTGGACAGTGTCTCTCGCATCTGACAACGTTGTCCAGGCTCTATGCTCGACGCCACATCCTCATACAAACCGAGGATCGACGCATCATCCCGTTGACAAGTCGGACAAGTCGTACGACAGGACAGGACGCCGCATCGTGCCCGAGACCACCCGCCGCGCAGACAGCCTTCCCGGCACCCGTTACGGCAACCGCCCGACGATGAAGGACGTGGCGGCGCGTGCCGGGGTCGGTCTGAAGACGGTCTCCCGGGTGGTCAACGGCGAGCCCGGAGTCACCCCGGACACCGAACGCCGGGTGCAGGAGGCGATCGAGGCACTGGGCTTCCGCCGCAACGACAGCGCCCGGGTGCTGCGCAAGGGCCGTACGGCGAGCATCGGCCTGGTCCTGGAGGACCTCGCCGACCCCTTCTACGGCCCGCTCAGCCGCGCCGTGGAGGAGGTGGCGCGGGCCCATGGCGCCCTGCTGATCAACGGCTCCAGCGCCGAGGACCCGGAACGCGAGCAGGAGCTGGCCCTCGCCCTGTGCGCACGGCGGGTGGACGGCCTGGTGGTGATCCCGGCCGGCGACGACCACCGCTATCTCGAACCGGAGATCAGGGCGGGCGTGGCGACGGTGTTCGTGGACCGTCCGGCCGGGCGCATCGACGCCGACGTGGTCCTCTCCGACAACTACGGCGGTGCCCGGGACGGCGTTGCCCATCTGATCGCGCACGGCCACCGCCGGATCGGGTTCATCGGCGACATGCCGCGCATCCACACCGCCGCCGAACGGCTGCGCGGCTACCGGGCGGCGATGGAGGACGCGGGGATACCGGTCGACGAGGCCTGGATGTCCCTCGGGCAGACGAATCCGGAGCGGGTGCGCCGGGCGGCGGAGGAGATGCTCTCCGGGCCCCACCCCGTCACCGCGATCTTCGCGGGCAACAACCGGGTGACGGTCACCGTGATCCGGGTCCTCGCCGAGCACGCCCGCCAGGTCGCCCTCGTCGGCTTCGACGACATCGAGCTGGCCGATCTGCTCCAGCCGGGCGTCACGGTCGTCGCCCAGGACGCGGCCGCCCTCGGCCGTACGGCCGCCGAGCGCCTGTTCCGTCAACTGGACGGCGGGCTCGTCGCACCGGAGCGCATCGAGCTGCCCACCCGGCTGATCACGCGCGGCTCGGGCGAGCTGCCGCCGGCCGACTGAGCCGCCCGTGACCGGCCGCACCCTGGAGGAGCTCGGTCTCGCCGGCGCGCCCCGCGACCATCCGCTGACCTGTCCCGGCGCCTGGCCGGCCGACTCCGGACTGCTGCACGGCGACCGGATGCTGCCGCTGGAGCGCCTGGTGTACGACGACCGGGTGCCGGTCCTCGCCGTCGGCTCCAACGCCTGTCCGGGCCAGCTGCGGCAGAAGATGGCGGAGTTCGGCATCGGTTCCCCGCTGCCCATGGTGCGGACCCGGGTGACCGGCCTCGATGTGGGCGTGTCCGCGCACGTCAGCCGGCTGGGCTATGTCTCCGCCTCCCCCGTCAAGTCCCCGCGCGCGTTACATGAGCTGTTCGTCATCTGGCTGGGCCGGCGCCAGCTGGAGGTGATCGACGCCAGCGAGGGCGTGCCACTGTGCGACGGCAACTTCCGTCGGGCCTGGCTGCCCGCGCCGGACGTGCGGATCGAGCTGCCGGACGGTTCCGTGCTCCCGGGGGCGTACGCCTACGTCAACCGGCACGGGGTGCTGCACAACGGCTCCGACACGCCGCGCCGCCACCCCGGCGACCAGCGCGCCCTGATCACGGAACTCCTTGCGGGATCGGCGCCCTTGCGCGAGCTGTTCGGGGTCACGCCCGAGGAGTTCTGCATGCGGGCCCGCCGCGACGCCGCGCTGTGCGCGCGAGGTACCCGGCTGTTCGCCGAGCAGAAGTGGGTGACGGAGTCGGGTCTGGAGCCGTACGCCGACGGCCGGCAGCCCGGTCCTGACCTGATCTGGGCCGGCTGCCGTCACTGATCTTCCCGGGATCGTTACCGTCCGAGGCGCTCTCGGCAGTCCCTCACTTCGCGGAGGCGGTGAGATCACCGCGCCGGGGCGACGCGAAGCCCTCCAGGTCGGCGCGGGTCAGGCCGGTGAGGCGGGCGACCTCGGCGATGTCGAGGGCGCCGCAGTCCAGGCCGCGCAGCAGGTAGCCGCTGAGGGCCTTGGCGGTGGCGGGCTCGTCCATCACGTCGCCGCCGGCGTGGTTGGCGTAGCGGGCGAGGCGGCCCGCCGCCTGCTCGAAGCCCTCGCGGTAGAAGGCGAAGACGGCGGCGTAACGGGTGGGGATGTGGCCGGGGTGCATGTCCCAGCCCTGGTAGTAGGCGCGGGCGAGGGCGCGGCGGGTGAGACCGTAGTGGAGGCGCCAGGCGTCGTGGACCTTGGCGGTCGGGCCGACGGGGAGGACGTTCGTCGAGCCGTCGGAGACGCGCACGCCGGTGCCCGCGGCGGCCACCTGCATGATCGCCTTGGCGTGGTCGGCGGCCGGGTGGTCGCTGGCCTGGTAGGCCGCGGAGACACCGAGGCAGGCGCTGTAGTCGAAGGTGCCGTAGTGCAGCCCGGTGGCACGGCCCTCGGCGGCCTGGATCATCCGGGCGACGGTGGCGGTGCCGTCGGTGGCGAGGATGGACTGGCTGGTCTCGATCTGGATCTCGAAACCGAGCCGGCCGGCGTCCAGGCCGTGCACCTTCTCGAAGGCCTCCAGGAGGCGGACGAAGGCGGAGACCTGCTCGGGGTACGTCACCTTCGGCAGGGTGAGGACCAGGCCCTCGGGCAGTCCGCCCGCCTCGATCAGACCGGTGAGGAAGACGTCGAGGGTGCGGATGCCCCGGTCGCGTACCGCGGCCTCCATGCACTTCATGCGGATGCCCATGTAGGGCGCCGCCGTGCCGTTCTCGTACGCCTCCGCGATCAGACGGGCCGCGCGGGCCGCCGCCGCGTCCTCCTCGGCGTCGGGGCGGGGGCCGTAGCCGTCCTCGAAGTCGACGCGCAGGTCTTCGATCGGCTCGTGTTCCAGCTTGGCGCGGACGCGGGAGTAGACCGGCTCGGCCAGCTCGCCGGGCAGGCCGAGCACCGCGGCGAAGGAGGCGGCGTCCGGTGCGTGTGCGTCGAGGGCGGCGAGCGCCTGGTCGCCCCAGGAACGGATGGTGTCGGCGGCGAAGGCGTCACCGGGGACGTAGACGGTGTGTACGGGCTGCCTGGTGCCGGGGTCCCCGGGATAGCGGCGCTCCAGCTCCGCGTCGACCGGTGCGAGGGAGGCGCTGATCTCCTCGCTGACGGCGCCCGCGAGGCTTGTCGCCACCTTCTCCTGCTGACCCATCCCACACCCTCCATTTTTCCGCTGTACGGAATCAACAATCCGTAGAACGAAGTTATCTGTGCGGTTCTCGCTGGTCAACACCCCGTCCGGACGCTGGTCGGCAGCCGGCCGGTCGTCACCAGGATGCACCGAGGCCCCCGTGACCGCGCCGGTCACAGGGGCCTCGTCGAGCCAGGGAGGCGCTCAGCCCTTGCGGGCCTTGATCTCCTCGGTCAGCTGGGGCACGACGTCGAAGAGGTCGCCGACCACACCGAAGTCGACCAGCTCGAAGATCGGGGCCTCGGAGTCCTTGTTGACGGCCACGATGGTCTTCGAGGTCTGCATACCGGCGCGGTGCTGGATGGCGCCGGAGATGCCGTTGGCGATGTACAGCTGCGGGGAGACCGACTTGCCGGTCTGGCCGACCTGGTTGGTGTGCGGGTACCAGCCGGCGTCGACGGCGGCACGCGAGGCGCCGACGGCGGCACCGAGGGAGTCGGCGAGCGCCTCGATGATCGAGAAGTTCTCGGCGCCGTTCACACCGCGGCCACCGGAGACCACGATCGCGGCCTCGGTCAGCTCCGGGCGGCCCGTCGACTCACGCGGCGTACGGCCGGTGATCTTGGTGCCGGTGGCCTTGTCCGAGAAGGTCACGGACAGGGCCTCGACGGCGCCGGCGGCAGGGGCGGCCTCGACGGCGGCCGAGTTCGGCTTGACCGTGATGACCGGGGTGCCCTTGATGACCCGCGACTTGGTGGTGAAGGACGCGGCGAACACCGACTGAGTGGCCACCGGGCCCTCGTCGCCGGCCTCCAGGTCGACGGCGTCGGTGATGATGCCGGAACCGATGCGCAGCGCCAGACGGGCGGCGATCTCCTTGCCCTCGGCGGAGGACGGGACCAGCACGGCGGCCGGGGAGACGGCCTCGTGGGCGGCCTGCAGGGCGTCCACCTTCGGCACGACCAGGTACTCGGCGTACTCGGACGCGTCGTGGGTGAGGACCTTCACCGCGCCGTGCTCGGCGAGCGTGGCGGCGGTGTCGGCGGCGCCGTTGCCCAGCGCGACGGCGACGGGCTCGCCGATGCGGCGGGCCAGGGTCAGCAGCTCAAGGGTCGGCTTGCGGACGGCACCGTCCACGTGGTCGACGTAGACGAGGACTTCAGCCATGGGATTGCTCTCCTGCGTAACGAAGTTGAGGGGCGGTCAGCGGGGGCGAGCCCTTAGATGAACTTCTGGCTCGCGAGGAACTCAGCGAGCTGCTTGCCGCCCTCGCCCTCGTCCTTGACGATGGTGCCGGCCGTACGGGCCGGGCGCTCGTTCGCGGCCTCGACCTTGGTGAACGCGCCGTCCAGGCCGACCTCCTCGGCCTCGATGTCCAGGTCGGACAGGTCCCAGGACTCCACCGGCTTCTTCTTGGCCGCCATGATGCCCTTGAAGGACGGGTAACGGGCCTCGCCGGACTGGTCGGTGACCGACACGACCGCCGGGAGGGAGGCCTCCAGCTGCTCGGAGGCGGCGTCGCCGTCGCGGCGGCCCTTCACGACGTCACCCTCGACGGAGACATCGGACAGCAGGGTGACCTGCGGGACGCCCAGGCGCTCGGCGACCAGGGCGGGTACGACGCCCATGGTGCCGTCGGTGGAGGCCATGCCAGAGATGACCAGGTCGTAACCGGCCTTCTCGATCGCCTTGGCCAGGACCAGGGAGGTGCCGATGGCGTCGGTGCCGTGCAGGTCGTCGTCCTCGACGTGGATGGCCTTGTCGGCACCCATCGAGAGGGCCTTGCGGAGCGCGTCCTTGGCGTCCTCGGGGCCGACCGTCAGAACGGTGACCTCGGCGTCGTCCGCGTCCTCCGCGATCTGCAGCGCCTGCTCGACCGCGTACTCGTCCAGTTCGGAGAGCAGACCGTCCACGTCGTCGCGGTCGACGGTCAGGTCATCGGCGAAGTGCCGGTCGCCAGTGGCGTCGGGCACGTACTTCACAGTGACAACGATCCTCAAGCTCACGCCGGCTCTCCTACTGCATCGTCATTTCCGGGCTGCCTCTTGCAGGCAGCATAGGCGCCTCAAGCGGCCGATCCCGGTCGGGGCGTCCGCGCGCTCCGACCGAAATATTACTCGTCAGTACACCCAGTTCATGCCCGCTAAGCAAGCGCTTTGAACTGTGACCTTCGCAACGCAGCGTAACCGGAACTCGACCGCTTCGCAGGACCGGGGAGCGTGATCAATCCCGCAGGCCGTTGAAGCGGCCCTGGTGGTAGAGGAGGGGACGGCCGGCGCCCGTGGGGTCGCCCAGGACCACCTCGGCCAGCACGATGCGGTGATCACCGGCGGGAACACGCCCGACGATCCGGCAGACCAGCCAGGCCAGCACGTCGTCGAGCACCGGTACGCCTTCCGGGCCCTCGCGCCACACGGTCGGCGCGCCGAAGCGGTCGGCACCGCTGCGGGCGAAGGTGGCTGCCAGCTCGCCCTGGTGCTCGCCGAGTATGTGGACGCCTATGTGCTCCGTCTCGGCGATGGCGGGCCAGCTGGAGGCGCCCGTGCCGATACCGAAGGAGACGAGCGGGGGCTCCGCGGAGACGGAGGTGAGGGAGGTGGCGGTGAAGCCGACCGGGCCGGCGTCACCACGTGCGGTGATCACCGCCACACCGGCGGCATGCCGACGGAAGGTCGAGCGCAACAGGTCGGGAGAAGCGAGCTGAACGGTGCCGAGGTCGGGCGAGGCCGTCATGGAGTTGTCCTTCTGATGGAGGTCACGAGTTGGGCCGTCGGTGCTCAGCAGCCCGGACAGGTGGCGCTCGCGGTGCGGGCCAGGTCGACGTGGACCCGGCCGTGGAGAAGGAGTTCGATCGGCATACGGTCAGGCTGACGATAGGTGGTGCGCCCAGTCAAGCGCGTTCCGGGATACGGAAGTCGCCGCTCCGTCTCCTGAGGCCCCCTCACACGGCCTCCCCCAGGGCCGCGATGACATCGGCCTTGCGGGGCTGTCCGGTGGCGCGCCGCACCACGCGGCCGTCGGCGTCCAGGACCAGGACGGTGGGCGTCTTCAGGATCTCCAGTGCGCGTACGAGGTCCAGACGGGCCTCGGCGTCGATCTCGACGTGAACCACTCCGGGGACCATCCCGGCGACCTCGCCGAGGATGCGCCGGGTGGCCCGGCAGGGCGCGCAGAAGGCGCTGGAGAACTGGACCAGCGTGGCCCGCTCACCGAGGTCGCCGCCCAGCTCGGCCGCGCCCAGCCGCTTGTCCTCGTCCCGCCCGCGCACCCGTACTCTCCCGCTCCGCCGCTTGTGCAGCACTCCGAAGGCGCCCGCCACGACGAGCACCGCCACGCACACCACCAGTCCGGTCATCATCTCCACCAGCATTCATGAGACTGCAAAGATTCCCGCCTCCCGCGGGGGTTCCCGTTGCGGAATGCTTGCTTCATGAACATCGACGTGAGGGGGCCGCGCTTCGGGGCGGCCGTGACGACGGCCGTACTGGCCGTGGCGCTGAGCCTGCAGAACACCTGGGTGCTGGGCTGGCAGACGGTGGCGTTCGCGCTCGGCGCCGCCGCGGGTGTGCAGCACTCGCCGTACGGCTGGGCGTTCCGCACGGCCGTACGGCCGCGACTCGGACCGCCGAGGGAGTTCGAGGCGCCGGAACCGCCCCGGTTCGCGCAGGCGGTGGGTCTGGTGTTCGCGGGGCTGGGGCTGGTCGGCTTCACGGTGGGACCCCAGTGGCTGGGACTGGCCGCGACCGGGGCGGCGCTCGCCGCAGCCTTCCTGAACGCGGCGTTCGGGTACTGCCTGGGATGCGAGTTCTTCCTGCTCCTGAAGAGGGTCACGGTGCGGACCGAGCAAGCGGAGTAAAGAGGACTTGAATATCGGAGGCGGGATATGGGCCGACGTGACGAGGATCTCGCCGCCGCGGGGCACCAGGACTGGCTACCCGTCCGTTCTTCGGGCACGATCTGCGAGACGCCGTAAACCTACGGCTGCGTAACTTTCCCGCCGGGAGCCCCTTTCCCGAGCAGAGCAGAGAGGGCCCACCCCGCCCATGGCAGAGCTGGTCTACCGTCCCGTCATCGGTCTCGCCAAGACGCTGTTCAAGGCCTGGGATCTGAAGATCGACTGCCAGGGGTCGGAGAACATCCCGCGCTCGGGCGGCGCCGTCCTGGTGAGCAATCACATCAGCTACCTGGACTTCGTCTTCAACGGCCTGGCAGCCCTGCCGCAGAAGCGTCTGGTGCGCTTCATGGCGAAGGAGTCCGTCTTCCGCCACCGGATCTCGGGACCGCTGATGCGCGGGATGAAGCACATCCCGGTGGACCGCAACCAGGGCGAGGCGGCCTACGCGCACGCGCTGGACTCGCTGCGCTCCGGCGAGGTGATCGGGGTCTTCCCGGAGGCCACCATCTCCCAGTCGTTCACGCTGAAGAGCTTCAAGTCCGGTGCGGCCCGCCTCGCACAGGACGCCGGTGTCCCGTTGATCCCGATGGCGGTGTGGGGCACCCAGCGGCTGTGGACGAAGGGCCACGCCCGCAACTTCAAGCGCGACCACCTGCCCGTCACCATCCGCGTCGGCGATGCGGTCGAGGCACCCCGCGACCAGTACGCCGGGGCCATCACCCGCCGGCTGCGCGAGGCCGTCCAGGAGCTGCTGGAGGCCGCACAGCGTGCCTACCCGGGCCGCCCCAAGGGCCCCGAGGACTCCTGGTGGCTGCCCGCCCACCTGGGCGGTACGGCACCGACGGTGGAGCAGCTGCGCACCGCCGAGGCGCGCTGACCTGCGTCGCTTCGGCCAGGTGGGGCTCGCGGCTTGAGCAATGTGTCCACCTGCGGGCCGGTCGCGGCTGATCGCGCAGTTCCCCGCGCCCCTGGGAAGCTGTAGTCGGCCTCATAGCGTGTCGGGGAGCGTCTTCCACAGGTACGGCCGGTCCGGGGCGGCTTTCAGGGCGTCCAGGACGACCGGATGCGGTGCGGCGTACAGCACCGGATGGTCCAGCTCGCCGGCCCCGGGGTCGGGGATCCAGGCCAGCCGCTCCCCGTCCAGGGAGAACTGGGCGTCCACGCCGGGCTTGTTGCCCCGTGGGTCCTGCCGGTGCCAGGCGCCGTGGAAGCGGACGGCGACCAGACCGTGCAGGGCATGACCGCTGCCGTCGTCGTGCGTCAGCCTCTGGTAGCACAGGGCCGTGGGGATGTCCTCGGCCCGCAGCAGGGCGGCCAGGGCGTGGGCCTTGGCGTGGCAGATGCCGGTGCCCAGCCGCAGGACGTCGGAGGCGCGCCAGGTGACGCGCATGTCGCCGGAGTCCTGGGAGTGCGGGACGGTGTCCCGTACGAACTCATAGGCGGCTCGCGCATATTCATACGAGTCGGCCGCGCCCTCGGCCAGCCTGGCGGCGGTTTTCCGCACGACGGGATGGCCATGGTCGATGGCCTCGTCGGCGGTCAAGTACGCGGACAGATCGGCGGTGTTCTGGATCAGCTCCATGCCCGCAGAGCATAGGAATGCGACCGCTCGACAGTCAATGACTTTTCGAGCGGCCGCATATCTATGCATCGCCGGTCAGCGGGCCATCTCCTCCTTGACCGCGGCCACGAACGTGTCGACGTCCTCCTCGCTGGTGTCGAAGGAGCACATCCAGCGCACGACCCCGGCGGCCTCGTCCCAGAAGTAGAACCGGAAGCGCTTCTGCAGCCGCTCGCTCACGTCGTGCGGGAGCTTCGCGAAGACGCCGTTCGCCTGCACCGGGTAGAGGATCTCCACGCCGTGCACCGCGCGGACACCCTCGGCGAGCCGCTGCGCCATCTCGTTGGCGTGCCGGGCGTTGCGCAGCCACAGATCCTTGGCCAGCAGCGCCTCCAACTGCACCGAGACGAAGCGCATCTTGGAGGCCAGCTGCATCGACATCTTCCGCAGGTGCTTCATCTGCCGCACCGCGTCCTGGTTGATGACCACGACCGCCTCGCCGAAGACGGCGCCGTTCTTGGTCCCGCCCAGCGAGAGGAGGTCGACGCCGACCGCGTTGGTGAACGTCCGCATCGGCACGTCCAGCGAGGCGGCCGCGTTGGCTATCCGGGAGCCGTCCAGGTGCACCTTCATACCGCGGGCGTGGGCGTGCTCGCAGATCGCGCGGATCTCGTCCGGCGTGTAGAGGGTGCCGAGCTCGGTGCTCTGGGTGATCGACACCACCTGGGGCATGGCCCGGTGCTCGTCCTCCCAGCCCCAGGCCTGCCGGTCGATCAGCTCGGGGGTGAGCTTGCCGTCGGGCGTGGGGACGGTGAGCAGCTTCAGGCCGCCCATGCGCTCGGGCGCGCCGCCCTCGTCGACGTTGATGTGCGCGCTCTCGGCGCAGATCACCGCGCCCCAGCGGTCGGTGACCGCCTGGAGCGCGACCACGTTGGCGCCGGTGCCGTTGAAGACCGGGAAGGCCTCGGCGGTGGCCCCGAAGTGGCTGCGGATGATCTGCTGGAGGTTCTCGGTGTACTCGTCCTCGCCGTACGCCACCTGGTGGCCGCCGTTGGCCAGGGCCAGGGCGGCCAGCACCTCCGGGTGGGCTCCGGCGTAGTTGTCACTGGCGAAACCGCGGACCTGCGGGTCGTGGTGGCGACGCGCGTCGGTCTTGGGAGGGTTCACGGCTTCTCGGTCAGCCACAGACGGTTTCCGTTCACTTCGGCGGCGGGCTTGCTCCAGACGCCCTCGATGGCCTCGGCGAGGTCCTTGACGTCCGTGAAACCCGCGAACTTCGCGTTGGGGCGTTCGGCGCGCATCGCGTCGTGCACCAACGCCTTCACCACCAGGATCGTAGCCGCGGACGTGGGACCTTCCTCACCCCCGGCCTTGCGGAAGTAGTCGGCCATGGCCAGCGTCCACGCCTCGGCGGCGGCCTTGGCCGACGCATAGGCGGCGTTGCCGGCGGTGGGCTTCGACGCGCCGGCCGCGCTGATCAGGACGTACCGGCCGCGCTCGCTGCGCTGCAGCGCCTCGTGGAAGGCGAGGGAGGTGTGCTGGACGGTCTTGACGAGCAGCAGCTCCAGGAAGTCCCAGTCGTCGAGGCTGGTCTTGGTGAAGGTCTCGCTGCCGCGCCAGCCGCCGACCAGGTGCACCAGGCCGTCGACGCGCCCGAAGTCCTTCTCGACGTGGGCGGCCCAGTCCCGGGTGGACTGCAGGTCGAGCAGATCCACCGTGTCACCGGTGACGGTGGCGCCACCGGAGGCGTACCGGGCCGCGTCCACGGCCTCGGACAGCCGCTGCGGGTCGTTGTCCGCGCCGACGACGGTCGCTCCGGCCTCGGCCAGACGCAGCAGGGTGGCGCGCCCGGCGGGTCCGCCCGCGCCGGCCACCGCGATCACGGCACCGCTGAGCGGCCCGTTCGCCCCGTTCCCCATGTTCTTCCCCTCTGCAGCAGTGTTCTGGACGCGTGAAGCAGTGTTCGGGTCGCTCACGCGGCGACCGGCTCGGCGCTGTCCGCCGTGATGCCCTTGGTGGAGGCGATCACATTCTTCAGCTTCTTGGACAGGGCCTCATAGAACATGCTCAGCGGAAACTCGTCCGGAAGCACGTCGTCCACCAGCTTGCGCGGCGGCTGGGTCAGGTCCAGGGCCTCCGGGCCCTTGGCCCAGGTGGAGCCGGGGTGCGGAGCGAGGTAGGTGCGGACCAGCTCGTAGCCGGCGAACCAGTGCACCAGCTTCGGGCGGTCGATGCCGTCCTTGTAGAGCTTCTCGATCTCGGCGCACAGCTGGTTGGTGACCTGCGGGGCGCGCTCCCAGTCGATGGAGAGCTTGTTGTCGGTCCAGCGGACGACGTCGTGCTTGTGCAGGTAGGCGAAGAGCAGCTGGCCGCCGAGGCCGTCGTAGTTGCGGTTGCGGTCGCCGGTGACCGGGAAGCGGAACATGCGGTCGAAGAGCACCGCGTACTGCACGTCACGGGCCTGCGGTACGCCGTCCGCCTCCAGCTTCACGGCCTCCTTGAAAGCGGTGAGGTCGCAGCGCAGCTCCTCCAGGCCGTACATCCAGAACGGCTGGCGCTGCTTGATCATGAACGGGTCGAAGGGCAGGTCGCCGTGGCTGTGGGTGCGGTCGTGGACCATGTCCCACAGCACGAAGGCCTCTTCGCAGCGCTTCTGGTCGTGGACCATGGCGGCGATGTCCTCGGGCAGCTGAAGGCCCAGGATGCCGACGGCGGCGTCGGTGACCCGGCGGAAACGGGCGGCCTCGCGGTCGCAGAAGATGCCACCCCAGGAGAATCGTTCCGGCGCCTCGCGTACGGCGATGGTCTCCGGGAAGAGGACCGCGGAGTTGGTGTCGTAGCCGGAGGTGAAGTCCTCGAAGGTGATGCCGCAGAACAGCGGGTTGTCGTAGCGCGTGCGCTCCAGCTCGGCCAGCCAGTCCGGCCAGACCATGCGCAGCACGACCGCCTCCAGGTTGCGGTCCGGGTTGCCGTTCTGCGTGTACATCGGGAAGACGACCAGGTGCTGCAGGCCGTCCGCGCGGTTCGCGGCGGGCTGGAAGGCCAGCAGGGAGTCCAGGAAGTCCGGCACCTGGAAGCCGCCCTCGGCCCAGCGGCGCAGGTCCTTCACGAGGGCCTGGTGGTAGGCCGCGTCGTGCGGGAGCAGCGGGGACAGCTCCTCGACGGCGTCGACGACACGCCGTACGGCGGCCTCGGCCTCCGCCGCGGCCGGGGCACCCTCGGCCGCGAAGTCGATCGATCCGTCCTGGGACTGCCATGGCCGGATCTGCTCCACGGCATCCTTGAGCACGGGCCAGGCCGGGTGCTCCACCACCCTGGTCAGCGAAGAAACCTGTCCCTCCGCACCCGCCTGCACAAGAATTTCCGTCATGTCCCATCCTCCACGGGAGAAGCTCGCGTAAGGACACCGTATGCATACCCGGTTTCAGCCAGCAAGAGGCAAGCTCAGGAAATTATTCTGTCGACGCCCATCACCACCGACATTTTTCCTGCCGTAAACCGTGACGACGCTCACTTCCGTCGATGGGGCCCGCTTCTGCCTCGCGGCGCCGCGGGGCGGTCAAGGGTGTGGAGGACTCGCCCACGGCAGGGTGACGGCGGGGGCGGATACCGGCCAGCTGACGGCGGCCACCCACCCGGATGCCTCGTGCACGTGCGGGTTCATCGCGGGGCACGGCCATTAGGCTGCGACTCTGCCCGCGGACGACGGCGTCCGCCCGTCCCGCGCGCGCCGAGCCGCCGTCGACGGAAGCGAGTTGAACCTTGAACTTCCTTACCATCGGTCACCGCGGGGTCATGGGTGTCGAGCCCGAGAACACCCTCCGTTCGTTCGTCGCCGCGCAGGACGCCGGCCTCGACCTGATCGAACTCGATCTGCACCTGAGCAAGGACGGTGCCCTGGTCGTCATGCACGACGCCGAGGTGGACCGTACGACCGACGGCACCGGACCGATCGCCGACAAGACCCTGGCCGAGCTGCGTGCCCTGGACGCGGGCCGGGGCGAGCGGGTGCCGGTGTTCGAGGAGGTGCTGGACGCGGTGCACACTCCGCTGCAGGCCGAGATCAAGGACGTGGCGGCGGCCCGGGCCCTGGCGACGGTGATGCACCAGCGCGATCTGGTCGGGCGTGTGGAGGTGTCGTCCTTCCACGACGACGCGGTCGCCGAGATCGCGCGGCTGGTGCCGGGCGTGCGCACGGCGCTGGTCGCCAGCCGCTACGGCACGGACGTGGTGGAGCGCGCGGTCGCCGTCGGCGCGGCGACCGTCTGCCTCAACATCCGCCGGCTCACCCTGGAGGTCGTCGAGCACGCCCGCGCGTCCGGGCTGCGGATCATCGGCTGGGTCGTCAACACGCAGGAGCATCTGCGCCTGGTACGCGCCCTGGAGCTCGACGGCGCGGCGACCGACTTCCCGCAGATCAAGCGCACCGGGCGCTTCACCGCGTAGGGCGTGCCGGACCCCGCGACGCCGGGATGATCCAAACGACACCCCCTGGGGGGCCGCGCCGGCGCGCGGGTCACACGGGAACGCTCACACGAGCTTCTTGACCAGCAGCTCGAACTGCAGGTCCGCGCGCTGCGGGACGCCGAAGCGCTCATCGCCGTACGGGAAGGGAGTCATCCTTCCCGTACGGCGGTAGCCGCGGCGCTCGTACCAGGCGATCAGATCGTCCCGTACGGAGATCACCGTCATGTGCATCTCGGTGACGCCCCAGGTCTCCCGGACCCGGCGCTCGGCCTCCGCCATGACCGTCTTGCCGAGGCCCGCGCCCTGCAGGGTGGGGCTGACCGCGAACATGCCGAAGTAGGCGTGGTCGCCACGGTGTTCGAGCTGGCAGCAGGCGACGATCCGGCCGTCCTGCTCCACGGTCAGCAGCCGGCTGTCGGGCGACTTGATGACCTCCAGCACACCCTCCGGATCCGTGCGCTGCCCCTCCAGGATGTCCGCCTCGGTGGTCCACCCGGCCCGGCTGGCGTCCCCGCGGTAGGCCGACTCGATCAGCGCGACCAGCGCGTCGACGTCGGCGTCGGTGGCATCTCGGAAGGTGGGTCCAGTGGCGGCGGTTTCCATGAGGCGGCCTTTCGGTCTCGGGCGTGGCAGAGCCAGGGTCGAGAGTAACCCTGCTCTAGGCTCCGCCTGCATGGTGCACGTACTCAGCAGCCGGACCCTGCTCACCCCCACCGACCCCGAGCGCTCCCGGGCCTTCTACGGAGAGCAGCTGGGGCTCGCCGTCTACCGCGAGTTCGGTACCGGTCCCGAGCGCGGGACGGTCTACTTCCTCGGCGGCGGCTTCCTGGAGCTCTCGGGAAGGTCCGAGACACCGCCGTCGCCCCCGGTCCGGCTGTGGTTGCAGGTGCCCGATGTGACGGCCGCGCACGAGGAGCTGCGCACAAAGGGCGTCGGCATCGTCCGGCCGCCGGTGCAGGAACCGTGGGGCCTGGTCGAGATGTGGATCGCCGACCCGGACGGCACCCGCATCGCCCTGGTGGAGGTCCCCGCGGACCATCCGCTGCGGTACCGGCCGGGACTCTAGCGTCCGGCGAGAAGGCAGGCCGTGGTGAACAGGGGCTTCGGCCCTGTTCGGTCGGCGGCCGGAGACAGATCCGCGGCAGGAGGCGGGCGGATACACGGTGCGCACCTGGGGGACGCGGCGGTCGCCGCGCTCACCCCGCGGTACCAGGAGTCCCAGCCGGTCGCGTGGCGCGCCGGGCTGTTCAACGCGCCCGGCACGCTGGGCCGGGTGGAGCCGGCGACCCGGGACACCCGGCGGGCCCGGGACTTCTGCACCAGGGTGCTCGGCTGGAGCGTCCGCGCCTCGCAGTGGTACACGCAGTGGGACATCGACGGCGAGGACTTCGGCGGCATGGCGGACATGGGCGACCGGTTCCCGCCCGAGGTCCCCCGCACTGGCTGCCGTACTTCGCGGTGGGCCACGTGCGCGACGGCCGAGGTCGCGGCGCGGGCGGGCGGTGCCGTCGCGCCGGCGTCCGTCTCCGTGCCGGACGGCCCGCGCATCGCGGTGCTGCGCGATCCGCAGGGCGCGGCGTTCCGGGTGCACCGGGCCGGTGCGGAGGGCTGAGCGGCGCTCTTGCCTTCGAGAACACTCCAGCCCCTAGCGTCGCACGCACCACTTGCCGGAAAGGGAAGCACACGTGCGGTACACACTGTTCGGACGGACCGGTCTGCGCGTCAGCGAGCTGGCGCTCGGCACGATGACCTTCGGGGAGGACCTGGGCTGGGGTGCCGACAACGACACCTGCGCCCGGATCCTCGACGCGTACGCCGACGCGGGCGGCAACTTCGTCGACACCGCGAACAACTACGCCTCGGGCAGCTCCGAGCGGATCCTCGGCGAACTGCTGGCCGGGCGCCGCGACCGGTTCGTGCTGGCGAGCAAGTACACCTGCGCCACCCACGACGGCGACCCCAACGCCGGGGGCAACCACCGCAAGAACCTCGTGCAGTCGGTCGAGGAGAGCCTGCGCCGGCTGCGCACCGACCGGCTCGACGTGCTGTGGGTGCACGCCCGGGACAACTTCACCCCGGTGGAGGAGGTGATGCGCGCCCTGGACGACGTCGTACGCGCCGGCAAGGTGCTCTACGTGGGGGTGTCGGACTGGCCGGCCTGGGAGATCGCCCAGGCCAACACCCTGGCGGAACTGAGGGGCTGGACGCCTTTCGCGGGCTCGCAGCTGCGCTACAGCCTGCTGGAGCGCACCCCGGAGCGTGAACTGCTTCCGCAGGCCCGGGCCTTCGACCTCGCCGTGCTCGCCTGGGCGCCGCTGGCGGCGGGCAAGCTCACCGGGAAGTACCGGCGTGGGGAGCGAGGCCGGCTGGACGTGCTGGGAGAACGGCCGAAGACAGGGGAGGAGGACGTGATCAGCGTCGTCCTGGACGTCGCCGAGCAGGGTGGCTGGAGTCCGGCGCAGGTGGCCCTGGCCTGGCTGCTGGCCCGGCCGGGGAACGTCGTCCCCATCATCTCCGCCACGAAGCCGGAGCAGCTGGCCGACAATCTCACGAGCACCGAGGTCCGGCTGGACGCGGACGCGGTGCAGCGGCTGGACGAGGTGAGCGCGGTCCCGCTGGGCTTCCCGCACGACTTCCTGCGCGAGCCGCCCGTCACACGCAACGTCTACGGCGACCGCTGGCCCGGCATCCAGGACCGCCGGTCGACATATCGGCGCACGGCACACGACGTGCTCTAGGTGTATTGGCCTGAAGCGTCACCTTCCAGCGCTGTGCCGGCTCGGTGCGTGCGCATCGGCTTGACGACACCCCCTAGGCGCGCAGCGCGCCCATGTGGCCCTCCAGACGGCTCAGCAACTCGGCCAGCAGACCGGCGAGTTCGTGCTGTCCCTCGGGGGCCAGCCCGGACAACACGGTGGTTTCGTAGGCGAGTTGCTCCGGGAGGATGCCGTCGACCAGTTCACGGCCGGTGTCGGTGAGGCGGAGGTGGGCGACGCGGCGGTCGCGGGTGTCGCCGCGCCGCTCGACCAGACCGCGTTCGGTCAGCTGCTTGAGCCGCTTGGTGACGGCGGCCCCGGAGGAGAAGGTCTCCCGGGCCAGCTCCCCCGGGGTCAGCTCGTGCCCGGTGCGGCGCAGCGCCCCCAGCAGGTCGAACTCGGGACGGCTGAGCCCGGCCCGGCGCAGCGGCGCGTCCTCGGCCTGCTGGAGCAGCGCGGCACAGCGGTTGATCCGGCCGATGACCTCCATGGGCCCGGTGTCCAGCTCGGGGTGGACGGCCTGCCACTGCCGGACCACGGCGGCGACGGTGTCACGGCGGCCGACGGTGTCCGCGCCACTGCCGGTGCCCCCGCCAGGGGCGGTCCCGGGGGCGGGCGCGCCGGGGGCGGGGCCCGTGTCGGACGCGGAGCCCGTGTCGGACGCGTCGTCCGTCGGCGTGTGGTCGCCGTTCCTCGCCGTCATGGCCGTATGCCCTCCGTCGTCCTGCCCGGGGCGCGGCCCTGGTCCTGGGGCCGGCCCGGGTTGTGGCCCTGGTCCTGGATCCGCGGTACGAACCCCTGGCGTCGTACCGTCGCCGCGAGCGTACGGTGTCCGGACTGTTCGGCGAGCACGACCCGCTCCTCGGGCAGGTCGCGCTGCCACCACTCGCCGGCTGCGGCGTCGGCCGTGGCGCGCAGGTCGACGAGGGCGGCGGCGAGGGCACGACGCGCGGACTCCAGAGCGCGGGGTGCCGGCTGCGGCTCGGCGAGCAGCCGGGCGGCGTCCTCGCGGGCGCGTTCCGCGGTCGTCAGCGCCTGGTCGAGACGGTCGCCCGCACGCCGGTTGGTGACGGCGACGGCCGCGACGAAGCCGACCAGCGCGCCGACGAGGGTGTCCGCGACCCGCTGGGTGATCAGCTCGGCCGGGTTCTGGGCGCGGGCGAACTCGGTGACGAGCAGGGCCATGGGGGTGACGCAGACGCTGCCCAGCCAGTAGTTGCGGCCGATCAGCGCCTCGGCGCCGAAGTTCAGGGCCAGGGTGCACAGCACCAGGGCGGCCGGGTGCAGATGGGCGAGCGGCGCGAGCGCGGCGAAGAGCAGGACGCCGACGACGTTGCCGACGACACGCTGGACGCCGCGGCTGAAGGTGAGGGTGACGTTGGCCTGGTAGAGCGAGGCCGCGGTGACCAGGGCCCAGTAGGGGCGGCCGACCCCGAGCGCGAGGGAGGCGTAGCCGGCGAGGGCGCAGCCGATCGCGGTCCGTGCGGCGATCGGGACGAGGGGGACCAGGCGGTGCCGCAACGACAGCCTGGGGTGGGCGGGTTCGGTGTCCACGCCGAGGAGTTCGTCGGCGGACTCGCGCGGTGAGTCGGCGCGCGGTATCCGGCCGGTGCCGCGCAGGTGGCGGGCCCAGGCGCGCAGCCGTGCGGAGTCGGTGTCGCCAGGTGCGGCGAGGGCGACCTCGGCACGGACGAGGAGCCGTTCCAGGGCGCGCCGGGTGCGGTCGGGCCGGGCGCCGGCAGCGAGCAGCGACTGCCGGGCGGCGTGGATCGCGGCGGCGGCCGCGGCCCGGGCCCGGGCGTGGCCGTCGGCGGTGCCGCGTGTGTCGGCGTACCCGGCGGCGGCGTTCAGGGCGTGGGCGGTGGCGCGGCGCTCGGGACCGTGCGGGCGGAGCAGTCCGGGTGCCATGCCGACCAGCCAGGCCCAGGCGCCGGCCGCCAGGGCCAGACCGACGTGGGCCGGCACCTGGCCGAGGATCTGCGGGGCGAACAGCGAGGCGGAGCTGATGAAGGTCAGCACCACGTTCGCGGGCGGTCCGAGGCGGGTCGCGTCGCACGCCGTCTTCTGGACGGCCGCCATGACGGCGCCGACAGTGACCAGGACGACGGGATCGGAGGTGAGCGACGCGACGAGCAGGGCGACGGCGAGCCCGCCGACCATGCCGAGCACCACCCGGGCGAGGACGCGGGCGCGGGCGGCGTAGGGCCGGTTGTGGCCGTACAGGGCGCACAGTGACCCGGCCATCGTGTACATCGCGAGGTCGAGGCGGCCGAGGGCCAGCAGGGTCAGGTTGGGCGGGGCGACCGCGGCGACCACGCTCAGCGCGGGCTTGAACCAGATGTCGGAGGGCCGACCGAGACGGAGCACTCCGGCGAGGGGGAGTCGGGGACGGGTCGCACTGCTCATACCATTAATTTAGCATGTGTTTTACTCGTAAAATTCTATGTCGGAATCGCTTCCACAGCGCGTTCACCTGTCGTGCTCCGGCGAGTGCTCCCCGTGTACACCCTTGCGCTCGCGTGCGCTCCACCTGGCGTGGGCATCGCATCCTCGACCCACCGTCGAGCGGGGAGGTGCGTGTGCACGGACCGGTGCCGGCAGCCTGGCTGCTGGTCGCACTGTGCGCCGCGACCGGCGCCTACTGCCTGATGCGCATGCGCAGCGGCGTGGAGGAGCAGCGCCGGGCCGCGGGCGGCGAGGCGCTCATGGGCTTCGGCATGGCCGTGATGGCCGTGCCGGCGGCGGTGTTCACGCCCCCGAGGTGGGCGTGGCCGGTGTACGCGGTCGTGTTCGCCGCCGCGGCCCTGCGCGCACTGTGGACGGTGCGCGCCGCCCGGCATCATCTGCACCACCTCGTGGGCGCCGCCACGATGGTCTACATGGCGGTGGTGATGGCCGCGGCCCCGCCCGGCGCGCACCACACGCACGGCGGCACCGGAGTGCCCTTGCTGACCGGCGCGCTGCTCGCGTACTTCACGGGGTACGTGCTGCTCGCCGGCGCCCGTCTGGTGCCCGCCGCCGTCGCGGTGGCCGGGGCCGTCGGCGCCCCGGCCGGCTGGGGCGACCGGCCGGAGCTGGCGCGGGCCTGCCGGCTGTCGATGGGGATCGGGATGGTGGCCATGCTGCTCACCATGTGAGCCAGAGAGCCGGCGAGCGAGTGAGCACGTACGCCACGGGAGCCGTGCGCGCTGTCAGGGGAGCCATGGGCGCAAGGTGCGCCCGGCGCGGGTGCGTTGTCTGCGTCACTTCGACGGCGTGGACCGTACCCGTGAGCGGCCTCGCCCTCATAGGGTGCTGACCATGATGGTCCCCGTGACCCTGCTGCTGCTCGGCGCCATGACCGCCGTCGTCGCCCCGCGGCTGCTCGCCCGGGCCGACTGGCCGGACCGTGAACCGGTCGTCGCCCTCTGGGTGTGGCAGTGTGTCGTGGCGGCCGTGCTGCTGTGCTGTCTGCTGTCGATGACGCTCAGCGCGTCGGCGGCCTGGCAGGCGGTACGCGGGCAGGTGTTCGCCCGGGCTCCGCGCGCCGTCGTCGATGCCTACGCCCTGGGCACGGCCGGCCCCTGGGCGGCGCCCACCGCCGTCCTGCTCGCCGTCGGCGGCCTGTGGAGCCTCGCGATGCTGGTGCGCGAGGTGGTACGGGCCCGTGCCCGGTGGCGCGCACGGCGGGCCGAACTCCTCGTGCGGGCCCCGCTGTTGCCGGGCGAGGAGCCGGCGAGCGGCCGGCTGGTGGTGCTGGAGGGCGAACGGCCCGATGCCTGGTGGCTGCCCGGTGCGGCACCCCGGCTGGTCATCACGACGGCCGCACTGCGTCGCCTGAAGGGGCGTCAACTGCACGCCCTGCTCGCCCACGAGCAGGGCCACGCCCAGGCCCGGCACGACTGGCTGCTGCACTGCTCGGCGGCGCTGGCGGCAGGGTTCCCGCAGGTGCCGGTGTTCGCCGCGTTCCGCGACGAGATGCACCGGCTGGTCGAGCTCGCCGCCGACGACATGGCCTCCCGGCGCTTCGGCCGGCTGACGACCGCGCTGGCGCTGGTCGAACTCAACGAGGAACGGGGCGTGTTCGGGCCCTGTCCCACGCCGCATGCCCATGTACCGCAGCGTGTGCACCGACTGCTGGCTCCCCCGGACCGGCTCCCCGCACTGCGCCGGCTGCGTTTGACGGCGGTCGCGGCGCTGGTGCCGGTGATCCCCGTGCTGGTGGCCCTGGTTCCCGGCTTGCGGGCGCTCGGCTGAGCCCCCGACCGTACGCCACACCGCACGAGCCGGCCGGTTGGTCGCCACGGGCTGCCCGACCGGCAAGGATCGCAGACATGCACCACAGCACCGCCCCGCCCCGGCCCCGCACCCTGCGCACCGCCGCGTTCGTCGCAGCCGCCCTCGGCATGTGCTGCGGACTGCTGTCGATCCTGGTCGTGATCCACTGGCACCCGCTGCTCGGCATGGACGGCGACATCTCCCGTACGACCCACCGCTGGGCGGTCCGCGACCCCGTTCTCACGCACGTCTTCCGGGTGCTGACGGACTGGGTCTGGGATCCGCTGACCATGCGTCTGGTGGGCGTGGTGGCCGCGGTGTGGCTGGTGTGGCGGTACGCCGCCTGGTGGACGGCGCTGTGGCTGGCGGCCACCGTGGCCCTCGCGGCGATCGTGCAGCAGACGGTCAAGGACGCCGTCGGCCGGCCGCGCCCGGTGTGGCCGGACCCCGTCGACTCCGCCCACTACGCGGCCTTTCCCTCCGGTCACGCCATGACGGCCACCGTGGTCTGTGGACTGCTGCTGTGGCTGCTGCACCGCTTCGGCGCGGGCCGGGCCCGGTGGCGTACGGCCGTGGCGGCGGCCGTGGTCTCGGTGGTGGGCGTGGGCGTCACCCGGGTGTGGCTGGGCGTCCACTGGCCCTCGGACGTGCTCGGCGGGTGGCTGTTCGGAGCGTTGCTCGTCACGCTGGCCGTGGTGGTGCACGAGTGGTCACGCCGCCGCCACGCCCCCGGTACGCCACTCGGCGGACCCCGATAGGGTCGGGCGCATGACTGCCGTGTTGTTCGACTTCTCCGGGACGCTGTTCCGCATCGAGTCCACCGAGTCCTGGCTGCGTGCGGTGCTGGCCGAGACGGGGCAGACGCTGCCCGAGCCCGAACTGCTGGCTGCCGCACGGGCCTTGGAGGAGGCCGGTGCGCTCGCGGGCGGCGCGGACCCGGTGGAGCTGCCGGAGGATCTGGCCGAGGTCTGGGCGGTGCGGGACGAGAGCGCGGAGCTGCACCGGGCCGCCTACACGGGTCTGTCCCGGCGGGTGCCGCTGCCCGATCCCGGACTGCACGACGCGCTGTACGAACGGCACATGACCCCGGCCGCCTGGGCTCCGTACCCGGACGCCGCCGAGGTGCTGCGCACGCTGCGCGAGCGCGGGATCGGCGTCGGCGTGGTCAGCAACGTGGGCTGGGACCTGCGGCCGGTCTTCCGCGAGCACGGTCTGGACAAGTATGTGGACGCGTATGTGCTGTCGTACGAGCACGGCGTGCAGAAACCGGACCCGCGGCTGTTCGCCGTCGCCTGTGCGGCGCTGGGCGCCGATCCGCGGCAGGTGCTGATGGTCGGCGACAGCAAGGAGGCGGACGGCGGCGCGACCACGCTCGGCTGCCGGGTGCACTTCGTCGACCACCTGCCGGTGACGGACCGGCCCGACGCGCTGCTTCCCGTGCTGGACCTGGTGGGATGACGCCCGGAGGCCGCCGACGGACCGGCCGGCCCTCGCAGCCCTCGGCCCGGTCGTGTTCGCGCTGCAGCTGTCCGGGCGTCCGAGCATCTGGCCGGAAGGCGCTGGGAGTGCGGGAAAAAGACTCGTTTCCGTGCCGTCCGCCTGAGACGATCCCCCGCGTCGCCCCAGACGGACGGCAACCCTGGACAGGGCGGCCCGCGCAGGGCTGCGCCCCCTGCGGTGAGTATAGTTGGCTGGCAGCCAGTCAACGCAGGAGTTACAGGATGTCCCCGCGCAGCGCCTCGGTCAATGAAGAGTTGCGGCGACGTTCCCGGGAGCGGCTGTTGCAGGCCGCCGTGGAACTGGTCGACGAGCGCGGTTACGAGGCCACCACCTTGGGCGACATCGCGGACCGGGCCGGTTCTGCGCGCGGACTGGTGTCGTATTACTTCCCCGGCAAGCGCCAGTTGGTGCAGTCCGCCGTACACCGGCTGATGCACCGCACGCTGGAAGAGGCGCTGGAGCGGGAACCGCACACCGAGGACGGCCGAGAGCGGCTCGCCCGGGCCATCGACGCGATCCTGGGACTGGCCCGCGACCGGCCGGTGCTGATGCGCCAGCACATGGCGGGGCTGCTGCAGGCGGAGGGCTTCGTGCAGTGCCCGGAGCAGCGCCGGCTGTCGGAGCTGCTCAGCGACACCGTCGCCCGGTACGGCTCCGAGGACGTCGTCATCGACTATTCGATGCTGCGGGCCCTGCTGATGGGTGCGGTGTACTCGGCGCTGATACCGGGGGTGCCGATGCCCGTCCCGGCGCTGCGGGCCGAACTGTTCGAGCGGTACGGGCTCGACTGGGAGTCGGGAGTGCCGCCGGAGAGCGTGCCGGGCGGTGAGGCGCGGGAACAGGACCTGTCCCGGTTCTTCGCCACGGAAGAGCGCCCCAGCCACCCCGGCCATCCCTGACGCGGCGGCAACTCGTCTCCGTTAACTCCGGTCAGTCGCGGCGCGCATGACGGGGCGTCAGGTATCCCGCGTCCCGTGCCTGGGCGATCAGCCTGAGGGAGCGGCGACGGCTGTGTCCGGTCGCGCCCATCACGGCGAGCACCGGGTCGAAGCCCTGCTGCTGGGCGGCGCGGTACTCCTGCGCCACGAGCCGCCGGCCCTCGTTGCCCCGCGGCCAGCCCGGCCGGGCGCGGCGCGGCCCCACGTAGTGCAGCACGCCGTCCTGCTTGCCGTCGGCTGCCGGTGCGCGCTCCCCGGCGGCGGGTTGCGGTGCGCGCTCCCTGGCGGCGGATTGCGGCGCGTGCCCGCCGGCGGCGGCATGCGGGGCTTGCTCACGGGCGGCGGGTTGCGGTGCGTGCCTGCCGGCGGCGGCATGCGGGGCTTGCTTCGTACCGACAGCTTCCGGTGCGTTCTCCCTGCTGTCGACTTCAGGCGCGCGCTCACCGACGGCGGCATGCGCGGCGTGTTCCATACGGCCGGCTTCCGGGACGGGCTCCCTGCCGGCGGCTTTCGAGGCGGGCTCCGTGATGGTGTGCTGCATGACGGCGGGTTCCGGGGCGGGCTCCGTGATGGTGTGCTGCATGACGGCGGGTTCCGGGGCGGGCTCCGCGCCGGCGGGTGGAGTGGCGTACGCCGCGCCGGCGGGTGGCGGTGCGCATGCCCCACCGACGGGTGGCGGTGCGCATGCCCCACCGACGGGTGGGAGTGCGTATGCCGCGCCGACGGCTTCCCGTTGCTGCCCCCGGTCGGCGGCTCCCCGTTCGCGCCGCTCTGCCGACCGCAGGTCGCCCCCGCCCTCGTACGACCGCTCCGCCGCCACCCCGCACGACTCCAGCAGCGGCGCTGAAATCCAGTTCGCGAGGACCGCCAGGTCGGTGAGGGACAGGGCCGGCTGCGCGCTGACGTCCTCGATGGAGACGCGTCCGTCGCGCAGGACGGCCAGGGCGTCGACGCGGGCGCCGTCGGGGAAGGCCAGCTGGACCTGGTACCAGGACGTCGTGCCGCCGTGCTCCCGCACCTTCCACGCGGGCCACACGGACACGGCGCCGTCCTCCGCGTTCCGATCAGAAAGATCAAGAAAGGATGCTTCTAGCACACACGCAACGTAACCGCATGATCGCATTCCATACGAACGGACACGCGTCGGCGTCACCCCGCCGGCCCCTGCCGCCGCGGGCCCGGGGATGCCATGCTGGAGCCGTCCGCACACCCTCCTTCGGGCAAGGAGTACCGCTGTGCTGCGTGTCGCCGTCGTCGGTTCGGGGCCGAGCGGGTGTTACACCGCCCAGACCCTGGTTCAGCGCGACCCCGGAGTGTGCGTGGACGTCCTGGACCGGCTGCCGTGCCCCTACGGCCTGGTCCGTTACGGCGTCGCTCCGGACCACGAGAAGATCAAGTCGCTGCAGAGCAGCCTGAGGACGGTGCTGGAGCACGAGCGGGTGCGCTTCCTCGGCGGGGTCCGGGTGGGCGGCCCGGGCGGCCTTCCGGTGGAGCGGCTGCGGGAGGCGTATCACGCGGTGGTGTACTGCGTGGGGGCCGCCACCGACCGCCGGCTGGGGATCCCGGGCGAGGAGTTGCCGGGCAGCTGGTCCGCGACCGACTTCGTGGCCTGGTACAGCGCGCATCCGGACGCGGCCGACGCCGGCTTCCTGCGCGGCGTGCGGTCGGCCGTCGTCATCGGCGTGGGCAATGTGGCGGTGGACGTGACCCGGATGCTGGTCCGGGGTGCCACCGAGCTGCGCCCGACGGACATCCCGCAGGCGGCGCTGGACACGCTGGCGGCGAGCGGGATCACCGAGGTGCACATGGTGGGCCGGCGTGGCCCCGCACAGGCCCGCTTCACCACCAAGGAGCTGCGCGAGCTGGGCGCGCTGCCCGGGTCCGAAGTCACCGTCGATCCGGCCGACCTGGCGCTGGATCCCGTCGACCCGACGGCGCTGCCCGCCGTACAGCGCCGCAATCTGGAGGTGCTGCGCGACTGGGCCGCCCGGCCCCCGGCCGGTGCCGGCCGGCACATCGGGCTGCGGTTCTTCCTGCGCCCCGTGGAACTGCTCGCGGACGGGGGCCGGGTGGGCGCCGTGCGCTTCGAGCGGACGGCGCCGGACGGGCACGGCGGGGTGACGGGCACCGGCCGGTTCGAGGACGTACCCGCCCAGTTGGTGCTGCGCTCGGTGGGCTATCGCGGAGTGGCGCTGGACGGGCTGCCGTTCGACCCGGCGAGCGGCACGGTGCCGAACGCGGCCGGCCGCGTCGTACGCGACGGTGTCCCCTCCCCGGGCGAATACGTCGCCGGGTGGATCAAGCGCGGCCCGACGGGAGTCATCGGCACCAACCGGCCCTGCGCCAAGGAGACGGCGACGTCGCTGCTCACGGACGCGCCCGCACTGCTCGGCAAGCAGCTGCCGGAGGATCCGGTGACGGCGCTGCGCGCGGCCGGGATCGAACCCGTGCCCTGGGCGGGGTGGCTGGCGATCGAGCAGGCCGAGGCCGCACTGGGGGCGCGGCTGGGGCGGAGCGTGGTCAAGCTGGCCGACTGGGACGCGCTGCTCACGGCGGCCCGGTCGGCGTAGCGCCGGGGACCGGCCACTCGGTGGCATGACCTGGTGGTACGGCCCGCTGGTTCACCTCAATGGCACGGCCGGGTGGCACGGCGTGGTGACACGGCGTGGTGGCATGACACGCGCCGGCAACAGAGCGGAAATCAACAAACTGTTCAAGTCCCTTACGGTCTCGTCCTGTTCGGATGCCACTCCCCCGCCGCTGACGGAGCCCCCATGACCACGACCGCAGACGTCCACCCCGTCGACGAGATCCCACCGGTACGGCAGTTGGCCGCCTTCGGACTGCAGCACGTGCTCGCGATGTACGCCGGTGCCGTCGCCGTGCCGCTGATCGTGGGCGGCGCGATGAAGCTGTCACCCGCGGATCTGGCGTATCTGATCACCGCCGACCTGCTGGTCTGCGGGATCGCCACGCTGATCCAGTGCGTCGGCTTCTGGCGGTTCGGCGTCCGGCTGCCGATCATGCAGGGCTGTACGTTCGCGGCCGTCTCGCCGATGGTGCTCATCGGGACGACGGGCGGCGGACTGCCCGCGATCTACGGCTCGGTGATCGTCGCAGGCCTTGCGATCATGCTGCTCGCGCCGGTCTTCGGCACGCTGTTGCGCTTCTTCCCGCCGCTGGTGACCGGCACGGTGATCCTGATCATCGGGCTCTCCCTGCTGCCGGTCGCGGGCAACTGGGCCGCGGGCGGCGTCGGCGCGAAGGACTTCGGCGCGCCGAAGAACCTGGCGCTGGCCGCCTTCGTGCTGGTGGTGGTGCTGGCCGTGCAGCGGTTCGGGCCCGCCTCGCTCGGCCGGATCGCCGTACTGACCGGCATCGCCGTCGGTCTCGCGGTCGCCGTGCCCTTCCACCTCACCGACTTCAGCGGGGTCGGCGACGCCGACTGGGTGGGCATCAGCACGCCGTTCCACTTCGGGGCGCCGCGGTTCAAGGCGTCGGCGATCGTGGCCATGCTGGTGGTGGCGCTGGTGGCGATGACCGAGACGACCGGTGACCTGATCGCGGTCGGCGAGCTGACGGGGCGTACGGTCGAACCGCGTTCCCTGTCCGACGGGCTACGGGCGGACGGGCTGTCGACCGTCCTGGGCGGAGTGTTCAACACCTTCCCGTACACGGCGTACGCACAGAACGTGGGACTGGTCGGCATGACGCGGATGCGCAGCCGCTGGGTGGTCGCGGCGGCGGGCGGCATGCTGGTGCTGCTCGGCCTGCTGCCCAAGCTGGGCGCGGTGGTCGCGGCGATCCCGGCGCCGGTGCTGGGCGGCGCCGGACTGGTCATGTTCGGGACGGTCGCGGCGAGCGGGCTGCGGACGCTGGCCCGGGTGGACTTCCGCGGCAACAACAATCTGACCGTGGTCGCCGTGTCGGTCGCGATCGGCATGCTGCCGGTGGGAGTGCCTACGGTCTACGAGAAGTTCCCGGACTGGTTCCAGACGGTGATGAACAGCGGGATCAGCGCGGGCTGTGTGTCCGCGATCACGCTGAACCTGCTGTTCAACCATCTTCCGGCGGGCAACCGCCTGTCTACGAAGGCCGGTTCAGACGTTCTCCCCGAGCCGGCCGGCCTGCCGGTCGGCGGCCGCGAGGAGGCTGTCGAGCAACCCCGGGAAGAGTCCCTCTAGCTCGTCCCGGCGCAGGCCGTTCATCTTGGCCGTGCCCCGGTAGACCTGCCGGATGACCCCGCTCTCGCGCAGCACCCGGAAGTGGTGGGTGGTGGTGGACTTGGTCACCGGCAGCTCGAACTGCGAGCAGGTCAACTCGGCTTCGGCGGCTGCGAGTTCGCGCACGATCTGCAGCCGCATCGGGTCGGAGAGGGCGTGCAGCACGGACTCCAGCCGGATTTCGTCGCGCTCCGGGTGCGGCAGTGCGCGGCCGGTGGTGGCGGTTTCGGTCACGGCGGCTGCCCTTCGTCGCGGTACTCCTCGGCTGCCAGCATTGTACGAGAGGCATCGTAGTTTGACACTTCTCGTAGTACGAGGGTTATCGTACGAGCCGACAGCGGTCCCGTGACGAACGGAGTCTGTAGTGAGCACGCTCTTCGAGAGCCTCACCCTGCGTGGAGTGACCATCCCGAACCGGGTGTGGATGCCTCCGATGTGCCAGTACTCGGCCGAGCCCGAGGGTCCGCTCGCGGGTGCCCCGCACGACTGGCACTTCGCGCACTACGCGGCGCGCGCCGCGGGCGGCACCGGCCTGGTGATCATGGAGGCCACGGCGGTCTCGCCGGAGGGCCGGATCTCCCCCTACGACCTCGGCCTCTGGAACGACACACAGGTGGAGGCCTTCCGCCGGATCACCCGGTTCCTCGGCGCCCAGGGCACGGTGCCGGCGGTCCAGCTCGCGCACAGCGGTCGCAAGGCATCGACCGACCGGCCCTGGAAGGGCGGTGCGCCAGTCGGACCGGAGGCGCACGGCTGGCAGCCACTCGCTCCGAGCGCGGTGGCCTTCGACGAGCGGCATCCGGTGCCGACCGAGCTGTCTGTGGATCAGATCCAGGAGGTCGTCGGCCAGTTCTCCGCCGCGGCCCGCCGGGCGCTCGCCGCGGGATTCGAGATCGCCGAGATCCATGGCGCCCACGGCTACCTGATCAATGAGTTCCTGTCCCCGCACTCCAACCACCGCACCGACGCCTACGGCGGCTCGTACGAGAACCGCACCCGGTTCGCCCTCGAGGTCGTGGACGCCGTACGCGCGGTGTGGCCGGAGGACAAGCCGGTGTTCTTCCGTATCTCGGCCACCGACTGGCTCCAGGACGGCGGCTGGACCGCGGACGACACGGTCCGCTTCGCCCACGACCTGCACACCCACGGCGTCGATCTGCTCGACGTCTCCACCGGCGGCAATGTCTCCGGGGTGACCGTTCCGACCGGCCCCGGCTACCAGGTGCCGTTCGCCGCCCGGGTGAAGGCCGAGACGCCACTGCGCGTCGCGGCCGTAGGACTGATCACCGAGGCCGGGCAGGCCGAGAAGATCGTGAAGAACGGCGAGGCCGACGCCGTCCTGCTGGGCCGCGAGCTGCTGCGCAACCCGTCCTGGGCCCGGCACGCCGCCCGCGAACTGGGCGGCGAGGTCCGGGTACCGGACCAGTACCACCGGTCGCTCTGACCACACCCGACCCAACTGCGGGACGGCAGCGGGCCGGTCGCCAGCGGGTCAGTCGGCAGTTGCCCGACTCCGACGGCAGCGGGCCAGTCGGCTACTGCCTGGCTTTGGCGGGGAGCGGTCAGTCGGCAGCTGCCCGGCTGCGGGGCGGCAGCAGGCCGGTCGATTCCTGCCCGGACGGCAGCGAGTCAGACGGCAGTTGCCCGACTCGACGGCAGCGGCCCGGCGGCTACTGCCCACCTGCGGCGTGGAGCGGACCAGTCGGCAGCTGCCCCTCTGCGGCGTGGCGGCGGACCAGCTGTCTCCTCGGAGGACCAGCCCGGCACCGTCAACGGGTCAACGGGTCGGTCCTCCGCCGCCCCGCCCGGCAGCCGGCGGGGCAGCCCCTCCACCGACCCGCCCGGCAGCCGGCGGAGCAGCCTCACCACCGGCCCAGGCACTTCCGTCGCCCGACCGGCACTGGCCGACCGGTCGGCTCCGGTGCGCGGCGCGGTGGCCGGCGGGCCGTCTTCCGCGGTGGGTCAGCCCGGCAGCAGGCGGCCGACCGTCTCCTCCAGGCGGGGCAGCGCCCGCTGGCCGGCCAGGGCCAGGGCGATCGCCGCGAGGACACCGGCCCAGGCGACCGGGCCGAGCGGGGTGCACCCGACCGCGTGGCTGACGCCCGGGGTCTGCACCGCCGCGACCAGCGCCACGGCGGAACCCAGGCAGGTGATCTGCACCAGGCGGCTGTCGCGCCGGTCCAGCCACGTCTGCACGAGCTGGGTGCCGACCACCCCGCACAGCGCCATCGTGCCGGAACGGCGCGCGGTGCCGGGCGTGAAGCGGCCCATCAGCCACGCCGTCACCGCGCCCAGGCAGGTGGTGAGCGCCCGGTGCCGGATCTGCCGCAGCAGCGGCGCGCCGAGCACGGCGGAGGCGTCCTCCGGCGATCCACCGCGGGTGCGTACGGTGCTCGGCTCGTCGTCCTTCTCGGTCACCGCCACCGCCATCGACGGGAACAGGTCGGTGAAGAGGTTCACCATGAGCATCTGCCGCGTGGACAGCGGCGCCCGGCCGGACAGCAGCGTGCCGAGGATGCCGAACCCGACCTCGCCCGCGTTGCCGCCGATCAGGATGGCGATGGCGTCGGCCACGCTGTGCCACAGCGCCCGCCCCTCGCCGACCGCGTCGATCAGGACCGTCAGATCGTCGTCGGTGAGGACGATGTCGGCGGCGTTGCGCGCGGCGGCCGAGCCGCGGGCGTTGATGCCGACGCCGATGTCGGCGGCGCGGATGGCCGCGGCGTCGTTGGCGCCGTCGCCCACCATGCCGACGACCCGGCCCGCGTCCCGCAGCGACTCGACGACCTGGAGCTTCTGCTCGGGCGCCACCCGGGCCACCACGCCCGCGTCCCGCAGCATCCGGGCCCTGGCCGCCCGGTCCGCCGCGGCCAGCTCGTCCCCGGTGACCACGACGGTCTCCTCGGGCCAGCCCAGCTCGGCGGCGATGGCCCGTGCGGTCTGCGGATGGTCGCCGGTGAGCATGACCGGTCGTACGCCCGCCTCGTTGAGCCCCTCCACCAGTGCCGTGGACGTCTCGCGCGGTACGTCGGACAGCGCCAGCAGGCCGGTGAACTCCAGCTCCTGCAGCGGCTGTTCGAGGATGTCGTCGGCATCCTGCCCGGCCGCGTCGAGCCGCCGTTCGGCCACCGCCAGGACCCTGAGGCCGTCCGCCGCCAGCGCGTGGGCCGCCTGCGCCGCGTGCTCCGGTAGACCCGGGCAGGCGGGCAGCACGGTCTCCGGGGCGCCCTTGACCACGAGCACGAGGGGGCCGTCCCCGCTCCGGCCGACGGCGGCGGCGTATCCACGTGCCGCCTCGAACGGAAGGTCCGCGAGCTGGGTCCAGTCCGGGTCGGCGCCGGCCGCGGCCAGCACCGCCTCGTCGGTGGCGTGCACCGGGCGGTCGCTGCCCCCGTTGAGCTGCGGACAGGCACGCGCGGCGGACCGGACGATGCCGGCCGACCCGGGGTCGTCCGCCGCGCGGACCGTGCCGTCGGCGCCCGAGGTACGCACCAGCCGCAGCCGGTTCTCGGTGAGCGTGCCGGTCTTGTCGAAGCAGATGGTGTCCATGCGCCCCAGCGCCTCCAGGGTGCGCGGGGTGCGGACGAGGACGCCGCCGCGGCTGAGGCGCCGGGCCGCGGCCAGCTGCGCGACCGTGGCGACCAGCGGCAGCCCCTCCGGTACGGCCGCCACGGCCACCGCCACACCACCGCTGACCGCCTCCCGGATGGGGGTGCCGCGCACCAGCGCGAGTCCGGTGACCGCGGCGCCGCCCGCCAGCGTCAACGGCAGGGCCTTGCGGGTGAGTTCCTGCAGCCGGGCCTGGACGCCGCCGGCCGGGGGCGTACGGGCGGCCAGGTGGACGGCGCGGGCGGCCTCCGTGCGCTCACCGATGTCGACCACGACGGCCCGGGCCTGCCCCGCCACGACCGTCGTCCCCTCGAAGACCATGCAGCGACGGTCGGCGACCGGGGCGTGCGGGGTCGGGTCCGTCTGCTTCTCCACCGGCAGCGACTCGCCGGTCAGGGCCGACTCGTCGACCTCCAGACCGTCCTGCCACAGCAGCCGGGCATCGGCGGGCACCACGTCGTCCGCCTTCAGCTGGATCACGTCACCCGGATGCAGCTTGCCCGCCTCCACGGTGCGCGTGCCGCCGACCGGTGCCTCCGTCTCCGGCGGCACGAGACGCGCCTTCTGCTGCTGCTCGGCGACCAGTCCGGACAGCGCCCGTTCGGCACGCAGCCGCTGGATGCCGCCGACCAGGGCGTTCAGGTCGAGGGCGCCGACGACGAGCAGGGCGTCCACGACCGAGCCGAGGATCGCGGACGCCGCCGACCCGACGGCGAGCACCGGGGTGAGCGGGTCGTGGAGTTCACCGCGTACGGCCCCGCCCAGCCGGTAGGACCAGCGCGCGGGCGCGGCCAGCGGGTGCCGGGCTACACCGGCGGCGGCCTCGCGCACGCGGGCGGTCAGCCCCTCGAAGGCGGTGCTCTCGGCGGCCGGTTCGTGCTCCAGCCGCTCCCGGGCCTGCTCGGGGTCCAGCTCGTGCCAGTGCACGCGCGGACGGGGGTGCGGGGGCCGGGCTGCCGCCACGCCGAGTGCGGCGCGGCCCCCGGAGAGCAGGGCCGACACGGCGGCGACGTCGACGGGGGCGTGTCGCATCCCCGGCAGCGCGGCCAGGCGCCCGTGACCGCCGCCCGACTCGCCGATGGCCACGAGGAGACCGGAGAGCGCGGCGCCGGAGCGGGCGAGGGTCTGGGCGTGTCGGCCGACCGTGCGGGCGGCCGGTATCGCGGTGAGCACCCGCCACACATCCGGCAGCCCGTGCAGGGCCAGCAGGTCCGCGCCCCAGACCACCGCGCCGTCGCGATCGGTGAGGGCGAGGGCGATGTCGGCGGCGCGCAGCCCGGCCAGGACCCCGTGCTCGTCGGCGGAGCCCACCCGGGCGACGGCGAGCACCGCGCCCGCGTCGCCGCGCGCCTCGTACACCACGTCGTCCAGCGGCCGGCGCGCGTCCACGACCTGGTCGGCGAGGCCGGTGAAGTCCTCCAGGGCGGGGTCGTCCACGAGCACCACCCGCAGGCCCGCCCGGCGGGCCGCGTCCAGGACCGGTTCGGCCCACGGGTCGGCCTCGCCGTCGTCGGTGCGCAGCACGCTGGGGTGCAGCACGACCGTGTCGGCCATCTCCAGCTGGCGCAGCCGCTCCGGGGCCCGCACCAGCACGCCGGTCCGGGCGAGCGCCGCGCTCAGGACGGCGTGGAAGGCGGCGGGACCGTAGCGGGCGGCCTTCGGCGAGCCCGCGAGCACCGCCTCCGCCGCCTCGCTGCCGTCGTGCTTGACCAGGAGGGTGACCGCGGCGCCCACCACGCTGCCCGCGGAGGCATGCGCGGCGTACTCCTGCGCCGGGGACTCCCGCAGCGGCGGTCGGGCGGCGCCGTCGGCCGGGAGGCTGACGCGATCCGGCCCGCACAGCTTGTCGTGCACCGCGTCGAAGGCGGCGGCGCGGGCCACCGTCTCGGCCACCTGGCAAGTCCGCAGGACGCCGTCGAGTATGAGCGAGGTCGGGGTCTGCCCGGCGCCGTGGGCGGCGGCGTTCGCACAGGCCAGCACGAGATCCATGCGAGCGTCGCCCAGCCGGGCGCGCAGCCAGGAGCGGAAGCGCGGGTTCTCCCGCAGCAGCGTCACGACCGCCGTGACCAGGCGGGGGGAGGGGGGCAGCCGGAGCGAGTAGGCGGTGAGCGCGGCGGCGATGCCCACCGCGTCGGCGGCGAGCGTGGCCACGGCGGCGCGCACCCCGGCCGGGTCGGCGGGATGCGTGGTCTCCTCCACGTCCTGGGCGGACAGCACCAGTCCGTGCCGCTCGGCCAGTTCGGCGGCGTGTTCCACGACCTGGTCGGCGGCCTCCTCGCCGGTCGCCGTCACCACCAGGCGCGCGAGCCCCTGGTCCCAGTAGGCGACGAGCACGTCGGGCCGCTCGGCCAGCGCTTCGGCCATCCGGCGCGCCAGATGTGCGGTGCCGCCCGCGCGCCGCGCGAGCTCCTGTTCCACGGGCCGCAGGGCCAGGTGGGTGCGGGCGCCGGCCCGCCAGTGGTCACCGGCGCCGGGCAGCGCGTTGCGGGCGACCCGGGCCACCCGTACGGCGGCATCCGCGCCGCGCACTCCCGCGCGCGCCGTGCCCGCGGCGACACCGGCGACCGCTCCGGCCGCCGGCGCGGCCGCCCGCGCCAGCAGCCGCGGTGCGGCGGGCAGTAGCCGTACGGCGGCCGAGGGCGCCGCCAGCAGTCCGAGCACCATGGCCCTCCTCAGAGCGTGGTGCGGTCAGGCCGCGCCGTGGGACCGAGCGGACCGGTGGACGGCTTGACCGCCGAACCCTCGGCACCGCGAGAGGTCCGTGCCCGGCCGGACGACCCCCCGCCACCATGGCTCCGGCCGCCACCGGACGCCGCCTCGCCCGCCGAGGCCCCGGCACCGTGAGAGACCCGGGCACTCCCGGGCGACCCACCACCGCCATGACTCCCGCCACCACCCGACGCCGCATCACCCGCGGAAGCCCCGGCACCGCCGGCAGCCGCAGCCCCGGCGCCGGACCGAGCCCCGCTCGTGGCCTCGGTGCCTCCGGCCGCCTCCGTCCCGTCCTCGCCGGAGGCCGCCGGGTCCGTGCCGCCGGCCGTGCCCCTCACCCCCGCCGACGCCGCTGCACTCGTGCCGCCGGCGTTGCGGGACCCCGTGCCGTGGCCGGACCTGAGGGCCGCGGTGCCGAGGTCGTGGGCGGGTTCGGGCCCCTGCCGGGCCGCGCTCTCGCGCTCGGCCGGATGCGCGGGCCGCGGTTGGGTGAGCCAGGCCACGGCTGCTCCCGTGAGGGCCACGGGCCACTCCACCACGCCCGCCGCACCGAGCACTCCGGCCCCCGCGTACACGGCGATGCGCCGTCCACGGGGCGACACCGCGCCGACCTTGTCCAGCGTCCCCTCGGCGGCCCTGCTCACCATCCCGGCCCCGGGCACCCTGCGCAGCACCGAGGCCGCGCCGTGCAGGGGCGCCGTGAGGGCCGACGACGACTTCTGCTCAGCCATGACTCTCCTCGGGTGAGTTCGCCTTACGTGCCCCACCGAGTGCCCGCCACTGCGCTGGTCATCCCCCGTTTCCGCTCAGGGGGCGCCACTCTTCCCAGGGAACTCCTCGGACCGCCTCGGCGCCACCCGCACCGCCAGACCCCGCGACGCCGGGATGATCCACACCACAGGGCCCAGCACCGCACGGGCGCCGGCCCGCCCCGGGGACCCGGGCCGTTCCGGCGCCGAGGGATCGCGTACCGCCCGGTCGAAGCCGATCACCGCGTCGACGTGGCCGGGGCGCGGATCCAGGCATTCACCCGTCGCCGGGGGTCTCCCGCTCCCCGGCCGCCTCGGCGTACTCGGGATGCGCGGCGGACGGCAGGGCGAGCAGTCGGAGCGTGGCGCACGGAGCCGGTTGCCGGCTTCCTCCGGTGGCTGCGGCACAGGTGCGGCAGCGGCCGTCCTCGCCCGGCCGGTGCTCGGCGAGCAGTGCCCGGCCCGCCTCGACGTTCCGCAGGATGCGCGCCGGATCATGACGCGCCACATGAGTGAGCAGCCGCACCGGGTCCTCGGCGCCGAACTGCACCAGTGGCGTGTGCGTCGTCCCGCGGTCCCGGGAGGTGAGCACCTGCTCGACGTGGTCCGCCATGACGCCCCGGACCGCGCCGGGCGCCCCCGCGATCGCGTCGCGGGCCACCCGCTCCTCCTCCTGGAACCGGGCCCGCAGGAACCGTGCGAGAGCCACCGCCGTCATGCGGCACGCTCCCCGAGCCCCACCGACGCGGCCAACTCCCGCTGGTAGTGGGCGTAGGCCGTGCGCAGGGCCTCCCCCGGCCAGTCGGCGGGCAGGAGGACGGGGGGCAGAACGGGATCGGTCAGCAGGTGGCGTACGGCCGCCGCGTGGGCGGTGAGCCGGTCCGCCGGGCTGCGGGCGGCTGCCGTGTGCGCAAGCAGCGTCCGGGCGGTGGCCGCCCACGTGTCCAGCGGCCAGAGCCGGGCGACCAGCTCCTGCCCGGGCTCGTCGGGGCGCGCGGTGTACGTCCGGGCCACGGAGTGCAGCAGGTCCGGCAGGGCGCGGTCGAGGTTGGCCGGACGGAGCCACACGCCCTCGCGGAGTTCGGCCAGGCGCAGGGCGGTCAACCGGGTGCGCAGCTCGGCGCGTTCGGCGGGGCCGCGACCGGTCGCGGTGATCACCACCATCTCCCAGTCGCCGTCCCACGCGCGCGTGCCGGGCCGCAGCGCCTCGTCCTGGCGCTGCTGGCGCGCCAGCAGCCGGTCGCTGAGCCGGTAGACGGCATCGGTACGGCGCAGGTCGCCCGCGGTCACCATCCGGCTCAGCGCGGCCCGCAGCGTGGAGCCACCGACGCCGAACGGCTCCACCAGCCGGACCAGGTCCTTCACCGGCAGTTCCGCCGGGTGCGCGCCGAGGAGCAGGCTCAGCACGACCGACCGCGCCGACAGCGGCCGCAGGCCTGCCTCCTCCGGCTCGGGCGGGACGTTCATGCGCATGAGCACGTACTGTACGCGCGCCCTCGTATTGCATCATTGCTACGACCGCAGAAAGAGTGCAACATGCTGGCATGGTCCCGATTCCCGCGCAGTCGCCCTCGCAGCCGCGGCCCCAGCCGCCGTACGCCACGCACGACGTCACCAACCAGGCCCCGCCCCTGGCTCCCTACGACGCCTCCGACGACCCGGCGCTGCTGGAGGGGCTGCGCCGGGAGGGCGCCGGGTGGGCCGAGGAGGGCATCCGGCGGCTGGGGGCGCGCGCCGGCAGCGCGGAGGCGCAGGAGTGGGGTGAGCTGGCGAACCGGCACGAGCCGGTCCTGCGTACCCACGACCGCTACGGCCACCGCGTCGACGAGGTGGAGTTCCACCCCAGCTGGCACCACCTGATGCGCACGGCGGTCGCCGAGGGCCTGGCCGGGGCCCCCTGGGCGGACGAGCGGCCCGGCGCCCATGTGGCCCGTACGGCGGGCGGCCTGGTGTGGGGGCACACGGAGGCCGGCCACGGCTGCCCGACGTCGATGACGTACGCCGCCGTGCCCGCGCTGCGGGCCCAACCGGATCTGGCCAAGGTCTACGAACCGCTGCTCACCAGCCGGGAGTACGACCCCGAACTGCGCGTGCCGGCCGATAAGCCGGGGCTGCTGGCGGGGATGGGCATGACCGAGAAGCAGGGCGGGTCGGACGTCCGGACGAACACCACCGTGGCCACGCCCACCGGTGAGCCCGGCGTGTACACGCTGCGCGGGCACAAGTGGTTCACGTCGGCGCCGATGTGCGATGTCTTCCTGGTGCTGGCGCAGGCTCCCGGCGGGCTGTCGTGCTTCCTGGTGCCGCGTGTGCTGCCGGACGGCACCCGCAACACCTTCCGCATCCAGCGCCTGAAGGACAAGCTGGGCAACCGGTCCAACGCGTCCTCGGAGCCGGAGTTCGACCGCACGGTGGCCTGGCTGGTGGGGCCGGAGGGCCGAGGGGTGAAGACCATCATCGAGATGGTCAACTGCACCCGGCTGGACTGTGTGATGTCCTCGGCGACCCTGATGCGCAAGACGCTGGTGGAGGCCGGCCACCACGCCCGGCATCGCAGCGCGTTCGGCGCCCGGCTGATCGACCAGCCGCTGATGCGCAACGTCCTGGCCGACCTCGCGCTGGAGTCGGAGGCGGCGACGACGCTCGCACTGCGGCTGGCCGGAGCGGCCGACCGGGCGGTGCGCGGGGACGCCGGGGAGCGCGCCTTCCGGCGGATCGCGACCGCCGTCGGCAAGTACTGGGTCACCAAGCGGGGCCCCGCGTTCACCGCGGAGGCGCTGGAGTGCCTGGGCGGCAACGGGTACGTCGAGGACTCGGGCATGCCCCGGCACTACCGGGAGGCGCCGCTGCTGTCGATCTGGGAGGGGTCGGGCAACGTCAACGCGCTCGATGTGCTGCGCGCGCTCGGCCGGGAACCGGACACCGCAGATGCCCTGTTCGCCGAACTCGCCCTCGCGCGCGGGGCGGACGCCCGCCTGGACACGGCCGTCGCCGCGCTCAAGGACCAGTTGGCCGAAACGGACCAGGTGGGTGCCCGCCGGCTGGTCGAGCGGATGGCGCTCGCCCTCCAGGCCTCCCTGCTGGTCCGGCACGCCCCCACCCCGGTCGCGGACGCCTTCTGCGCAAGCCGGCTGGGCGGCGACTGGGGACACGCGTTCGGCACCCTGCCCGCCCGGGCGGGCCTCGACGAGATCCTGGCTCGGGCCCTGCCCGGCCTGAACTGACACCTCCGGTCGGGGGCGCGCGGGCCGCTCGCGCGCCCCCGCCGACCGCTCACTCCCTGGCCGGTGACAGCCGACGGATCGCACACAGTCAGCGCGCGGTTCCCCACCGTTGTCAGTGCCGTGGTGCACACTCGCGATCAGGTGGCACTCGTCTGGGGAGGACAACGTGGTCACGGGGATCGACGAGGTCGACTGGGCCTCGCTGCGGCACGCGTACGGCACGGCGGAGGACGTGCCCGGATGGTTACGGGCCCTGGCGTCCGCCGACACCGCCGAGCGGGCGACCGCGCTCGACGGGATGTACGGCGCGCTGCACCACCAGGGGCGTGTGTACGACTCGACACTGGCCTGCGTCCCCTTCCTGCTCTCGCTCGTGGCCCGCGAGGAGCTGCCGGACCGGTCCGGCGTCATGGAACTGCTGGTTGTCATCGGCGCGGAGAACACGGACGGGGATCCACGCGCACGGGAAGCGGTGTGCGCGGGCGCCGAGGTCTTCGTCCCGCTCGCCGAAGACCCTGACCCGGCGGTGCGCCGGGCCGCCGCCGGGGCCCTCGTGCACTTCCTGACCGCCCCCGCGCGGGTACTGGACCTGTTGCGGCACCGGCTGCGGGCAGAGCGGGACGACCGCGTTCTGCTCGCCCTCACGGAGGCGCTCGGTCTGTTCGTCCGCCGGTACCCCGCGCACGCCGACGCCGCGGTGGACCTCCTGGCCGAGCAGGGTGCGCCGCCGTACTCCCCGGGGCTGCGGCTCGCCGCGCTCGGCCAGCTCGCGCTCGTCGCACCCGACCGGCTGCCCGCCGATGTCGTGCCGACGGCGGTCCGGCTGCTCCGGGAGCGCTCCGCACACCGTGACCGGGTCCACGAGCCCTCCGCCGACACGCTCGTGGGGCGCTTACGGCGGCTGCGCCCGTCCGACGAGGAGGGTTCCCGACTGCTGCGCACCCTGCACACCGGACTCGGCGACCGCGTGGACGACCGGACCGCGCTCCTGCGCGGGCAGTTGACCAGCCCGGATCCGGTGGACCGGTGCAACGCCGTGTGGACGGCGGCGGCACTGCTGCGCGGCTGGCGCGGCGACCACAGCGGCACGGTCCGGCTGCTCGGCGCCCAACTGGCCGCAGAGGAGGACCGGTTACGAGACGCGGCGGTCGCGGTCCTCGCAGAACTGGGACCGCTCACCGCACCCGCCGCGGACGAGCTGCACGCGCTCGTGTGTGCCCGCCCCGACCTGTGGACGCACCGCTTGGAACGCGGCTCCCCCACGTTGGGCGGACCGCTCAGGGCACTGGCCGGGAGCGGCGATCCGCGCGCGCTCCCGGCCCTGGCCCAGCTGCTGGCCGGCCCGGCCGCACCCGTGGACCTGGGGTTCGCACTGGCCCGCCTGGGCGCCGCCGCGGCCCCCCTCGCCCACGCGGTACGGCACCGGCTCGGCCGGATCCCGCCGGCCTCGCCCTCCGCCGCCCGGCTCGCCGCCCCGCTGCTGGCGGCGGTCGGCGCGATCGGAGACGAGGACGCGGTTCCCGAGGTGTTGCGGCTGCTGTCGGGAGCTCCCGACGGCCTGGGAGCACGGGAGGCGGTCGCGGGGCACGCCGTCGAGACCCTGGAGGCGCTGAACGCCGCCGCGCAGGCGGTACCCCTCCTGCACGCACTGCTGCGCACCCGGCACGCCGCCGCGGCGGCCGGCGCGCTCTGGTCCGCGCACCAGGACGCCTCCGCCGTACTCCCCGCGCTGCTGCGGGAGTTGGCCCAAGCCGATCCGGAACGCCGGTGCCGGGCCGCCGGGCAGCTCGGCAGACTGGGGCCGGCCGCGCGTTCCGCGCTCCCCGCGCTGCGCCGGATGGCCTCCTCCCGGCCGGCGCAGGAGCGGGTGTCGGCCGCCTGCGCGCTGTGGCGCATCGACGCGGATCCCGAGCCGGTCCTGCCCGTGTTCCGGGCTGCCTGGACGGACACCCCGCACACCCGCGCTCCGATCGCCCGGTGCCTCACCACGATGGGCCCGGCCGCCGCCCCGCTACGGCATCTGGTGGTGGCGGAACTCGCCGCTCCGCGTCGCCTCCCCGCCCCCCCGGGAGGTCGCGGCGGCCAGGCCGTATCGCAGGACGAGGCGCTGCTGAGAGCGTGCCGGGAGGCGCTGGCGGCGATGTAGGGGGTCACGGCGGGCACTTGTCCGAGCCGATGAGCTCGGGAACGCGGCTGTGCACCTCCAACACGGGCGACGCTCCAGCGGGTGCGGGTGCGGTCCGACGCCGGGTTGCGCCGGCCCCCTGCCGCCCGCCACTCAGTCGCCGCCTTCGGGCAGACGGTCGACGGTCCTGGACACCTCGGCCTGGACACAGCGCCGCGGACACCCCGGCCTGGAAGCCGGCCCGTTGGCCCGGCCGGCGCCTCCGGGAGCGAGGCGGTCGGCTACCGCGGGAGGCACTGCCGGCTCCCCCTCACCTGAGCCGGGCTGCCCGCCCCGCGCGCACCGGAGGGTCAGCCGATCGCGCACTTGCGCCCCCTGGTGGACGCGCGGGACGCGGCGCGGGGCACCCCCCCGCTGCTCGGCCTGGGGCGGCATCAGCTGCTCGGTCCCGTGCGCCACGCGCTACTCGGCCCGGCGTGACACCGCTGCTCGGTCCCGTGCGCCACGCGCTACTCGGCCCGGCGTGACACCGCTGCTCGATCCGGTGCGGCACCGCTGCTCGGTTCCGTGCGCCACGCACTGCTCGGCCCCGTCGGCTCCACGGCGGCAGCGCTGCGGCCCGGATGATCCCCGGCGGCGGTGCCGGGGCGGCCGGGTTCTTCCGGCCGTACAGGCAGCCGGGTCGGCGACCGTGATCAGACCATGCGTCCCCACTGCGGGCCGAGCCGGGCCCATTCCGTGTCCCAGGCGTCCATGCGGCGGCGTTCCAGACGGGCGCGCAGGGCGAGGCCCCCGACAAAGGGGACCACCGCGGTGCTCACGCCCACCAGGCAGCCGATCAGGGTGCCGCGGAAGGCGGCCTCCGCGACGGAGGCGGGGCGGCTGACGAGACGGCCCTGCGGGTCGGTCCAGACGGTGACCGGCGTGCCGGCCTTGCTGCCGGGCTCGACCCGCACCTGACCGGTGCGGGCGGAGCCGTCGGCCGCCGTCCAGCGCACCTTCGCCCAGACCTGATCACCGGAGGAGGTGTGGCCGTGCGCGGGCCGGTTTCCCGGGACGCGTGCCGCGACGCGGGCCACGACGGGGCGCGAGGCCGCCCGCTCCCCGGCAAGTCCGTGCTCCACCGACCGGGCCGCCACGAGTCCGGCCGAAACCCCGGCCAGGACGGTCAGCAGCCAAGCGCCGAGCACCACCCAGGCCTCCACCAAGTCGGCCCGGCGTTTGAGCGGGTTGCGCCGCCAGCGCCACAGCCACACCTTCGGACCACGGAACGCCTTCAAAGGCATCCTCCTCACGAGCGCACCGACCGGCCGGACCGCCCTCCCATACGCGGGAGATCGCTCCGTTGCTCACGACGAGCCGTCTCCCCGACGGTCGCACGAGACACCCCGTTCGCGCAGGCGCATGCCGCAACGGGCCCCGGCCGATCGTCGTCACGGGCCGACGACACCGCTGTGACCTGCAGAAACACGCTCTCCGGGGGAGAGTGTCAGTGGTGGGGTGCAGACTGGCCGATAACTGACGACTACCTGACTCACGACTACCTGGACGACGGCGTCCCGGAGGTGATCGGCATGACCGAGGTACTGCTGGCGGTGGGCACCCGCAAAGGTCTGTTCATCGGGCGCCGAAGGGACGGCGGCGCCTGGGAGTTCGACGACAGTCCGTATTTCAATGCTCAGGCGGTCTACTCGGTCGCGATCGACACCCGGGAGGACCGGCCCCGGCTGCTGGCGGGCGGCGACAGCGCGCACTGGGGTCCGTCGGTCTTCCACTCCGACGACCTCGGCCGCACCTGGACCGAACCGGCGCAGCCGGCCGTCAAGTTCCCCAAGGACACCGGCGCCTCCCTGGAGCGCGTCTGGCAGCTGCATCCGGCCGCCGCCGAGCCCGGCGTGGTCTACGCGGGCACGGAACCGGCGGCGCTGTACCGCTCGGAGGACCGCGGCGAGAGCTTCTCCCTGGTCCGGCCGCTGTGGGAGCATCCGACGCGCTCGCAGTGGGTGCCGGGCGGCGGCGGTGAGGGCCTGCACACCGTGGTCACCGACGCCCGTGACCCCCGCGCGGTGACCGTGGCCGTTTCGACGGCCGGGGTGTTCCGCTCCACCGACGGCGGTGCGAGCTGGGCGCCGTCCAACTCGGGGGTGTCGGCGGTGTTCCTGCCGGATCCGAACCCGGAGTTCGGCCAGTGCGTGCACAAGGTCGCCAAGGATGCGGGCGACCCCGACCGGCTGTATCTGCAGAACCACTGGGGGGTGTACCGAAGCGACGACGCGGGCGCGCACTGGACCGACATCGGCGCGGATCTGCCGTCGACGTTCGGCTTCGCGGTGGCCACGCATCCGCACCGGGGCGACACGGCGTACGTCTTCCCGATCAACGCCGACGCGGACCGGGTGCCCGCCGAGCGCCGTTGCCGGGTCTTCCGGACCACGGACGCGGGCCGGACCTGGGAGCCGCTGTCGACGGGGCTGCCGGCGGAGGACCACTACGGCACGGTGCTGCGGGACGCCCTGTGCACCGACGACGCCGAACCGGCGGGGGTCTATTTCGGCAACCGCAACGGCGAAGTGTTCGCCTCGGCCGACGACGGCGACAGCTGGCGGCAGTTGGCTGCCCATCTGCCGGACGTGCTGTGCGTGCGGGCGGCGGTGATCGGCTGAGCCGCACGGGCGGGCCGCGAGGGCGTCTGCGTCGCGCTTTGGGGCTCGGCCACCGGTTGATCGTCCTCCTGCCCGCGGCAGGAGGTGACGCCCGTGGCACCCCGGCGAGCGACCCGGGACAGCGGATCGACCGGTGTCCCGGGAGGTGCCACAGCGAGTGCCGGCCCTCGTGATCGACCAGCAGCTGTGGCCCGGCACCTGACGGCCTCTCAACGGTCACGCCGCCGATGCAAGGGCTGGACGCCGCCCGGACGCGGAGGAGCCGTGGCGTTACGGCAGTCGCCAGTCCACAGGCTGGGCACCCTGCCGCAGCAGCAGGTCATTGGCCCGGCTGAACGGCCGCGAACCGAAGAAGCCGCGGTCCGCCGACATCGGAGACGGGTGCGCGGACTCGATCGCCGGAAGGTCCCCGAGCAACGGCCGCAGATTCCGCGCGTCACGCCCCCACAGGACCGACACCAGCGGTTTGCCGCGCGCGGCCAACGCCCGTATCGCCTGCTCCGTGACCTGCTCCCAGCCCTTCCCGCGGTGGGCCCCGGGCTTGCGCGGGGCCGTCGTCAACGCCCTGTTGAGCAACAGCACGCCCTGCTGCGTCCATGGCGTCAGATCGCCGTTCGACGGCCTGGGCAGCCCCAGGTCGGAGTGCATCTCCCGGAAGATGTTCTCCAGACTGCCCGGCAACGAACGCACCTCCGGGGAGACCGCGAAGCTCAACCCGATGGCCATACCCGGCGTGGGGTAGGGGTCCTGACCGACGATCAGGACGCGGACGTCGTCGAAGGGCTGCTGGAAGGCCCTCAGGACGTTCGGTCCAGCCGGCAGATAGGTCCGGCCCGCAGCTATCTCGGCCCGGAGGAAGTCCCCCATGGCGGCGATACGTTCGGCCACAGGCTCAAGAGCCTTCGCCCAGCCTGGTTCAACAAGTTCGCGCAAGGGTCGTGGTGCCACGGCGCGTCACTCTACTGGCACGCACAGGCACCCTGCATACGCCGGTAAGCCTCCGCCCGAGGGCCATCCCTCAGGCGCTACTCTTCGTCCTCGTCGAAACCTTCGATCCGGTCGGGCGGGTCACGCAGCCGGTCACCGAGAAGGAGGGCAGCTTGTTCCGTCCAGTGATCAAGCACCGCCTGTCGTTCTCGGCCGCCCCCGAGGTACGCCCGCTGCCGGCGGTGAAGTCCGCGCGCCCGTCGCCCGGCTCGGCCGACTACGGGTTCTTCGGCTCGCGCCCGCTCAGCCGGGCCGCCGCCCTGCCGAGCCGGCAGGGCGGCCGGCCGGTGGACAGGCGGCTGCCATGACCGTCCCCGGTTGTCTGGCGGTGGACTCGGGAGGCTCCGGCCTGCGGGTAGCCGTCGGCGTGCCGGGCCGGGCGCCCGCCGCAGAGCGGGAGTCACGGGAACCGGTCCGCACGGGGGCACGGGGCATCGATCCCGCCCACCTGATGGCGCAACTCGTCCCGCTGGCCCGGGCGTCCGCCGCCGAGGCCGGGATCAGCCGGCTGGAGACGGCCGTCATCGGCGCCGCCGGGTTCGCCAGCCTGGGCGACGCCCTGCGCGCCGAACTGCCGGGCGCCCTCGCCCGGGAGCTGGGCGTCCGGCAGGTGGCGCTCGCCGCCGACGCCGTCACCGCCTACGTCGGCGCCCTCGGGCCGCGCCCGGGCGCGGTGCTCGCCGCGGGTACCGGGCTGATCGCGGTCGGCACCGACCTGACCGCCTGGCACCGGGCCGACGGGTGGGGCCATCTGCTCGGGGACTGCGGTAGCGGCGCATGGATCGGGCGGGCCGGCCTGGAGGCGGCGCTGCGCGCCCACGACGGCCGGGACGGCGGCTCCGCACCGCTGCTGGCCCGTGCGGAGGAGCAGTTCGGGCCGGTGCGCGGCCTGCCGGGTCTGGTCTATCCCCGCTCCGACCGACCCGCCGTACTGGCCTCCTTCGCCCCCCAGGTGGCCGCGTGCGCCGCGCAGGACCCGACCGCCGCGGGCATCCTGCGCGCGGCGGCCCGGCACATGGCCGAGTCCGCGGCGGCCGTGTGCCCGGCGGAGGGCACGCCCCGAGTGGCGCTCACCGGTGGCCTGTTCCGCCTGGGCGATCCACTCCTCAACCCTCTGCGCGAGGAGCTGGCCGGCAGGCTGCCGCACGCCCGGCAGGTGCCGGCCGAGGGCGATCCGCTGCACGGCGCCGTGAGGATCGCGGCCGACCTGGCGGTCGGGCGGCTCACCCTGCCGGGTGAAAAGACCATGCTCCACGTGGTCCCGGTGCAAGCCGGCTGAGGCCCCCGCGAAGCGGATCGTTCCCCCCTTTCACTGCCTGTCGCCCCCTTGGTGCCCCTGTCACCCTCTTGCCGCCCTTTTGTCAGCCCATGTTCTCGGCACGTGCTCGGAACATGTGTCATACGCTTGTCACTCATCAGACAAAACCGGACGGAAACCGCTCACCTGCACCCTCCCCGAACGGAGGAACCCGCAAAGCCAGTAACATGCGGCGCCATGAGCACCCCCACTGGGCCCGAGTCCGGCCTGCCCGTACGAATGCCGCGACCCCGCCAGCCCGGACGGCACCGCCGACCGGAACCGCTGGTCGCTCCCGAGGGTGCGCCCGCGCTCGCCCTCGCGGTGCCCGGTGCACCCAGCGCCGCCACGCGCGCCCTTGCCGAGGAGGTCGTGAGCATCGCCCGCTCCGAGCTGCCCGGCCTGGACGCCCGGATCGGATACCTGGACGGGGACGACGCCGAGTTCCCCACGCTCCGGTCCGTGCTCGCGCACGCCGCCGAGCAGCGCACGGCCCGTTACGAGCAGGCCGTCGCCGCGGGGCTCGAAGGGGTCAAGGAGCCCGACGGCCCGGTCGCGGTCGTCGTGCCGCTGCTGGCCGGCCCGGACAGCGCCCTGCTGCGGCAGATCCGCCAGTCCGTGATGGACAGCCGGGTCGCCGCCGAGCTGACCGATGTGCTCGGCCCGCACCCGCTGCTCGCCGAGGCGCTGCACGTGCGGCTGTCCGAGGCAGGTCTGGCCCGTGCCGACCGCGCCCGCCTGTTCACCGTGGCCACCGCCGCGGACGGGATCATCCTGGCGTCCGTGGGCGGCGACGAGGCCGTACAGGCGGCCGGGATCACCGGCATGCTGCTCGCCGCGCGCCTGGCCGTGCCGGTGATGGCGGCGGCCCTGGACCAGGAGGGCTCGATCTCCTCCGTCGCCGGGCAGCTGCGGTCCTCGGGCTCGCAGCAGCTGGCCCTGGCGCCGTATCTGATCGGCCCGGAGATCGACCCGGCGCTGCTGGCGGCGGCCGCCGAGGAGGCGGGCTGCGCCACGGCCGAGGCGCTCGGCGCATACCCGGCGATCGGCAAGCTCGCCCTCGCCAAGTACACGACGGCGCTGGGCATCGCCCCGCAGCAGCCGCAGGGCATGCCGGTCCGCTGACCACACGCCGGCATACGGCACCCGTACGACAAAGGGCCCGCTCCACACCCCGGAGCGGGCCCTTCGCCTCAGCCGAAGACGATGCAGGAGGCCGCAGGAACCGGCACCGAACCGTCGTACCGGGGCACACCGGTCGCCTTGTCCACGGCGAACCATGTGACCTCGCCGGAGCGCTCATTGGCCGCGTAGAGGAAGCCGCCGTGCTCGGCGAGCGCGCGTGGCCAGTGCCCGCCGCAGGGCACGGTGCCGGTCAGCCGGAGTGTCTCGCCCTCGGTGGCGAGGACCGACAGGACGTCCTCGCCGCGGGTCGCGGTCCACACGAAGCGACCGTCGGGCGAGACCACGATGCCGGACGGATAGGCGTCGCCGGCGGGCGCACCGGGCAGCACGGGGACCTCGGTCAGCGGCTTGAGGGAGCCGGCCTCGGCGTCCCAGCGGCACACGGTCACCGTGGGGGTGAGTTCATTGACGACGTAGGCGTGCGCGCCGTCCGGGTGGAAGGCCAGATGACGGGGGCCTGAGCCGGGGCGCAGGGCGAACTCGCGGTGCAGGGCGGGGGCACCGTCCGCGAGGGTGCAGACCCGTACCGAGTCCGTGCCGAGGTCGACGCTGACGGCCCACCGGCCGCTCGGGTCGGCCTGCACCTGGTGGGCGTGCGGGCCGCGCTGGCGCCGGTCATGCGGTCCGGAGCCGGTGTGCTGCAGCTGCCCGGAGGGCTTGGCGGCGAGCGTGCCGTCCGGGAGCAGGGGTACGGCGGTGACGCTGCCGGAGCCGTAGTTGGCGGTGAGCAGGTGTCCGGCGTACAGGCCGAGGTGGGCCGGTCCGCTGCCGTCGACCGGTACGGGGGGCCCGGCGAGTACCGGCCGGCCGCCGTCGACGCGGTAGGCGGCGACGGCGCCCTCGGCCGTCTCGCTGACCGCGTAGAGCGTCTCCCCGTCCGGCGCCAGGGCCAGGTAGGACGGGTCGGGTACGTCGTTCACGGCGGGGCCGAGGGCGAGGGCGCCGCCGTCCGGCGCGACCTCGGCGGTCACGAGGCCGGGGCCGCCCGCGGCCGTGAACGAGCCGATGAAAGCCCGGCGCCTGCCGGGCCTGCCGTCCTCTGCCACCGCTGTCCCCTCTCGGTCCTCGGTCGAGCCCGTCCGGGGCCGACGGTAGCAGCCGATCAGGCCGGTCTAGACCAAGAGGCGCGGGCACGCAGGGAGGTTTTGCACGCGCCCTCCGGCGCCGGCTCCGCACAGTCACCTTGGGGCATTCGACTGCCGGGAAGCGGAGCCGGTCACTGGGGGATGTGCTCAGGCCCCCACCAACCGCGACCCCGACGGTGCCCTCAGGGGTTCGGCCAGGTCGGCGAGGGCGCGTTCCAGGCCGTGCAGGTGGGCCAGGGCCGGTTCGGAGGGCGGGTCGGCGGGGCCATGGACAGGCTCCGGACGGCCCGCGGTGAGCGCCTCGACCGCGGCCTCCACCCGCCAGCATGCCGCGGCCAGGCGGGCGTCGTGGGAGGCCTCGGGATCGGCGGCGACCGCCACCAGGCCATGGACCTCGCGGGCACAGTCGTCGAGAAGGGCGAGGACCCTGCGGGCGCGCCGCTTGCGGGCCGGCATCGGGTTCAGCGGGTGCACCAGCGGGGCCACCGAGAGCCGGACCCGGCCGAGCAGCTGCTCCAGTTCGGCCACGCGAGGCGCCGGGTCCGCCGTCGGGGAGCCGGCGAGGCGTGCCGCGGCCTCGGCCGTGCAGGCGTGGACGCAGCGCAGGGCACGCTGGATCCAGGCGTCCGTGACGGCATGGGTGGTGACCGGCAGCACGAACAGCACGGCGAGCGCGGCGCCCAGCGCGCCCACGCCGGTCTCGGCCAGGCGCAGCGCGAGCAGGCCGGGTTCGAGGACGCCGAGGAGGCCGTAGAGCAGCTCGGCGAGCAGCGTCACCCAGAGCATCATCCAGGTGTAGGAGACGGCGGCCGTGTAGAAGATGCCGAAGACCGCGACGGCGACGAGGACGGCCGTCGGGACCGGCGCGCCGTCCACGGGGACGGCGACGAGGAAGCCCAGGCAGATGCCGATGACCGTGCCGAGGACCCGGCGGAAGCCGCGTACCAGCGTCTCGCCGCGCGATGCGGTGTTGACGAAGATCCACCAGGTGGCGCCGACGGCCCAGTACCAGCGCTGTCCGGACAGCAGCTGGCCCACGACCAGCGCGAAGCCCGCGCCCGCCGTCGCCTGGACGGCCTGCCGGGTGGTCACCCGGGCCAGCCCGCGCCAGGCGGGCGGGGCAGGTACGGCGGCCGGGGGCAGCCGGCGCTCGTAGCACCACACGCCGAAGCGCACCACGGCCGCACTGAGCACGGACAGCAGGACGGCGGCGTACAGCTCGGGCAGCTGTGCCGGGGCGGTGTGCAGGAACTGCGCCACGAAGAACGTCATGAAGGCGAACACGCCGAGGCTGTGCCCGCGCGGTCCCCAGCGGCGCGCGTACACCCCGGCACCGACGACGGCCAGGAAGGCCAGGTCGCGCGCGACGGGTACGTCGTGCAGCTCGGCCGCGACGGCGAGCACCGGCACGCCCACGGCGGGCAGCAGCGCGGTGGTGACCACCTGTCCGCGCACGGTCGGGTCGGCGACGGTGAACAGGGCGAGCAGTGCGGCGAGGCCGCCGGTGACCGCACCCGCGAGGGAGTACCCGGCGAGGAGGCAGACGACGACCGCGAGGCCGATGCCGAGGACGGCCCGCGCGGCGAAGCGCAACCGCGCCCGCCCCGGGTCCGGAGCCACGAACATCCTCTTCACCACTGCTGCCCTCCCCATGGAACACCGGCACAGAAAAGGCGCCGCGGAGGTCCGCAGCGCCATCGACGGATCCATGAGAGCATCCCCCGGGTCACTGGCTCAAGTGTGATCCGAATCGCTGAGCCATTGGTACAACTCCCGGCAGGCGGTCGTGCCGACCGGAATGCCAACGGACCAGGTCGGGCGGCACACAGGGCAGCACGCATGCTGAGCCATTGGTACAGTCGTCCATCATGGCCGTGGACGAACTCGACACCCGCATCCTGCGGCTGCTTCTGGAGCAGCCGCGCACCAGCGTGCGCGAGTACGCCCGTATCCTCGGCGTCGCCCGTGGCACGCTCCAGGCACGCCTGGACCGTTTGGAACGGGACGGTGTGATCACCGGCACCGGGCCCTCCCTCTCCCCCGCCGCCCTGGGTCATCCGGTGCTGGCGTTCGTGCACATCGAGGTCACCCAGGGCCATCTGGACGACGTGGGGGACGCGCTGGCCGCCGTGCCGGAGATCGTGGAGGCGTTCTCGATCACGGGTGGCGGGGATCTGCTCGCCCGGGTGGTGGGCCGGGACAACGCCCATCTGGAGGACGTCATCCAGAAGCTGATCAGCCTGCCGGGCGTCGTGCGCACCCGCACGGAGGTGGCGCTGCGCGAGCGCGTCCCGCACCGGTTGCTGCCCCTGGTGGAGTCGGTGGGCCGGGCGGTCCGCGCCTGACCCTTGGCACGCTCGGTTGCGCGATCCCGGCGCCCTCTCGGGTCGTCTTCGATCTCGCGCGAGTGCGGGCGCGGCCGGGCGGAGCGGCGCGCTCGGCGGCTCTTCCCGCCGTGCGGGGGACGCCACGGATGCATAGCGTGATCGTATGACTACAGACCAGGTCGACCCGGCCCAGCGCGATCGACGGTGGAAAGCGCTCGCCGTCTGCCTGACCGCCGCCTTCATGTCCTTGCTGGACACGTCGATCGTGAACGTGGCACTCCCCTCGGTCGAGCGCGGGCTCTCCGCCACCCCGGCCGACCTGTCCTGGGTCGTGTCCGGTTACGCGCTCACCTTCGGTCTGGTCCTGGTCCCGGCGGGACGGCTCGGTGACCTGCGCGGACAGCGCGAGACCTTTCTGGCCGGGCTCGCCCTGTTCACGCTCGCCTCGGCGGCCTGCGGGCTCTCCTCCAGCCCGGCCTGGCTGGTGCTGTTCCGGCTGGTGCAGGGAGCATCGGCCGGCATGCTCGCGCCGCAGACCACGGCGCTGATCCAGCTGATGTTCCAGGGTGCTGAACGGGCCCGCGCCTTCGGCATGATGGGCGCCACCATCGGCGTCTCCACGGCGGTCGGCCCATTGGCGGGCGGTCTGCTGATCCACGCTGCCAGCGGGGACGACGGCTGGCGCTCGGTGTTCTACGTCAACCTGCCCATCGGCGTCGTCGTCTTCTGCGCGGCGCTGCGGCTGCTGCCCCGCTCCCCCGGCTCACCGGGCAAGCGCGAGTGCTTCGACGTGCCGGGTGTCCTGCTGCTCGGCTCGGGTGTGCTCGCCCTGATGCTGCCCCTGGTGCAGGAGCAGCAGTGGCACGGGCGGCTGAAGTGGGCCCTGCTTCCGGCCGGCGCCGGGCTGCTGGCCGCATTCTGGACATGGGAACGGCGCCAGCAGCGGCACGGCCGGGCCCCCCTGGTCGATCTACGGCTCTTCGCACTGCGCTCCTTCTCGCTCGGCGCACTGCTGAGCCTGGTGTACTTCGGCGGCTTCACGACGCTGTTCTTCGTCTACACGATCTTCCTGCAGAACGGGATGGGCTACAGCGCGCTGGCGGCGGCCCTGTCGTCGATGCCCTTCGCGACGGGGACGGCGGTGGGTGCCGCGGTCGGCGGCCGCCTGGTCACACGCTTCGGACGCAAGCTGGTCGTCACCGGGCTGTGCACGGTGACGGTGGGGATCCTCGGCGTCATCGCGGCCGTGCACTGGGTACCCGGCCGGGGCGTGGCCTGGGCGGCAGCCCTCCCCATGCTGCTCGCCGGGCTCGGCTCGGGTCTGACCACCTCCCCCAACACCACGCTCACCCTGACCCTCGTGCCCGTGCGGCGGGCCGGAGCGGCGGGCGGGGTGCTGCAGACCGGGCAGCGCATCGGCTCGGCTGCCGGTGTCGCGGCGGTGGGTTCGGTGTTCTTCGCCCACCTGGCCAACCACGGCGACCCGGCCGCCGCACTCCAGTACGGCCTGCTCACCTGCGTAGGCATCATCCTGCTGGCCCTCTGCCTGGCCTTCGCCGACCTGCGGGAACGCAGGACCCAGCCCGACCAGCCGAGGCAGACCGCGCGGCAGGAGGCGTAGGCGGGGCGCCGCGACGCGGGGCCGTACGGCGGCGGTCCGGTCGCGTCGCGGCCGTGGCTCGATTCCGCAGGGCGGGTTCGTGCGCCGGCCCGCGTTCCGTCGCGGTGCCGCTCCGGGTCTCACGACCTCCGGCGCGGCTTGCCCCGCTTGGGGGTCTGCTTGGTTCCCGCCCCCCGCGCGCGTGGCGTGCGCCCCGTGGACTTTGCCGCAGGCTTCTGCCGGGTGCCACCCGGTTCGGCACGCTTCCGCTGCTGCTCGGCCGGCGCGGAGGCCGGAGGGTTGGGCTTCGTACGGCCCCGGGTGCTGTTGACGGTGCGGCCGCGGACGATGCCGATGAGGTCCTCCACCAGCTCGGTGGTGGCCTCCTCGGGCCAGGAGAGGGCGACGCTCGACTGGGGGGCGTCGGTGACAGGGCGGTAGGTGAGGTCCTTGCGGTGGTACAGCCGGGCGAGGGACTGCGGCACGACCAGGAGGCCGACGTTGGCGGCCACCAGCTCGATCGCATCCTCGGTCGTCGCGGGACGCTCGAAGGCGGGCTCCCCGGGCGGGCCGTCGCCGTCCCACTCGAAGACGTCGTCAAGGGGGTGGAAGAGCACTTCCTCGGCGAGGTCGGCGAGAGTCACCTCGTCCACAGCCGTGATCAGGTGGTCCTTGGGGACGACGACCACTGTGGTCTCGGTGTAGAGCGGGATCGCGCTGAAGAACGTACGGTCCACAGGGAGCCGTACGAAACCCGCGTCGGCCTCCCCCGCACGCAGCACCTCGGGCGCCTCGGCGGCCGGTACCTGGACGAGGGTGAGCGGGATGTCCGGCAGGCGCTCGCCCCAGATCCTCGCCCATTTGGCGGGCGTCACTCCGGGAACGTACGCGAGCCGGAACGACGGTGATTCCTCCGAGCCTGTCACCAGGCCAGGTTACCGGCCGTGGCCGGCTCACCGGCACCGGCCGTGGTCGGGCCCCCTGCACGCGGCCGATACCCTTGACCTCATGAGTTCGCAGCAGAGCACCCAGACGATGAAGCCCGCGACCGCGGCGAAGAAGCTGGGTGTGTACCTCCCCGCCACCCCCGCCTCGTTCCAGGAGGGCGTCATCTCGCGCGCCGAGCTGAACGAGCTGCAGGCGAACCCGCCGGAGTGGCTGAGCGAGCTGCGACGCAACGGCCCCCACCCGCGTCCGGTGGTCGCCGCGAAGCTCGGGGTGTCCATCGCCGGCCTCGCGCGCGGCGGGGTCACCGAGCCGCTGACCACCGAGCAGATCGAGGCGCTCAAGCAGGAGCGGCCCGAGTGGCTGGAGAAGGAGCGCGCCACGCAGGCCGACGTCCGCAAGGAGGCCGCACGGATCAAGCAGATGAAGCAGGAGCGCGCCGCCGGGCGCGACTGATCTTCCCTTGGGCGCGGCCGGCCGCGGCGCCGCCCACTGCCACGAGTTCGCCGCGTTTGCTGTGGCTGGTGACGACGACCGTGCTGCCGGGGCCGCTCGGGATCAGCGACCGGACCTGGAGCCGCGCCCTCTTCCCCGGCGCCGTCGCTCCGGGCGGCCTCCAACTCCTCGCGCGTGGTGTCGAGTTCGTCGCCCGCTCCACACCGCGAGAGCCACCGGGCGCCCCGCCGCCGGACATGCTTCATCTGCACTCAGGCGTCCGCGACCACCACTCCGACCAGGGCCGTGGCCCCCTGCGCGGCGAGCGTCCCCGACTCAGGAGCGGGCCGGTGTCGGCGCCGCCGGGGTCAGCCGAGGAAGCTGAGTCGCACCTTGCGTTCGGGGTTGTCGCGGTTGGTGTCCACCAGGCACACCGACTGCCAGGTGCCCAGTTCCAGGCGGCCGGCGATGACCGGGAGGGTCGCGTGGGGCGGGACGATGGCCGGGAGGACGTGGTCGCGGCCGTGGCCGGGGCTGCCGTGGCGGTGCTGCCAGCGGTCGTCGGCGGGGAGCAGGGTGTGCAGGGCGGCGAGGAGGTCGTCGTCACTCCCGGCACCGGTCTCGATGACGGCGATTCCGGCGGTGGCGTGCGGGACGAAGATGTTGAGCAGGCCGTCGCGGCCGGCCGCCGCCTCCCGCAGGAAGTCCTCGCAGTCTGCGGTGAGGTCGACGACGCGTTCCCGGGAGCCGGTGGAGACGTCCAGCATTCGGGTGGTGAAGGCATCTGACATGCCCCCATCCTGACCCATACGCCGCGCTTCATACTCTGCGGCGCGGGCGATTACAGAGACGAGCGGTCCATGGGGCGAGAGACCATGGACCATGGAGCGGCCGTCTGGCTACGTACGGCCGCATGTTGCGTACGGCCCTGCTCACCACGCACGCTCACATCGAACTGCCGCGGATGGGCTCCGCCGCGTGTCGCCGCGGCCGCTGACCACTTGCTGCCGGTGCCCAGGGCGGATGCAGTGCTCTCCCACCCGGCCGACGCCGAGTGCCCTGAGCTGCGTGTCTGGCTGTCAACCGAGGTGCTGGCGATCTTCCGTTTCCATGCGGTGGAGGCGTTCGACTTCGATGTAGATCTGCGGGAGCTCCAGGGGCAGGAGCGACTCGTCGTAGTAGGTCCTAGAGGCCGGGTCGGCCAGCGACGCGAACGCGGAGAGGAAGAACGGCTCCGGACCTTACGCCGATCCCCGGCATGGATGTCAGGACCTTTGAAAAAGGGCCTCGGCGCGCAGGATGGCCGCCCTCGGAGCGTGGCCCGAGCCAGTGGTACCCGATGCGCCGGGACCACTGGCTTCTCGGCCCAACCATGTGCATGGTTGTAGCGTGGCGGCGCGGTCAGAGCCGACCTGCCACGAAGTCGGCCACCTGGGTGCCGAGTTGCTGGCCCGCGTGATTGTCGAGGGAGGTGTGCTGGCCGGACCAGATCCGGCTGAGCCACGCTTCGGTGGCGGCGTCCTGGAAGCCGGTGAAGGTTCGAGTGACGCCCTTCGAGGTCACCGCAAAATGATGCCGCGCCCCGTAGAGTCCGGCGAGCGTCGTTGCCGCAGCCTGGCTGAGAGCGCCGTGAGCGCCCGGATAGGACGGATCCGGTGCGGTCGGCAGCAGAGGGGTCCAGCTGGGATCCCCGACGATGCTCGGGTTGTAGTGCGTACCGCCGAGCCGGATGGCCGTCACTGGCCGCCATACGCGGTAGGCGTACTTGGCGTCGTACATCGCGATCGCGGTGTCGGCGAGGGACAGGTCGAGCCGGGCGAAGACCTTCACCGCCTTCTCCAGGTTCGCGTTCTGGGAGGTGACGAGGTTCTGCGTGATCTGGTTCCAGACGTTCCATACGGGTGCTGCCGCCCAGAACTTCGCGGCTGCCGTCTGATCGGGAGTGCGGGTGGTGCTGGTCTTGCTCCCCAGGCTCTTGACCTCGTTCAAGGAGGTGGCGTACGCGGCGCTGCTCACGGCCGGCGGCGGTGCCGGGCGGAACTGCCGTCCGTGGGCCAGTACGAACGGCTTGACCGAGCCCCAGTCGGTGAACACCGGTGTCGGGAAATTGGGAGGGGTGGGCCGGTAGTCCCCGGCCTTGTCGCCGGGGCGGAACCGCGGCGGCTTGGCTGAGGATCCGTCGTTGGACCGCAGGGCGATCAGCCGGCGGGCGACCTCCGCTCCCACACCAATGCCCGCCTGCTTGCCCGGGCCGTCGGAAATCGCGGACAATTGGCTGCTCAGCCGCTGGTTCAAGCCTGCGCGCCTGGCCGGGTAAAGGGCGACCAGCACATCGTGGGCCGCCTGGTCCGCTGCGGCGTCCGCACGAGCGCCTCTGGGCGCCGTCACCGAGAACACATAGGCGGGGCCGGCCCGGGTGATCGATACCACCGCGTCGTACTCGGCAGCCTGCAGAAGCGCGAAGCTGCGCGTGGGTTGGACGGTGGACGGCTGCGCCTTCGGATTGCTGAGGATGGTGACGAGCTCGCGGTTCCACTCCACGACCGACATCCCTGCCCCCGTCGCGGCAGTGCGCAGGGCCGGCGAGTGAGCGGTGGTGGACCCGAAGGCCGGGCCGGCGAGTCCGGCTGCCAGCGCGGCTCCGGCAAGTATGGCGAGTGTCTTCTGCTTTCCACCCATGTTCTGTGGCTCCTTGTCGCTGGTGGCGGGCTGTGACAACTGGCGGTCATGCGCGTGGCTCATCTGGGTCGGCCACGCGAGCGTGATGGTGTCGGGGTGGTACGGGCCGGCAGCCAGGTCGAGATGGCGGCGGTCGTGGAGGACGAGTTGCCCAGCGGGTTCCGCGGCAGCTGCGACGGGGCCGGGGTAGTCCAGGGCCCTCCGGTCCATGAGGGCCTTCCGGCGTAGCGGCCAGGCGCGTTCGGCTCCGGGGGCCAGCACTTGGTGCATCTCGCGGCGCAGATCTGGCGCATGCGTACATGCCTCGTGCGGGGGCGGGGCGTCGATGCCCTTGCCGCTGTTCGGGGTGACGTCCACGCTCACACCTCCGCCGGTACGCAGGCGCCGGCGCCGCAGCGTTGACACAGCACCGTGTCGTGGTGGGTGCCGCCACGATCGAGTGCCGATGGGCGGGCCGCGGACCGCATGGGCACCTGGGCCGGGCCCGGGCAGCCGTCGATGGGACACGGCTTGTGGGTCGCGAAGGACCACTCGGCGAGGGTGTCGGGTGGCCCTTCGCCGCGGCCGCCCCCGGTGGCCCGTCGCTGTGCTGCAGTGCCGGCCCCGGCAGGTCGCAGCTCGTGCGGAGCGTCCGGCCCGGTCATGGCGAGCACCTCAGGCAGGCGCGGACTTCGCGGCCGCTGCGTGTCTGGCGAATCTCGGTCGACTGGGCAAGGGACTGGACGATGCCGGTGCCACGGCCGTGTTCGTCGGAGGCGATGCCGGGGCGATGACGCTCCACGGCGGCGCCGGAGTCGGTGACCACGATGTGCAGAGTTTCGTGGTCGAGGGCGAGCAGCAGGGTCATGCGCTCATGGCCGTACTGGGCAGCGTTGGCGGCGAGTTCGTCGACGATGAGAACGGCGGAGTCCCGCTCACCCGCGGGCACACTCCAGGTCTCCAGCAAATCGGCTGCGAAGTGACGAGCGGCGGAGACGTGCGCCTCCTGCGCCGGCAGGGTGAGCAGTGCATGGCGGCGGCAGGGCCGGCCGAGCAGTGAAGTCGGGCTGGGGGAGTCGGTCACGAACATGGTCTTCTGGCTCTTCTGTCGATGTGCGGAGACCGGAACGGGGTGACCACAAGCAATTCGGGGGTGGTCGGCAGGCCGGATCCTGATCCTGCGTGGGCGCGCTCAATCAGTTCCACGGACGACACATGCCGGACGGTTCGAGCTAATTGCCTTTTTTGTTCCCTGCCTACATTGCGGCTGGATCGCGGTCCTCCGCGTGCAGACGTGATGGATCCTCTTCTCCGGGTTGTACGGACTTCGGGAAAAAGAGGAGTCGGTGCGCACCCCGTCGGCCCGCTCATGCATGAAGTCAGCTGCGGACTGGGCCGGTTCGACGGAGCGGGGGCGAGAGTGACCACGGCCCGGAAACCGTCGGCGCGTCGCGGGAAGGGCCAGGGTGTCGGTCTTCGCCTCCTCCGGCGGAAGCGGAGATGTATGCCGCCGCACCCCATTCGCACAGCCGTGGTCGCCCGTGTACGTGGCCGGCACCCGCGGGGCGGGATGGCCGACCGGCCCCTGCGGAGGTCGCGTGACGGAAGCAGGCCAGAGCCCCAGCCGGTCGCGTACCCGGATGGCCTTCGCCTTGATCAACCTGGCGGGGGTGATCGTTCCCGGCTGGCGGCGGCCGACTCGACCATCAGCCGCCTCCGCGCGCCGGCTGCCGCTCAGCCCCTCGGCCGTACAGGTGCCGGTGCCGGCCTCCGAGGCCGCCACATTCATCGGCCGCGAGCCCTTGTCGGACGGTCCCGCCGATCCCGGAGCCACGCGGTCCGGCGGGATCGAGGGGCTACGGTGATCACGAGCGTGACCGTCCAGCCGGTGTCACGGTTCCTCACGCCCCGCTGCTGCCGTCACGCCACTGGGCGACCGGCCGCCCAGTGACATGACCGCCATGGTCTGGCCTCACGCTCGGATGGTGACCAGCTTCTGACCGTTGCCTGCGAGGATCTCGAAGTGCTCGATGGCTCCCGGAGCCATGGCGACCGCTCCTGGGATCGTGGTGCCGGGAGGGTACTCGCCTGCCCGCCAGGTAGCGCCGTCCGTCCTGGCCCCGCCGGGCCCGACCGCCTGCAGCCGACAGGTGATTCCGGCGGGTGCCCCTCCTGCGGAGATCTGCAGGACACTGCCCCAGGCAGAGGGCGAGACCTTCACCGAGGCGGAGACGCCGGTGGTGGGATCACTCCCGGAGAAGGTGCGCCAGACGGTCGGCGCGGTCGGCCCGGGCGGCCTCGCCTGACTGCCCACGGATCCGATGGCCGCCAGCCATGTGCCACCGGCCGCTGCCGCGATGAACGTCAGCGAGGCTGCAGCGCCGGCCAGTTGCAGACGCCAAGACCTGCGGCGCCTGGCCGCAGCCTGCTGGAGCAGCCTCTCCAGCACACCCCCCTCTGAGGTCTTCGACACCGCGGGCGCGGCGGGCCGTTCGGGCAGCGGGGAGCCCTGCGCGCTTTCGGCTGCCCGTGCCATCAGTCGGTCGGTCAGGTCCGTTTCGGCCGCCGGCACCGTCTGGCCCGAGGCTTCGGCTTCGGTCACCGTCGCCAGCAGCGCAGGCAATCCCGCCAGCTGGGCGTGTTCGGCCCGGCATTCGGTGCATGCCGCGAGGTGGATGCGCACCTGGTCCATTTCCGACGAGGGCAGCGTACCCAAGACGTAACCTCCCAGCATCAGCCGGAGGGCGTCGTGCTCCGCACTCATGGTCGCCGCCTCCTGCCCGCCACGGTCATGGCTCGATCCCCCGTTCCTGCAGCGCCAGCCGCAGGGCGTGCAGGGCGTAGTACGTCCGCGACTTCACTGTGCCCAGCGGGATGCCCAGCACCTGTGCGGCCTCCGCCATGGTCCGGCCCCGGTAGTAGGTCTCCAGCAGGACGGCGCGGTGGTCCGGGGACAGTGACCGGACGGCTTCGGCAACCGCCCAGCTCTGCAGTGCCTGCTCGATCTCGTCCTTGCCCGGCCTCTGCTCGGCGGCTCGCTCCAGCACATCGCCGCCGGCCTCGGCCGGCCTGGACTGCCGGGCCCGGTGGGCGTCGATGACCAGGTGTCGAGCGACCGTATACAGCCATGCCCGGGCCGGGCCGCGGGCGGGGTCGAATGCGGCGGGATGCTGCCACGCTCGCAGCAGCGTCTCCTGTACCACGTCCTCTGCCCATTGCCAGTCTCCCGAGGTCAGTCGCAGCACGTAGTGAAACAGGGCTCCTGCGTGCTCTGCGTACAGAGTGCGCAGCAGTTCCTCATCTGCGGTCGAGAGGGTCCCTCTATCAGAGACACGGTGCGCGGAGCGATCCGGATCGGTCCTTGAACCACGCTTTCGGGAACTCCTGGGCATAAGACGATCATCAGGCATATGCGCCACTTTGTCCTGTACGGGCAGCTCGGTGCCGGGCACGCGCTGTGGGTGCCGCAGGTGGTACGCCCTTGCGGCGTTACGACCTCGCCATGATCAAGCATGCGCGGATCCGGGACCGACTCGCTTCCGCTGTGGCAAGGGGTGGAACAGGGGTGACCGAAATGCACCAGGCGACGCACGCGCTCTCGCCACCGGCCCCGCTCCCCTGCCCCCGTGCATCGAAGCCGGTGCCACTCCGCAGCCCCGACCGATGTCCAGCACACACCCACGCCGATGGCGCTACGCACAGTGATCGGTGGCTGTGCGGCGACCGGGGCAGGGCTCCATCCGGCCAGTGTGCGCATCACCCGTATGGGCGACGCCGACCTGCCCCGAGTCGCTCGCGGCTGCCTACTCGGGCGAACTGCCGCGTGTCGCCTTCATCTTCGTGGCGTGGCAGGGCGGATGCGCAGCGCGGAGCACCTGGAGGCGGGCAGCCGGCACGGGGCGGCACCCAGGCTCGCTCGCTGGGTCCGTGAGGACGCGTGCCGATGAACGCGGCATCCACCACATCGCTGCGGTTGCGTCCAGAACGACAGCCGGGCCCGCGAGCCAGAGAGCGGCGAAGGCCCGGGCCGACCGCGGCCGACCTGTAGGTGAAATGGTTTGACATCGACGACCAGCGGCACATGCCCGTCCCGCCGAACAAGAAAGTCCGGGACATGACGTCTTCTTGCACATCCACCTTGGCGGTGAGCAGGAACGGCTGGGCCCAGATGCCCGTTACGCTCCGGTCGAAGTCAGCGTAGAGCAGGCGCGTCAACTCGAGTCGCGACTCGTAATCACATGATCACATGATCCCGCATGGGCGAGGACCAGACGACGCGCGACATGCATCCCGTTGTCCTTTGGGCCGAACATGGGCCATGCTCTGCGAGAAAAGGACATACGAGATGAAAACCCACAACCGGCTCCCGGGAAGATCCGCACCGAGACCCCTGTTAGTAGAAGCGTGAACGAACTGCGTGAGGTCGAGGTTGTCGTCATCGGCGCCGGCCAGGCCGGGCTGTCCAGCGCCTATCACCTGCGGCGCACCGGCTTCGAGCCGGAGCGCGACTTCGTGGTCCTCGACCACTCCCCCGCGCCGGGCGGCGCCTGGCAGTTCCGGTGGCCGTCACTGACGTACGGCAAGGTGCACGGGATGCACGCCCTGCCCGGCATGGAGCTGACGGACGCCGACCCCGCGCGCCCCTCGGCGGAGGTGATCGGTGCGTACTTCGACCGGTACGAGCGCACCTTCGGCCTGCGCGTGCGACGGCCCGTCAATGTGCAGTCCGTCCGGGAGGGAGACGGCGGGCGGCTGCTCGTGGAGACCTCGGACGGCAGCTGGTCGACGCGCGCCCTGATCAACGCGACCGGCACCTGGGACCGGCCGTTCTGGCCGCGCTGTCCCGGCCAGGAAACCTTCCGCGGGCGGCAGTTGCACACCGCGCAGTACGCCGGACCCGAGGAGTTCACCGGACAGCGGGTCGTGGTCGTCGGCGGCGGCGCCTCAGGCACCCAGCACCTGCTGGAGCTGGCCCCGTACGCGGCCGCGACCACCTGGGTCACCCGGCGGCCTCCGGTGTTCAGCGAGGGGCCCTTCGACGAGGAGACGGGCCGGGCCGCCGTCGCACTGGTGGAGGAACGGGTGCGCCAGGGACTGCCGCCGCGCAGTGTGGTCTCGGTCACCGGGCTACCCCTCAACGACGCCGTTCGGCAGGGGCTCGCCGACGGGGTCCTGGACCGGCAGCCGATGTTCGACCGGATCACCCCGGACGGCGTGGCGTGGAACGATGGACGGAGCATCGACGCCGATGTGATCCTCTGGGCGACCGGGTTCCGGGCCGCGCTCGACCATCTGCGTCCGCTGCGGCTGCGCGAGCCTGGCGGCGGGATCCGGATCGTGGGCACCCGGGCGGTGGCCGATCCGCGTGTCCACCTCGTCGGCTACGGCCCCTCGGCCAGCACCATCGGCGCCAACCGTGCGGGCCGCGCGGCCGTCCGGGACATCAGGCGGCTGCTGGAGAAGGAACAGCCGGTCGCCGCGTGACCTTCCGCCGGGTCAGCGGACCGAAGGCTGCGAGGCTCCGGACCCGTCCGGACCCTGACCCGGGCTCTGGCCCTGTCCCTGCCCCGCGGCCTGGCGCACGGCGTTGAATTCCGCCACGTTGCGCAGGTGCGTCTGGTAGTCGGAGGTGAAACGGGTGTCTCCCGGCTTGACCGTGACGAAGTACAGCCAGTCGCCCGGCGTCGGGTTCAGCGCGGCGCGCATCGCCTCCTCGCCGGGGTTGTCGATCGGTGTGGGCGGCAGGCCCATGCGCTGATAGGAGTTGTACGGGCTCTCGATCCGGGTGTCGTCCTGGCTGGTGCGGACGGTGCTGCGGTTCATCGCGTAGTTGATCGTCGAGTCCATCTGCAGCGGCATCCCGCGTTCCAGCCGGTTGAGGACGACCCGGGCGACCTTCCCCATGTCCGCCTGCGTCGCCGCTTCCGCCTGGACGATGCTGGCGATGGTGACGGCCTGGTAGACGTTCATCGCGTTGCGCTGCGCCCCGGCCGCAACCGGCGCCGCATTGAACTCGCTGTTGGCGGTGTCGACCATCGAGCGCAGCAACGACTCGGGCGTCGCGCCCTTCTCGATGCGGTACGTCGCCGGAAAGAGATAGCCCTCCGGGTTGCCCTGGGCTTCGCCGGGCAACTGCAGGCCGGCTTTCCCGATGGACTTGCGGGTGCTGCCCGGGGGCAGCCTGAGGGCCCTGTCGATCGCGTCGTACACCTGGCTTGCGCGCCAGCCTTCCGGGACGACCAGCGCGGTGGGCGGTGGCGGCTCCTTCGGGCCGCTGTCCAGCGTCAGCAGCGGCACCGCCACGGCGGTGCCGACCAAGACGGCGCCGGCCGCGAGGAGGGCGAGTCTGCCCCGGCGTGTCAGTCGCATCGTGCCTCGTGACGGAATCTTCGTCTGCATGCGGGAACGGTAATACGCATATCGCCCTAAATCCGGTACATATGCAGTTGTCGGGCACAGCGTCAGCTTGTCGGTTCCGGCCGCGCTCAGCTCACGGGTTCCGGCCGCGCTCAGCACGAGGTTCGATCTGCGCTCAGCTCGTCGGTTCGAGTTGGGCGTCCCGGCGCACCAGCGCGGCGTACCTCCCGTCAAGCTCCAGCAGCTCCTCGTGACTGCCGCGTTCGGCGACCCGCCCGGAGTCGAGGACCACGATCTGGTCGGCGCCGCGGACCGTGGACAGGCGGTGGGCGATGGTGATCGTGGTCCGGTCCGCCGACAGGGCGTCGATCGCCTCCTGGACGGCGGCCTCCGTACGGGTGTCGAGCGCGCTGGTCGCCTCGTCGAGGATGAGGACCGGCGGATCGCGCAGGATGGTACGGGCTATCGCCAGGCGCTGTTTCTCACCGCCGGAGAAGCGGTGGCCGCGTTCGCCGACGACCGTGTCGTAGCCGTCGGGGAGCGCGGCTATGTGGTCGTGTATCTGCGCCGCCCTGGCCGCCGCCCGCAGTTCCTCGTCGGTGGCGTCCGGCTTGGCGAAGCGGAGGTTGTCGGCGACCGAGGCGTGGAAGAGGTACGTCTCCTGCGAGACCACACCGACCGCGCGGGCGAGGGTGTCGAAGTCGAGGTCCCGGACGTCGATGCCGTCCAGGGTGACGCGGCCGCCGGTGACGTCGTAGAGGCGGGGCACCAGATAGCCGAGCGTGGACTTGCCGGCGCCGGTCGGGCCGACGACGGCGAGGCTGCCGCCCGCGGGCACGGTGACGTCGATGCCGTCGAGGACGGGGCGGGTCCTGTCGTCGTTGTCGTAGCGGAACTCGACGCCCTCGAAGCGGACTTCGCCCTTGACCTGGTCGAGACGGACGGGCCGTTCGCGCTCGGTGATGTCGACCGGCAGGTCCAGGTACTCGAAGATGCGCTGGAAGAGGGCGAGGGAGGTCTGGATCTGGACGCCGGTCGCGAGCAGGCTCACAGCCGGGCGGAACAGCCCCTGCTGGAGCGAGACGAAGGCGACGATGGTGCCGAGCGAGACCTTCGGGCCGCCGAACTGGAGGGCGAGACCGGCGGTCCAGTAGATGACGGCGGGCATCGCGGCCATGACGATCGTGATCACGGCCATGCGCCAGCGGCCGGCCATGTTCGACCGCACCTCCAGGTCGACCAGGCGCTCGGACTCCTCCGCGAAGGACGCGGTCAGCGAGTCGGAGCGGCCCATGGTGCGGCCGAGGAGAATGCCGCTGACCGAGAGCGACTCCGTGACGGTGGCCGCCATCGCGGCCATCTGCTTCTGCCGCTGCGTGGTGATTTTCTTGCGTTCGTTGCCGACACGGCGGCTTATCCACACGAACACGGGCAGCAGGAGCAGCGAGACGATCGTGAGCCGCCAGTCGAGGGCGACCATCGCGACGATCGTGGCGACGACGCTGGTGGCGTTGGAGACGAGGGAAGTGGCGGTGGAGGTGACGGTGGCCTGCATGCCGCCGATGTCGTTGGCGATCCGGGACTGCACCTCGCCGGTGCGCGTGCGGGTGAAGAAGGCGAGCGACATGCGCTGCAGGCGGCCGTAGACGGCGGTGCGCAGGTCGTGCATGACGCGCTGGCCGACCGTGGTCGAGATCAGCGTCTGCAGCACGCCGAAGACGCTGGAGAGGACCGCGCTGAGGATCATGCCGAGCGCGAGCAGGCTGAGCAGACCGGTGCGGCCCTGGGGGATCGCGACGTCCAGGGTCTCCTTGAGCAGGAACGGCGTGGCCACCGAGACCAGGGAGGAGGCGCCGACCAGCAGGCCGACGACCGCCAGCCGGCCCCGGTAGGGACGGAAGAGCTTCAGGATGCGGCGCACCTGCCGGGGCTGTTCCTTGGCGTCGGCAGGCGGGGTCCAGGACGTTTCACGGTCGGGGTGCATGGGCTCCTACGGAGGTGAACGGGCGCCGGACAGGGATCGGCCGACGGTGACGAACGGATCGCAGCTCATTGTTACCTATACTCACAATGAACGGCATCCTGATATTGTTCCCGCATGACCATCCCCGACCCCGACGGCCTGCTCGCCGAGCAGTTGCTGCGGCTGACCCGCCGGGTGCACCGCATCCAGAAACGCCATCTGGAACGCCACGACCTGGGCATCACTCCGGCCCAGTCCCGGCTGCTGCGCACCCTCGCGCACTACGCTTCCCCGCCGCGCATGGCCGACCTGGCCGAGCGTCTGGAGGTGGTGCCGCGTGCGGTGACAACACTGGTCGACGGTCTGGAGGCGAGCGGGAAGGTACGGCGGGCGCCGGATCCGGCGAACCGGCGGGTGACGCGGATCGAGCTGACGGACGAGGGACGCACGACCCTGCGCGAGCTGCGCGGCGCGCGCCGCTCGGCGGCCGAGGAGATCCTCGCTCCGCTGACGGAGAAGGAACGCCAGGTGCTCGGTGTCCTGCTGGACACCCTGATCGAGGGGGACGGCGGCCAGCGCTGCTGAACCCACCGCCCCGGGCTCGGCGTACAGCGCGGCGGGCCGTACACCACTGGTGCCCAGACAGCTCTTGATGACCGCGAGGCCGCTTGCGTGCGACGCGTCGCGGCAGGGACGGATGCGGACTGCGGCACGGGCGTTCATCCGAAGGCGCGCTCGATCCCCACGGTGACGCCCGTGCCACAGCCGCTCACATCACCGTGGCGCATGCCACATCGCCGTGCTCAACAGCGGTAGCGGTCCTCCGTCAGCGCCCCTTGAGCCGTGGCCAGCGAACGGTCGTAGCAGCCGTCGGAGCCGTACAGCCGGTAGCGCTCGCTCGACGTGCCGACCGCGTGCCGCTGGTCGCGCGGGACGTTCATGGTGTACGCCGCGTCACCGTTGTAGGTGTCGTCCAGCCGCGACCACGCGGTGCGCCGGCCGCCTTGCAGTTCCACGACCGACGCGCGGTCGCCGAGTGTCAGCACGGTGCGCAGCCGGTCGTCGGTGCCGATGGTGGTCGCGCCGTTCATGGTGTACGTCCGGTGTGTGTGCGTCGTCCGCGCGGGGCCGTGTCCGCCGACGGTGACCGTCTGGTCGTCGGACCAGGTCGCGTCCAGTCCGTCCATGTTCTCGCCGTCGGTCCAGCGGTGGACGGAGGTGTTGGCGAGCGCCCGGGTGACGGTGGTGGTCACACGGCCGTGCGAGGTGTCGAGGTATCCCGAGACGGTGAGCCGGTGTCCGGCGTCGGTGGCGACACGGTTCTCCGAACCGGGCGTGTACACGGAGGAGTTGGCGATGTCCGTCGCCCGGTCCGCGGTCAGCGCGCCGGTGACGCGGTCACGGTGCGCGTCCTGCCAGACCAGGACGTTGACCGGCGCGCTCCAGCCCGGCCGGCCCGCGGGCAGACCGGCCACGGAGACCTCGAAACGGTGCGGACGGCCGTCGTTGAGCAGACCCGCGAAAGGCGTGAGGTCGTATGCGATCGGGCGGACGTCGAAGGCTCCCGGTGCCGGGAGGACGTACCAGAGGAACGGGTTGGACCAGCCGCCGGTCCAGACGTTCGGGAAGGGCGCGGCGATTCCGGCGAGCCGGCCGTCGACCTTGATCTGCACCTCGCGGTAGGGGCCGTGATCGGCCTTGCAGGAGTACGACGCCGGGTCGGCCACCGTCAGATACCAGAACTCCTCGCAGCCGCCGCCCGAACCGGTCGCGTACACCTCGGCGACGATCCGTTCGCTGTTGCGCGGCGTGGTGAGGGTCGTGCCGTCGGGCGTGTCGGCCAGGGTGAGCACGCGGTCGGGGGTCCGCTCCGCGGGACGACCCGCGTAGAAGGTCAGGGTGACGTGCACGTCGATGACACCGGTGTAGGTGCCGTCCACGACGTTGCCGATCAGCATTTCGACGTCCTGCGCCCTGCGGAAGGTGTCGCTGTAGCGGGTGACGTCCTTCTCGACGTGCCATTCGATCCCGTCGGGCGAGGGCTCCGGTGTGGAGGTGCGCAGGATCTCGACCCCGCCGACATGCAGATAGCCGAGGCGGTCGTACTGACGGCCCTTCACCTTGCCGTCGAGCCGCAGGACGACCTTGCTCCAACGGTCGCCGCAGTCCTGGGGCGGGGTGTACGCGCCCCGGTACGGCGTGAAGTCGCGGAACTGGGCGTCGGCGAGCGTGACCTGACAGGACGGGGTGTGCGGCCGGTCGACGGGCGGCGCCGCGGTGACCGGGTCGTGCCAGTCGGTGCCGAACTCGGCCGGAGCGTCGGCCGCCTGGGCGGCAGCGGCTCCCGGGCCGAACAGGGCGCTCGCCAAGAGGGTCGCTCCGGCGAGCATGGACATGACTATCCGTCTTCTCATGGCCGTGTTCTACGGGGAGTTGACCACCCACCGCAATGAGGAGATCGGACGACAGTCGCCGCGCGAGCCGGTCCGGCGGGAGCGCATACCGGCTGACCGCACAGCGGAACATTTAGTGCTATATGCACACCTCGCTGACATAGTGCGGTCATGAAGATCATGCCCGCCGGCCGCCCAGCGGGGTCCCCGCGCCGCGAGTCCCGGCACCGGCGCCCCCGCCCCGTCCTCCGCACCCCTCGCGTGACCCTGTCCCTGGCCCTCGCCGTTGCCGTCACCGGTGCCGCCGCGTTCGCCGCCCTGTCCTCGCACGGCGCCCACCGCTCGCCCGCCCCCGGCCCGGCCGCCTCCTCGGGCCCGGTGCCCTCCCCCGGCGCGCCGGGCATCGGCGACCCGCTCATGCCGCTCGCCGGAAACGGCGGCTACACGGTCCGCCGCTACACGCTCGACTTCGACTGGCGGGCGCCGCGGACGCCGTTCGCCGCCGGCGCCACCATCAGCGCCACCGCCACGCAGTCCCTGTCCCGCTTCGACCTCGACTTCGCGGGCAACACGCTGCACCGGGTCACGGTCGACGGGGCGCCGGCCACCGCGGTACGCGACGGCGACGAACTCGTCGTCACCCCGGCGCGCCCCATCCCCCTCGGCAGCACCTTCACCGTGCACGTCACCTACACCGCCGACCCCAGGCAGAGCCGGCACCGCGGCGACGCGATCCAGGACTACGGCTGGGTGCCCACCGCCGACGGCACCTTGGTCTGCGCTCAGCCCGACGGCGCGAAACTGATCTTCCCGGCGAACGACCACCCGAGCCTGCGGGCGCCCGTCACCTTCCGCATCACCACACCGCCCGGAATCAGTGCGGCGGCCAACGGCCGCCTCGTCGGCACCGTCCGGCAACCCGACGGACGCGTCCGGTGGACCTACGACTCCGAACAGCCGATCGCGGCACAGCTGGTCCAGATGGCGATCGGGAGGTTCACCTTCGCCGACAGCACCGGTCCGCACGGACTTCCGGTCCGGGACGTGGTCCCGGACGACCTGGTCGGCGACACGGAAGGCTTCCGCTCGCTCACCCCGGAGCATCTCGCCTGGCTGGAACAGCGGCTCGGCCCGTACCCGTTCCGCCGCTACGGCGTGCTGGTCGGCGACACCGACCTGCCGGTGGCACTGGAGACACAGTCGCTGTCCGTCGTACCGAAGGACGACCTGCTGGGCGACCGGGTCGACGCCGAGCGCAACCTCGTACACGAGTTGACCCACCACTGGACGGGTGACAGCGTCGCCGTCCGGCGCTGGGCCGACCTCTGGCTGAGCGAGGGTCACGCCCGCTTCTACGAACGTCTGTACTCGGCCGAGCACGGCGGCATCAGCCTCACGGACGCGATGCGGGCGGCCTACGAACAGCACGACCAGTGGCGGCACGACGAGGGGGCGCCCGCCGAGCCCACGCAGTCCACGCTGTTCAAGGTGATGCGCTACGACGGCTCGGCGCTCGTGCTGTACGCCCTGCGGGAGAAGGTCGGCGCGGAGACCTTCGGCCGGATCGAACGCTCCTGGGTGACGGCGTATCAGGGCCGGGCGGCCGGCACCCGGGACTTCATCGCACTCGCGTCGCAGGTCGCGGGCGAGGACCTGAGCCCGTTCCTGACCCCGTGGCTGTACGGGCCGCACACCCCGCCCATGCCGGGCCACCCCGACTGGCAGGTGGACCCGGTCGAGGACTGAGCCGGCACGCCGCCGACCGAGTGGCCCCTGCCCGGCCGCTCGGCCACCCCGGTGACGCTTGGCGCGACACGGCGCGGAAGGCACGGAAACGTACCAGGGGTGGCGTCCAGGACAACCCCCTGTGTTCTGGTGGTGACGACATGTCTGGAGAACCGTGCAATGAGAAGACCGGCCGCCCCACGTGTTCCCAACTCCCTGCGCGAGTGCCGCCGGGCAGCCTGCGTGATCGCGTCGGCGGCGGTGCTGGTGCCGCTGCTGCTCATCCCACTGGCCGACGACGAGACCCCGGACCAGCAGCTGCAGAACACCTTCGCGGAGGCCGCCCGCGAGTTCCACGTGCCGCGCAGTGTGCTCATGAGCGTGTCCTACATGCAGACGCGCTGGGACACCCATCCGGGTGCCCCGAGCGTCGCGGGCGGCTACGGGCCGATGCACCTGGTGGACCCCAGCCGGACCGAGGCTCCCGCAGCGGCAGCCGGCTCGGCGGAGAACGGCGCCGGCATCCGGCCGCACGCGGGGGCGGCCGGAACCTCTGCCGCACCCGAGGCCACCCCGTCGCCCGGTCACACCGTCCAGCCGGCGGACCTGGACCGCGCCGCACGCCTGATCGAGGTCCCGGCCGAACGCCTGCGGACGGATCCGACCGCCAACATCCGCGGCGGCGCGGCGATCCTGGCCGCCACGCAACGCCAGCTCGGCAAGCCCCTCAGCGACAACCCGGCGGACTGGTGGGAGGCGGTGCAGCACTACCCGGGCACCCGTGACATCACGGCGGCGACCACGTACGCGAACGATGTCTTCGACGTGATCCGCAAGGGGGCGCACCGCACCACCGCCGAAGGACAGGACGTCACCCTCGCCCCCAACCCCGGCGTACGCCCCCACGTCACTCGGGCACAGGCCCCACCGCGGCCCAAGCAGGTCGAGTGCCCCGCGGAGCTGGCCTGCGACTGGCTCAGCGCGCCGTACGAGGAGATCGACGAGGACGGTGACTACGGCAACCACGACCTCGGCAACCGGCCTGTCGACCAGAAGATCGACTACATCGTCATCCACGACACCGAGGCGTATCTGCCGAACATGTTCAAGACGGTGCAGGATCCCACGGAGGCGTCCTGGCACTACTCGATCCGCTCCAGCGACGGCCACATCACCCAGCATGTGAGGACCAAGGACGAGGCCTGGCACTCCGGCAACCAGTTCGTGAACGCCCGCTCGATCGGCGTGGAGCACGAGGGCTTCCTCACCCAGCCCGGCAAGTGGTACACGGAACCGATGTACCGGGCCTCGGCGCGCCTGGTGGGCTACCTGGCGAAGAAGTACCAGGTCCCGCTCGACCGGCAGCACATCATCGGCCACGACAACGTACCGGCGCCGACCGACGACTCCATCCCCGACATGCACGACGACCCCGGTCCCTTCTGGGACTGGCGGCACTACTTCGACCTGCTCGGCGCGCCGCTGCGGGCCTCGGCCGGTCCGGACAGCGACATGGTGATGATCCTGCCGGACTACGCCATCCACAAGCCACGGTTCACCGGGTGCAAGGGCAGCGGTCAGCCGTGTGCGCCGCACGGCTCCAGCGCCGTACGCCTCCACACGCGACCGGACGACAACGCCCCGCTGATCCAGGATCCCGGCCGCAAGCCGGACGGCGACCCGTCCACGGAGGACGTCAACGACCTGGGTTCCCGCGTGTCCGCAGGGCAGACCTTCGCCGTCGCCGACCGCAGCGGCGACTGGACGGCGATCTGGTTCCAGGGCCACAGAGCATGGTTCAGGAACCCGGCGAAACACCCGACGGCCGTCGGTGCGAGCGGCCACATGGTGACCCCGAGGGAAGGCCTGGACGAGATCCCGGTGTACGGGCGTGCCCTTCCGGAGGAGGACGCCTACCCCGAGGGCGTGGAGGGGGAGCCCGAATCGCCGCTGCCCTACCGGTTGCGGGCGGGACAGCGGTATGTGACACAGGCCCTCGTCCGCAGTTCGTACGTCCCCCGGTCGTCCATCGTCGACACACCCGACCCGGTGGTGAAGGGCCAGGAGGGGTACTACGAGATCCAGTTCGGCCACCGGCTCGCCTATGTCAGGGCCAGTGACGTGGACATCGTCGACAGTACCTCTGCGGCGGCGGGACCGCCGTCGGCGCCCACGGACGACCCGGCCGCGCGCTAGGCGGCCAGTTCCGCCCGGTCCCCCATCACCACGACCGGATCGAGCGCCGGGTCGAGCGTGCGCAGCAGGACCTCCATGGCCTGCTTGGAGACGCTGACGCAAGCCGAGGTGCCGCTGCCGTGGTCCATGTGCAGCCAGATGCCGCCCCCCTTGCCCGCACCCCAGGGACGGCCGGCGTCGCGCGGCGGGGTGCCGGGGAGGCGGTTGTAGTCGATGGCGATGACGTAGTCGAAGTCGTGCTGGTGCGCCTCGTCCCAGTCGGCCGGCGGCGTATAGGCGCTTACGTCGCGGTCGTACGGCAGTCGGGCGCCCGGGTCGGGGAGCACACCGCCCGCGTCGGAGAGGGTGAACACACCGACCGGGCTGCGCTGGTCCCCCTCATGGTGGTCGGCGGTCCAGCCGTGCCGCCCGTTGTGGGCGGGCCAACTGCCCGTCGAGTGCCACCCGGCACCACGCCGGGTGTACAGCACCAGCCTGGAGTCGGCGGAGTTCGCGCCCTCGCCGTAGACGGCCACGATCTGGCGGGAGTCGGCGGGGATCCGCCGGCGGAGGCGGGCGCCGACGCCGGGGATACGGGTCGGGTCGGTCGTGGGAACCGAGGACAGGGTCGGGCTCTGCGCCGGCCGGCCGACGGGCGCCGGCGCTCCAGCGGTGCGCGCGGGGCCGGATGCGGGGCCGCCGCACGCGGTGAGGGTGGCGAAGAGCGCTCCCAAGGCCGCCACCGCGACCGTCCCACGCCGCCGTACGTTGTCGATCTCCATGTGCACCGGGCCATGGTGGCCTGAAGCCGGTGGACTCAGATAGCGGTCGAGGAAAACCGTTTGAAATTCACCACTCTGCGACGCCAACCTGTCACGGCTTGTCCGCGTTCATCGCCGCTTCCCCCTGCCCTGACACGAGCCACTGGGACGTCATGCAGATTCAAGACCTGCCGTATTCCGATCCGGGCGTCCCCGACGCACGTTCGGGCCCCCGACTCCTGTGGTGGCTCTGGCAGAACCAGCTGGGCGGACAGCTGAAGTCGCTCGCCTGGGGCCTGTTGCACTTCGTCTCCGTGTCGGCCCTGCCCTTCTGCGTCGGCCTCGCCGTCCAGGCGGTCGTCGACCGCTCCGGCACCCGGCTCGCCCTGACGGGTGGTCTGATGCTGCTGTGCGGCACGGGCATCGCCCTCGGTGACACCTTGCTGCACCGGGCCGCCGTCACCAACTGGATCACGGCCGCCGCCCGCGTCCAGCAACTGCTGGCACGCAAGGCCGCCCTGCTGGGCTCCGCCCTGACCCGGCGGGTGGCCGCCGGCGAGGTGGTGGCCGTCTCCACCGGTGACGTCGAGAAGATCGGCTGGTTCGTGGAGGCCGTCTCCCGGTTCACCGCGGCCGCGCTGACGGTCGTCGTGGTCTGTGCCGGCCTCCTTCTCTACCAGCCCGCCCTGGGTGTGGTCGTCGCCGTCGGACTGCCCGTGGTGGCCCTCGCGGTACTGCCGCTGCTGCCCCGTGCGACGCGCCGCGCCGACGTACAGCGCGAGAAGGCGGGCCGGGCCACCGAGCTGGCCTCGGACACGGTCGCCGGACTGCGGGTACTGCGCGGCATCGGCGGCGAGGAGCTGTTCCTCGACCGCTACCGCCGGGCCTCGCAGGAGGTACGGCACGCCGCGGTGCGCAGCGCCCGGATGTGGTCGCTGATCTCCGCCATCCAGGTACTCCTGCCCGGACTGCTGCTCATCGCCGTCGTCTGGCACGGCATCCACCTGGCCCGGCAGGGCCGCATCACCGTGGGCGAACTCGTCACCGTCTACAGCGCGGTCATGATCCTCAACTACCCGCTGCGGCACTTCGAGGAGATCGCCATGGCGTACTCCTTCTCGCGCCCGTCGGCCAAACGGGCGGCCCGGGTGCTGTCGCTGGAGCGGTCCACGGCCACCGAGGGCACCCGCGAGGCCGAGGTCCCCGGCGGCGACCTGTACGACCCCGGCACCGGTCTGCTGGCTCCCGCCGGCCGTCTCACCGCCGTGGTCTGCGGCGACCCGGACGCGGCGGGCCGGCTCGCGGAGCGGCTGGGCGGCCATCCCACCGAACCGGGTCGCTCGGCGCTGCTCGGCGGCGTGCCCCTCGACGAACTCCCCCTGGACACCGCCCGTACCGCCGTCCTCGTCCAGGACAAGGACCCGGTGCTGCTGTCCGGCACCCTGCGCGAGCTGCTCGACGTCCCCGCCTCCGGAACCGTACGGGCCGCGGACGCGCTGGACGCGGCGCAGTGCGGCGACGTCCTGGACGCGCTCGTCCAGGGATCGCTGGACGCCGCGGACCCGATGGACGCCCGTGTCACCGAGCGCGGGCGCTCCCTGTCCGGCGGCCAGCGCCAGCGGCTCGCGCTGGCCCGGTCGCTGATCACCGACCCCGAGGTGCTGGTGCTGGACGAGCCGACCTCCGCGGTCGACTCACATACCGAGGCACGGATCGCGGACGGACTGCGCCGACTGCGCTCCGGGCGCACGACGGTGGTGTTCACCTCCTCACCGCTGCTGCTCGACCGCGCGGACGGGGTCGCCCTGGTCCACGAGGGCGAGGTCGTGGCGGTCGGCGTGCACCGCGAACTGATCGACGGCGAGCCGCGATACCGGGCCGTGGTCACGCGGGAGACGGACGACGAACTGGCCGCGGCCGACCAGGGTGCACTGGTGGGCGCACGGCAGGAGCGGGAAGAGATCGAGGAGAGCGCATGATCGGCGTTGCGCCACCGGCGTACGACCCGGCGGCCCCGACGACCGCCACCACCCTGCCCGTCGGCGCGGCGGCGACCGTACGGGCCTACGTCACCGAGCTGTTCCGCCGGCACCGCCGGGCCTTCCTGCTGCTCATCGCGGTCAACACGGTGGCCGTGATCGCGTCCATGGTGGGTCCGTACCTGCTCGGCGGCCTGGTCGAGCAAGTGTCCGACGGCGCCCGGGAGCTTCATCTCGGCCTGACCGCCGGTCTGTTCGTGCTCGCGCTCGCCGTGCAGGCGGCGTTCGTACGACAGGTACGGCTGCGAGGCGCGATGCTCGGCGAGCGGATGCTGGCCGACCTGCGCGAGGACTTCCTCGTCCGCTCGGTCGGGCTGCCGCCGGGCGTGCTGGAACGGGCGGGCACCGGCGACCTGCTCTCCCGCATCACCACCGACATCGACCGCCTGGCCAACGCGATGCGTGAGGCCGTGCCCCAGCTGGCCATCGGCGTCGTGTGGGCCCTGCTGCTGCTCGGCGGGCTGGTGGTGACGGCGCCGCCGCTGGCGGCCGCCGTGCTGCTCGCCGTGCCGGTGCTGGTGGCAGGGTGCCGCTGGTACTTCAAGCGGGCGCCCTCCGGCTACCGCTCCGAGGCCGCCGGGTACGCGGCGGTCGCCGCCGCCCTCGCCGAGACGGTGGACGCGGGTCACACCATCGAGGCGCACCGGCTCGGCGACCGCCGCGTCGCCCTGTCGGAGCGGCGGATCAAGGAGTGGACGGTCTGGGAGCGGTACACGCTCTGGCTGCGGTCCGTGCTCTTCCCGGTGATCAACGCCGTGCACGTCATCGTGCTGGGCTCGGTCCTCATGGTCGGCGGGGTGTTCGTCCTGCACGGCTGGATCGGGGTGGGCCGGCTGACCACGGGTGCGCTGATCGCACAGATGCTCGTCGACCCGGTGAACCTGATCCTGCGCTGGTACGACGAGGTACAGGTCGCCCAGGTGTCGCTGGCCCGTCTGGTCGGTGTGCGGGACATCGAGCCGGACGCCGGGGACGCCTCGCTGACGCCGGACGGACGCGACGTGCACGCCGACCGGGTGCGCTTCGGCTATCGCGAGGGCGTGGACGTGCTGCGCGAGGTGTCCCTGGAGGTCGCCCCGGGCACCCGGCTGGCCCTGGTCGGCCCGTCGGGCGCGGGCAAGTCCACCCTCGGCAGGCTGCTCGCCGGGATCTACGCACCGCGGGACGGGCGGATCACCCTGGGCGGCGCGGAGCTGTCCCTGATGCCGGCGGAACGCGTCCGCTCGCACGTCGCCCTCGTGAACCAGGAACACCATGTCTTCGTCGGCTCCCTGCGCGACAATCTCCTGCTGGCCCGCACCGGCGCCACGGACGCCGAGCTGTGGGCCGCCCTGGGCGCGGTCGACGCGGATGCCTGGGCGCGGGCGCTGGACGACGGCCTGGACACCGAGGTCGGCTCCGGCGGTCTCACGCTGACCCCGGCACAGGCCCAGCAGATCGCGCTGGCCCGGCTGGTGCTCGCCGATCCGCACACCCTGGTCCTGGACGAGGCGACCTCGCTGCTCGACCCGCGCGCGGCCCGGCATCTGGAACGCTCCCTGGCCCGTGTCCTGGACGGCCGCACGGTGGTCGCCATCGCCCACCGCCTGCACACCGCCCACGACGCCGACGTGATCGCCGTCGTGGAGAACGGCCGCATCAGCGAGCTGGGCAGCCATGACGAGCTGGTCGCGGCGGACGGCGCGTACGCCGCGCTGTGGCGGTCCTGGCACGGGTGAGGATCCGTCCCCGACCGGTACGACAGCGCGGCACCCACCCACAACGCCGGTCACCGCGCTCCCCTGGGCGCGGCCGCGGACCCTGCCCGGAACAGCACCGCCGGGCGCGCCCGGCGTTCACGGGAGTCCGACGGCGGGCGCGCCCGGTGGTCGCTGCAGTCCGACGGCGGGCGTGGCGGCCGGGCCCAGCGGATCGAGGGGCCGTGGGACCTGCGGGCGCTTGGGCAGCCAGGTCGCGGCGGCACGGCGTGCGGCGGGCTCCGCAAGCGCCCAGGAAGCGCGGGCTGTGGCGGGGCTGCCTGCGGTAAGGGCCGCCGGCGGTCGCGCCCGGCGTTCGCCGGAGTCCGCCCGCGGTCTGGGGGGTCGGGCAGGGCCGGCCGGTGCGTGGTGGGGGCTGTCGGGTGCCGGTGTTCGAGTGGTGGGCCTGAGCGGCGGCCGTGCCGTTGCGCGGGGCCGAGCAAGGGTGGAAGGCTGGAGAACGGCACAGGCTCGGGGAACGCCACGGAACCATCCGGTCCGCGGCGTGTGACACCTGTTGCGCGTGCTGACGGCCCGCCGCCCGTCGCGGTGGCACCCGGCCGTCCTCACCACCTGGAGGTACTCGTGGACAGCGCCGACGGCTGGGGGGACGACGTCTACCAGCCCGATCCCTCGGAGATCCGGGAGGACTCGGGGGTGCTCGACGTCGAGGACACACTGGACTTCGACGGCGTCAACGACCCGCTCGACCGCGGCTGGTCCCCTCCGGAGCGCCCCTGGGCAGTGGAGCACCGCGGGGTGACGGCGGCCGAACGCCAGGCGGGCGAGAGCCTCGACCAGCGGCTTGCCGAGGAACTGCCCGACCTCGACACGCCTGACGGCGACGGCCTCGGCGACTGCACCGGAACCGACGGGGAACTCCTGGACAACGAGGTCGGCCACCTCCGCTCCGGCCGGCTGGTGGCCCCGGACGAGGGAGCGCACGAGGACGAGGAGGCGGCCCTCGTCGCCACCGACGTCGGCATCGACGGTGCCGCCGCCTCCGCCGAGGAGGCCGCGATGCACATCGTCGACGAGGACTCCCTGTCCGGCTGACCCGCAGGAGGAGCCGCCATGCAGGAGGACAAGCACCCCGACTATCACCCCGTGGTCTTCCGTGACCGCGCCGCCGGATACGCGTTCCTGACCCGCTCGACCGCGCGGAGCGAGCAGACCATCGAGTGGGACGACGGCCGCACCTACCCGGTGATCGACGTGGAGATCTCCTCGGAGAGCCACCCCTTCTACACGGGCAAGGCCCGCACCGTCGACACCGAGGGCCGGATCGCCCGCTTCGAGCGCCGGTACGGCGGGGCCGACGCAGGCGACGTGACCTGATCCGAAGCGGTGCCCCGGGTCGGGTGACGGTTGCCTCAGATCACGTTGAGGGCCGCCGCGCAGCCCACTCCGCCGAGCAGCATGAACACGGGCATCAGTACCTTCAGCTCCACCCAGCTCCCGGCGCGGAACCGCATCGCCTTCGGCGGCCCCACGGGATACCAGCGTTTGCGGCCCACGGGGATCGGCCACAGGATCGGGCAGCCCGACACCGTCAGCGCGTCCCCTATGTCATGCACCAGGGCGCCGAGGACGATCGGCAGGCCGAGCCACAGGTACTCCTGTCCCGGCGCGGTGAACAGCCAGTCGGAGCCCTTGCCCGGCTTGTCCAGGATGCCCGCGAGAATCCATGCGCTGGTCGCCGCCAGCAGCCAGACCAGGACATCGCTGCTGGAGCCGCGCGCCGCCCGCCACAGCAGCCCCTCGATCGCCAGCACCATGTGCACGAACAGGATCGCCAGCACCGCCCAGCGGCCTCCCGTGATCGCCGCCGCCGAGCAGCCGGCCCCGATCAGGACAGCCCAGATCCAGGTGTGCGTCAGCGTGCGGTGGCCGCCCGAGCGGCGCGGGTCGCCCTTCATCCTGGTCGCCTTGTAGACGGCGTACGACAGCTTGTCCACGACCTCGCAGGTCCAGCGCGAGAGCGGCCCGAAGGCCCGCGAGATGGTGGCCGCCTTGTGGTCGAGGTCCGGGGCGAGTGCGGCGCCGGCGCAGATCAGAGCGCCGACGAGGAGCACCGGCCAGGGCATCGGGCGCCCCGCTGCGGCGGCGGCCGCTCCGACGCCGAGCCAGGCCGCGGCCCCCGACAGTGAGTGTGCTGGTCCCATCATGGCCGCTTCCCGCCCCGTTCCTCGTGTGCCGCTGTCCAGTTGACCTGGTGCGCTGACCCTGCGTCGGCGTCACAGCGTAGCGGCCGTGATCTTCGTGCCCCCAGCCGATTCCCTTCTCGGGGACGAGGCCAGGCAAGATGGGTGCGTGACCCTCATCGATCAGCTGCCGCCGACCGCCGACCCCGACGCCCTGTACGAAGCCTTCGAGTCGTGGGCCCAGGAGCGCGGCCTCACCCTCTACCCGCATCAGGAGGAGGCGCTGATCGAGGTGGTCTCCGGGGCGAACGTGATCGTCTCGACGCCCACCGGCTCCGGCAAGAGCATGATCGCCGCCGGTGCGCACTTCGCCGCTCTGGCCCGGGACGAGGTCACGTTCTACACGGCCCCGATCAAGGCGCTGGTGTCGGAGAAGTTCTTCGAGCTGTGCAAGCTCTTCGGCACCGAGAACGTCGGCATGCTCACCGGCGACGCCTCCGTGAACGCCGATGCTCCCGTGATCTGCTGCACCGCCGAGGTGCTGGCCTCGATCGCGCTGCGCGACGGCAAGGACGCGGACGTCGGCCAGGTCGTCATGGACGAGTTCCACTTCTACGCCGAGGGCGACCGCGGCTGGGCCTGGCAGATCCCGCTGCTGGAGCTGCCTCAGGCGCAGTTCATCCTGATGTCGGCCACTTTGGGTGATGTTTCCTTCTTCGAGAAGGACCTCACCCGCCGCACCGGCCGCCCCACCGCGGTGGTCCGCTCGGCGACCCGCCCGGTGCCGCTCTCCTACGAGTACCAGCTCACGCCGCTCACCGAGACGCTCACCGACCTGCTGGAGAGCAAGCAGGCGCCGGTGTACATCGTGCACTTCACGCAGGCACAGGCCGTGGAGCGGGCTCAGGCGCTGATGAGCATCAACATGTGCTCGCGTGAGGAGAAGGACCAGATCGCGGAGTTGATCGGCAACTTCCGCTTCACCACCAAGTTCGGCCGCAATCTCTCCCGTTACGTCCGGCACGGCATCGGCGTGCACCACGCCGGCATGCTGCCCAAGTACCGGCGTCTGGTGGAGAAGCTCGCCCAGGCCGGTCTGCTGAAGGTCATCTGCGGCACGGACACGCTCGGTGTGGGCGTCAACGTGCCCATCCGCACGGTGCTGTTCACGGCGCTGACCAAGTACGACGGCAGCCGTGTCCGCACCCTGCGGGCCCGTGAGTTCCACCAGATCGCGGGCCGGGCCGGCCGGGCCGGCTTCGACACGGCGGGGCTCGTCGTCGCGCAGGCGCCCGAGCACGTCATCGAGAACGAAAAGGCGCTGGCGAAGGCGGGCGACGACCCGAAGAAGCGGCGCAAGGTGGTGCGCAAGAAGGCGCCGGAGGGCTTCGTCGGCTGGACCGAGAACACGTTCCAGAAGCTGATCGAGTCGGAGCCGGAGCCGCTGACGTCGCGTTTCCGGGTGACGCACACGATGCTGCTGTCGGTGATCGCCCGCCCGGGCAACGCGTTCGAGGCCATGCGTCACCTTCTGGAGGACAACCACGAGCCGCGCAGGCAGCAGCTGAGGCACATCCGGCGGGCGATCGCGATCTACCGTTCGCTGCTCGACGGCGGAATCGTGGAGAAGCTCGACAAGCCGGACGCCGAGGGCCGCATCGTCCGGCTCACGGTCGACCTCCAGCAGGACTTCGCGCTCAACCAGCCGCTGTCCACGTTCGCGCTCGCCGCGTTCGAACTCCTCGACCCCGAGTCGCCCTCCTACGCCCTCGACATGGTGTCCGTCGTCGAGTCCACCCTGGACGACCCGCGGCAGATCCTCGTCGCCCAGCAGAACAAGGCGCGCGGCGAGGCCGTGGCCGCGATGAAGGCGGACGGCGTCGAGTACGAGGAGCGCATGGAGCGGCTCCAGGACATCACGTACCCGAAGCCGCTGGAGGAGCTGCTCTTCCACGCGTACAACACCTACCGCAAGAGCCACCCGTGGGTCGGCGACCACCCTCTGTCGCCGAAGTCCGTCATCCGCGACATGTACGAACGCGCGTTGTCCTTCACGGAGTTGGTGTCCTTCTACGAGCTGGCCCGCACCGAGGGCATCGTGCTGCGCTACCTGGCCAGCGCCTACAAGACCCTCGACCACACCATCCCGGACGACCTGAAGTCCGAGGACCTGCAGGACCTCATCGAGTGGCTCGGCGAGATGGTGCGCCAGGTGGACTCCAGCCTGCTGGACGAGTGGGAGCAGCTCGCGAACCCGGAGGAGATGACCGCCGAAGAGGCCCAGGAGAAGGCCGACGAGGTCAAGCCGGTCACCGCCAACGCGCGCGCCTTCCGGGTCCTGGTCCGTAACGCGATGTTCCGCCGCGTGGAACTGGCCGCTCTCGACCAGGTCGAGGAGCTGGGCGAGATGGACGCCGAGTCGGGCTGGGACGCCGACGCCTGGGGCGAGGCGATGGACAAGTACTGGGACGAGTACGACGACCTGGGCACCGGTCCCGATGCCCGCGGCCCCAAGCTGCTGGTCATCAAGGAGGAGCCGGAGAACGGACTGTGGCGCGTCCGCCAGATCTTCGACGACCCGAACAGCGACCACGACTGGGGCATCAGCGCGGAGATCGACCTCGCGGCCTCGGACGCCGAGGGCCGTGCCGTCGTCCGCGTCACCGATGTAGGCCAGCTCTGAGCTGCTTCCGGCCAGTTGTGAGCCAAGGAGAATCCCACCGATGACGAACCCGGCCGAGAGACTGGTCGACCTGCTCGACCTGGAGCAGATCGAGGTCAACATCTTCCGTGGCCGAAGCCCGCAGGAGTCGCTGCAGCGGGTCTTCGGCGGCCAGGTGGCGGGCCAGGCGCTGGTCGCCGCCGGCCGCACCACGGACGGCGACCGTCCGGTGCACTCGCTGCATGCGTACTTCCTGCGCCCGGGCCGCCCAGGGGTGCCGATCGTGTACCAGGTGGAACGGGTCCGCGACGGCCGGTCGTTCACCACGCGCCGGGTCACGGCCGTGCAGGAGGGCCGCACGATCTTCAATCTGACCGCCTCCTTCCACAAGCCCGAGGAAGGACCGTTCGAGCACCAGCTGCCGCCGGCCCGCGAGGTGCCGGACCCGGAGTCGCTGCCCACGGTCACCGAGGAGATCCGCAAGCACCTGGGCGCGCTGCCGGAACAGTTGGAGCGGATGGCGCGCCGCCAGCCCTTCGACATCCGCTATGTCGACCGGCTGCGCTGGAACGCCGAGGACATCGAGGGGGCCGAGCCGCGCAGCGCCGTGTGGATGCGCGCGGTCGGACCGCTCGGTGACGACCCGCTGGTCCACACGTGCGCGCTGACCTACGCCAGTGACATGACTCTCCTGGACGCGGTCCGTATCCCGGTCGAACCGCTGTGGGGGCCGCGGAACTTCGACATGGCCTCGCTGGACCACGCCATGTGGTTCCACCGGCCGTTCCGCGCGGACGAGTGGTTCCTGTACGACCAGGAGTCGCCGATCGCGGTGGGCGGCCGGGGTCTTGCCCGGGGTCGCATCTACAACCTCTCAGGGCAACTGATCGTGTCCGTGGTGCAGGAGGGACTCTTCCGCAAGCTGGGCTGACCTGGCCGCCGGGACGGTGTGTCAGACCATGGCGAGCCGGTCCACCAGCAGCTCCACCCTCGGCTCGGCGTCCTCGGGCAGCAGGCGGCCCGCGCGGGTCAGGGTCGCAAGGCCATGCAGGGCCGCCCAGAACAGCTCGGTGAACAGCCCCGGGTCGACGCCGTCGCCGGCGACCTCGCCGAGAGTCTCCAGCAGGGCGGCGAAGGCGTCCTTCAGAGGCTCGGGGGTGTCTTCCTGCGCGTACGCCAGGCCGCCGTCGAGCTGGAACAAGGCGTCGTAGACCGCCGGGTTGCGTGCCGCGAAGTCCAGGTAGGCGCGGGCCAGCGCGGCGACCCGGGCGCGCGGGCCGTCCGCGGCGGAGGTCGCGGCCCGCACCTCGGTGGCCAGTTCGGCGGCCCCCTGAAGGGCGACGGCGCCGATGATCTCGCGCTTGCCGCGGAAGTGGCTGTAGAGGACGGGCTGACTGTATTCGATGCGCTCGGCGAGCCGGCGGGTGGTGACTGCGTCCCAGCCCTGCTGCTCGGCGAGTTCGCGGGCTGTCGCCACGATGAGGCGCTCGCGCTCCGCCCGTTCGCGCTGCTTGCGTTCCTGTACCGACATAAGTCGATCCTAGCACCGCTAGACAATCGAGCGGCAGCAGTACTAGCGTTGCCTCATCAGCTAGCAACGCTAGTTCACGGAGGGATCGTCATGCTCAACGCACTTGAGGTCGTCACCACCGTCGTCGTCGGCCTGATGGTGGGGGTGGAGTTCTCCGTCGCCTTCGTCATGAACCGGATCCTGGACGCGCTTCCCGAGGACAGCGGCCAGCTCGGCCACGCCCACGGCGGCCGGATGCTCGGCGCCCTGATGCCGTTCTGGTACATCGGCTCGGTCGCCCTCAGCGCGATCTGGGCCGTCGCCGGATGGCACCGCCACGGCGCCGGACTCGTCGCCACCGCCGCCGGACTGCTGATCGTCAGCGTGGTCATGTCGATGCTGCTGCTCGTCCCGATCAACAACCGAAACAAGACCTGGACCCCCGAGAGCCGGCCCGCCGACTGGAAGGAGCAGCTGCACCGCTGGGAGCGCTTCCACTACGTCCGCGTCGCCATCATCATCGCCGCCTTCGCCCTGCTCGCCTCCGCCCTCGTCTGATACCACCGCTGCCCCGGCATGCGCTGGTTCGCCCACTCAGCAAGCTCCAACGAAGCTCACCGAGACGACGAAGACTCGCAAGGAGAAGAACGATGTCGCTGAAGAAGATCAATACCGTTCTGGCCGCCGCCTTCATCCTCTTCATCCTCTGGTTCGGGGGGGGAGTTCATCTTGAGCCCGGAGACGACGGCGCCGAGCTTCGGCCTGCCGAGCTGGCCGTCCGGCGACGGCGACGGCTTCCTGATCATCAAGGGAATCCGCGACGTCGTCCTGGCTCTGGTCCTGGGCATCCTGCTGGTGACGGGCCACCGCCGGGCGCTGGGCTGGGTGCTGCTGGTGGAGGCCCTCGCCGCGTACGGCGACATGACCACCGTGCTGGCCCACCACGGCTCCGTGGCCACCGCGCTCGGCGTCCACGGCCTGACCGCGACACTGATGGTGGTCAACGGCCTGCTGATCATGCGCGAGACCCGCAAGGCCGCGGCCGCTCCGGTCACACCAGCCCCGCAGCCCGCCTAGGGCGCGGATCGGGTCGTGATCAATCCGTGGGTTTCGCCCCGTTCCAGGCCCTGGCCCGGTAGTCCCTCGTGCGTGACGCGCGCGACTGACGGACGAAGAGCGGGAGTTCATCGAGCCGCACGGCGGTGGGGGGAGATAGTGGGGAAGAATGATGGGATGGTCATGCTTGAGACCCCACGTCTGATCCTGCGTCGCTGGCGCGAGGAAGACGTTGCGCCCATGGCCGCCATCAATGCCGACCCCGAGGTCATGCGGTGGATCCGTGACGGCAGCGTCCGTGACGAACAGCAGACACGCGGCGGGATCCGGGCATGGGAGAGCGAGTGGGAGTCACAGGGCTTCGGCCTGTTCGCCGTGGAGATCCGGTCCACTGGCGAGCTGGCCGGGTTCACCGGCCTGTCGGTACCCCACTTCTTGCCGGAGGTACTGCCGGCGGTTGAGGTCGGCTGGCGGCTGGGACGTTCCCACTGGGGGCAGGGCTTGGCCACCGAGGCCGCTGCGGCCGCTGTACGGTTCGGGTTCGAAGAGCGAGGGCTGGAGCGGATCGTCAGCATCACTCAAGTCGGCAACGACGCCTCCGAACGGATCATGACCAAACTGGGGATGCGTCCGGTCCGTGAAACCGTCAACCCCACCGGCGGTCGGCGGGTACGGGTGTTCGAGTTGTCGTCGGACCAGTACCTCACAACCACTCATTGATGGTGGTCGGTTGCTTCCGTAGTCGTGAGGCGTGAGATACGCACAGGGCGGGCTGACCGACGCCGGGAGGACCACGCGGAAGCGGATCCGGATGGAGGCCGTCCCTCCGCTGCGGCATCCTCCTTCACAGCACCCTCATCGGGCGCGTTGACCTTGTGGCCGTCAACCCACCCAAGTACGGCCCATCAACTCGGAGGCCACGCCCCATGGGGCTGCCCACCATGTGCACCCCGTCCGACCGGACCGGGGCGGCCGGATACAGTGCGCGCGACGGCAACCTGGTTGCTCAAGGAGGGGAAGCGTGACCGACACCAGCGAAACCCGATCCGCCGACAGTGCAGCGCACGCGACTCAGCAGAGCCGACTGCACCGCCTGATGCGCTACCTCCCCCTGATCGCCCCCGTCCTGCTGTGGACCGTGCCCTGCTGGCTGCTGCTGCACACCGGCCAGCACTGGCCGCTCCCTGTCACGCTCGCCGGCACCGCCCTGTTCGCCCTCGGCCTGATCGGTATGCCGCTCGCGATGGTGCGCGGCCACGGCCGACGCCAGCAGGACTGGGCGGCGATCGTCGGAGACACCCTGCTGGGCACCAGCTGGGTTCTGTTCACCTGGTCCGTTCTGATCGGCGTCTTCTTGCGGCTCGCCCTGACCGTGGTCGGCGTCGGCGAGAGTCAGGACCGGGCCCGAATCGTCACCTGGGCCGTCCTCGGCGTAACCGCCGCACTGCTCGCCTGGGGGTACGCCGAGGCCCGCCGCGTGCCACGCGTGCGCGAACTTGACGTACAACTCCCGCGCCTGGGGGCCGGGTTGGACGGCACGCGCGTCGTCCTCATCACCGACACCCACTACGGCCCGCTCGACCGCGCCCGCTGGTCGGCGCGGGTCTGCGAGACGGTCAACACGCTGAAGGCCGACCTGGTCTGCCACACCGGAGACATCGCGGACGGCACGGCCGAACGCCGCCGCGCCCAGGCCGCCCCACTCGGCACCGTGCAGGCCACCCGGGCCCGGGTCTACGTCACCGGCAATCACGAGTACTACAGCGAGGCCCAGGGCTGGGTCGACCTGATGGACGAGCTGGGCTGGGAGCCGCTGCGCAACCGCCATCTGCTGCTCGAACGCGGCGGCGACACCCTCGTGGTCGCCGGCGTGGATGACGTCACGGCCGAGTCCTCCGGCCTCGCCGGCCACGGCGCCCACCTCGCCGGAGCCCTGCACGGCGCCGACCCCGACCTGCCCGTCCTGCTCCTGGCCCACCAGCCCAAGTTCGTCGACCGGGCGGCAGCCGGCGGCGTCGACCTCCAGCTCTCCGGCCACACCCACGGCGGCCAGATCTGGCCCTTCCACCACCTGGTCCGCATCGACCAGCCCGCCCTCGCCGGCCTCAGCCGCCACGGCACCCGTACCCTCCTCTACACCAGCCGTGGCACCGGCTTCTGGGGCCCGCCCTTCCGCGTCTTCGCCCCCAGCGAGATCACCCTGCTCGTACTCCGCTCCCCGCAGCGGCCCCCCACGCCGTAGCGCCGGGCGGGCCGGCGGTTCCGCCTCGGAGATGCTGCAGTGCACCGGCACCCCGAACAAGGGCTACGCATCCTGCAACGCCCTGTGCACGGCCGAACGCCGCCGCGGACTCCCCCACCGGCTACGGCCCCAGCGACCTGCAGTCGGCCTACGGCCTGACCTCCGCCTCCGCCAGCGGCTCCGGCGGGACCCGCGCAGCAAACGTCTGCTTGTCCCGGTCGTCCAGCCGGGCCTTTTCAGGTCCCTGTAGCCAGCGAGCGGTCGGGGTCCGTGGCCGAGTGGTTCAGGCTCGCGCCGGTCGGTGGTTTCTCCGCCGCAGCCAGGCACGCAGGCCGCGATCGGGCTGCGGCGGGGCCTGTTCGGGCCCGCGGTGACGGCGACGGGCCGAGGAGGACGCGGCCGGCCGCACCACCGACGCACCCCCTGCCCGGACGGCCTGCGCCCGGCACGCTCGTGTCACCGGCTCGTCCGTCGCCTTGGCCGGCCCCAGCAGCGAGGCGCAGTCCGGCCCGAACGCTGCGGCCACCGTCCCACTCTGCGGCTCGGGCACCCGTGCCACGGCCGGATCTTCGGGGGGCTCTGACGACGACCGCGCCGTCGGTTGCGTGAGTCGCGTGACCGTGGGGGCCATCGGAGGAACGGGGTGTGCTGCCACTCGCCGGGTCGGTGCGGTGCGGCGGGCGGCCGGGCGCGGGGCCGGGAAGAGGGTGCAGGCCTCCTCCAGCAGCTGGCACAGCTCGCTGCGCAGCCACTCGATCTCGTCCGCGTCCTGCGCCGTCGCGATCCGCTCGGCCAGATGCGCGGCAGGTGATCCCGGGGTGCCCCGACCAGGTTGCGCCGGCCGGAACCGGTTCAGGTAGGAACGCGCATACGGATCCTTGACGACGTCGGCGATCTCGACGGGGGACAGGAAGCCCGCCACGGCTCCGGCCCGGGCCCACGGCTGCTCGGCCTGCCGCAACAGGAACCCGAGATGGCGTGCCCGCCAGTTGCGGGCGCGCAGGTCCACCCCGGCGGCCAGCTGGCCACGCAACGTCTCGGGTGTGCGCCCCTTGAGCAGGGTCGCGTTCTCTGTGTCCGATGTGAAGCTCCGCAGGTCGTCCGCGAGATACAGCCAGACGATGGCCCGGTAGCGGTTCAAATACCACTTGACCGGCACGAGCAGGCCCAGCCGGGCGAGGCGGGTGAACCGAGCGGCCGGGATCTTCATGAGCGCGGCGCCCTCCGTCGTGCCCACCACCCGCACGCGGTCGAGCAAACTCTCCGGATAGCCCTCCTGTGCGCGGAGGCGGTCGATCTCCGCGCGCTCCACCCTCCGACCTCCTCCCCCGCCCTCGTCGGGCACGGTCCGGATGTGACCGAGGTGCACGGCGAGGTCGAACTCGCCACGCTTGAGGCCCAGTTCCCGAGCGGCATGGCTGGGCGTGCAGGTGGTGGACCGGGGCTGGCTGAACGTGCTTGCCGACATGGTCGTACTCCCCCGTGGAGTCGTTGGCTCACGCCTTGTGCGTTCGTCGTGCACACACGGTAGCCAATCCGGCCCAGTTCCCGCCGAGCCTGTGGACAACTCCACCAACGAAGGAGAAGCCGCAGGTCAGACGTCTGCGATGGGGGTTCGCTCCGGCTGCCTGGCGTCGACGCCGAGGTGTTCGCCGACACGATTGACGAGCAAGGTCATCTCGTAGGCGATCTGGCCGATGTCGGCCTCCGCGCCGCTGAGCACACACAGGCAGCTGCCGGTGCCGGCCGCGGTCACGAACAGCACTGCGTCGTCGTACTCGATCATGGTCTGGCGTACCCGGCCGGCACCGAAGTGGCGTCCCGATCCCTTGGCCAGGCTGTGCAGCCCGGACGCCACGGCGGCAAGATGCTCGGCATCCTCACGGCGTAGGCCCGTACTCGCGCCCGTGACCAGGCCGTCGTTGGACAGGACCAGCGCGTGCCGCACGTGGTCCACCCGCTCGGTCAGATCGTCCAGGAGCCAGCCGAGTCCCTGGTTCTGCGCCATCTCCGTCTCCCCGTGTGATGTCTCCCCCTGGCTGGAGGAACTCCCCGCCAGCCTTCCCCACCACCGGCGTCCGGGCAAGCACGATGAGCGCATGGCACAGAAGATGACCGACGAGGAATGGCGGGCGTTCGTCTCGGACGGCACCCGGACCGGCAAGCTGTCCACCGTTCGCGCCGATGGGAGCCCTCATGTGGCCCCGATCTGGTTCCTGCTGGACGGCGACGAACTCGTTTTCAACACCGGTAAGGACACGGTGAAAGGACGCAATCTGGCCCGTGACGGGCGGATCGCCCTGTGTGTGGACGACGATCGGCCGCCGTTCCACTTCGTGGTGCTCAACGGCCGCGCACGGCTGTCGGAGGAACTGGACGAGCTGCGTCACTGGGCCACCCGGATCGCCGCCCGGTACATGGGCGAGGACCGCGCCGAGGAGTACGGCGCCCGCAACGGCGTTCCGGGTGAGCTGCTCGTCCGGGTCAGCATCGACCAGGTGGTGGCCGTGCGGGATCTGGCAGCCTGAGCGGCACGCCCGGCCTCAGCCGACCGAGTCCAGCAGCCGGGCGGTGTGCATCCGCCCGGCATACTCGACGAGCCGGATCAGGACTTCCTTGCCGGAGTCCCGCTCCCGCGCGTCGCACAGCACCACGGGCGTGCCGTGGTCCAGGTCGAGGGCCCGGGAGACGTCGTGGACGCCGTAGCTGCGGGCTCCCGCGAAGCAGTTGACGGCCACCACGAACGGGATGTGCCGGTGCTCGAAGTAGTCGACTGCGGGAAAGCAGTCCTCCAGGCGCCGGGTGTCCGCGAGGACGACGGCGCCGAGGGCGCCCTGGGACAGCTCGTCCCAGAGGAACCAGAAACGGTCCTGTCCGGGTGTGCCGAAGAGGTAGAGCGACAGGCCGGAGCGGATGGTGATGCGCCCGAAGTCCATGGCGACGGTCGTGGTGGTCTTCTGGTCCACGCCGTCGGTGTCGTCCACCAACTGCCCTGCCTCACTGAGCAGTTCCTCGGTGCGCAGCGGCCGGATCTCGCTGACGGCCCCGACCAGGGTCGTCTTGCCGACGCCGAATCCACCGGCGACCAGAATTTTCAGGGCCAGGGCGGAGGTGTCGTCGGCGTCGTCGGAGTGCTCGATGACCATGATCACTTCTCTCGGGAGGACCGGTACGGACCGGATGCAGAACGGCGTACGGCGGGTTCGGAACGTTCATCTACAGCGCTCGCAGTCCCGCGATGACCTCGCGCAGAATCCGTTCGTCGGGCAGCTGTGCCGGGGGGACGGGACGGCTGATGACCACACAGCCGAGTTCCAGGAGGTCACCGAGCAGCACCCGGACCACGCCGACGGGGAGGTCGGCGTCCGCCGCGAGTTCGGCGACGGACTGTGTCTCCGTACGGCACAGCGCTGTCAGCGTCCGGTGTTCGGGGCCGAGCGCGGTGTCGTCGTCGAGTGCCGGTGCCGCGGGGTCGAGGGTGACGAGCGCGATCAGGTCGAAGCGCACCCCGGTGGGCCCCGGCTGGGTGCGCCCGCCGGTCATCGCGTACGGGCGGACGAGCGGTCCGGCCTCGCCGTCGTACCACTGACTGCCCGGCTCCCACGGACCGCCGGTCTGGTTCTCCGTCATCGATGCCGCCATTGCGGGATCATCCGGCGGCGGGCGGCTGCGCGGCGACACGCGGCGGGGTGTACAGGTGCTCGCCGACCCTCTTGACCAGGCGCGCCATCTCGTAGGCGACCAGTCCGATGTCGGCGGTGACGGCGGTGAGGACGGCCAGGCAGGAACCGTCGCCGGCGGCGGCCACGAAGAGGAACGCGTCGTCCATCTCGACCATGGTCTGCCGCACGCCGCCCGCTCCGAAGTGCCGTCCCGCGCCCTTGGCGAGGCTGTTGAAGCCGGAGGCGACGGCGGCGAGGTGCTCGGCGTCCTCCCGTGCGAGGCCGCTGGAGGCGCCGACGGCCAGCCCGTCGTTGGAGAGCACGACGGCGTGTCGTACCTCGCTCACGCGCAACACCAGGTCGTCGAGCAACCAGTCCAGTTCGCCGGAACGCTGGCCGGCCCTCGTGTTCGGGTCCTGGATCATGCCGGGTCTCCTTCACTGCTGTCACTGCCCGTCGGGGGTTCCGTGGCGACGCCGCGGCCCGGCTGTCTGCCGCCGCCGCGAGCCCAGCCGTCGCGGTAGGCCGCCATGCGGTCCCGTACCTGCTCGGGGGTGCGCCGTTCGTCGCCGTGCCGTGCGGTTTCCGGTGCCTGTGCTGGGGGGCGCTGCCGGAGCTGGGGGGCGAGGCTGGCCTGGCGCACACGGCGTGGGAGGTCGTCGTCGGTCTCGGAGTGCTCGGATGGTCGGTGCAGCCTCAAGGCGGTGACTCCGGGGGGCGGGGGTTCGTCGACGCTTCCGTACGGGTCCGGCTCGTCGGCACCGTGGGGTTCGGGAGCGGTGGCCGCGAGGGCGGGCCGGTCCGACCGAGCCGTGACGGCCTCCTGGTGCGAGGTGGCGCCGGGTACGCGCGCGTACTCGCGTTCCTGCCGGGGACGGGCCCGCTCGCCCTGGTCGCAGGCGCGTTCCGGCGCGCCGCTGTGGAGCAGGGCGGTGGGCACCAGGACGACGGCCGTGGTGCCCCCGTAGGGGGAGGTCCGCAGGTGCACCTTGACGTCGTGCCGGGAGGCGAGCCGGCTCACCACGAAGAGGCCGAGCCGGTCGCTGTCGAACAGGTCGAGGGCCTCGGACTGTTCGATGCGGCGATTGGCCTCCGCGAGGGTCTCGGCGCCCATGCCGAGGCCCCGGTCCTCGATCTCCAGGGCGTAGCCGTTGCCGACGGGTTCGCCGGTGACGCGCACGCGTGTGTGGGGCGGCGAGAACTGGGCGGCGTTCTCGACGAGTTCGGCGAGCAGGTGGGTGAGGTCGGCGACGGCGGCTCCGATGACATGGGCCTCGGGGAGCTGGCGTACCTCCACGCGCGCGTAGTCCTCGACTTCCGACACGGCGGCCCGTACGACGTTGGTCAGGGACACCGGCATGCGCCAGGCCCGGCCGGGAGCGGCGCCGGAAAGGATGATCAGACTCTCGGCGTGCCGCCGCATACGCGTGGTGAGGTGGTCCAGGCGGAACAGGTCGCTCAGTTCGTCGGGGTCGTCCGAGCGGCGCTCCATGCTGTCCAGGAGGCTGAGCTGGCGGTGGACCAGTACCTGACTGCGGCGGGCCAGGTTGACGAAGACGCCGGAGATGCCGCTGGCGAGTTCGGCGCGCTCCACGGCGGCGCGCAGGGCGGCGCGGTGGACGGTGGTCAGGGCTTCCGAGACCTGACCGGTCTCGTCCTCGGCGGGTGGTCCGGCGGGCGCCTCCGCCTGGATGTCGATGTCGTCGCCGGCGCGCAGTCTGCGCATCGCTTCGGGGAGTTTGCGGCGGGCGATCTCCAGGGCGTCGTTGCGCAGGCTCACGAGTTCGACGACGAGCGCGCGTCCGATGCGGACGGAGATGACGAGCGAGGCACCGACGGCGGCGAGGCCCAGGAGTACGGCGGCGCCCGCGGGGCTGAGCAGGCCGTGCGTGACCGGATCGGCCCGGCCGGCGACGGCCCGGCCCGTGTCCGTCGCGATGTCCTGCATGCCGTCCCGCACGCGCGCGTGGGCTGCGCTCCAGGCAGCCTGCGGTGCCGCGCCGGCCGGTGTGGCGCCCGGTGCTGCGGCGAGGATCTTGTCCTCGGCGGCACCGAGAGCGGTGTAGGAGTCGCTTCCGGCCACTTCCTGCCAGGCGGCGCGCTGGGCGGCGGGCAGATCGGCGACGGCCGTCTCGGTGAGGGCACGGCGCGCGGCGACGGCGGCGCCGAACAGCCGTAGCCGCTCACCCCGCAGCTGCCCGGCGGTCCGGGCACTGCCAAGGACGGTGTCCTCCTGGGCCAGCGCCTCGGCGGCCCGGCTGAATTCGAGCAGCACGCGCGCGTCGGAGCCGACGTCGGCCTGCTGGATGCCGGTGAGGGCACCGTCCGCGGCGAAGGCCGCGCCGATGGTCTTCGTGTACTGCGTGTACGCCGTGTCCCAGCCGGCCTTGTGGCCGAGTACGGCCGTACGCAGTGCGCGCAGGTGCTCGGCGCCGGTGACGAACGCAGCGAGGCGCCCGGAGACAGCGGCAGGCAACTCCTGGCTGTCGGCGACGGTATTGTCGCGGCCGAGCCGCAGCTCGGCGACGGCCCGGTCGGTGCGGGCGGCCAGGCTTCGCAGGTTGCTGCCGTCGGCCGCGCCCGGCGCGCCGGCGTAGCGCACGGCCGCGGTGCGCTCGGCCTGGAGGGCGGCGACGGCGACGGCCACCGGGGTGCGCAGTTCGGCGTCGACCCGCTGGGACTGCCGCAGCCGGGCGACGTCCTGGGCGGTGGTGACGGTGGCATACGCCCACAGGGCGAGCAGCGAGACCACGGGCACCATCAGCAGACTGACCACCTTGGCGCGCACGGTACGGGGGCGCAGGTGCCGGCGGTTTCCACGCGCGCGTGCCGTGGCCGGTGCGGTACCGAGCCCGCGGTCGGAGCCCTCGTCGGCGGGCGGTCCGGCATGGGCGCGGCGGCCGCGTGGCGGGGGCGCCGGGGCGCCGGCTTTCGGGGCGTTACGGGGTGGGCGCATGGCCTCCTCGCTCGGGACGTGGGTCGGGGTGCTCGGAGCGGGCTCCCGCTAGCGGGCGATGCTCTCGACGGGCCGCTGGGCGGAGGCGGATGCCTCCCGCTCGCCGGCCGTGGGTGAGAGGGCGACGAAGGCCGAGGTGATGAACAGGTAGGACCCGAGGCCGACGGCGAGGGGGAAGATGAACTGCATCGCCGTGGCCCCGGGCAGTGTGGCGCCGGAGGGGTCCACACGCACGCTCACCGCGAACATCCCGGTGTAGTGCATGCTGCTGACGGCCGCTCCCATGACGAGGGAGGCGACGGTGACCGCGAGGGGGGACTTGATGTTGAGGCCGGCCCACAGCGCGGCGGTCGCCGCCACGACGGCGATGAGCACCGACACTCCGACGAGCACGGGGTCGTACGTGATGTCGCCGTGCAGCCGGACCGCCGCCATGCCCAGGTAGTGCATGCTGGCGACGCCCAGCCCGGTGGTGAGACCCCCCAGGAGGAGCGCCCGGTTGCGGTCGCGGCTGTAGCCGACGGCGAAGACTCCGGCGCAGACGACGACCATGGCGACGAGGAGGCTGAGGATGGTCAGCGGAACGTCGTAGCGGATGTCGGTGCCGCTGACGCGGAAGCCGAGCATGGCCACGAAGTGCATGGTCCAGATGCCCGTCCCGATGGCCGAGGCCGCGGTGACGAGCCAGTTGCGGCGCGAGCGGCCGGTGGTGGCGAGCGCGCGGACGGTGCAGCGCAGTCCGAGCGCGGCGCCGATGCAGGCCATGACGTACGACAGTACGGGGGTCAGCCAGCCGAAGGCGGCGTGGTCCAGGTGTCCCATGGCCACGGGACGCTAGGGGGGTACGGGCGCACGAAGGGGGCGCATTTCGAAAGCTGTTGGAATATGACACACAGATGCGACGGAACGATCGGCTCCGGCCCGAACATGTGCGCCTCCATGTCCCCCGGGTTGATGAGGAATCATGCGGAATATGAGCGATGACCACACACATGTCCAGGAGTTCTTCACTGCCCGTGCGGCCGACTGGGACAGCAGGTTCCCCGACGACGGCCCCGCGTACGCGGCGGCCGTCGGCGATCTCGGGCTGCGGCCGGGCGACCGGGTGCTGGACGCGGGCTGCGGCACGGGGCGTGCCCTGCCGCCGCTGCGTGCCGCCGTGGGCCCGTCCGGGGTGGTGCTGGGCGCCGACCTCACCCCGGCGATGCTCACTGCGGCCGTGCGGGCGGGCCGGGACCGGCACGGGCGGCTGCTGCTCGCGGACGTCTCCGCGCTGCCGCTGCGGTCCGGATCCCTGGACACCGTGTTCGCGGCCGGTCTGATCGCGCATCTGCCGCAACCGGAGGAGAACCTGCGGGAGCTGGCCCGTGTGGTGCGGCCCGGCGGAAAGCTCGCGCTGTTCCATCCCCTCGGGCGCGCGGCCCTGGCGGCGCGGCAGGGGCGGCAGATCACCCCCGACGACCTGCGCGCCGAGGGGAACCTCGGCCCTCTTCTGTCGCGTTCGGGATGGAGCATGACGTCGTACGCCGACGAGGACGCCCGCTTCCTCGCGCTCGCGGTGCGCGAGAACTGAGCGTCCCGTCGCGGAAGGCCGGGGCGGGTCAGTCCCTTCCGGCGACGGCTGCTGCGAAGGCGTCGGGGTTGTCGAACATGACGTTGTGCCCGGCGCCCGGCACGGTCACGACGCGCACCCCCGCGGCTTCCAGGCGCTCCCGGCCCGGCAGTTCGCCGCTGTGCTCGCCCTGCAGGTACACGCGCTCGACGGGCAGCTTCTCCAGGATCGTGCGCATCACAGGATCCGAGCCGCGGCGCAGGCCGACGGCGCTTCGGTGCAGGGCGCGCGGGTCGGCCAACCGCATGGTGGCCGCCCACAGCGGACCGACCGCCTCCAGCACGCGCGCGTGCTGTCGTTCGACGAAATCGCCCTCTTCGTAGGTGGCGATTCTGCTGCTTCCGGCCGTGGGCCGCGGGTAGGCGTCCAGATTGGCCTCCGTGAGGACGAGCCGGGAGGCGAGGTCGGGCCGCCGATGGGCGAGCACGATCGCCACGGCGCCCCCCATGCTGTGCGCGACCAACTCGGCGCCGCGCACTCCGGCTTCGTCCAGCGCGACCGCCACCGCCTCGGCGTGTTCCTCCAGCGTGTATCCGAACGCGCTCGGCCGGTCGCTGAGACCGTGTCCCGGCAGATCCAGGAACAGACTGCGCCGGCCCGCGAGTTCGGGCCGGGACGCGATGTGCGCGTGATAGACGGCGGACACCGAGCCGAGCCCGTGCAGATACACGCGCGCGGGCTCCGCCCCCGGCGCCTCGGTCCAGCGGATCCGGCTTCCCTCGTGGTCGAACACGGCCTGCTTCATGGTGCCCCTCTCCTGCACATCCTCCGACAGCCGGACTATACATCGCCATCGATGTATAGCCGCAAGAAAGTATTAAGGTGACGAGGTACAGCGTCGTGCGCGAGAATGCGGCCGTGCTCGAACTCGCCATCCTCGGTTTCCTCTACGACGCCCCGCTGCACGGATACGTCCTGCGCCGGCACATCGCGGCCCTCACCGGCCACGTCCGGCCCGTCGCCGAGAGCACGCTCTACCCGGCGATCAAGCGGCTGGAGAAGGCGGGCCTGCTGGTACGCGCCACCGAGCCCGGCGCGGTGGCGGCACCGCGTCACGTACTGCGGCTGACCGAGGAGGGCGGGCGCGAACTGAAGCGCCGGCTGGCCGAGCCCGCGCAGCGCGAGATCACCGACGAGAACCACTGGTTCACGCTGCTCGCGTTTCTGCGGCACCTGGAGGACCCGGCCGCCCAGGCGGCCGTACTGCGCCGCCGGCTGGCCTTCCTGGAGGAGCCGGCGAGCTTCTTCTACGACGGCGACCGGCCGCTGGCCGCCGAGGAGCTGGACGACCCGTTCCGGCACGGTGTCCTCACCATCGCCCGTGCCACGAGCCGGGCGGAACTGGCCTGGCTGCGCGACACCCTGGCATCACTCGACGCCGTCGGCCGCTGAGCCGTCGCAGTGCCGCACCGGGCAGCCACGCAGCCCGAGGACCGGGCGGTGCCCCGGTCGGCGACCCCGTAGCCGTCCGGGTAGCTCTTGATCTCCGGGTTCCGGCGTGCGAAGTGCGGGGCGCGGCGCACCAGCGCGCAGGTGGGCGCGTCGGGTGGGGCGTAAGGGTCTCGAACGCGCGGTATCGTCATACCGCTTCTGCGTACACTCGGTCAGTTCCGTGCGCCGGTGGAGTCCGTTTGACCGCGTCGTCCCCCTTCTGCTGCGGAAGGTCCGTCTCTACGTTGAATGACAGCAGATGAGCGATCGACGACGACCCCGTTTCGGGGGAGAGGGTGGTCCGCATGTTCGGCCGGATAGGCAAGATGGCCGCCAGACTCCGCGACTCCGCACAGGCTCAGCCGGCGGGCACCCGGGACAGACGTGCGCACAACCTGTTCGAAGCGGCGGCCACCTATGTCGTCGCCCGCGCGGAGGACGATCAGGAGCGGATCGAGGAGGCGGCGGCCTGGGTGTCGCCGGAGGCGCTGTCGTTCGGGGTGAGCGAACTCGCCTGCCGGGCGGTCGTCGCGTTGGCCCGGGAGCGCGACGAGTCTCCGGCGGCGGTGGCCCGTGATCTCCTCGGGCTGCCCACGAGCTGAGGAAGATCCCCTTCGATGTGGTCGTTTCGCCCCCCTCCAGGCGGAAACCTGCAGGTCCGCGTGGTGTGAGGAGTCGTGACAAGCGGCTTCCGCTCGCACTAGGGTGCGCGCCGATGGACGAACCACTGGAGGCAGGGATGGCCGGGACCGAGGATGAGGCCGTCGCCGCCGCTGAGGATGCGCTGTACGTACTGACGGCAGTGCTGCTGACGCCGGCGCAGTTCCCGAGCGTTCTGGGCGACGACTATCCGGAGGCGTGCGCGGCGCTGGGACTCGCGCCCCTCGCCGACGGGTACGGGCTGATACTGGGCCAGGACGGCGAGGGCGCCCGCTGGACGGTCGTCATCGACGACGTCTCGCTGGTCGCCGTGGCGATCGCCTCCTGGGACTGCGGCATGGAGTACGAGTTGTCTCCGGACGAGCGCGCCGTCGTGACCGCCCTGCCGGGCTGGCCGCTGGCGGTCTCGGTCGCGGCCCCGGGCGTCCCCGCGCCGCATGACCCCGCTGCCGAGGTGGCGGAGCGGCCTGCGCTGAGCCCGCCGGACACCAGTTCCTGGGGGCCGGCCCAGCGCCGCCTGGGCGCCGACGAGATAGCGCTGCAGTGGGCGACGTGGCGGGAGCAGATCAACGACGCGGAATTCTCCGTGCCCGAGGGGGAGCAGAAGCCGGACCGGCAGGAGAAGGCCGAGGAGTTGCCGTCGGAGGGCGAGAAGGGCGTGCCGCGGAGCGGCCACCGGGGAGTCAGGCGGGTGCTGGCGGAGGCCCGCGCCTATGTCGACACGCCGCCGCCGCTCGGCCGGGTACGCTCGGCGTTCGCCCCGGGCGACGCGCGTATGCTGCGCGCCGACGGCCCCGGCTGGTCGATCGTGGCCCGCACCGACGACATCGCCTTCGTCCTGCTCGACGAGGAGCCCGGCGAGGTGCTGCCGGTGGGCCGGGGCCCCGAACTGCCGGGCCTGCTGGAGGCACTCGACAAGATGGCCGTACGCCCCGTCTAGCCCGCACGACACCACGGCCGGCGCACACCGGGCCCCCGCCCCGCCAGATCGAGGCCGTCTCCGAAGCCGGACGCGCGCGAGGGGCCGGGCGGTCCGCACGTGGGGCCGGGTGAACAGGCCCGAGGGAGCAGGCCGTCCCCCAGCCAGGCGCGAAGCCCCATGAGGCAGGCGCGAAGCCCCTGGCCGGGCACCCCCTCGGCGAGGGCGCCGCGCGGTCCGCCACCCCCGACAGGCGCCCGGCGCGCCTCCCCGTGGGATCCGCTGTCGCCTCAGCGGCCGAGCTCCTTGCGGGTGACCCTGCGGAGCCTGCGCCGCTGTGAGGGGTCCAGCGCCAGATAGGCGGCCACCGGGACCCCGACCACGATCAGGAACGCCACCCACCAGGGCAGCCAGATCAGCAGGAGCAGCCCGACCGCCACACCCCCGACGGCGATCTTCGCGTTCTTGGACATGAGCGTCGCCTCCTTCGCGGCCACTGCCGCTCTCCGACCTGAAAACGGCCGCCCGCTCCATGCAGTTCCGGAACCCGACCCCGAGACAACCCTGAGCCGCTCCCCCTACTGGCCGGGGCCGCCCTCTTCTCTCTTTCGAACAGAATGTGAAGTGGCCGGGATCACGTCGTCAGTATGCCGGGGCCACCCCCGACGTGCTGTACTCTCGGCGACTCCGACTCAGTAGTCAAATTTGAGGAGTGCGCCTCAGCTGTGCAGACCAACCCCACGGCACCACCCTCCGAACTCTCCGAACTGACCCGCTGCTGCGCGGTGTTCCTGCCGTCCGACCCGCCTCGCACTGGCCGGATCGCCTTCTGGCAACGGGACGGCGGGGAGGCCCTCCCCCTCGTCGCCGGAGGCTCCGCCGCAGAGCTGGACATCGTGATGCCCATGGTGGACGGCGGCGTCGAGCCGGTCCGTACGCCAGCGGTCCTGCTGCCCGTACACGATGTTCTGCCGCTGCTCACACGCGCGCGTGCACTGCGGCAGGGGCATCGCTCGGCGGGCTTCTGGGGTGCCGCCTGCCAACTGGCCCTGTCGTTCCTGGCGCGTGGGCTTCTGCTGCCGGGTCTGTCCCCCGGCGGTCACGACGCCTGGCGGGTGGGCCCGCTGTCGGCCCGGGACGCGGAGCTGGTCCGCGAAGTCGCCGCTTCCATGCCCCCGGAGGCCCATGCGGTACCGCTCTCGCCCGAGGGACCGCTCCGGCTGCCCGAACCTGAGCGGCTGCTGCACGCTTTCCTGGACGCGGTCGCCGATGTACTGCCGCGCTCCCCCGCCGCCCCGTCGGTGACCGGCGGCCCCGCATACGCGGCTCCCGAGCCGCAGCGGTTGCCCCATCTTCGGGCGTGGGCCGATGACATCGCCGCCGGCCAGGACGCGGGCGTGCGGCTGTCACTGCGCGTGGAGGTCTCCGGGCTCGACGACGCCGTACAGCGGGACGACGCTGCGGTCGCGTTCCGCGCGGTGCTGCAGGTGCACGGCGTGAGCGGGGCCACGGACGTCATCGATGCCGCCGCCCTGTGGGCCGGTGCGGGAGCCGTGCACGAAACGGCCGCTCCACGCGCGCGTGCCGAGGCGTTGCTGGCCCTGCGCCGCGCCGCGCACGCCTGGCCGCCGTTGACGCCACTGCTCTCCGCCGCCGTACCCGACACCGTCGCCCTCGCCGACGACGAGGTCGCCGAACTGCTCGGTGAGGGCACGCGGGCCCTGGCTGCGGCGGGGGTCGACGTGCACTGGCCGAAGGAGCTGTCGCGTGAGCTCGCGTCGCACGCGACCGTCGGGCCGACGGATGACGGCACGCCCGCTCGGCGGGACGCCGCGACGCCCTCGTCGTTGCTCTCGTCGGACGCCATGGTCTCCTTCCGCTGGCAATTCGCGCTCGGCGGGCGGGAGTTGTCCCGGCAGGAGCTGGACCGGCTCGCGGCGGCCAAGCGTCCCCTGGTGCGGCTGCAGGACGGGTGGGTGCTGGTGGATCCGCGGCAGGCACACCGCGCCCGGTCCCGCCGAAACCGCGCCCTCTCCCCCGTGGAGGCGCTGGCCGCCGCGCTGACCGGCTCGGCGGAGGTCGACGGCCGGCAGGTCGACGTACGCTCGTCCGGGTGGCTGGAAGGGCTCAGGAAGCGGCTCACGGACCCCGGGACGGCACCCGCCGTCGAGCAGCCTCCGGGGCTGGCCGCCACCCTGCGCGACTATCAGCTCCGCGGGCTCGACTGGCTGGCCCGCATGACCGCCCTCGGCCTGGGCGGCTGTCTGGCCGACGACATGGGCCTCGGCAAGACGATCACCCTGATCGCACTGCATCTGCACCGGCAGACGGACGCCTCGGCCGCCGGCCCCACCCTCGTCGTCTGCCCTGCCTCCCTGCTCGGCAACTGGCAACGCGAGATCGAACGGTTCGCCCCCGGTGTGCCGGTGCGCAGGTTCCACGGTCCCGGACGCGCTCTCGGATCCGTCGCGGACGGGGAGTTCGTCCTGACGACGTACGGCACGATGCGCCTGGACGCCGAGCGGCTGGCCGCACTGCCGTGGGGCCTGGTCGTGGCCGATGAGGCGCAGCACGTGAAGAACCCCTATTCGGCGACCGCGCGGGCATTGCGGTCCATCGGGGCACACGCGCGCGTGGCGCTCACCGGCACCCCGGTGGAGAACAACCTCACCGAGCTGTGGGCCATCCTCGACTGGACGACTCCCGGCCTGCTCGGCCGCCTCGGCACCTTCCGCGCCCGCTACGCGCAACCGGTCGAGGCCGGCCTCGATCCCGCCGCCGCACACCGTCTCGCAGGGCTCGTCCGGCCGTTCCTGCTGCGACGGCGCAAGTCGGACCCCGGCATCGCCCCCGAGCTGCCGCCGAAGACCGAGAGCGATCACCCGGTGGCTCTCACGCCGGAACAGGCAGGACTGTACGAGGCGTTGGTGCGCGAGACGCTGGAGCGGATCGCGGCCGCCGACGCCATGGCCCGCCGGGGCCTGATCGTGCGGTTGCTGACCGGCCTGAAGCAGATCTGCAATCATCCGGCGCAGTTCCTCAAGGAGGACGAGCCGCGGCTTGCCGGCCGCTCGGGCAAGCTGGAGCTGCTCGACGAACTCCTCGGCACCATCCTCGCGGAAGGCTCGGGGGTGCTCGTCTTCACTCAGTACGTGCGCATGGCCCGCCTGCTGGAGCGCCATCTGACGGCCCGTGGGGTGCCCTCGCTGCTCCTGCACGGCGGAACCCCGGTGAGCGCGCGCGAGGAGCTGGTCCGGCGTTTCCAGGACGGCGGGGCACCGGTGTTCCTGCTGTCCCTGAAGGCGGCCGGGACGGGCCTGAACCTCACCCGCGCCGGGCATGTCGTGCACTACGACCGCTGGTGGAATCCGGCGGTCGAGGCGCAGGCCACCGACCGCGCGTACCGCATCGGGCAGACACAGCCGGTGCAGGTGCATCGCCTGATCGCCGAGGGAACCCTGGAGGACCGCATCGCGGACCTGCTGGACCGCAAGCGCGAGCTGGCGGACACGGTGCTCGGAACCGGCGAGGCCGCGCTGACGGAACTGACGGACGCGGAACTGGCCGCGCTGGTCGAGCTGCGCAAGGAGGCACGATGAGCGATTACGACGACGAGCACGGCCGTGCGGCGGGGCGCACGCTTGCCGCACTGCCACCCGTCCACGGACGCGGGTTCGCGCAGAGCTGGTGGGGTCGGGCATGGCTGCAGGCGCTGGAGGACGCGGCCCTGGACGGTGCGGCGGTCAAGGCCGGCCGCAGGCTGGCGCGAGCGGGCGGAGTGGGCGCGGTGACCGTGCGGCCGGGGCGGGTCACCGCCGTCGTACGCGATCCGGGAGGCGCGGCCCACCGGGCCGATGTCCTCGTGCCGGAGCTGTCCGAGGAGGAGTGGCGGCGGTTCCTGGACGTGACCGTGGAGCAGGCCGGGCACATGGCCGCGCTCCTCGACGGGGAGCTGCCGCCGCTGCTGGTCGAGGACGCCGCGGTCGGCGGTGTCGAGCTTCTGCCGGGCCTGGGTGATCTGGAACCCGAGTGTGACTGCGGAACGTGGGACCACTGCGGGCACACCGCCGCGTTGTGTCACCAGGTGGCGCGGCTGCTGGATGAGGATCCGTTTCTGCTGCTGCTGATGCGCGGTCGCGGCAAGGATGCGTTCCTGGCGGAGCTGCATGTGCGCGGTACGGCGTCCCGCACGGAAGACTCCACATCCGTGGCCGGGGGCTCCGTGGCCAGGGGCGTGGACGCGGCGGAGGCCTGGGCGGCCGGGGACATCCTGCCCGGGCTGCCGGAGTTGCCCGGGCTCCCGCAGGCTCCGGGCGCACCGCCGTCCCTGACGGCCGCAACGGCACCGGCGCCCGGCATCGATCCCGTGGCGCTGGAGCACCTGGCGGGCCGCACCGCCGTGGAGGCGTACCGGCTCCTTGCGGTGGTCCTGCGCTCGGGTGCGTGGGACGGCACGGCCCGCACGGCCGCCCAGGACGCCGTACGACTCGCGTGCGGAGCGCCCTCGGGCGACGTCGTCGCACGGCTCGCCGAGGGGTCGGGCCGCGGCCGCCAGGGGCTGGCGACGGCTGTCCGTGCCTGGCATGCCGGTGGTGTCGCGGCCCTGGCCGTGCTCGACGAGGAATGGCAGGTGGAGGGTGTGGCACTGGCACGCGCGCGTGCGGCGCTCGAAGCGGCCTGGGAGCCGGACGAGCGGCCGGAGTTCCACAGCAGCGGCAACCGGTGGACCGTCCCGGGCGGAGGGGTTCAGTTGCGCCTCGGCCGGGACGGCCGCTGGTGGCCGTACCGTGAGGAGGCCGGGCACTGGGCCCCTGCGGGCGGGCCGGACGCTGATCCGGCGACGGCACTGGCCGCGGCGCGGCTCGGCACCGGCCCGGAGGGTGAAGAGGACTGCTGACAGGCCGTCAGCCCGAATCGTCGCGATCCGATGAACGGCCGACGCCGGCTGTTCACCCCGCGGTCTTACGGCGTTCCTCCTGGGGCCCAAATGTGGCCGCTGTCAATGAACTTGCCCCAGGAGGCCCGATGTCCCCGCAGTCCGCCGGCCGGCGCCGCGTCCACCGTTCCGTTGCCACGGGCCTGTCCCTGGCCCTGGCCGCCACGTTGCAGGCCGCGGGGACGGCTGAGGCGGCACCGTCCCAGGACGCCCGCGTCATCCGCACGGCGACGCTCGGCGAGATCCCGCTCGGCGCGTTCAGCAACGCGCTGCTGCCCGGCAGTGTCGACGACGACCACGGGGTGAAGCTCGGCGGCATCGGCAGTGACATCTACCCGGCGGGCCGCAAGGGCGAGTACTGGACGGTGACCGACCGCGGCCCCAACGGGCAGATCAAGGTGAACGGCACGAAGCGCCGTACGTTCCCGGTGCCGGGATTCGACCCCGCGATCGTGAAGATCCGGGTCTGCGGCGACAAGGTCCAGGTCATCGATGCAATCCCGCTGACGACCTCCTCCGGGCAGGCCGTCACCGGGCTGCCCGACCAGAAGAGCCGCGACGAGGCGCCGTACACCTACGACGCGCAGTCGCCGCTCTCCTACAACCCGAACGGCCTCGACACCGAGGGCATCGTGCAGGCCGGCGACGGGACGTTCTGGCTCGTCGACGAGTACGGCCCCTCGCTCGTCCACGTCTCCGCGCGCGGGAAGGTGCTCACCCGGTACGTACCGAAGGGGCTCGGGCCGACGGGCGCGGACTACCCGGTGGTGGAGGCGCTCCCGTCGGTCTTCCTGCACCGCAAGACCAACCGGGGACTCGAGGGGCTGGCGCAGCTGCCCGGCGGTGATCTGGTGCTGGCCCTGCAGAGCCCGCTGTCGCTGCCGGACGCGGATGCCGGGAGCGCCTCGCGCACCACGCGGCTGCTGCGCTTCTCGCCGGGCAAGGAGGCCGTCACCGCCGAGTACGCCTACCGGTTCGACCCGGTGGACGTCGTCGATCCGGGCGAGGACGACACCTCCGAGCTGAAGATCTCCTCGGTGGTGGCCGTGGGCGGTGACCGGCTGCTCGTCGAGGAGCGCACGGACAACGCGGCCCGGCTGCAACTGGTCGAACTGAAGCGGCGGTCGAGCATACTGGGCGGCTCCTGGGACGACGACACGACGTCTCCGTCCCTGGAACAGCTGGACGACCCGGCGTCCGCCGGCGTACCGGTCCTGGCCAAGCGGCTCGTGGTGGATCTGGGCAAGGTCGACGGAGTGCAGCGGAAGATCGAGGGCATCGCGCGCGTGGACAACGACACGCTCGCCCTCATCAACGACAACGACTTCGGGATGACCGACGGCGCGGGCGCGTTCGACGCACAGGGCCGGCTTGTCGACAGCGGGATCAGGACGGCCGTCACGTATGTCCGGCTGCCCGAGGGACTGTGACGTCCCTGACTCCGTCAGTCCGGAAAGCGGACTGACGGACGGCCGGGACGGCGGCGCGTGCCGCTGCCCGGCCGTCCTCGCGTTCAGCCGCGTGCCCCCAGCAGGTGGTCCATGGCGAGCTGGTCGAGGCGTTCGAAGGCCATGCCGCGCGCGGCGGCCGCGTCGACGTCGAAGTCCTCGAAGGCCGTACGGTCGCCGAGCAGGGCCTGCAGACCGTCGGCCGCGGTCGGCCGGGCCAACTGGTCCAGGCGTGCGGCACGCAGCGCCTCCTGCACCTCGGGGTCGGCGCGGAAAGCGGCGGCACGCTCCTTGAGGATGAGGTAGTTGCGCATGCAGCCCGCGGCCGACGCCCACACTCCGTCGAGGTCCTCGGTCCGCGGCGGCTTGAAGTCGAAGTGCCGCGGGCCTTCGTAGCCGGCGCTCTCCAGCAGGTCGACCAGCCAGAACGCCGCCCGCAGGTCACCGGCGCCGAACCGCAGGTCCTGGTCGTACTTGATGCCGGACTGGCCATTGAGGTCGATGTGGAACAGCTTGCCCGCCCACAGGGCTTGGGCGATGCCGTGCGGGAAGTTCAGGCCGGCCATCTGCTCGTGCCCGACCTCGGGGTTGACGCCGTACAGCTCGGGGCGCTCCAGGCGCTCGATGAAGGCCAGCGCGTGGCCGACGGTGGGCAGCAGGATGTCCCCGCGCGGCTCGTTCGGCTTGGGCTCGATCGCGAACTTCAGGTCGTAGCCCTGGGAGGTGACGTACTCGCCGAGGAGGTCGAAGGCCTCCTTCATGCGGTCCAGGGCGGCGCGCACGTCCTTGGCGGCACCGGATTCGGCGCCCTCACGGCCGCCCCAGGCGACGTACGTCCTCGCGCCCAGCTCGACCGCGAGGTCGATGTTGCGGATCGTCTTGCGCAGCGCGTAACGGCGTACGTCGCGGTCGTTGGCGGTGAAGGCGCCGTCCTTGAAGACGGGGTGGGTGAAGAGGTTCGTGGTGGCCATCGGGACGGTCATGCCCGTCGCGTCCAGGGCCTGACGGAACCGCTTGATGTGCGACTCGCGCTCGGTGTCGGAGGATCCGAAGGGGATCAGGTCGTCGTCGTGGAAGGTCACCCCGTAGGCGCCCAGCTCGGCCAGGCGCCGCACCGTCTCGACCGGGTCGAGGGCCCGGCGGGTGGCGTCGCCGAACGGGTCCCTTCCCTGCCAGCCGACGGTCCACAGGCCGAAGGTGAACCTGTCCTCGGGGGTGGGCTGGTAGCTCATGCCGCGGCTCCTTGCTGTGTTGCGACCATTTCGTCATGGCCGTTTACAAATTAGTATGCGCTCGCGCCTCCGGGAAGAGACAAGATGTCTATGTCCCGCAGAGTCGCGGAACGTCGCGCAAGTCGCGGAACGTCGCGGAAAAGGGAGAGCCCGATGTCAGCAGCCGAGGGTCCGCTCGTCGTCGGCGTGGACACATCAACGCAGTCCACGAAGGCACTGGTCGTGGACGCGGCCACCGGCCAGGTGGTGGCGAGCGGCCAGGCGCCGCACACCGTGTCCTCCGGCGCGGGCCGCGAGAGCGATCCGCGTCAGTGGTGGGAGGCGCTGTGCGAGGCATTGCGCCAGTGCGGGGACGCGGCACACGAGGCGGCCGCGGTGTCGATCGGCGGCCAGCAGCACGGCCTGGTCACCCTGGACGAGCGCGGTGAGCCGGTGCGTCCGGCGCTGCTGTGGAACGACGTGCGCTCGGCGCCGCAGGCCCGCCGGCTGGTGGAGGAACTCGGCGGTCCGAAGGCCTGGGCCGAGCGCACCGGCAGCGTGCCCGGCGCGTCGTTCACGGTCACCAAGTGGGCCTGGCTGGCCGAACACGAACCGGAATCGGTCCGCGCGACCAGGGCGGTACGGCTCCCCCACGACTACCTCACCGAGCGCCTGACCGGACAGGGCACCACCGACCGCGGCGACGCGTCCGGCACCGGCTGGTGGGCGTCCGGGACGGAGGCGTACGACGCGGAGACGCTCGCCCACGTCGGCCTCGACCCTGCGCTGCTGCCCCGTGTGGTGCGGCCGGGAGAGGTGGCCGGCACCGTGCGCGACAGCCACGACCTGCCGTTCTCCAAGGGCACGCTGGTCGCCCCCGGCACCGGCGACAACGCGGCGGCGGCGCTGGGCCTCGGGCTGCGGCCGGGCACCCCGGTGCTCAGCCTCGGCACGTCCGGCACGGTGTACGCCGTCTCCAGGCACCGCCCGGCCGATCCGACCGGCACGGTGGCGGGGTTCGCCGACGCCCACGGGGACTGGCTGCCCCTGGCCTGCACCCTGAACTGCACGCTCGCGGCGGACCGCGTCGCGGCGCTGCTGGGCCTGGACCGTGACGCGGTGGAGCCCGGCGGCTCGGTGACCCTGCTGCCGTACCTGGACGGCGAGCGCACCCCGAACCTGCCCAACGCCTCCGGCCTGCTGCACGGCCTGCGCCATGACACGACCGCAGGCCAGCTGCTGCAGGCCGCGTACGACGGCGCCGTGCACGCGCTGCTCGGCGCCCTCGACCTGGTCCTGGACGAGGACGCGGACCGCAGCAGCCCGCTGCTGCTGATCGGCGGCGGGGCACGCGGGACGGCGTGGCAGCAGACGGTACGGCGGCTGTCGGGCCGTCCGGTCCAGGTCCCCGAGGCCAGGGAACTGGTCGCCCTCGGGGCCGCGGCACAGGCCGCCGGCCTGCTCACCGGCGAGGACCCGGCAGCGGTGGCCCGCCGCTGGAACACGGCCGCGGGCCCGGTGCTGGAGGCCGTGGAACGGGACCGGGAGACCCTGGAGCGGATCACCGGGGTACTCTCCGACGCGGCCCCCCTGCTGGAGCGGGGGACGGACACCACGCCGCACGGATGAGCCGGGCGGCAGACACCGGGGACTGACTTCAGGCATGACCGCACCGCTGCACGAGGCCCGCCCGTCGAGCGCCGGCCGCGCCCTGCCGGACACCCAGCAGGGCATGCGTCGGCGCAACCTGGCCCGCGTGATGCACGCCGTCAGCGCCGAGGGTTCGCTGTCGCGCGCCGCGGTCGCCTCGCGCATCGGCCTGACACGGGCGGCCGTGTCGACCCTCGTGGACGAGCTGATCCGCTGGGGGCTCCTGGAGGAACTGGGCCCGGAGCGTCCGGGCCGGGTGGGCCGGCCCGGGTCGGCACTCGCGGTGAGCGGCCGGGGTCCGGCCGGGATCGGAGCCGAGATCGGCGTCGACCACCTCGCGGTGTGCGCGGTCGACCTGCGTGGCACGGTGCGCGCGCGGGCCGTGCGGCACGGAGCGAACCGGGGCCGCGCGCCCGCACCTGTGGTCGAGGAGCTGACCGGGCTGGTGCACCGGGTCGTCGCGGAGGCGGAGCGGGAGTCGCTGTGGCCCGCCGGACTGGCGGTTGCCGTGCCCGGACTGGTGGCACGGGACGGCCGTACGGTCGTACGCGCCCCGAACCTCGACTGGCACGACACCGACCTCGGCGCCCTGCTGCCCGGCGCGTGGCCGCTGACCGTGGACAACGAGGCGAACTTCGGTGCACTCGCGGAGTTGTGGCTCGGTGACGGCACGCCGCATGACTTCCTTCACGTGTCGGCCGAGATCGGAGTCGGGGCCGCGGTCGTCGTGGACGGCGGACTGCTGCGCGGCACCCGCGGCTTCGCCGGCGAGCTGGGCCACGTGCCCGTACGGCCGGACGGGCCGTCCTGTCCGTGCGGCGGCCGCGGCTGCCTGGAGCAGTACGCGGGCGAGGAAGCCGTGCTGCGTGCGGCGGGGCTGGAAGCGGGCGAGGATCTGGTGGGCCTGCTCGCCGGGCGCGCCGAGCAGGGCGACGAGAACGTACGAGCCGCCCTGCGGGACGCCGGCACGGCGCTCGGCATCGCGCTGACCGGGGCGGTGAATCTCCTCGACCCCGAGACGGTGGTCCTCGGCGGTGCTCTGGCCGGCCTCTCCCCCTGGCTGCTGCCGTCCCTGGAGACGGAGCTGGCGAGCCGCACGGCGGGCCCGCCCTGCCCGGTGACAATGTCCCGGCTGGGCCCGGAGGGGCCCCTGCTGGGCGCGGCACATTCGGTCGTCCGGGCCGTTCTGGACGATCCGGCGGTGGTGGCGGAACGGTCCTGAGGCCCGTTGCCGGGTCTCGTGGGACTCCAGGGCTGTGAAACGGGCTGGGGACAAACCGGCCCGGTGACTGCCGCCGTTCGCCCGATCGGGTGGCCCGGTTTTCCACAAGTGGGGGCTTCTCCACGGAACCGGCGCGCACTCTTCTGCCCAACCCGCCTGCGCCGTACCGTGATTCACGCGAGGCACTCGGCCGACGGATCGTCAACGTCTGCGGCTGCCGAGCGATCGACGGTATTTCACACACATCGGGTGGCAGTGGGCTGACACGCATCGGGGGACACACATGCACGAGAAGACGACCGGGGCGCTGCGGCGCGACGCCGTCGGGTTGCGCGAGGTGCTGTTCCAGAGCGTCACGGCGATGGCGCCGGCCGCCGCAGTGGCCGCGTCGATTCCGGCCGGTGCCGCCTTCGCCGGCGGCAGCCTGCCGCTGGCGGTCCTGATCGCCCTGGTGGCCTGTCTGTTCACCGCGTCCTGCGTGGCCGAGCTGGCCCGGGAGCTGCCCGCCGCGGGCTCGGTGGCCACCTACGCGGCGCGGGGACTGCACCCGGCCGTCGGGTTTCTGGTCGGCTGGGGTTACGTCTTCGTGGAGATGCTGGTCCCCCCGTTGCTCCTGCTGCAGCTGGGCTTCACGGCGGCGGGCACACTGCACGAGGAGTGGTCCTCGTATCCGGCGGATCTGTGGTGGCCGTGGTCCCTGGCGGGGGCCGGCGTGATCGCCGTCGCCGGTTACCTCGGCGTCCGCGCCTCGGCCCGGTTCGGCACCGTCCTCGGCATCTTCGAGGTCCTGGTCTTCCTGGTGTTCGCGGCCCTGCCCATCGGCATGGCGGGCAGCGCCAACACCCTGTCGGTCTTCGGCACCTCACACACTGCCGATGGTTACGCAGGGCTCGGTGGCGTGTTCGCCGGATCCGTGTACACGGTGCTGGCGTTCGCGGGGTTCGAGGCGGCGGCGCCGCTCGCCGAGGAGACCCGCGACCCCCGGCGGACGATGCACCGCGCGGTCCTCGGGGCGGCCCTCGGGATCGGTCTGTTCTACGTCATCACGACCTATGCGATGACCGTCTACTTCGGCCCGGACCGCTTCGCGACGTTCGGCGCCTCGGGCTCGGCCTCCTGGGACGGCGTCGCCCGGGCCTCCTTCGGGCTCTTCTGGGTCCTGGTGTTCCTGGCGGTGATCAACTCCACGATCGCCAATGCCAACGCGTGCGCCAACGTCTCGACCCGTACGGCCTTCGCCCTGGCCCGGATCCGGGTCCTGCCCCGCCTGCTCGCCACGCTCCACCCCCGGCACCGCTCCCCCGTGGCCGGTATGGCGCTGCAAACGCTGGTGGCGGTCGGGGCGGTGCTGGGACTCGGTTTCGGCTACACCCCCGTGACCGGGTTCCTGCTGCTCGCCACGGTGATCGTCACGGTCGTCGTCAGCGTCTACATCGTGGTGAACCTCGCCTGCGCCGGCTACTTCCTGCGGGCCGGCCGGGCGGGCCTGAGGCCGGTACGGCACCTGCTGTTCCCGGTGCTGGGCATCGCGGCCTTCATACCCGCCCTGCTGACGGCCGCAGGCCTCCCGGTCTTCGACTTCGTCACTGAACTGACCGCCCCGGTCTCGTATGCGGGCCCGGTCGTCGGGATCTGGATGGCGGCGGGTGTCGTGGTGCTGATCCTGCTGATGCGGCGTCATCCCGAGCGCATAGCCGAGACCGCGCGGGTGCACCTCGACGCGTACGACCCGGCCGACGACCGGCAGGACGGGACCGTGCTCCGCTGACGTCCCGTCACGCCCCGCACCCGCCGCACCACAACGCACCGGTGCCCACCCCCGTCCCACGACCGCCCACGTCAGAAGGGACCACCTCCACGATGACCGACCCCCGGATCCTCACCGTGCGTCCGGAACCGGACGCCTACGCCTGGACGTTCGGCGGTGCTCCGCCGGTGGCGCGGATCGCGCCCGGCACAGTGCTCGACCTGTACACGGAGGACTGTTTCGCCGGGCGGGTACGCTCGGAGAAGGACCTCGTCTCCGAGGTCTGCGAGTTCCCGTACCTCAATCCGCAGACCGGCCCTTTCCACATCGAGGGTGCCGAGCCAGGCGACACCGTGGCCGTGCACTTCGTGTCGATCGAACCGGCCCGCGACTGGGCGGCGTCGACGACGGTCCCGCTCTTCGGCGCGCTCACCTCGACCCACACCACGGCCACGCTGCAGCCCCCGCTGCCGGAGCGCGTCTGGATCTGGCAGCTGGACCGCACGCGGCGCACCGCCCTGTTCCAGGCGCAGGACAGCGACATCGAGGTCGAGCTGCCCCTCGATCCCATGCACGGCACGGTGGGCGTGGCGCCGGCCAATCTGGAGGTGCGCTCCGCTCTGGTCCCGGACGCCCACGGCGGGAACATGGACACCCCCGAGATGCGGGCCGGCGTCACCTGCTACCTGGGCGTCAACGTCGAGGGCGGCCTGCTCAGCCTCGGCGACGGACACGCCCGGCAGGGCGAGGGCGAGACCTGCGGCGTGGCCGTGGAGTGCGCGATGAACACCGTGGTGGTCGTGGAGCTCCTCAAGGACGTCGCCACCCCATGGCCCCGGTTGGAGTCGGACACCCACATCATCTCGACCGGCTCGGCGCGACCGCTGGAGGACGCGTTCCGGATATCGCAGCTGGACCTGGTGCAGTGGCTGGTGCGCGACTACGGGTTCAGTGCGCCGGACGCGTACCAATTCGCCACTCAGGCAGTGGAATCGCCGCTGGCCAACGTGTGCGACACGAACTACACGTGCGTGGCCAAGCTCCGCAAGGAATGGCTGCCGGCGCGCGAGACGTACCGCGGCGTGCACCACCGGCTGCGGGAGACCGCCCGGGCACTGCGCGGTTGACGCCGACGACGTCCCCGTGGGCGCGCATTCCCCCACCCTGAGTCCCCCCTCTCGTCCCCCTCGATCCCCCCTCTCTGAAACCTGACGCTCCTACGGCTCCGACTCCCCCCACCTTGAAAGGCACCGCCGATGGACATGGACCCGGCCGGCACCGCACAGCCGAGAGATCCGGCACCACCAGCGAGACCGGCACAGCCACGCCTGAGCAGACGCCGGCTGCTGAAAGGCGCGGCGCTCGCCGCCGTCCCCTACACACTGCTCCCCGACCCACGCGCCGGTGCGCAGCCCGAGGCCGTCGACTACCCGCCCGCCGAATGGCATCCGGCGAGCGTCTCCAACTACACCGCGTCCGACCGCCCGGGCGACTACGCCATCGACCGTGTGATCATCCACGTCACACAGGAGACGTACGCCAACACGCTGACGATCTTCGGAAATCCGCAGAAGAAGGTGTCCGCGCACTATCTGGTCCGCTCGGCGGACGGGCACATCGCCCAGTGCGTGCACGAGGCCGACATCGCCTGGCACGCGGGAAGCTGGGACTACAACACCCGCAGCATCGGCATCGAACACGAAGGGTGGGTGGACCAGCCGGCCTACTTCACCAACGCCCTCTACGAGCAGTCGGCGAAGCTCACGGCGGCGATCTGCACCAAGTACGGCATCCCGAAGGACAGGCAGCACATCATCGGCCACTACCAGGTGCCCGGCACCGATCACACCGACCCGGGCCCCGGCTGGGACTGGGTCCGCTACCTGAGACTGGTCAACTTCGCCTAGCCGGAAGACGATGGACGCAAGGAGCGGCATCAGGACCGACATCGCCGATTCGCCGTGCGGGAGGCAGAGTTGACCGATCCGTGGGTGGCCCTGGATCCGGGGGCCGACCCCACCGAGCGGGTCCGTGTGCTGCGCAGGGCGCACGAGACGTTCACCACGGTAGGCACGGTGCCGAGCCCGGTGCGGTCGGTCGTGGCGGAGTCGTGGCGGCGCAGCGCGCGGGCCGGTGTGGCACCGGACGCCACCGCCGGCGTGGAGCTGACCGACGCCGACCTCGGCGCGTACCGGGCGGAGCACCCGCTGGCCAGGGTGATGCCGCTGTTCCGGGAGCTGATGGGTACGTTCGCCGCCGACGGTGAGCATCTGCTGGCGGTGTGCGACGCGCAGGGCAGGCTGCTGTGGGTCGAGGGGCACCGGGCGACCCGGCGCCGGGCGGACGGGATGAACTTCGTCCCGGGCGCGCGCTGGTCGGAGAGCGCGGTCGGCACCAACGCGCCGGGGACCGCCGTCGCCGTGGACCGGCCGGTGCAGGTGTTCGCCGCGGAGCACTTCATACGTCGGGTCCAGCCGTGGACCTGCGCGGCGGCTCCGGTGCACGATCCGCGCACCGGCCGGGTCCTGGGCGCGGTGGACATCACCGGCGGGGACGGGCTGGCGCATCCGCACAGCCTGGGCTTCGTGCAGGCGGTGGCGCGGGCCGCGGAGGTGCAACTCGCGCTGCTCGCGCCGCCGCCGAGCACCGCGGACACGCCGCTGCTCGGCGCGCTGGGCCGGGACGAGGCCGAACTCGTCCTGAACGGCCGACGGGTCCGGCTCAGCCGCCGGCACAGCGAGATCCTCGTGCTGCTCGCCCGGCACCCCGAGGGCCTGACCGGTGACGAGCTGCTGTGCGCGCTGTACGCGGACGAGTCGGTGACCCCCGTGACCCTGCGTGCCGAACTCACACGCCTGCGCAGGCTGTTGGGCGCCGGCCTGCTCGGCTCGCGGCCGTACCGGCTCACGGCCGCGGTCGAGTCGGACGTCACCGCGGTGGAGCGGTGGCTGGAGGCGGGGGCGGTCACCGCGGCGGCGGAGGCGTACACCGGTCCGCTGCTGCCCGCTTCACAGGCCCCGGCGATCGTACGGCTGCGGGACCGTCTCGCCGACGGGCTGCGGTCGGCGCTGATCGCGCACCGCGACCCGGACCTGCTGGCGGACTGGGTGCGCGCGCCCTGGGGCGAGGACGACCTGGAGGTGTGGCGGGCGCTCGCCGCGGTGCGGCCCACGGCGCCCGTGCGGGCCCGGCTCGCCACACTGGAGGCCGAGCTGACGGCACCGGCCGGCCGGGCACCTGGCGGGACGCGCGGTGCAACGTAGTTGCAACGTCCGCCCGCCTAGCCTCGCGCCGAGAGCTGCCCAACGGCGGGCAGCGCTGCAGCGGGAGGCAGACCAGCATGACTCGTTACGCGGCGCCGGGCACCGAAGGCGCGATCGTCTCCTACCAGGCGCGCTACGACCACTTCATCGGCGGCGCGTATGTGCCGCCACTGCGCGGGCAGTACTTCGAGAATCCGTCGCCGGTCAACGGACAGCCGTTCACCGAGGTCGCGCGCGGCACGGCGGAGGACGTCGAGCGGGCGCTGGACGCAGCGCACGAGGCCGCGCCGGGGTGGGGCCGTACCCCGGTGGCGGAGCGTTCCGACATCCTGCTGAAGATCGCCGACCGTATGCAGGCCAGCCTCGAAGCGCTCGCGGTCGCCGAGAGCTGGGAGAACGGCAAGCCGGTGCGGGAGACGCTGGCGGCCGACATCCCGCTGGCGATCGACCACTTCCGTTACTTCGCGGGGGCGATCCGGGCGCAGGAGGGCTCGCTCGGCGAGATCGACGACGACACGGTGGCGTACCACTTCCACGAGCCGCTGGGGGTCGTCGCGCAGATCATCCCGTGGAACTTCCCGATCCTGATGGCGGCGTGGAAGCTCGCGCCGGCGCTCGCCGCGGGCAACGCGGTCGTCCTCAAGCCGGCCGAGCAGACCCCGGCCTCCATCCACTACTGGGTCGGCCTGATCGCGGACCTGCTGCCGCCCGGCGTACTGAACATCGTCAACGGGTTCGGGGTGGAGGCGGGCAAGCCACTGGCGTCCAGCCCGCGCGTGGCGAAGGTGGCGTTCACCGGGGAGACCACGACGGGGCGGCTGATCATGCAGTACGCCTCCGAGAACATCAAGCCCGTCACCCTGGAGCTCGGCGGCAAGTCGCCCAATATCTTCTTCGACGACGTGTGGGCGCACGAGGACGACTTCCGCGACAAGGCTCTTGAGGGCTTCACCATGTTCGCGCTCAACCAGGGCGAGGTCTGCACCTGCCCGTCCCGGGCGCTGATCCAGCGCGGCCACTACACGGAGTTCCTCGACGCGGCGGTCGAGCGCACGCGGCTGATCAAGCCGGGTCACCCGCTCGACACCGACACGATGATCGGCGCCCAGGCCTCCAACGACCAGTTGGAGAAGATCCTCTCCTACCTGGACATCGGCCGGCAGGAGGGCGCGAAGGTGCTCACCGGCGGCGAGCGCATCGAGTACGACGGCGAGCTGAAGGGCGGCTACTACGTCCAGCCGACCATCTTCGAGGGCGACAACCGCATGCGGATCTTCCAGGAGGAGATCTTCGGCCCGGTCGTCTCGGTGACCTCCTTCGACGACTTCGACGACGCCATCAAGATCGCCAATGACACGCTTTACGGCCTCGGCGCGGGCGTCTGGACCCGGGACGCCACCACCGCCTACCGCGCCGGCCGCGCGATCCAGGCGGGCCGCGTGTGGACCAACTGCTATCACGCGTATCCGGCGCACGCGGCGTTCGGCGGCTACAAGCAGTCCGGGATCGGCCGCGAAACACACAAGATGATGCTGGATCACTACCAGCAGACGAAGAACATTCTGGTTTCATACAGCCCGAAGAAACTTGGGTTCTTCTAGAGCCTGATACCTCGCGCCGCTGTCTGGACTCCAAGTGCAATCAGTCCCGGACCAGCCGCGGACCGAACGACGTCCCTGTGGAACCACTTCCGGCGGGGCGGATGGCTGCGGCACCTGTGAGACGGACGTGCTGGACGGTGCGCGGCCGTGTGGGCCGACCGCCCACAGACTCAGGGCGTCGCCGACCAGCGTGAGGGGCAGCCCGGCGACCAGCGACCCATACAGTGGCTCGCTGGTCGCTCCGTATGTACCGTCGTCGTCCGCGACCACCAGACCGGCCATCCCCAGGCCGACCGTCAGCGCTGTTTCCCGCGAGACATGCCAGGCCGGCCGCGCCCCAGGTCCGACGGCAGCGGCCCACGCTTCGTGCCCACGGCACTGATTCCGGCCGATCCGCGGGATCGGCGCCCACGCGTTCGGAATCTTCGCGAACCTGCCTCTCTGCGGTCCACGCACGCTTTTGTCGGCCCGTCGGGGAGGTCGAAGACGTTGTGCGCCCCCGGCGCACAGCAGGTCATCGCGCAACGGATAGTTCATTGCCTGCCATGCGCCGACTGCCCCTGCCCGTACTCCGAGCCCTAGGCTGGCCGCCCACTGCGTCACGCCTCGGGGGAAGCGTTCATGGGAAACACCGCCGTACGTCTGGCTGCTCTGCTCACCGCACGCAAGGAACGGCTGGCGCAAGTCGACGCTGCCGCTCAACGATGGAGCGCGGTCAGCGCGGGACTGGCCGAACTGGGCCGGTCCCTGCGGATGCTGGCCGCCCACCCGGATCTCTCCGACGAGGTCAGGGCCCAGCTGTCGGCACCGTCCCTCCCGCCGGCCCAGGCCGCGATCGCCGAACTGCACGAGCTGTTGCGCGCCGCGGCGTCCCGCTTCGCCCGGGATACCGTGAACATCGGGGTCAGCGGCCGCGCCCGGGTGGGCAAGAGCACCCTGCTCCAATCCATATCCGGGCTGTCGGACATCCAGATCCCCACCGGTTCGGGGCTGCCGGTCACCGCGGTCCGCAGCCGGATCTTCCACACGCGCGGGCCCGAACGGGCGGTGCTCCGCTTCCACGGGCCGGAATCCTTCCTGACCGAGGTGGTACACCCGTACCACGCCCAGATCGGCCTGCCGGCCACGCCGGCGTCCCTGGAGGAGTTCCGGGGCTGGCGCTACCCGGAGCCGGAGGATTCGGCGGACTCGGAACCCGTGGCCCTGCTGGTGCGACTGCGGCAGATGCAGCAGGCCCTGTGGTCGTACGAGGCCGACCTCACCGGCGGCGAGCGCGTCCTCGACTTGGATGAGCTCCGCCCCTATGTCGCCTACCCCACCGACAAGCAGGTGGAATCGGGGGACGCCTGCCCCCGCCCGTACCTCGCCGTGCGCGACGTCCGGATCGACTGCTCGTTCCCGCACGCCGATGTGGCGAGCCTGGGAATCGTGGACCTGCCGGGCCTCGGGGAGAACGAGGCCCAGTCGGAGAAGCACCACGTCGCCGGGCTGCGCCATGAAGTGGACCTGGTCGTGATGGTGAAACGGCCGGTGGAAGGCATGGGGTACTGGGGCAAGGAGGACGCCAAGGCGCTCAGCCTGCTGGACGAAGTGCGCGGCTTCATCCGGCAGCGGGGGGACTTCGTCGAGCTGCTGCTGAACGTCGGCACCCCCGAGGACCACAGCAGCGCTCCCGCCCTGCGGAACCACATCAAACGTGAGGTCAACGGCGGCCAGGACGGCCGCTGGTACACGGTCCGCGAGACGAACGCGAAGGATCCCGAGGCGGTGGGCGCGCAGCTGCTGGGTCCCATGCTGGACCGGCTCGCCCGCACGCTGCCGGTCATGGACGACGACATCCTCGACGGGACGCGCCGGGCCGAGCAGGCGGCCGCGCAGCGGGTCAGGGCCGTGCTGGCCGAGGTGCGGCAGGCGCTGACCCAGGCCCGGTCGCGCAGCGCGGCACCGGCCGAGGACCTCGAAGCCCGGGTCCAGGAACTCCGGCGGTCCCTGGCCGTCGATCTGTCGGTGCTGCTGGACGAGCTGCGCACGTACGCGTACGCGGAGGACCAGGATCCCGACTACGAGACCGCCGTGGAGGCCGCCCACCGCCAGCTGCGCTCCTGGCTGACGCTCGGCCTGGGTACGGGCGGGCAGGACGGTGACCCGGAGGCGGCGCGGGCCGCCTGGTGCGAGGAGGCACTGCGCGTCATGCGCGTGGAGCTCTCCAGCGGCGGGCTCGTGGCCGACGAGCTGCACCGGATCCGGGTGGAGACCGGCCGCCACTTCTCCCGGGTCGACACCTACTTCGACCGCCGGGTCGCCTGGCTCTGGACCAAGGTGACCGCCCTGCTGGCCGGGCACACGGGGACGTTGCTCGCGGAGCGGCCGGACGAAGAGGGGCTGCGTGCCCTCGCCGGATTCGCCAGGGCCGCGGCGGAGCCCTGCCCCACGCTGGAGGAGGCTGTACAGGGGCTGCTGGACCTGCGGCTGGACTACCGCAGCCAGCTCCACCCCAGGGTCCACCGCGAGTTGGAGCGGCTCCGTCCACAACAGCGGGACCCTCTGACCGGCATGCCGCAGTCGCAGATCGTGGTCGAGATCAGTCCGGCCGGAGCGGGGGCGTTGTACGAGTTCCTTACCGAGCGGGCCGAGCAAGCCGCCCACCGGACGCGGCAGGCCCTGCTGCGCGAGTCGATGACGCCGGCCACGGTGCTGCTGTCGGCGCTGGAGCACTTCGACGACCTGCTGATCCGCTCGGCCGATGCCGAGCGCGACCTGCGCCGCTTCGCCCGGAGCTACCGCAACGAGCTGTGGCCGGGCGTCTACGAGGGGCTGGACTCGGGTCACGCCCGCTTCGCCGCGGTGGAGTCGGCGTGCCGGACCGTCCAGAAGACACTGGAAGGAGCGGCGGCATGAGCCCGACCGACCACCCGGCACCTGAGTTCAAGATCGGCGTACTGGGTCCCAGCCGGGTCGGCAAGACCTCACTCATCGCGTCCATCCTGGCTGACAGCTCTCGCTTCCTCGGCGGGACCAAGGTGACGCTCAGGCCGCGGACCACGGACACCGAGATCCGCATCACGAACCGGCGCGACGATCTGGACGGTGCCGTACTCGCCGGGCACTTCGACCATGTCGCACTGGCCGGGACCCAGGAAGCGACCCGCTTCGACCTGGCGCTGGAGACCGGGGCATCGGGTGCCGGCCTCCGGCTGACCCTGCTCGACTTCCCCGGCGGTTGGCTGAAGGCAGCCAACCGCCCGCCTGAGCAGGAGGAAGAGTGGCAGAAGTGCCGCGAGTTCATGGCGGAGAGCAGCGTGCTGCTCATCCCGATCGACGCGACCGTGCTGATGGAGGCGTCCACCCCTCGGCACCGGCGGGCGCTCCCCGCCACACTCAACACCGCCGAGGTGCAGTCCGTCGCCGAGGCCTGGGCCACGGAACGGCTGATGCGGCCGGACGAACCCGCACTGGCGATCCTGGTGCCGGTCAAGTGCGAGAGCTACTTCGCCGACAACGGCGGAACCGTCGCGGCCGGCCATGTGCTGCTCGAGACGGTGCAGCAGGTGTACGGGAACGTCCTGGACGTCATACGAGCCAACGACCCCAACGCGAAGATCTTGTACTGCCCCGTGGACACCCTGGGCTGTGTGGAGCTGCGCAGCGCCGAGTGGGAACCCGCGCCCAAGGGGCCGGGCGGACTCTCGTTCGAAGCCAGGTTCAGCATCCGCAAACCGGCCAGGATTTCGGTGCGCGGCGCGGAGGACGTGCTGATCGCCATATGCCGGCTGCTCACCTCCGCCCGCCGGGAGACGGAGCAGGAAGAAGTCATCCGACGGCAGGAACTGGCGCTCCGTGCCGAGGCGCTCGCCCGGCAGCCGGAAGGCTTCCTCCGCAGCATCTGGCTGTGGGCCAACGGCACGATGGCCGCCCGGCGGGAGGACGCGGACGACAAATCACGGCTCGCCGAGATCAGCCGGAGGCGGGCCCTCCTCCTCGCCGAGGCCGTCGACGCATTGGCGAGGCGCACGTACAGCGACCGTGTCAGGAGGCTCTAGCCGGTGCGTCAGCCCACACAACAGCCCGTGCGAGAGCCCACGCGGCACCCCACGACGCCAAAGCCCACGCGACGACGGCCCTCCGGGGAAGGGAATCGATGGACGGATATGTGATGTCCCGCGGCCGGGACCGGGATCGGGACTACGGCTTCCTCGGCGCCGCGCCCCCCGTCGCATGGTGGCGGTCCTATTCGCGCGTCGCCGACTTCGAGTACCCGACACTCCTCGTCGAGTCGGACGCCCGCGGCTGGCGAGCCTACTTCAGCGGCATCCGCTCGGAGCGGACGGACGCGGTGGGCACGCCCCTGCGCTTCACTCTGGTGCTGTCCGGCGGCCCGGCGGACGAAGCGGCCCCGCGGGTCGCCCGGTTCGCCACCCAATGGCTGGAGGACATCGCCGCCCGGCGGCCCGCGGGCGCGGTGGCCGGGTGTCTGGACCGCCACTTCCCGGCCGACGACGTCGACCGGTTGCTGGAGCTGCGCGACGCCGCCGCGGTGGACGAGACCCGGCGGCGCCTGGAGGAGGCCCTGGCCGAACCGGCCGGGCCGGCGGGCAGTGAGAGGACCGGAGACGGCGATCCCGGCCACGGGACGCCTCGCTCCGGGCCCCCGTCCTGGATCAACACGGTGCGGGACGGCCTGTCGCGGGAGTGCTTCGCCGTACGCGTCGGGGAGTTGCTCTCCGGCACTCGGGGCCGTGCCCTGCTCCTGAACCTGGCCACAGAGGCGGGGGATGTACCGGACGCCGGCCCGGACGGCCGGGTGGCGGCGCTCGTCGTCCACGCGAAGCAGGACTTCGGTCCGGGGCCGGTGGCGATTCCGGGAAAAGTCCGGGGCCTGGTGGAGGCCGGGCCGGTGCGCGGGACGCCTCTCGGGTTCTGGCGGAGCAGGAGCACCGGGCAGAAGGCACTGATCGCGCTGGGGGCGATCGTACTGGCGGCGGCCGTGGGAGCGGCGGGCCACGCCGTGGGGACCTGGAACCTCTGGGACCTGTTCTAGACGAGGGGCCGGGAGACGGCCCGGCCGGGTCGCGGCGCCTGGTGATTCGGCTCCCGGAGGACGGCGTCTCCTGTGTGTTCACCGTGGACTGGCACCGTCCGCCACCGGAGGAGGGTACCGGGCGGGCGGAGTTCGCGGCGCGGCAGGACTGCCCGGCCGCGGCCGGACTGTCGGGGGTTCTGGAGGTCGTGGTCCATTCGTGTCTGCCCGGCGCCGGCCCGGTCCTCGGCGGAGTGGGCAAGCTCCTCTCGGCGGTCCACAGCGCCACCCAGATGCGCCCGGACAAGGCGCTCGACGAGGCGGCGGACGGCCTCGGCGAACTCATGAAGCTCGCGGACCTGCGGACCAGGGTCGACCTGACGGTGCGCTTCCACGCGGCGAACGGACGGCCGTCCACCGCGCACCGGCTGACCGGCCGGGCGGCGCCGCCGCTGGCGGACACCGACCGGGCGGTGGAGTGGGACGACTTCCACATCCGGATACCCGGCTCCCCCGCACGCCGGCGGGCCGTCCTGACCCTCTCCCTGCCGCCGATACCCCGATGAGGAGGCCCCCGCGTGGTGGTGGTGACCCGTGACCTTCTGCTGTCCCTTCTCCTCGCCGGGCACGGCACCACCCCGCCCGGCGGCGTCCCGCCGGCGGAACGCCCCCTGGCCGAGGCGGCAGCCGCGCTCGCCGCAGGCGAACCGAAACACGCGCTGAGGGCCCTGGGCTCCGGCGCGGGACCGGCCACCGCCGCCCCGCGCACGGCCGTCCACGACGTGGCGAACGCGCTCCGCGTCGCCGCGCTCGCCCAGGACCTCAACTGGTTCCCGGGCGACGGCGGGGCGGTGATGTCCGAGGAGGACATCGACCGCGCCGCCCGCCCGGTGCCCCGTCCGGTGGCCGACCCCGACGCCGTCCTCCTCTTCCTGGTCGCCGCCCGACTGATACCCGACATCCGGAGCGCCCGGGCCGTCGCTGACAACTCCCGGGCCACCCAGGACGTCCTCTCGGCTCGGAGGGCGCTGGACCAGCTCACGGCGCGGGATGCCCAACTGGCCACGCTCGCGTCGCCGTCAATACGCGCCCATCTGTGGATCGCCGCGGCGGACGTGGCCCACCGTGCCGGGCTCGTGGACGAGACGGCGGCGGCCCTGACGACCGCCCGGTCCCTCGCGGGCGCCGAGCCGGCGGCCCTCGCGCGGCTGGCCACTCTTGAAGGCGACATGGCGCTGGAGCCCATGTCCCGGCCCGAACTGCTCGGCCTGCGCCTGGACATGGACCTCCCTTGCCTCGTCCCGCCCGATACCGAATCGGCGCGCGCACACTACGCCCGTGCCGATGCCCTGTTCAGCCGGGTCGGCTCCGGCGGTGGGCGCGCCGCCATCGCACTGCGGCGGGCGCATCTGGCCCGTCGTGCCGACGACTTCACGACGTGTGCGGCGTTCCTGGACGCGGCCGGGCGCGCTGCGCGGGAGTCGGGTGCCGGAGCGCTCGCGCGGCTCGTGGAGGCGCACTGGGCCGTCGACCGGATCGGTCGCGGCGAGGACGTCCCGGCCGACGCGCTCGACGAGCTGTCCCGCTGGTCCCGGACCGACGGGAGCGGCAGCTTCGCCCGCGGTCTGGTCCGGCTGCTCGTCGTGCGCTCCCGCACCTGGCGGGACCGGGGTGCGGCCCTGCCGGCGCTGCGCTGTCTGCGGCTGGCGCGTCGCCTGTCCGTGTCGCTGGACGCGGCGGCGGAACGCGAACTCGTCGAACGGGCCCACGTCGAGCTCGCGGACCGGCTCAACGTCCGCCGGGCATCGGCCGTGTTGCTGGCCGCCGACACCGCGGAGGCGATCGCCGGGCTCGGCGACGGGCCCGTCGCCGAACTCGCCTTCGGGCGCGCCGCGAGCCTGGCGATCACCTTCGACAACACCGCCCAGGCCCTGGGAGACGCCGACTTGGCCGTCGTCGACGCGGCGCGGCTGGAGGAACTGTGCCGGCTGTCGGCGCGCGTCACCGACGTTTCGCCGATGGGCACGCGGATCATCGCCATGGTGCGTGCCGCCGCCCGCGAAGCGGCCCTGATGCTCCCCTACCACGAGGGGCAGCGGGCGCTGGCCGCCGGGTACCGCGACGAGGCCCGCCGGCACTTCGCCCTGGCGCTCGCGGCGGCTGAGCGGGAGGGGAACGACTTGCTGCGGTGCCTCCTGCGATACCTGCTCGACTGCCGGGAGAAGGCCCACGAGGTCGCACTCGACCTGTTCCGCCGTGGTGATCTGCACCCCGACCACGCGGTTTCCCTGTTCCTCCGGCTGGCCGACCCGGCCACCGCGGACCGGGCGCTGGCCGAGCTCGACCGGGTCGGCTGGGCCGGCCCGCCGGACCGGCCGTGGGCGGACCCGGCCCGCCGGGCGGAACTCGCGATGGCCCTGGGCCGGCACCGCGAAGCGGCCCGGCTCTCCGACACGGCCCTCGGCCTGTTCGAGCGGCACGCCGCCCAGCTGGTCCGGGACCCGTTGCGCAGCGCGGCCACCGATCACGTCGATGTGGCCGGGATGTTCCACACGGCCGTCCGCGCCCATCTCGCCCTGGCGTCGGAGCACTCGGACGGTGCCGCGCTCGCCGCCTCCTTCGAACTGTCCGACCGCTGCCGCGGTTTCGCGGTCGACACCCTGCGCTCCCTGGTCGGGCTGGCTCCCGGGCCCGCTCGGGAGGCCGCGCGCGGCTGGCTGCGGGCCGGCTCCCGATGGGCGGCGGCGTACCAGGAGCTGACGGGCGCGGCGCTCACCACGGAGCCCGTGGCCGGCCGCACCGGTTCCGACCTGCGCCCGCGGGTACTCGGCGCGGAGGACGCGCTTGACGCGGCGGAGTCCGAGGTGGGCCGCCACGCGCCCGCGCTGCTCATGCGGCACCAGGAGGAGCGGGGCGCGCTGCTGGAAGAGGTGCGGGCGGCTCTGCCCGCCGACGCGGCCCTGCTCATGTACGAGTCGTTCGACCAGGAGCTGCTCGTCTGGTCCGTCGAGCGGGACCGGGTCCACCACCGGGAACTCCCCGTCCGCGCACGGGATCTCGCCTGTGACGTACGTGCGTTCCACACCGCGTGCGCCACCGGTGGCGTGGACCGGGTGGGGGCGGCGGCCCTCGCGGAGCGGCTCCTCGGGCCCGTTGCCGCCGCGGTCGACGCCGGTCGGCGGCTGTACGTCGTCCCCCATGGAGCCCTGTCCCTGCTGCCGTTCCACGTGCTGCCCCACCGCGGCCGGCCACTCGGTGTGTCCCGGACGGTCTCGTACCTGCCGTCGGCCGCGCTGCTGACCCTGCCCAGGGCCGGCGAGCGGCCCCGGCCCGGCGCCCCGGCGCTGCTCGTCGGCGACCCCGCATACGCCCCGGACCGGGGGCTGGCCCGGTTGCCGGGCACGGCGACGGAGGTGGCCGCCGTCGCGCGCATACTCGGAACGGGTCCTCCGTTGACGGGGGCGGGGGCGACGGCGCGGAACGTGGCCGCCAGGGCGGCGGGCGCCTCGGTGCTCCACTTCGCGACGCACGGTCTGGTGGACGAGCGCGGCCCCGACCTCGGCCGTGTCGTCCTGGCCGGTCACGACCAACTGGCCGTCGGCGACTTGATGGGACTCGACCTGACCGAGGCCCTGGTGGTGCTTTCGGCGTGCCACACAGGGCGCGGCACCGCCACGATCGGCGGTGACGTCGTGGGCCTGACCCGGGCCGCGGTGACGGCGGGCGCCCGGCACGTCGTCGTCTCGCTGTGGCCGGTGGACGACGAAGCGGGCTGCCTGACCATGGTCGCGCTGTACAAGCGACTGGCCGAGGGCCGGGGGGTGGCCGAGGCCCTTGCCGCCGCCCAGCGCTGGGTGCGCGATCAAGGCGCGGCGGGCCGGCACGCCGCCTACGAGGCGCTGCGGGCACAGGAGGGCACTGCGACGGCGGCACCCTGGGCGAGGGACGGCCAGGTGCCGCCCTTCGCACGGGCGGAGGACCGGGACGACCTGCCCTACCACTGGGCACCGTTCGTCCACATCGGCGGCTGACGGGCGGACCGACCGACCCGGAGAGGACGGACATGCACAAAAGGGCATTGCTGATCGGGTGCCAGACCGAGGGCCTCACAGGTGTGGACGCCGACGTGGAGCTCATGGACGGCGTGCTCACCCCCTTCGGGTTCGAGACCACCCTGCTCACCGGCGAACGGGCGACGCGCCACGGCATCGAGGACGCGTACCGGAAGCTGATCACCGACAGCCGGCCCGGGGACGCCGCCCTGGTCTACTACTCCGGGCACGGCGGCCGCGCCCGCAACCCGGCGCCTGCGGACGACCCTTCCGTACCGGCCTGGCTCCCCTACCTGTGCCCCCAGGACCTTGGGGGCACAGGGTTCCGCGGCCTGCTGGCCGCCTCGCTGAGCCGGTATCAGGAGCAGCTGACCCGGCGTACGGCGAACGTCACGACCGTCCTCGACTGCTGCTTCTCGGGACGCATGGCCCGCGGCCGGTCCCTGCCCAAGGCGCACCCACGGCCGGAAGAGACGCCCTGGGAAGAAGTGCGCGGAGCCTGGGAGGCGGAACGTGCCGCGTTTTGCGGGGTCGGTGTCCCTGCCGTGGACGCCAACCCCCTGGCCGTCCGGCTCGTGGCCTGCGCCCCGGACCAGAGCGCGTCCGAGACCGACGTGCCCGGCCTCGGACGCCATGGGGTGCTCACGGCCTCGCTGGCCCGGCTGCTCCGCCGCCCCGGCAGCTCACGCCTGACCTGGCGTCAGCTGATCGAGCAACTGCGTCCCGCCGTCGCTCATCTCGAACCCTTCCAGCGCCCAGACGTGGAGGGTCCGGCGGACCGCTTCCTGTTCGACGTGCGCGAGACGTCGGGCAGCGGCGTCCTGCCCGTACTGACCGCGGGAGACGGAGTGTTCATCGACGCCGCAGAGCTCTTCGCGATCGAGGAGGGCGACGTCTACGCCCTGGTGGGGCCTGACGGAGAGGCCCGCGCAGCGCTCGCGACGGCGGTGGTGGAGCGCGTCACCGACGGCCGGGCCCGGCTGCGGCCGGTGGCCGGTGCCCCGGCGTTTCCTCCGCTGCCCGAGGGGACCGAGGCCCATCCCCTGCGGGTGTCCCTTGGGCGCAGGGCGGTCGCCGTCGTACCGGCGGATCATCCGGACCGCGAACGCACGGCCCGGGCCCTCATGAGCTCGGCGCGCGTTCGGGTCGTGGGGGCGCGGGAGCCCGTGATGGCCACCGTCGTCCTGTCCGAGGACGGCATCGGACTGCTGGACGGGGTGGGCGAGCCGCTGGTGGACCCTCCCCGGGCCCGTACTGCGGAGGCACTCGAACTGACCGGCGCCGACCTGCGGCGTTTCGCGAGGGCCGCACAGGTGCGGGAGCTGGTCTCCGGCACGGGGCCGGCAGCGCTCGACGGCGGACTCGACTTCGGTTACACACGGCTCCTGCCCGACGGCTCCGAACGGCCGCTGGAGCGTTCCGGCGAGCATCTCTTCCGCGGCGACCAGGTGGTCGTCCGAATCCGCAACCGGGGAACGGCCCGAAGGTTCGTCTCCGTCTTCGACATCGGTCTGCGCGGCGCGATCTCGTTGCTGACCACCAGCGAACGGTCCGGGGTCGGCGTCGGTCCCGGCGAGTGCTACGAGCTCTACCGGCACCCGCGGACGCACGAACTGGCCGGCATCACCCTCTTCTGGCCGGACGGCCTGCCCGAAGGTTCCCCACGACCGGGCACCTTCCTGGCCGTCGTCACCAACCGCCCCCAGGATCTCTCCCGGCTGGCGCAGGAGGGCGTCAAGCACACGCCCGAGGCCCGTGACTCGTCCCTGCAGCGCCTCCTGGGTGATCTGCTGGACGGTGTGCGCGACGGGCGCGGTCCCGCGTGGGCCGACGGACAGAACCAGTTGGTCCGGTACCAGGTGGAGCGGTTCGAGGCGTACCTCCACCCGGAGCGGCGCGCGGATCCGCGGTTCTGACCGCTGGGGGGAGGTGCTCACGCAAGCGAGGCGAAACGCCAGACGTACCTCTTCTGCCAGGACGTCTCGACGGCGTGGGAGTCGGCTCGCGGTGGTCGCTCACGCCGGTCGAGACAGTCGGACCGGACCACAGCGGGCGGAGCTGAGTCGCATACCTGCCTGAGCGTCGCATCCTCCTGCCGCTGTTGCCCCACCAGTCTCGCAAGCACGTCCTTGGCATCCGCCGGCTGTCCGGTGCTCGCCTGCCACCGTCGCGGATGACGACGCCACGCCCACTCCGCCAGTGTGCTTCCTCTGTAGCCGCCCGGCCGGGGCAGCGACGCGACCGCCTCGGGAGAAGCGGTCTCAGCCGCCCCGCCGCACCCGGGCCGACTTGCGGGCCTCCGCGAGCTTGCGCGCCTCGCTGCTCTTTCGGGAGGACCTGCCGCCGGAGCCGCCCTTCGCGTCCTTGGTGCTGCCCAGGCCGCGGAAGGGGGTGTTGTGGTTCTTGGGGCGTGGTACGGCCGGCCCGCCGTCGAGAGGATTCCCGGAGGGGGCCCTGGCGCCGGTGATCCGGCTCAGTTCCGCCTCGCCGGACCGCACTTTGGTGACCTTGGGGGCGACGTCGGCGTCCGCCATGACCTGGCTCGTCTCGCGGCGCTGTCCCGACAGGGCGAGTGTCACGACGGTGCCGGAGCGGCCGGCCCGGGCCGTGCGGCCGGCGCGGTGCAGATAGTCCTTCGGGTCGGTGGCCGGGTCGACGTTGACCACGAGGTCGAGGTCGTCGACGTGCAGGCCCCGTGCGGCGACGTTCGTCGCTACCAGAGCGGTGACCTGCCCGTTCTTGAACTGGGCCAGGGTCCGGGTGCGCTGCGGCTGGGACTTGCCGCTGTGCAGGGCGGCGGCGGCCACGCCGCTGGCCCGCAGATGCCGCGTGAGCTGGTCGACGCCGTGCTTGGTGTCCAGGAACAGCAGGACGCGGCCGTCCCGAGCGGCGATCTCCGTGGTCACGGCGTACCGGTCCGGGCCGTGCACGACGAAGACGTGGTGCTCGATCGCGGAGACCGCGCTGGACGAAGGGTCCACGGAGTGGACGGCGGGGTCGCGCAGGTAGCTCTGCACCAGCTGGTGGACGTCGCGGTCGAGGGTGGCGGAGAACAGCATCCGCTGCCCGTCGGGACGCACCTGGTCCAGGATCTCGGTGACCTGCGGCAGGAATCCCATGTCACACATCTGGTCGGCCTCGTCCAGGACCGTGATGCGCACCCGCCCCAGCCGGCAGCCCTTGCGCCCGACGAGGTCGTGCAGCCGACCGGGCGTGGCGACGACGATCTCGGCGCCATCCCGCAGCACGGCGGCCTGCCGTCCGATGGACACTCCGCCCACCACGGTCGCGAGCCGCAGCCGCAGCGCCTCGGCGTACGGGGTGAGCGCCTCACCGACCTGCTGTGCCAGCTCCCTGGTGGGCACCAGAACGAGCGCCAGCGGCTCTTTCGGCTGCGCGCGCCGCCCGGCCGTCCGAGCGAGCATCCCCAGGCCGAAGGCGAGCGTCTTGCCGGATCCGGTGCGGCCCCGGCCCAGGACGTCCCGTCCCGCGAGCGCGTTCGGCAGCGCCGCCGCCTGGATGGGGAAGGGCACAGTCACACCGTGCTCATCGAGCGCCCGCAGAACCTCGGCCGGCAACCCCAGCTGTGCGAAGGACGCCGCCGTGGGCACTGCCGAAGCGGCGCCCGACGCCTCGGACACATCGTTGTGCTGCCGGGCATCGGCACATGCTGATTCGCTCACAGAGAGCCTTCCTCCGAAGGGACCGTACCGGGGAAGGCGCGGCAGGGACGCGGCCACCAGCCAGAGACACCGAACGGAGCACCGACACAGCGACGCCGCAAACGCGCAACGCTAACACGGGGCGCGCCGCCCGGGCCTCCCGTGATCGCGCCGCTCAGCTGACGAACGACAGCCGGGCCTGCCTGTGCGGATCGCCTCGACGTGCCTGGACCCCAGGGCCTCCACCTGTGAGGCACGAAGGCGGCCGGGCGGGGCTGGGAGCCCGGCCCGGCCTCGCCCGCTCCCACCGCGGAGCCTGGGGCTTGCCTCACAGCGTCGAGGTCGTGCCCTCCCCGGACGCGCTGCCCGCGAGCCACTGGTCCCAGCCCAGGTTGAAGGCGGCGTAGCCATTGTCGGCCGAGGCCTTGGCACGGGGCGAGCCGGTGATGGTGACGGGGTCGCCCTGCTTGATCTGGCCGTAGAACCACTTGGCGTCCGACATGGACAGGTGGACGCAGCCGTGCGAGCCGCGGGCGCTGCCGCTGCCCGGGTTGGGGTCGCCGGTCGAGTAGTGCACATAGGTGCCGGACTGGGTCAGGTGGACGTCCCAGGGCAGCGTCAGGTCGTAGTAGTTGGGGCTGCCCTTGTCGCAGCTGATGCCGACGCTGCAGGAGGTCATGTGGACCTTCTCCTGCTTGTCGATGACGGCCATCGTGCCGTTCCACGTCGGATACTGGGCGCTGCCCGCATTGATCGACAGAGTGCGTACCGGCTTGCCGTTCCGGGACACCTTCATGGTGTGGCCGGTCACCGAGACATCCGCGCGCACGTCGTCGCCGATCGTGAAGGTGTGCGTGTAGTTGCGCACGCCGTAGCGTCCGTTGCCGTTGCTGACGCCGTTCATGTCGGCGTCGATCTTCACCTTCGTACCGGAAGGCCAGTACGTCTTCGGCCGCCAGTCGGCGCGCTTGTCGCCGAACCAGTGCCAGGCGCCGACCACCGGCTTCGAGGCGCTCACCTTCATGTGCTTCTCCACGGTGGCCCGTGCCTTTGCCGCCACCGGGTTGGTGAAGACCACCGAGATCGGCATGGCCACGCCGACCGTGGTTCCCGACTGCGGGGTGATCGTCTCCAGCAGCATCGGCGGACCGGCGGGCTTCGTCGGTGACGGGGAGGCGCTCACACTCGGCTTGCCCGAAGCCTTCGCGTCGTCCCCGCCCGCCTTGTCACTGCCACCCCCACCGCAGGCACTCGCGCCCACCAGCATCGCACCGGTGACGAGTGCGATCCCTATGCCGCCCTTGCGCCGTCCCACGACCTGCCCCGCTCTCTCGCTCTTCGCCCCTGAGGGGCCCGACTCTCCTGTCAGACAGCGAGAGCACGGTCCACAGTTGCACGCGTCGCGTAAAACATGTCTCAAAACTCTGCGGACCTGGCGGGCTCCGGGCGGGCCGTCGGACCGGACCCCTCGGGAGGCAGACGAAGCGCCGCCGGAGCCGCCCCGGGCGTACGACGCCGGAACCGCCCGGGCCGGCGCGGGTCGTCAGCCCTCGAACGCGACGCCGACGCCGAGCAGGACCAGCACCAGCCCGGTGACCAGGCGCAGCCCGCGTTGTACGGCCGGCCGGGCCACCAGCGCCCGGCCGCGGCTGACGCCCCAGGTGAACAGCAGGTACCAGCAGGCGTTGACCGCCCCCCACAGCGTGCCCAGCAGCGCCATCGACATGAAGACGGGGCCGTGGGCGGTGACGAACTGGGGCAGCACCGAGACTGCGAAGACACCGGACTTCGGATTGCCGAGCTGGGTCGCCAGCCCATTGCCGAAGGCGCTCCAGCGCCGGTCGCGCCGACCGGCCCGGTCGGCCGGCGGTGCGGTGGAGCGGAACGCGCGGATCGTGTTGATCCCGAGGGCGACGAGCATGACGCCGCCCGCGACGCGGATGGCGGTGTAGACACCCGGGTGGGCCAGCAGCAGGGTGGACAGTCCCGCGGCCGCGGACAGGGCCCAGACGACCAGGCCCAGCGCGTTGCCGACGATGGTGGGCCGGGCGAGGCTCATCCCGCCCTCCAGGGTCTGACGGGTCATCAGCGCCTGTCCGGCGCCCGGGAGCATCGCCAGCAGCCATGTCGTCACGAAGAAGAGCGGCAGGTGAGTGGGCACTACGGCAACCTCTCGCGCACCGCCGCGAGGAACACGTCGTTCTCCTCCGGCGTTCCCACGGACACCCGCAGCCAGGAGGGCACCCCACTGTCGCGGACGAGGGCACCCCGTGCGGTGATCTCCCGCCAGGCCCGGTGGCTGTCCCGGAACCGGCCGAACTGGACGAAGTTCGCCTCGGACGCGGTCACTTCGTAGCCGGCGGCCACCAGCGCCCGGACCATCCGGTCCCGTTCGGCGGTGATGCGCCCGACGTTGGCCAGCAGGGCCGGGGCGTGCTCCAGCAAGGTCAGCGCGATGGCCTGCGCCGGCGCGGACAGGTGGTAGGGCAGACGGACGAGCTGGACGGCGTCCACGATCGCCGCCGTGCCGACCAGGTAGCCCAGGCGCAGCCCGGCGAGGCCCAGTCCCTTGGACAGGGTGCGCACCACGACGAGCAGCGGCCGGTCCTCGATCAGGGGCAGCGCGGAGGGCGTGCGCTGGAAGTCGACATACGCCTCGTCGAGGATCACCAGGGCGGGCCCGGCGGCCTGTGCCGCGTCGTACAGCGCGCTCACGGTGTCGGGCGAAAGCCCGTTGCCGGTCGGGTTGTTGGGCGCGGTGAGGAACACGACGTCCGGCCGGTGCTCGGCGATGGCCGCGCGGGAGGCGTCCACCGAGACGGTGAAGTCCTCGGCCCGGGGGGCGGAGATCCAGCCGGTGCCGGTGCTGCGCGCGATCTCGCGGTGGACCGCGTACGAGGGCTCGAAACCCAGGGCGGTCCGCCCGGGGCCGCCGAACGCCTGCAGGAGCTGTTGGATGACCTCGTTGGAGCCGTTGGCGGCCCATATCCGGCGCTCACTCAGCGGTAAGCCGGTACCGGCTTCGACGTGCTTGGCGAGCGCGGTGCGCAGGGCCACGGCGTCGCGGTCCGGGTAGCGGTTCAGGCCGCGCAGCACGGGACCGAGTCCGGCCAGGATCTCGTCCACCAGCCCGTCGGGCAGGGGGTAGGGGTTCTCATTGGTGTGGAGCCGGACGGGGACGTCGATCCGTGGAGCGCCGTAGGCGGTCAGGCCCTTCAGCTCGGCGCGGATCGGCAGATCCTCGATGCTGGCCATGGAAGTCCTTCAGTCGATGAAGTCCGACACGAGAGGTCCGGCGACCGCCCGGAACTCCTCGAAGTACGCATGCCGTGCCCCCTCCAGCAGTTCGAGCCGCGCCCCCGGGATGCGCCGCGCCAGCAGCGCGGCGTTCGCCGTGGGGTTGAGCAGGTCGTCGCTGCCGTGCACGACGAGGGTGGGGCAGGAGATCCGCGGCAGGGCGTCCCAGGTGTCGTGACCGTCGCTGGCCACCAGGTGCCGCCTGCGTGCGAAAGCCGGCATCGCGGGGTCGCCGAGGGTGCGGTAGGGGCCGGGATGGGCGGCCCGCCAGGCGGGGGTGTACATCAGGTCGAGCAGCGCCTCGCGCCGGGCGGCCGGATCCGGGGCGGCCAGCGCCCGGCGCACGGTGTCGTCGCGCTCGACCGCGTGCGGCCCTCCGGGAGAGGTGCACCCGAGGACGAGGGACCGCACGCGGTGCGGCTGGTCGAGGGCCAGCCACTGCGCGACGCGGCCCCCCATCGACGTGCCGTACACGTCGGCCCGTTCGATCCCGAGCTCGTCGAGGACCGCGCGCACGTCGTCGGCGAGCAGCCTGGTGCTGTAGGGCACGTCCGGCTTGTCGCTGTCGCCGGTGCCGCGGTAGTCGACGGTGAGGGTGCTGCGGGTGCCGTGGAAGTCGTCGCGGACGCCGTCCCACCAGTGGTGGTTGTTGGCCTGGCCGGCGAGCAGGATCAGCGGGGAACCGGTCCCCCGGAGCTGGTAGGCGATGCGTGTCCCGTCCGCGGCCTTGGCGTACGACATGCCCATGGTCCCTTCCCTCGGATGTCCCCGTGGACGCTACAGCGTGGCGCCCGCGGGTGAGTCCGGCTCCGCCTCGTGCGCGAAGTAGCCGGTGGCGACCTTGCGGCCGGAGCGGAGGTGGGCGCCCTCCTGGATCTCGAAGAGCGAGTTGAACTCGGCCGCGGCGAGGGGGAGCCGCCAGGTCCCGGCCTCGCTGCGGGCGGTCTTCGACACCTTGCCGCGGACCAGCATGGCCGTGGGCTCGTTGTGCGCGGCGTGCGGGCCGTAGTAGAGCGGGAAGGCGTCGGCGGCCCGGTAGGCGGGGATGAAGACGCGGCGGTAGCGGTCGGAGGTGTTCTTCTCGGACGCGTGGACGGCCAGCGGGTGCAGGAAGACGACGGTACCGGCGGGTCCGGGGCAGTCCTGGACCGTGGACTCGTCCACGCCGACGCCTTCGAGGGTCGCGATCTTCCCGCCGAAGTGGCCGTCGACCTCGTGGCTGAGCAGCCCCTTCTTGTGGGCGCCGGCGGCCACCTTCAGGCAGGCGTTCTCGGGGCTCGCGTCGTCGAGGTAGATGAGCGAGGCCACCAGGTCGGTGTTGGAGTGCGGGTAGTAGGCGAAGTCCTGGTGCCACTCCACGACGCTGCCGACGCGGGGCGCCTTCACGTTGAGCTTGGAGTACTGCAGGATCAGGTCCTCGCCGATGAGGTCGGCGACCGCGTCGAGAAGGCGCGGGTGCTCGGCCAGTTCGGCGAACACCTTGTCGCGGCTCGTCGGCGCCCAGATGCGACGCGCCTTGGAGGCGTCGCCCGGCTCCGTCTCGGCCACGGAGTTCAGGTCCGGACTTGAGATCAGCTCGCCGACGACCTCACGGGCACGGTCGATGAGGTCGCTCTCGAAGAGTCCTTCGACGACCAGGAAACCGGTGTCCCGGTAGGTTTCGATCTGGCTCTCGGAGAGGACGTTTCCCATGAAATTCGCTCTCTTTCCGGCAATGGCCGCGAGGGATCTGGTGCTGCCCGTTCCATCGACACAGGGACGGAAAGGCTCTGGGGTATCGAGTCTGACACCGCAGGGTGGCGCACACAAGGTTCAACTGGGTTCGTCGGGCGGCACCTTGAAGAAATCGAATGGCATCGAAGCTGCCTCTTGCAGTGCCCCTTCACACCTTTCGCCACGCATAGCGTGAGGTTCTCCACGCGACTTTCCTACGGCTAGGGAGTGCCATGACCGGCGTCTCGCAAGAACCTGCTGTCCGTACGAACGCGACGGCAGTGGAGATTCTTGACTGCACGCTTCGGGACGGAAGCTATTCCGTGAACTTCGCGTTCAAGGAAGAGACCATCAGAGCGGTTCTGGCCGGCCTGGAGAGGTCCGGTATCGGGCTGATCGAACTCGGGCACGGTCTGGGCCTCAATGCGGGGGAGGCGCTGTCCCAGCCCAGCCTGGTGCCCGACGACGAGTGCTTCGTGATCGCGACCGAGACACTGGACCGGGCCTCCTGGGGCATGTTCTGCATCCCGGGGCTCGCCGAGCCGGACCATCTGACGCGCGCCGCCGAGGCCGGCATGGGGTTCGTCCGGATCGGTGTGGACATCACCGACGTGGGCCCGGCCGAGCCGTTCGTCGCGCTGGCGCAAGAGCTGGGCCTGCGGACCTTCGTGAACCTGATGAAGACCAACGTCCTCGGCCCGGACGGGGCCGTGGCGACGGCCCGGCGGTGCGCCGCGTTCGGGGCGGACAGCGTGTATCTGGTCGACTCCGTGGGCGGCTACCTGCCGCACGAGGTGGCCGAGCTGTTCGGGCGCGCCGCCACGGAGGTGCCCGTCCCGCTCGGCTTCCACGGCCACGACAACCTGGGGCTCGCCAACGCGAACGCCCTGGCGGCGGCGACGGCCGGGGCACGCTTCGTGGACACCACCCTGGACGGCATCGGCCGGGGGGCGGGGAACACGGTGACCGAGTCCTTCGCCGCGACACTGACCCGCCACCAGGGTCCGACCGGGTACGACCACCGCGCGCTTGCCCGGCTGAGCGAGAGCGTCGTACGCCCCCTCGCGCGGCTGCACGACGACCGGACGTTCCAGGTGATGGGCGGGCTGACGCAGACCCATTCGAGCTTCTTCCCGCTGATCACGCACTGCGCCGAGGCCGCCGGGGTGGACGTCTTCGAGCTGATGGCGGCCGTCGCCGAGGTCGAGCGCGTCCGCCCCACGGAGACCCTCGTGAAGGAGATCGCCGCCGGCCTGCGGCAGTGAGGACCGCGTTGCGGAACGATGCGATCCGGCCAGCCGCAGGGGCTTCTCAGGCGACCGGTCCGCACTCCCCCGGCGCACCGTACGTACGGAAATCAACAGAACCCTACGACTGGAATAATCAACCATAAGGGACATTTCCCTCTGAGCACTGCCGGCGCGAGGCACTCGGCCACGGTCACAACTGCCGTTGTGCCTCCCGCCGCGCGGGTGGCTTGATAACCGGGGTTTTCCAGAGGCAACCGCTGCCGTTAGGGTCGATACCGTCGGAACAACGACTCGGTCCGCAGCCGCACGGGTCATCGCACAAGGAGTGTGCATGGCAGACCTTTTCGACGATCCCAGTACGGAATGCGTTGCCCTTGTGAAGAGCACCACCGGCCTCGTCGGCGAACTTCTCGGCTGATCCACCGCACCACCTTCATCCGGCTTACGGGGGCCAGGAGAATTCCCTACCGGGAATGGCTGCCGACCGCACCCGAAACCGTCACCCACCCTATTTCCGACGGCGGGCGCAGGTAGACACATCTGGAGCACTTGAGAAGATGATCAACTGGGCGAATGTCGAGGAATTCGGAGTCCAGCTTCAGCGTTATCGCAAGAGAGCCCGACTGAGCCAGAAGATCTTGGCCGACCTCTCCACGGTGAGCGTGCGGGCCGTCCGCAACCTGGAGCTCGGGCAGGTCGCCGCCCCGCGCCGGGAGACCGTGCGGCTGCTCGCCGACGCCCTCCGGCTGACCACGCACGAGCGGCTGTCGTTCGAGCTGGCGGCGGGCGGCGAGGTCGACGAGGCGCTGTTCGGAACCCTCAGTCTGCCGACGGACGTTCTGGCCCGCCCGCTCGTCGGACGCACCCGCGATCTCGACGCGCTCATGCGCCGGCTGCTGAACGACCAGCGGCGTCTCATGGTCCTGTGCGGATTCGCGGGCGTCGGCAAGACTCACCTGGCCGCCGCCGCGGCCCGTTCCGTCCAGGCGGCGACGGCGACGTCCGTGCTCTGGGTCCGGTTGCAGCAGGACGCCGACCGGGGCCCGCTCCAGACGGCGATCGCCGACCTGCTCGTCGGGGAGGGCGCGGGTGCGGGCAGGCTCGCCCGGCAGATCGGCGACCGCGCCACCCTGCTGGTCCTCGACGGCAACGACAGCGGCGAGGTGCGCCGCGAGACCGTGTGGACCCTCATCCGTGAGTGCCCGCGTCTGACCGTCCTGGAGACCAGCCGCGTCCCCCATGACGTCTCGGACCACCACAGGTTCCTGGTGACCCCGCTGGCCATCTGCCGGCCGGGAGCGCCACAGGCCGACGCCGCGAGCGCGCCCGCACTGGACCTCCTGCTGCGGCGCTTCGCCGACATGCGGCCCACCTTCCAGCCGGACGAGGGCGAGGTGCGCAAGCTCGCGGAGGTGTGCGGCAGGCTGGACGGTCTGCCGAGCGCCCTGGAGTCCGCCGCCTTCTGGGCGACGGTGATCTCCATCGACGAGCTGCTGACCATGGCACGGGACGAGCCGGAGGCCGTGGCCAGCCACCCGGCGACGCGCACCGACCCCGTGGCGGCCGCGCAGCGCATCCTGGGCCAGCAGACGCCCGCCGCCCAGGACGTGGCGCTGCGGCTCGCCGGCTGGTCCGAGGGCTGGACCATCGACCAGGTCGTGAGACAGTCCCGGCTGCCCCGGGCGCAGGCGGCCCTCGCCGTGCAGTCGCTGCTGCACGCCGGCCTGATCACGGAGCTTCAGTCGAAGCCGGGCGGCCCCGTCCGCTTCACGCTCCTCCATCTCGTCCGGGTCGCGCTGCACGCCCGTTTCCCGCACGTCCCGCAGCTCACCCTGGCCGCGGGCTGACCGACCGGACCCGCCGGTCCACGCGCCCGCCGATCCGCCTTCGTTCACTGACCGCCCGTCAATTCCTCTCACAGCAACCGGAGTAGTCGCATGCGCCTGTGCACCATGACCCTGGACGGCCAGGAGGACGTCGGCATCGCGGTCGACGGCGGGATCGTCCCGCTCAGCACCGTCGCCGAGCTGACCGGGGCCACGCTCGGCCCGACGCTGCTGGACGTCGTCGTCGGCGACCGGCTCGGGCGGATCCGGGAAGCGCTGGCCGATCCCGAGCTGCGGGCCAAGGCCGTACGGTCCGCCGAGGTGACCTTCGGACCCCTGTACCGGAATCCGCCCAAACTCTGGGGCGTCGGGCTGAACTACCGGCGGCACGCCGACGACCTGGAGGTCGAGCAGCCCAGCGGCACCCCCGGGTCGTACCTGCGCCCGAGCAGCTGCGTCATCGGCCACGGCGACGAGATCGTCCTGCCGGTCCAGTCGGACCGCGTCACGGCGGAGGCGGAGCTGGGTGTGGTGATCGGGCGGACCTGCCGGGACGTCGCGCCGGAGGACGCCGAGTCCGTCATCTTCGGCTACACGACCGTGCTGGACATGACGGCCGAGGACGCGATCCGCATCAACCCGCGCTACATCCCGTGGTCCAAGGCGTTCGACACGTTCTGCAGCCTGGGCCCCTGGGTGGTGACGCCGGACGAGGTGGGCGAGCTGGCCTCGACACGGATCGCCACCGTGGTGAACGGGCGGACGATCGCCACCAACCAGGTGTCGGCCATGATGCGCGACCCGCACTGGCAGGTCGGCCACTTCTCCGGCGGCATGACGCTCGACGCCGGGTCCGTCATCGCCACGGGGACGCCCGGGGCCGGGGTCATCCGGGACGGCGATGTCGTGGAGGCCGTGGTCGAGGGGATCGGCACGCTCCGGAACACCGTGCGCCAGGCCACCCGGTAGCCGAAGAAGCGGCAGGAGCCCGGGGAGGGGCGGCAATGGATCTGGGTGTATCCGGACGGACCGCGCTCGTGTGCGCGTCCACGGACGGTCTCGGCCGTGCGGTCGCCGAGGCGCTCGCGCACGAGGGCGCCGACGTCGTGGTGTGCGGCCGTCGCGCGGAACTGGCTCGCGACATCGCGGCGAAGCTGCCCTCCGCCGTCGGCATCGGCGTCGACCTGCTGGCGCCGACGGGCGCGGCCGAACTGGTGGAGCGGGCCACCGCCGCGTTCGGGCCGATCGGCATCCTGGTCCTCAACGGCCCGGGGCCCCGTCCCGCGCCGGTCACCGGCATCGAGGCCGACGAGCTCGGCGCGGCGGTCGACTCGCTGGTGACGGCGCACCACCGTCTGCTGTCCCGCACGCTGCCGCACATGCGGCAGCAGCGGTGGGGGCGGGTGCTCGCCATCGGGTCCAGCGCGGTGGTCGCACCCATCGCAGACCTGGCGCTCTCCGGTGTCGGCCGCACCGCGCTGGCCGCCTATCTGAAGATGCTCGCCACCGAGGTGGCCTCCGACGGAGTGACCGTCAACATGCTGCTCCCCGGGCGCATCGCCACACACCGTGTGGAGCAGCTGGACGCGGGGCGCGCCGCCCGGTCGGGCCGGACCGTGGAGGAGGAGCGCGCGCAGTCCGCCGCCCGCATCCCGATGAACCGGTACGGCACGCCGGAGGAGTTCGCGCGGTGCGCCGCCTTCCTGTGCAGCGACGCGGCGGCCTACGTCACGGGTACGGCACTGCGCTGCGACGGCGGGCAGTCGCCGGTCCTGTGAGTACGACACCTCGGGGCGGGCGGGTGTTCTCGGGGCGGGCGTTTTCGGGGTGGGCGGGTGATGCTGGTGAGCGGACAGCCCTGCGAGAAGGGCAGGAGGCTCGACCAGGTGACCGCCGTCAACCCGATGAACAGCGCCTCGGTGCTGGCCGCCTTCGGCGCGCTCGGCGTCCTGGTGGTGGTCTTCGCGGAGTCCGGCCTGCTGGTCGTCGGTTTCTTCCTGCCCGGTGACACCCTGCTGTTCCCGGCCGGAGTGCTGTGCGCCGGCACCGCGCAGCAGGCGCCTCGGCTGGCGCTGTGGCAGGTGCTGCTGTGCGCGGCCGTCGGGGCGGTGGCCGGCGGGCAGGTGGGGTATCTGATCGGGCGGCACGGCGGACGGGCCCTGCTGGCCCGTACCTCCAGCCGGCGGGTGAAGGCGGCGGCCGTGCGGGCCGAGAGGCTGCTGGCGCGGTACGGCTACGGGAAGGCACTGGTCATCGGGCGGTTCGTGCCGTTGCTGCGGACGGTGCTGCACCCCGTGGCCGGGGTGCTCGACGTGCCCGTGCGGCCCTTCACGATCTGGCAGACCGTGGGCGGGGTGCTGTGGTCGCAGCTGCTCGTCCTCGCCGGCTACACCCTCGGTGCCTCGGTCCCGCACGTCGACGACTATCTGCTGCCGCTGGTCGCCGTGGTCGTGGTCCTGTCGATGCTGCCCCTCCTGGCCGAGGCACGCCGAGCCCGCCGAGCCCGCCGAGCGCGCCGCTGATAGTGCCCCGTGGCAGTCGGGGCCGCCGCCGGCCAGGCGGTGCCGTTGTCGAAGGTCCCGTCCATGAACAACTGCACCCCGGCCATCCACCGCGGCGCGCCGCCGGTGCCCCGGAGCCGGACCGGCTCGGCCACGGCGTCCTCGTCCGCCCCGGCCCGGCGCCAGGACGCGATCCGCGGCCGCAGGGGCAGGCTGTGCCGGTGAGTCCGGGCGCGGCCAGGGCGCGCGGCACCTCGGCCTCGGTGGGCCGGGGACGACAGCCTCGCCGGGTGCGCAGGCGGCGTCCGCCGGCACCAGCCCGGTGGGCCGGTCATCGGAATCGCAGACGATCAGCGCGCCCTACGTGAACCGGCTGGGACCGCCGATGTCCGCGCGGTGCAGCGCGCGCTCGCCGTCCGGCGCCGAGTGCGCGTCGAACAGGTCGACGAGGCGGAAATGCCGTCGGGCACTGAGCCGGGGTCCAGGCCCCCAGCCGCGCGGCCAGGCGCCCGCCGCAGCCCTCGTACCGCCGTGGCCGGCGCGGTCCGTACGGCGGTCAGACCCTGGCAGCCGGACAGGTCGACGCCCATGGTGCGGTCGGCGCCGGACATCGGATGCAGACGGCCCTCGGTGCGGCCCGCGGTCACCACCGCCCCGCGCAGGTCCACGACCCTGCTGCCGGGTCCGGCGAGGACACGGGCCTCCCGGTCGCCGTCGGACGGCCGCTCACTGGCCGCCGGTGATCCGGGGGGCCTGGTGCGGCTGTCGGACACCGTGACGGGCGCACCACGCGCCCGCCTCGCCGGCCACCACGGGCCTGTGCATGCGGTGGCGTTCGGCCCGGACGGGCGCGTGGCAGCCGCCGGCAGTGACGACCACACGGTGCGGCTGTGGGATGCGGCCACCGCGAGGACCGGGCCCTCTTCACCGGGCGGGAAGCCGATCCGCCCGCTCTCCGCGCCGAGAGCGGTGTGCGTAAGCGGCCCCGCCCCTCCCGGGGCCGAGCAGCCGGAGAGCAGGCCGGCGACATCTGCCTTGGCCCTGCCGGCCGGTCTGGTGGTGCCCTCGGCGGCGTACGCACTGCGCCGCGCGGCTCAGCGCAGGCTGCGGTTCTTGGGGCGTTTGCGGTTGACACGGGCGGGGCGCTGGAGCGTGGCCAGTTCGCCGATCTCCGCGCGGACATGGGGCGGGTCACCCCGGCGGGAATCGCCCGCGCACCACCAGCACGGCCGTCCGTCGGCCTCCCGCGGGTGCATGCCGAGGTCATGGACGGTGCACAGGGGCCACGCCCGCCACAGACACTCCGTCACCGTCTCCTGGACGGCGTCGGCGACGGCCGTCAGGGCCTCGGCGGCGGACTCCGTCGGGAGCAAGGAGGCGCCATGCGCTTCGCCGTCGGCGAGAGCCACATGGACGTGCTCGTCCAGGCCTCCGGCCTCGGGGTAGGCGATCAGGCGCAGCGGACGCTGTCCGGGGACGGTGACCGCCAGATCGCGGTTGACGGTCGCCAGCGCCTCGTCCCACAGCGGATATTCACCGGCGAGCACGAGGCGCGGCTCGGGCAGACCGAGGAAGGCGCACATGAGCACATCCTCACAAACGCACGGCGCACTGCTGCGGCCACCACGGCCGGCATACCGGCGACAGGGCCCAAGGACGCGTGCTGGACGGGCACATGACGAACCGTGAGACTGGACGGATCCGGCACCCCGCGCCCCGGTTCTTCAGGACGGTGACCCATGGATGAGGCACTCCCCCGCGTCGAACTCACCCCTCGGGCCGCGGATCTGGTGCGGCGACTGCACGCCGACCACGGTCCGCTGATGTTCCACCAGTCCGGCGGCTGCTGCGACGGCAGCGCGCCCATGTGCTACCCGGACGGCGAGTTCCGTACCGGCGACTCGGACGTGCTGCTCGCGGAGCTGGCGGTGGACGGGGTGACCGAGCCCGTCACCTTCTGGATGTCCCGGAGTCAGTACCAGGCGTGGAGCCACACCCGGCTGATCGTGGACGTCGTCCCCGGACGGGGCAGCGGCTTCTCACTGGAGGCACCCGAGGGGGTGCGTTTTCTCACCCGTTCTCGCGTAGTCGACGCCTAGTCGGCCCGGTGCTCGCCGCGCTCTGGTCCACTGCCCCGTAGAACCCGTACGGAACCTGTACGGCCATATCCGTACGCAGGGACAGTTGACGAGACATCAGGGGGCACGGTGACCAGACGTCGCAGGTGTTCGGCAGCGGGCAGAGCGGTTCTCACGGTGGTCACGGCGTTCGGTGTGCTGGCCGGTGCGGCCCTGGCGGGGGCGGCGCCGGCCGGTGCGGTTCCGGCCGGCGAGCGGATCGCTCCGGGCGTCACCTACCGGCAGTTCGACGTCGACGCGGCCGCGGGCACGGCACACGCCCATCTGCTCACGGTCGATCTGGCCGATCCGCATGTCCGCGTGGGCCTGCTGCACCCGGGCGCGGTGGCGGCCCGGGCCACCGTCTCCGGGATGGCGGACTCGGCCGGGGCGGTCGCCGGGGTCAACGGTGACTTCTTCCACATCACCGAGACCCAGCATCCGGGCGTGCAGGCCACCGGCGCGAGCGTCGGACCGGCGATCGCGGACGGGCAGGTGCTGAAGGCGGCGGTGCCGGACGGGCAGCGGTTCGGGCCCACGCTGCCGCCGGGGACGAGCACCCGGGACGTCTTCGGCGTCGGCACCGACCGGCGGGCCCGGCTGGACCGCCTCTCCCTCGTCGGCCGCGTCGCCACGCCGGAGGGCACCTTCCCGCTGAAGGGCCTCAACCAGTACGCGCTCGCGCAGAACTCCGTCGGCGCCTTCACCTCACGCTGGGGCAGCGCCTCGCGGATGCGCGCCGTGTGCGGCAGCGACATCGAGCGGTCGGCGCCGTGCAGCACCGACACCCACGAGGTGAGGGTCCAGGGCGGCCGGGTGGTCTCCGCCTCCGACACGCCGGGAAGCGGGGCGATCCCGGCGGACACCACGGTCCTCGTGGGCCGCGAGGAGGGTGCGCAGCGGCTGCGCAAGCTGTCCGTCGGTGACGCGGTGACCGTGACGCACACCCTGGCGGCGGCCTCGTCCAGGGTGCCGTACGCGTTCGCGATCGGCGGGTTCCCCGTCCTGCGGCACGGCAAGGCGCTGTCCGGTCTGGACGACGTCACCTCGACGGTGCGCACGGTCGTGGGCTTCAGGGGCGGCGGACGGCAGTTGCTGATCCTGGCGCTGGACGGGGCCGCCGCCTATCGGACCGGCCTGACGGTCGCGGAGGAGACCGACGTCATGCGTCTGCTGGGCGCGTCCGACGCGTTCAACCTCGACGGCGGCGGTTCGACGGAGCTGGTCACCCGTGACGACGGAGCGCGCGCCGTGACGGTCCGCAACCATCCGAGTACGGGCACCGAACGCCCCGTCGCCAATGGGATCGGCGTCTTCTCGACCCCCTGAGCCAGGGCTGATTCAGGGCCGCAGGCCGCTCACCAGCTCGGCGGTCGTCATGAGCCCGCTGTGGATGGTGGGCGCCATGCTCGTGCCGGCCAGGAAGAAGCCGAGCAGCATGCAGACCAGGGCGTGGGACATCTTCAACGCGCAGTTGCGAATGAAGATCACGGCCAGGATCAGGAGCAACAGCACCACAGAGATGGAAACGGCCATCGGGAACCTCCTCCGCCACGCCCGTTGAGCGCGTTCGGCCGCAAGTGTGGCGTAGCGGAGGGTTTGTCCGGGCGGCTGACGTGTCCCCCAAACGTGTGGTGTCTCGCGCTCGGGCGGGCGTCGGGGAAGGCCTCGGACCTGCCAGACCGGCGCAGAAGCCCACCCCGGGTGGGGCGGGCTTCACGCGCTCGGTGTCAGGGTGCCTGGAGGTCGACCAGTTGGGCCAGCGCCTCCCGATGGGCCCCCGCCGTGCCGTAGGCGATGGAGTCCGCCTTGGCCCGCTTGAGGGACAGGTGGACCGGGTGCTCCCAGGTCATGCCGATCCCGCCGTGCAGTTGCAGCGCCTCCTCGGTGGCGTGGACGGCGACGGGCGCCGCGTACGCCTGGGCGACGGCGACCGACACGTCGGTGTCCTCGCCGGAGGCCAGCGCGTCGGCGGCCGCACGGGCCGCCGCCCGCAGGTTGACGACCTCCAGCCACAGCTGGGCGAGCCGGTGCTTGAGCGCCTGGAATCCGCCGACCGGCCGGTTGAACTGCTTGCGCTCCTTCAGGTAGCGGACCGTCTCGGTCAGCGCCCAGTCGGCCACGCCGAGTTGCTCGGAGGCCAGCAGCCCGGCGGCGGTGCGCAGCGCCCTCCGTACGGCGGGTTCCGCGTCGCCGACACGGCGGCCGGGAGCGCCCTCCAGGCGTACCGCCGCCAGCGGCCGGGTCAGGTCCAGGGAGATCTGCGGGGTGATCGTCACGGCGTCGGCCGGGACGGCGTACAGGCCGCCGTCGTCGGCCGGGACGAGCAGGACGTCGGCCACGGCCGCGTCGGCGATGCCCGTCAACTCGCCGTGCAGGGCGCCGTTCTGCAGCCGCACGGTCTTCACCTCGGCGCCCGGGGCCGTGTGCAGCCCGACCGCGAGGGCGCCGATGGTCCGGCCGGAGGCCAGCTGCCCCAGCAGTTCCTCGTCACCGCAGGCCAGCAGGGCCTCGGTGGCCACGACCGCGCTGGTGAGATAGGGCACGGGTGCGACCGCCCGGCCCAGCTCCTCCAGTACGACGGCGACTTCGCGGGGTGAGGCGCCCTGGCCGCCCTGCTCGTCGGGCACCAGGAGCCCGGCCAGGCCCATGCCCTCGGCGAGGGACTTCCACAGGGCGAGGTCGTGCGGGGTGTCCGACTCGACGCGGGCGATGACGTCCGTCGGTGCGCAGTGGTCCGTGAGCAGGTCGCGGACGGCCGCCCGCAGCGCCTCTTCCTCCTCCGAGTACAGCAGGTCGGTCATCGGGCCAGGTCCTTCCATGCGACGTCCTTGTCGGTGCGCGGCTCGGCGGGCAGGCCGAGGACCCGTTCGGCGACGATGTTCAGCAGGACCTCGCTGGTCCCGCCCTCGATGCTGTTGCCCTTGGAGCGCAGATAGCGGTAGCCGGCGTCACGGCCGGTGAAGTCGACCAGCTCCGGACGGCGCATGGTCCAGTCGTCGTACCACAGGCCCTCTTCGCCGCGGAGTTCGACCTCCAGGCCGCTGATCTCCTGGTTGAGGCGGGCGAAGGCGAGCTTCATGCCGGAGCCCTCGTAGCCGGGCTGGCCGGCGACGAGCTGCTGGCGCAGGCGTTCGGCGGTGAGGCGGGAGACCTCGGCCTCGACCCACAGCTTGAGCAGCCGCTGGTGCAGCTCGTGGGTGCGCAGTTCGGGGCGTTCGCGCCAGGTCTTGGCGACCGGGCCGATCATGCCGCCCTCGCGGGGCAGAGCCATGCCGCCGATGGAGACACGCTCGTTCATCAGCGTGGTCTGGGCGACCCGCCAGCCGTCGCCGACCGCGCCGAGGCGGCGGGTGTCGGGGATGCGGACGTCGGTGAGGAAGACCTCGTTGAACTCGGCCTCGCCGGTGATCTGGCGCAGCGGCCGGACCTCGACGCCCGGGTCGGTCATGTCGCAGAGGAAGTAGGTGATGCCGGCGTGCTTGGGCACGTTCGGGTCGGTGCGGGCGATGAGGATGGCCCAGCGGGCGATGTGCGCGCTGGACGTCCACACCTTCTGCCCGTTGACGACCCAGTCCTCGCCCTCCCGTACGGCCCGGGTGCCGAGCGCGGCGAGGTCGGAGCCGGCGCCGGGCTCGCTGAACAGCTGGCACCAGACCTCCTCCCCGGTCCACAGGGGCCGCAGGAAGCGCTGCTTCTGCTCGTCCGTGCCGTACTTGAGGATCGTCGGCGCGGCCATGCCGAGGCCGATGCCGATGCGCCGGGGGTCGTTGTCGGGGGCGCCCGCGGCCTCCAGTTCGGCGTCCACGACGGCCTGCAGGGCGCGTGGGACGCCCAGACCGCCGAGGCCCTCCGGGTAGTGGACCCAGGCGAGGCCCGCGTCGAAGCGGGCGCGCAGGAAGTCCAGGCGGTCGGTGCTCGCAGGGGGATGCGCGGCCAGCAACTCCCGTGTACGGCGGCGCAGTTCTTCGGCGTCGGTCATGCTGTCTCCTCCATCACCACGGCGATCCGGCCGGTGGAGCGGCCGTCCGCCACCTTCTGCACGGCCACGGCGGCCTCGCTCAGCGGCACCCGCTCGCTCACCAGGGGCTTGATCGCGCCCCGGGCGGCCAGCTCGGTGAGCTGCTCGTGGCACTGCAGGATCAGCTTCGGGTTCTTGGTGTTGTACAGGCCCCAGTGGAGGCCCAGGATCGAGTAGTTCTTCACGAGGGCGTGGTTGAGGGCGGGGCTCGGGATGGTGCCGCTGGCGAAGCCGACGACGACGATCCGGCCCTCGAAGGCGACGAGCTTGGCGGACTGGGCGTAGGCCTCGCCGCCGACGGGGTCGTAGATCACGTCCGCGCCCCGGCCGCCGGTGGCCTCCTTCACGGCCGCGATCACGTCCTCGCTGCGGCGGTCGACGACCACGTCACAGCCCAGCTCACGGGCCACGGCGGCCTTGTCCGCGCCGCCGACGACACCGATCACGGTGGCGCCGGCCGCCTTGCCGAGCTGGACGGCGGCGCTGCCGACACCGCCGGCGGCGGCGTGCACGAGCAGGGTCTCCCCCGCTTCCAGACCGGCCCGTCGGTGCAGGCCGAACCAGCCCGTCTGGTAGCCGATGTGCAGCGCGGCGGCCTCGGCGTCGTCCAGCGACTCGGGCGCGGGCAGCAGGGCACGGGCGTCGGCGAGCGCGTACTCGGCGAAACCGCCGTACGGCAGCGCCGGGTTGGCGATCACGCGGCGGCCGTCCTCGGTCTCGCCGCAGATCTCCACGCCGGGTGTGAAGGGCAACGGCGGGCGCACCTGGTACTGGCCGCGGCACAGCAGCGCGTCCGGGAAGTTGATGTTGGCGGCGCGCACGCGCAGCAGCACCTGCCCGTCACCCGGTGCGGGCCGCTCCACCTCCGCGAGGCGCATCACCTCGCTCGGCTCGCCGTTCTCGTGCACTTGCCATGCCTGCATGCGGGGCCTCCACGGGACTGCTTCGTCTGACCGGGTCCGACGGCATACTAAGCGGTCGCTTGCCCATCAGGGAACAGGCGGCCGCACCCCGGCTCGCGTCGCGTGGGTCACGTCCGGGACGCCGGCCGCGCCCGTACGTGCATCCGCTCGCCCTGCGGCCCGAACAGACTCAGGAACTCCACCGGACCCTCGCCCGTCGACCCGAACCAGTGCGGCACGCGCGTGTCGAACTCGGCGGCCTCCCCCGCGGAGAGCACCACGTCGTGCTCGCCGAGGACCAGCCGCAGCCGGCCCGACAGCACATACAGCCACTCGTAGCCCTCGTGGGTGCGCGGATCCGGCTCCTGCTCGCGCTGCGGCTCCAGCACCTTGAAGGCCTGGAGGCCGCCGGGCTGGCGGGTGAGCGGCCAGTGGGTGCGCCCGCCCCGCACGATCGGCTTCGACCGCACCCGCGGATCCCCCACCGGCGGCGCGCCGACCAGTTCGTCCAGCGGCACCTGGTGGACCCGGGCGATCGGCAGCAGCAGTTCGAGGCTGGGTCTGCGCAGGCCGGACTCCAGCCGGGAGAGGGTGCTCACGGAGATGCCGGTGGCCTCGGACAGCGCGGCCAGGGTCACCTCCCGCTCCTTGCGGATGCGCCGCAGCCGGGGCCCCACCCCCGCGAGAACGTCGTCGGAACTCATGCCGGTATTGCAGATTCGGCAAACACGTTTGTCAATACCGCAGCGCCGGAGCAACGGTCGGGGACGGAGGTGGTCGGACCATCGACGAACGCGGGCTGACGACTGTCGCGGTCAACCACGGCGCACCCGTACGTCTCCGCACACCCGCGCCCACCGAACCGCGCACCCGGCGGAGCGTTGGTGCACCCTTGAGGACATGCTGCTGACCCGGCTCGCCCAGGTGTCCCGGGAGGTCGCCGCGACGGCGGCCCGGTCCCGTAAGACAGCGCTGCTCGCCGAGCTGTTCCGGGAGGCGGAGGCGGACGACGTGCCGATCGTCATCCCCTACCTGGCCGGACGGCTGCCGCAGGGCCGGCTCGGCGTCGGCTGGAAGGTGCTCGGCCGCCCGGTGCCGCCGGCCGCCGAGTCCACCCTCACGGTCCGGCAGGTCGACGCGCTGCTCGGCGAGCTGGGCAAGGTGTCCGGTCCGGGTTCGCAGGCGGAGCGGACCCGGCTCGTCGGCGAGCTGATGGGCGCCGCCACCGAGGACGAGCAGCGTTTCCTGCTCGGTCTGCTCACCGGCGAGGTGCGGCAGGGCGCGCTGGACGCCGTCGCGGTGGAGGGCCTCGCCCAGGCCACGGACGCGGAGCCGGCCGCCGTACGCCGGGCGGTGATGCTCGCCGGGTCGCTGCAGACGGTCGCCCAGGCCCTGCTCGCCGAGGGACCCGGGGCGCTGGACCGCTTCCGGCTCACGGTCGGCCGGCCCGTGCTGCCGATGCTGGCGCACAGCGCCTCCTCGGTCGCCGAGGCGGTGGAGAAGCTGGGCGCCTGCGCGGTGGAGGAGAAGCTGGACGGCATCCGGGTGCAGATCCACCGGGACGGCGACACGGTCCGTGTACACACCCGCACCCTGGACGACATCACCGACCGGCTGCCCGAAGTGACCGTTGCCGCGCTGCAGTTGGGGGGTGAGCGGTTCATCCTGGACGGTGAGGTGATCTCCTTCGACGCGGCCGGACGGCCCCGGTCCTTCCAGGAGACGGCGGGCCGGGTCGGCTCCCGCACGGATGTGGCGAAGGCGGCCGAGGAGGTCCCGGTCTCCCCCGTCTTCTTCGACGCCCTGTCCGTCGACGGCACCGACCTGCTGGACCTGCCCTTCGCCGAGCGGCACGCACAGCTGGCCCGGCTGGTGCCGGAGCCGATGCGGGTACGCCGGACGGTCGCCTCGGGACCGGAGGACATCGCGGTGGCGGAACGGTTCCTTGCCGAGACGCTGGCCCGCGGGCACGAGGGCGTGGTGGTCAAGGCGCTGGACGCGCCGTACAGCGCGGGCCGGCGCGGCGCCTCCTGGCTGAAGGTCAAGCCCGTCCACACCCTCGACCTGGTGGTGCTGGCCGCCGAGTGGGGGCACGGCCGCCGCACGGGCAGGCTCTCCAACCTCCACCTGGGTGCCCGCAACCCCGACGGCAGCTTCGCCATGCTCGGCAAGACCTTCAAGGGCATGACCGACGCGATGCTCGCCTGGCAGACCGAGCGGCTGCAGGAGCTGGCGGTCGAGGACAGCGGCTGGGTGGTCCGGGTGCGCCCCGAACTCGTCGTGGAGATCGCCTACGACGGCCTCCAGCGCTCCTCCCGCTATCCGGCCGGCGTCACCCTCCGTTTCGCCCGTGTGGTCCGCTATCGCGAGGACAAACGCCCCGAGGATGCCGATACGGTGGAGGCCCTGCTGGCGGCGCACCCGGAGGTCAAGCCGTGACGGTGCGTGCGACGCGGCGCAGCGCGGGACTGCTGTTGTTCCGGCACACCGATGAGGGACTTGAGGTGTTGCTGGGCCATATGGGAGGCCCGCTCTGGGCGAAGAAGGACGCGGGCGCCTGGACCGTGCCCAAGGGCGAGTACGAACCGGAAGAGCCCGCCTGGGAGGCCGCCCGGCGGGAGTTCCAGGAGGAACTGGGGCTGGCGCCGCCCGACGGGACGGCCGTACCGCTGGGCGAGGTCGTGCAGAAGAACGGCAAGATCGTCACCGCGTGGGCCGTCGAGGCGGACCCGGACCTGACGGGCTTCAGCCCCGGCACCTTCACGATGGAGTGGCCGCCGAGGTCCGGCCGGGTGCGGGAGTTTCCGGAGCTGGACCGGGTGGAGTGGCTCGGTCTGGAGCGGGCCCGTGAGCTGGTCATCGCGGCGCAGACCGCGTTTCTCGACCGGCTGGCGGAGCACTCGGGCTGAACAGGGGCCTTTCGCGTTGCGGCTTGCCCGGCCGCGCGCGAAGGTCGAAGCAAGCCCGCTCCCAGGGAGGTCAGCCATGCCCATCGCGACGGTGAACCCGGCGAACGGCGAGACGCTCAAGACGTACGAGCCCATGGATGAAGAGGAGCTGGAACGCCGGCTTCAGCTCGCCGAGGCCACGTTCCGCACGTACCGGACGACCACCTTCGCCGACCGCGCCCGGCTGATGAACGAGGCCGCCGGCCTGCTGGACGAGGATCAGCAGGAGATCGCCAGGGTCATGACCACCGAGATGGGCAAGCCGATCAAGCAGGCCCGCGCGGAGGCCGCGAAGTGCGCCAAGGCGATGCGCTGGTACGCCGAACGCGCCGAGGGTCTGCTGGCCGCCGAGGAGCCCCCGGAGTCGGACGTGAAGGACTCCGGCGCCTCCCGGGTCCGGGTCCGCTACCGGCCGCTCGGCCCCGTCCTCGCGGTGATGCCGTGGAACTTCCCGCTGTGGCAGGTGGTCCGGTTCGCCGCGCCCGCGCTGATGGCGGGCAACGTGGGCCTGCTCAAGCACGCTTCCAACGTCCCCCAGACAGCCCTGTACCTGGAGGACCTGTTCCACCGGGCGGGCTTCACGGAGGGCTGTTTCCAGACGCTGCTGGTCGGCTCGGCCGCGGTGGACGACATCCTGCGCGACGAGCGGGTGAAGGCGGCGACGCTGACGGGCAGCGAGCCCGCGGGCCGGGCGGTCGCCTCCACCGCCGGTGAGATGATCAAGAAGACGGTGCTGGAGCTGGGCGGCAGCGACCCGTACGTCGTCATGCCCTCAGCCGACCTGGACCGGGCGGCCCAGGTGGCGGTGACCGCGCGGGTGCAGAACAACGGGCAGTCCTGTATCGCGGCCAAGCGGTTCATCGTGCACACCGACGTCTACGACACGTTCGCCGAGAAGTTCGTCGCCGGTATGAAGGCGCTCAAGGTCGGTGACCCGCTGGAGGAGGACACCGAGGTCGGGCCGCTCTCCAGTGAACAGGGGCGCAGCGATCTGGAGGAGCTGGTCGACGACGCGAAGCGCAGCGGCGCCGAGGTGCTGTGCGGCGGCGAGCGGCCGGACGGGCCGGGCTGGTACTACCCGCCGACCGTGCTGGCCGGGATCACCCGGGAGATGCGCATCCACCGGGAGGAGGCGTTCGGACCGGTGGCCACGCTGTACCGGGCCGACGACGTGGACGAGGCACTGCTCATCGCCAACGACTCGCCCTTCGGGCTGAGTTCCAACGTGTGGACGCGGGACGAGAGCGAGGTGGAGCGGTTCACCCGCGACCTGGAGGCCGGGTCCGTGTTCGTCAACGGGATGACCGCCTCCCATCCGGCGTTCCCGTTCGGCGGGGTCAAGCGGTCCGGGTTCGGGCGTGAGCTGTCCGGGCACGGAATCCGCGAGTTCTGCAACATCACCACGGTTTGGCAGGGTGCGTGAGCGCTGCGCGGCTAGCATCCGGTTTGTGAACGGCGAAGTGACTCTGCCTCTGATCGTGGACGACCGTGGGGCCCTGCAGGTGGCTGCGGCCGACGTGAGTAAGTTGCTGCGGACCGTGGGCGCTCGGTGGCTGCATCTGGTCGACGGCGGGGAGCCGGGGCTGGACGAGGACACGGTGGCCGCTTTGACCATTGAGCTGGCCAAGCTGGCGGACCGCATCGACGTGGCGTGCATCGCGCACAGCAGCGGGGCGCCCTAGGGGGTGCCGACCGGCCTGATCCAAACGACACCCCCTAGGCCGCCTTGCGGGCTGCCGCACCGCTGCCCCACTGCTTCCCCGCCGTAACAGTCGTCATCGAATTTCCCCTCGTCCGGCGGTGGAATTCGCCCTTCGAGCCTCCCCCTGGGTCCCCGATTCGGAGTAACCCAACGCGAGATCGTCGTCCTCCTGGGTGACGGTGGGGGGAGCACCCACAAGAGGTGAACCACCTTCTGGCCGGTGGGCGAAGGCCCGCCGAAAGCGGAAAGCAGGGACGGTTCATGGCGACTTTGTGCAGACCCTCGGTGTCGGTCCCGGAGCACGTGATCACGATGGAGGAGACGCTGGAGCTGGCGCGCTCCCGCCACGCGGACCACCCTCAACTGGCACTCGCGCTGCGCCTCATCGAGAACACGGGCGTCAAGACCAGGCACATCGTGCAGCCCATCGAGGAGACCCTGAAGCACCCGGGCTTCGAGGAGCGCAACAAGCTCTACGAGGCCGAGGCCAAGGCCCGGGTCCCGGCAGTGATCCAGCGGGCGCTGGACGACGCGGAGCTGCTCACCAGCGACATCGACGTGATCGTCTACGTGTCGTGCACGGGCTTCATGATGCCCTCGCTGACGGCGTGGCTGATCAACGAGATGGACTTCGACTCCACCACCCGCCAGCTCCCCATAGCCCAGCTGGGCTGCGCGGCCGGCGGGGCGGCGATCAACCGGGCGCACGACTTCTGCTCGGCCTACCCGAACGCCAACGCGCTCATCGTGGCCTGCGAGTTCTGCTCGCTGTGCTACCAGCCCACCGACCTCGGCGTCGGTTCGCTGCTCTCCAACGGCCTGTTCGGCGACGGCATCGCCGCCGCCGTCGTACGCGGAAACGGCGGTACGGGCGTGCGTCTGGAGCGAAACGGCTCCTACCTGATCCCGAAGACGGAGGACTGGATCGCCTACGACGTCCGGGCCACCGGCTTCCACTTCCTGCTGGACAAGCGGGTGCCCGCGACCATGGAGCCGCTCGCCCCGGCGCTGAGGGACCTGGCCGGCATGCACGGCTGGGACGCGTCCGACCTGGACTTCTACATCATCCACGCGGGCGGGCCGCGCATACTCGACGACCTCAGCAAGTTCCTGGAGGTCGAGCCGCACGCCTTCCGGTTCAGCCGGGCCACGCTCACCGAGTACGGCAACATAGCCAGCGCCGTCGTCCTGGACGCGCTGCGCCGGATGTTCGACGAGGGCGGCGCCGAGGACAGGGCGCGCGGTCTGCTCGCCGGGTTCGGCCCCGGCATCACGGCCGAGATGACGGTCGGCCGCTGGGTCAACGGGAACGGCGACCCGCGATGACCGAGGAGATGACGCTCATCGAGGCCCCGCCCCCGATCCGGCAGTGGCCGGCGCTCGACCTGACCGGGACGGATTTCGACCCGGTGCTGACCGAGCTGATGGGCGAGGGACCGGTCACCCGCATCGAGCTGCCCAACGGCGAGGGCTGGGCCTGGCTGGTGACCCGGTACGACGACGTGCGCATGGTCGCCAACGACCCGCGCTTCAGCCGCGAGGCGGTCCTGGAGCAGTCGGTCACGCGACTCGCCCCGCACTTCATCCCGGACCGCGGCGCGGTCGGCTTCCTCGACCCGCCCGACCACACCCGGCTGCGCCGTGCGGTGGCCGCCGCGTTCACCGCGAAGGGTGTGGAGCGGGTACGGGAGAAGGCACGGGCCATGCTGGACGAGCTGGTCGACGAACTCCTGCAGGACGGGCCGCCCGCCGATCTCACCAGTGCGGTGCTCAGCCCGTTCCCGATCGCGGTGATCTGCGAGCTGATGGGCGTCCCGCCCTGCGACCGGCACACCATGCACACCTGGACCCAGCTGATCCTGTCCTCCTCGCACGGCAAGGAGGTCAGCGAGAAGGCCAAGCGGGACATGAGCGCCTACTTCGGCGACCTCATCGGACTGCGCGAGAACAGCACGGCCGAGGACGTCACCTCACTGCTCGGCGCCGCGGTGGGCCACGGCGAGGTCGCCCTGGAGGAGGCCGTCGGTCTGGCCGTTCTCCTCCAGATCGGCGGCGAGGCGGTCACCAACAACAGCGGGCAGATGTTCTACCTGCTGCTGACCCGCCCCGACCTGATGGAACGGCTGCGCGCCGAGCCGGGGATCCGGCCGCAGGCCATCGACGAGCTCCTGCGCTACATCCCGCACCGCAACGCGGTCGGGCTGTCCCGGATCGCGAGGGAGGACGTGGAGATCAAGGGCCACCGCATCCATGCGGGCGACGCGGTCTATGTCTCCTACCTGGCGGCCAATCGCGACCCGGACGTCTTCCCCGACCCGGAGACCATCGACTTCTCCCGCAGCCCGAACCCGCATGTGGCGTTCGGTTTCGGCCCGCACTACTGCCCCGGCGGCCAGCTCGCCCGGCTGGAGTCGCAGTTGCTGGTGAACGCCCTGCTGGACCGGGTTCCGGGCCTGAAGCTGGCCGTACCGCCACAGCAGGTGCCCTTCAAGAAGGGCGCGCTGATCCGGGGTCCCGAGGCCCTGCCGGTGACCTGGTGAGCCACCGATGACACAGACCGAGGGACTGCTCGTGCCGCCGGGCCACGGCCGGGTCGTGGCGGCACCGGCGCAGCGTGTGACGTTCAAGGTCACCGGCGCCCACTCGCGGATCGCCTCCACCTTCGAGGTGGAGGTCCCGCCGGGCTTCGACGTGGGCGCCCATGTGCACACGCGCAGCGAGGAGCTTTTCTACGTCCTCGACGGCGAGCTGGACGTGCTCGCCTTCGAGCCGCGCATCCGCACACCGGACAACTGGCAGAAGTGGGAGTCCAGTTCGGGCAGCCGGGTGGTGCGGGCGACTCCCGGCACGGTCATCGTCGTACCGCCGGGGTGCCCGCATGCGTTCGCGAACCCGACGGACACCCCCGCGAAGATGTTCTTCCAGGCGAGCCCGCCACCGGATCACGAGCGCTATTTCGAGGAGCTGCTGGAGATCCTGGGCGACGGGGGTCCGCCGGACCAGGAGGCGATCGAGGCGCTGAGGGCGAAGTACGACATCGAGCAGCTCACACCGCTCAGGCATCGGTGAGTGTCCTTACCGGATGGGCATCCCGGCCAGGGTCCGCGCGATGACGAGCCGCTGGATCTCGCTCGTACCCTCGAAGATCGTGTAGATCGCGCTGTCCCGGTGCATCCGCTCGACCGGGTACTCACGGGTGTAACCGTTCCCGCCCAGAATCTGGATCGCCTGAGCGGTGACCTTCTTCGCGGTCTCACTGGCGAACAGCTTCGACATCGACCCCTCGGCCGCGGTGAACGGCCTGCCGTTGACCGCCATCCACGAGGCCCGCCACACCAGCAGCCGGGCGGCGTCGATCTGCGTCCGCATGTCCGCGAGCTGGAAGGCCACTCCCTGGTTGTCGATGATCGGCCGCCCGAACTGCTCCCGGGTCCTGGCGTAGTCGAGGGCGACCTCGTACGCGGCCCGGGCCGTGCCGACCGCCATGGCGCCGACCGCGGGGCGGGAGGCCTCGAAGGTCGCCATCGCCGCGTTCTTGACGCGCTCGCCGCCCGCCTTGGCCTTCTCGCGGGCCCGCGCGAGCCGCTCGTCCAGCTTCTCCTTGCCCCCGAGCAGGCAGGAACCAGGGACGCGGACGTTGTCGAGGATGACCTCGGCGGTGTGCGAGGCCCGGATGCCGTGCTTCTTGAACTTCTGGCCCTGGGCGAGACCCGGCGTGCCCGGCGGGACGATGAAGGAGGCGTGGCCCTTGGAGCCCAGCTCCGGGTCGACGCAGGCCACGACGACGTGGACGCCCGCGATGCCGCCGTTGGTCGCCCAGGTCTTCGTGCCGTTGATCACCCACTCGTCCTTGGCCTCGTCGTACACCGCACGCGTGCGCATGGAGGCCACGTCGGAGCCGGCGTCGGGCTCGGAGGAGCAGAACGCGGCGACCTTGACGTCGTTCTGGTCGCCGTACATCTGCGGGATCCAGGTGCCGATCTGTTCCTCGGTTCCGTTGGCGAGAACGCCCACGGCGGCGAGACCCGTGCCGACGATGGAGAGGGCGATGCCCGCGTCGCCCCAGAACAGCTCCTCCATGGCCATCGGAATGCCGAGGCCGGTGGGGTCGAAGTACTGCTGTGCGTAGAAGTCGAGGGAGTAGATGCCGACCTTCGCGGCCTCCTGGATGACCGGCCAGGGAGTCTCCTCGCGCTCGTCCCACTCGGCGGCCGCGGGGCGGATCACGTCGGCGGCGAAGCCATGGAGCCAGTCCCGGACTTCCTTCTGTTCGTCGTTCAGCTCCATGGTGAACTCGGCCATGTCCCCTCCAGCGGCGGCGATGCGGTGTTACTAGCGGTAACCCGAGTCTGTTACTGACGGGTAGGAAAGTCAACCGCAGATGGCGCCCGGCATCCCGTTCGATGTCAGGGGCACAGTCAGTGTTAGTTTGCGCAGGCGTCATCGAATCAGCACGGGTGGGGAGAGCACATGGACACCACACAGCGGACCGATCAGCAGCGGTCCGCCGACCGACGACGGCGCGAGCTGCTGGAGGCCGCCGACCGGGTGGTGCTGCGCGACGGCCCGCAGGCGTCGATGAACGCGATCGCGGCGGAAGCGGGGATCACCAAGCCGATCCTTTATCGCCACTTCGGCGACAAGGGCGGCCTTTACGCGGCTTTGGCCAAGCGGCACACGGATGCACTGCTCGATTCACTGCGGGCGGCGCTGGACGCTCCCGCCGAGAGGCGCGAGCGTGTCGAATCCACGCTGGACACCTACCTCGCGGCGATCGAGGCCAGGCCTCAGGTCTACCGGTTCCTGATGCATCCCGCGGAGGGCGGCGCCGGGGGCGACCAGGGGTTCGATGTCGGAAAGCATTCAGCTCCGCTGCTTCGGCGGATGGGTGAGGAGCTGGCCCAGGTCATCGAGGAGCGGGTGGATCTCGGACCGGAGAGTCAGCAGCTGGCGCGGGTGTGGGGGCACGGCATCGTCGGGATGATGCATGCGGCCGGCGACTGGTGGCTGGGTGAACGTCCTTGCTCCCGGGCCGAGTTGGTGCGGTCTCTCGCGGATCTGCTGTGGGGGCGTCTTGCGGCTGCGGGGGACAAAATGGGGGGTCCGGGGTTCTGACGGTCGCTCCCCGTGTGCGGGTGCGTGGGGGTTGCTCGTGCAGTCCCCCTCGCCCCTGAGTCGGACCGGTTCACCGGCGCCATGCAGCCCTGGAGATCTGCCTCGTCAATCTCCGCTTCCGCCACCCCGCCAGGTGATCGGCGTACACCCGGCCCTCCAGGTGGTCGCACTCGTGCTGAAGGCACCGTGCGAAGAAACCTGTGCCATGGATCGTGACCGGCTCTCCCGTCATCGTGAAGCCCTCGACCACCGCATGGTCGTAGCGCTCGGTCCCCGCTTCCAGGCCCGGCAGGGACAGGCAGCCCTCCGGGCCCCGGACGACCACGCCGTCCGTCTCCACCAGTCGCGGGTTCACCACATGCCCGAGGTGGCGCACATCGTCATCATCCGGGCAGTCATAGACGAACACCCGCAAAGCCACCCCCACCTGATTCGCCGCCAGACCCACCCCCTGCGCCGCGTACATCGTGGCGAACAGATCCTCCACGAGTGCCGCCAGGCCGGGGCCGAAGTCGGTGACTTCCCGGCATTGCTCGCGCAGCGGTGCGTCTCCGAGCAGGGAAAGAGGCCGGACTCGCCCGTGGGCGCCCGGGATCGTGCCGTGTCGCATAGCGGCAAGGGTACGGTTCCTTCAGCTCATGCCCGCCGCACAGGCGTGGGCCGGGATTCGGGTGTGCGAATGGATCTCGATAGGCTTCAGGTCCACACCACGTTGCCGGATGGCCCCAGGCGCGGCGCGTACGCAAGGAGGATCGAGAACTGATGGCAGGCAACTCGGACCCGCTCACGCCGCGGGCCAAGCTGGCCGTGACCGCGGGCAAGGCGGTCGCTGCGGCATCACGTGCCGCGGGGCGCGGCAGCGGGTCGGTGATCGGTGGCCGGGTCGCGCTGAAACTCGACCCCGATCTGCTCGGACGGCTCGCCCAGAACCTGGACGTCGTCCTGGTGTCGGCCACCAACGGCAAGACGACGACGACCCGGCTGATCGCCGAGGCGCTGCGCGCCGCGGGCCCGGTCGTGTCGAACGCCCTCGGCGCCAACATGCCGGCCGGTATCACCTCCGCGCTCGCGGGCGGCTCGGAGGCGAAGTTCGGTGTCATCGAGGTCGACGAGAAGTACCTGGCCGGTGTGGCCAGGGACACCAGCCCCAAGTGCATCGCCCTGCTCAACCTCTCCCGCGACCAGCTCGACCGTGCCGCCGAGACCCGGATGCTCGCCGAGAACTGGCGCGAGGGCCTCGCCGGCTCCAAGGCCGTTGTCGTCGCCAACTGCGACGACCCGCTGGTGGTGTGGGCCGCGTCCTCCTCCCCGAACGTGGTCTGGGTCGCGGCCGGGCAGATGTGGAAGGACGACGCCTGGTCCTGCCCGTCCTGCGGTGGCGTGATGCAGCGCCCCGGGGACGACTGGTTCTGCGGTGAGTGCGGGTTCCGGCGGCCCACGCCGACCTGGGCGCTGTCCGGTGATCATGTGCTGGACCCGCACGGGTCCGCCTGGCCGATCCATCTGCAGCTTCCGGGCCGCGCCAACAAGGCGAACGCGGCCAGCTCCGCCGCCGTCGCGGCCGTCTTCGGGGTGCCGCCGCAGGTCGCCCTGGAACGGATGTACCAGGTGCAGGCCGTGGCCGGACGTTATGACGTCGTGCAGTTCCAGAACCGTGATCTGCGCCTGCTGCTGGCCAAGAACCCGGCCGGCTGGCTGGAGACGTTCTCCCTGATCGACCCGCCGCCCGCCCCGGTGATCCTGTCCGTGAACGCCCGCGGAGCCGACGGCACCGACACCTCCTGGCTGTGGGACGTCGACTACACCCGGCTGACCGGCCACCCGATCTTCGTCATCGGTGACCGGAAGCTGGACCTCGCTGTCCGCCTGGAGGTCGCGAACCAGCACTTCCAGGTCTGCGAGGACCTCGACCAGGCCGTGCAGATGTGCCCGCCGGGCCGTATCGAGGTCATCGCGAACTACACCGCGTTCCAGGACCTGCGCCGCCGCGTCGGCAACTGATCTTCGAAAGGCGATCACTCATGAGCGACAACCAACTGCGGCTGGTGTGGATCTACCCGGACCTGCTGAGCACCTACGGCGACCAGGGCAACGCCCTCGTCGTGGAGCGCCGGGCGCGGCAGCGCGGCCTGGACGTGGCCCGGCTCGACGTGCGCAGCGACCAGCCGGTCCCGACCTCCGGCGACATCTATCTGATCGGCGGCGGCGAGGACCGTCCGCAGCGGCTCGCGGCCGAGCGGCTGCGCCGTGACGGGCATCTGCAGCGGGCGGTGCAGAACGGCGCGATCGTCTTCTCCGTCTGCGCCGGCTACCAGATCCTCGGCCACGAGTTCGTCAACGACCTCGGCCAGCGCGAGCCCGGCCTCGGCCTGCTCGACGTGGTCTCGGTGCGCGGCGAGGGCGAGCGGTGCGTCGGTGACGTGCTCGCCGACATCGACCCGCAGCTCGGGCTGCCGCAGCTGACCGGCTTCGAGAACCACCAGGGCGTGACCCACGTCGGCCCGAGCGCCCGGCCCTTCGCCCACGTGAAGGTCGGCAACGGCAACGGCACCGGGGACGGCACGGAGGGCGCGTACAACGGGACCGTCTTCGGTACGTACATGCACGGCCCGGTCCTCGCCCGCAACCCGCAGATCGCCGATCTGCTGCTGAAGCTGGCGCTCGACGTCAACGCGCTGCCGCCGGTCGACGACCGCTGGTACGAGGCGCTCCGCAACGAGCGCATCGCTGCTGCGCAGCAGCCTGCGTAAGCGCCGCTCCAGCGGGAGTTCAGCGGGTCCCGGCAGGCTCGTGGCGGGCCCGCCTGACAGGCCGTCCGCTCACATGTGCGGGCGCGTCCAGCAGGCGGACGCCCGCTACGGCGCCACCCCCTCACGCCGGTAGGGTGGCCGGGAATCCGCCGGACAACGTGGTCCGGTTACCCGGCCCACGTTGAGAAGGTATTCGGGCTATGCGCATTGGTGTCCTCACGTCCGGCGGCGACTGCCCCGGCCTGAACGCCGTCATCCGGTCCGTCGTGCACCGTGCCGTCGCCGACCACGGCGACGAGGTCATCGGTTTCCGGGACGGCTGGAAAGGCCTCCTGGAGTGCGACTATCTCAAGCTCGACCTCGACGCCGTGGGCGGCATCCTGGCGCGCGGCGGCACCATCCTCGGCTCCTCCCGGGTGCAGCCCTCGCATCTGCGGGACGGCGTGGAGCGGGCGAAGGGCCATGTCGAGGAGCTCGGCCTGGACGCGATCATCCCGATCGGCGGCGAGGGCACGCTGAAGGCGGCCCGGCTGATGTACGACAGCGGGCTGCCGATCGTCGGCGTGCCGAAGACCATCGACAACGACATCGCTGTCACGGACGTCACCTTCGGCTTCGACACGGCCGTGGGGGTGGCGACGGAGGCGCTGGACCGGCTGAAGACGACCGCCGAGTCCCACCAGCGCGTGCTGGTCGTGGAGGTCATGGGCCGGCACACCGGCTGGATCGCGCTGCACTCCGGCATGGCGGCCGGCGCCCACGCCATCGTCGTCCCGGAACGGCCCTTCGACATCGAGGAGCTGGCGGCCAAGGTCGGCGAGCGGTTCGACGCGGGCAAGCGGTTCGCGATCGTCGTCGCGGCGGAGGGGGCCAAGCCGAAGGCCGGCACGATGGACTTCGACGAGGGCGGCAAGGACATCTACGGCCACGAGCGCTTCGCCGGGATCGCCCGGCAGCTGTCGGTCGAGCTGGAGCACCGGCTCGGCAAGGAGGCGCGGCCGGTGATCCTCGGACATGTGCAGCGGGGTGGCACGCCGACCGCCTATGACCGGGTGCTGGCGACCCGTTTCGGCTGGCACGCGGTGGAGGCCGTGCACCGCGGTGAGTTCGGCCGGATGACCGCCCTGCGCGGGACCGACATCGTCATGGTGCCGCTGGCGGAGGCCGTGGAGACGCTGAAGACGGTACCCTCCGGGCGCTACGACGAGGCGGAGTGCGTTCTCTGAGGTTCCGCTGATCTGCCGGGTGCGGGTCGTGCGTGGCTTGTCGCGCAGTTCCCCGCGCCCCTGCGGTTGTTGCAGCCGACCCCGGTCACGGACGTGGCCGGGGTCAGCCGTACCCTGAGTGCGGACAGAAACCGCACAACCCCCACGAATCAGGAGCCGCCGGATGGATCACAGCGGGCACGGCATGATGATGGATCTGCCGCCGTTCACGCTGGGGCGGGGGCTCCAATGGTCGGCGGACCCCTTCTTCCTCGTGGCCTGCCTGCTCGGGCTGGGGCTGTACGGCTGGGGTGTCGTACGGCTGCGGCGGCGCGGCGACGCGTGGCCCGTCGGCCGGACGGTGGCGTACGTCGTCGGTGTGCTCACCATCGCCCTGGTCATGTGCACCAGGCTGAACGACTACGGCATGGTGATGTTCAGCGTGCACATGGTGCAGCACATGATCATCAGCATGCTGTCGCCGATCCTGATCCTGCTCGGCGCGCCGGTCACGCTGGCCCTGCGTGCGCTGCCTACCGCCGGCCGGGGCCGCAAGGGCCCGCGCGAGCTGCTGCTGGCACTGCTGCACAGCCGCTACATGCGGATCATCACCCACCCGGCGTTCACCATCCCGCTGTTCATCGCCAGCCTCTACGCGCTCTACTTCACCCCGATGTTCGACTCCCTGATGGGCTCCAGGGCCGGGCACATCGCGATGATGGTGCACTTCCTCGCGGTCGGGGTCGTCTTCTTCTGGCCGATCATCGGTGTGGACCCCGGTCCGCACCGGCCGGGGCATCTGATGAGGATGCTGGAGCTGTTCGCCGGCATGCCGTTCCACGCGTTCTTCGGTATCGCGCTGATGATGGCGTCGACGCCGATGGTGGAGACGTTCAGGAACCCGCCGGCCTCGCTCGGCATCGACGCGCTCTCGGACCAGAACGCGGCCGGTGGTATCGCCTGGGCGTTCAGCGAGATCCCGTCCGTGCTGGTGCTGATCGCACTGCTGTTCCAGTGGTACCGCTCCGAGCAGCGGCAGGCCAAGCGCAAGGACCGGGCCGCCGACCGGGACGGCGACAAGGAGCTGGAGGCGTACAACGCGTATCTGGCCTCGCTGAACTCCCGCGAGGGCTAGGGGGTGTTGTTTGGATCGGGCCGGCCGTGACGAGCGGTGCCGGCCGGCGGACCCGAGCGGGGTCTGGTGCGTGCAGCTGCAAGGCGGAGGAGGGAGTCGACGCGGAGCGTCGGCGAGTGACGACAACGCGGCAGATGTGCGTGCCAGACCCCGCGACGCCGGGGTGATCCACACGACACCCCCCTAGGGGGTGTCCCCTCCGGGCGGGATCGGGGGCACCATGGTCAGGGACGGACCACGAGGAGGGTGTCGCGATGCCCGGTTCCACGAACGGTTCCACCAAGGTGATGGGGGCTCTCACGGTCGGCGGGCTCGTCGTCGTGACCGCCTACACGGTCGCCCTCGGCAGCAACGGCTGGCTGTGGTTCGGCTGGGTGGTGCTGGGTCTGCTGACGCTCGCCATGGTCGTCACCCAGTCGTGAGGTCTCCCGCCCTGCTGGTCTGACCTACAGTGCCCGCATGAACAGCAGGACACCCTCGTTCGACGACCTCGACCGCAAGATCATCACCGCGTTGATGGCGAACGCCCGGACCAGCTTCGCCGAGATCGGCGCGGACATCGGGCTGTCCGCGACGGCGGTCAAGCGGCGCGTGGACCGGCTGCGGGAGACCGGGGTGATCACCGGGTTCACGGCGACGGTGAAACCCTCGGCGCTCGGCTGGCGCACCGAGGCGTACGTCGAGGTCTACTGCGAGGGCGCGGCCCCGCCCCGGCGGCTGGCGGAGGTCGTGCGCAACCATCCGGAGATCGCGGCGGCGATGACGGTCACGGGTGGCGCCGACGCGCTGCTGCATGTGCGGGCGCGGGACGTGGAGCACTTCGAGGAGGTGCTGGAGCGCATCCGCGTCGAACCGTTCATCCGGAAGACGATCAGCGTGATGGTGCTGTCCCACCTCCTCCCGGAAAGCCCGGAAGCGGGCGCCACCCATGCGGCACCCGAATGACCGGAAGTATGCGCAGGACTGGTGCGTGAAGCAGCCGAAGAACGCAGCGATGCTGCACGTATGCGCAGGTATTTTTCCTTGTCGACCGTCTGCCTCCCTTTCTACCGTGGATCACATCCCCAAGTGACACACAGCAAAGCGGAGGAAACCCTCTGTGTCCGAAAGCCGTGTACAGCGCCCTCGGCGCTTTCTCGTCTGTGAACCCAGACATTTCGCCGTGCAGTACGCGATCAATCCGTGGATGCATCCCGACAAGCCCGTCGACGTGGACCTCGCCCAGGAGCAGTGGCAGACACTGATCCGCGCCTACCGCGCCCACGGGCACACCGTCGACTCGGTCGAGCCGGTCCCCGGACTGCCCGACATGGTCTTCGCCGCCAACGCGGCGTGCGTCGTCGGCGGCCGGGTCTTCGGATCGCTGTTCCACGCGCCGGAGCGGCGTCCGGAGTCGGTGCACTACGACACCTGGTTCAAGGCGGCGGGCTACGACGTGTACCGCCCCGAGTCGGTGACCGAGGGCGAGGGCGACCTGGTGTGGACGGGCCGGTACGTGCTCGCCGGCACCGGGTTCCGCACCACACGCGAGGCGCACCGGGAGGCGCAGGAGTTCCTCGGCCACCCGGTGATCGGCCTGACCCTGGTGGACCCGTACTTCTACCACCTGGACACGGCGCTGTTCGTCCTCGACGACGACAACATCTGCTACTACCCGGAGGCGTTCTCGGCGGGCAGCCGTGAGGTGCTGCGCCGGCTGTACCCGGAGGCGGTGCTCGCCACCCGGGAGGACGCGATGGCGTTCGGTCTGAACTCCGTGTCCGACGGCCGCAACGTCTTCATCGCGCCCCGCGCCGAGGCGCTCGCCGACCGTCTGGCCGGCCACGGTTACGTCCCCGTCCCCGTCGACCTGTCGGAGTTCCACAAGGCCGGCGGTGGCATCAAGTGCTGCACCCAGGAGATCCGCTGATGAGCGCACCCGCGCGTTCGCGTACGTCCGCCGACCTGATCCGCGCGGAGGAGCCCGTCCTCGCGCACAACTACCACCCCCTGCCCGTGGTGGTGGCCCGGGCCGAGGGCACATGGGTGGAGGACGTCGAGGGCACCCGCTATCTCGACATGCTCGCCGGATACTCGGCGCTCAACTTCGGCCACCGGCACCCGGCCCTGACCGAGGCCGCGCACCGCCAGCTCGACCAGCTGACCCTCACGTCCCGCGCCTTCCACAACGACCGGCTCGCGGAGTTCGCCGAGCGGCTCGCGCAACTGACCGGCCTGGACATGGTGCTGCCGATGAACACCGGCGCCGAGGCGGTGGAGAGCGGCATCAAGGTGGCCCGCAAGTGGGCCTACGACGTCAAGGGCGTCCCGGCCGGCCGGGCGACGATCGTGGTCGCGGCGGACAACTTCCACGGCCGTACGACCACCATCGTCAGCTTCTCCACGGACGAGACGGCCCGCACGGGCTTCGGGCCGTTCACGCCCGGCTTCCGGATCGTGCCGTACAACGACCTGGCCGCGCTGGAGGAGGCCGTCGACGAGACGACGGCAGCGGTGCTCATCGAGCCGATCCAGGGCGAGGCCGGCGTCATCATCCCGGACGCCGGCTATCTGGCAGGGGTACGGGAGCTGACCCGGATCAAGGGCTGCCTGTTCATCGCGGACGAGATCCAGTCCGGCCTGGGCCGTACCGGCCGCACCCTCGCCGTCGAACACGAGGACGTCGTCCCGGACGTGCTGCTGCTCGGCAAGGCGCTCGGCGGCGGGATCGTACCGGTGTCGGCGGTGGTGGCCCGGCGCGAGGTGCTGGGGGTGCTGCACCCGGGTGAGCACGGCTCGACCTTCGGCGGCAACCCGCTCGCCGCCGCGGTCGGCACCGCGGTGGTCGGGCTGCTGGAGACCGGCGAGTTCCAGCGGCGGGCCGCCGAGCTGGGCGTGATCCTGCGGGACGGGCTGACCGAGCTGGTCGGCAAGGGCGTCCTCGGCTTCCGGGCACGCGGCCTGTGGGCGGGCGTCGACGTCGACCCGGCGATCGGCACCGGCCGGGAGGTCAGCGAGCGGCTGATGCGGGAAGGGGTCCTGGTGAAGGACACCCATGGCTCCACGATCCGGCTGGCGCCTCCGCTGACCATCACGGCGGAGGAACTGCGCTCCGCGCTGGCGGCGCTGGAGAAGGTGCTGGGTTCCTGAGCCCGGCGGGGGGCGGCCGTACACCGCCCCCCGTTTCCCGTCCTCCACCCGATGGCCGAAGCGTGAGGATGGAGACATGGGGTGGTAGACCACTCTCAGCGACAGAGAGGTCGGCCGTGGGCACTCACGAGGAGCGGGACGTCGCCCGGCACCGGTTCGACGTGGCGGATGCCGCGCCCCTGCTGCTCGACGCACGGGGCGTGGTGACCGGCTGGACGCCGGACGCCCAGCGACTGCTGGCCTACCGGGCCGCCGAGGTGGTGGGCACCGGGGTGACCGGCCTGCTGTCCGCCGAGGACGCCGCGCGAGTGCCCGAACTGGCCGAGCGGTGCCGCAAGGACGGCGGCTGGGCGGGGCTCCTGACCGCGCGGCGCAAGGACGGGTGGCCGGTCCGGGTGATGGTGCGGGTCACTCCGGCGGTGGAGCCCGGCGGCGCCCCGCACTGGCTGGTGCTGCTCTCGGAGATGTCCGGGGCTCGTGGCTGGGACATGAGCCGTGCGGTGCTGGAGCAGATGGTGACCGACTCCCCCGTCGGCATCGCGATCGTGGACACCGATCTGCGGTGCGTGTGGTCGAACGCGGCCCTGGAGCGGTACGGCGGCGGCTCGGCGCGGGAGCGGCTGGGGCGCCGGCTGGCGGAGATCCAGCCGGGCATCGACTCCGCGGGCATCGAGGCGCAGATGCGGCGCGTGCTGGAGACCGGGCGGCCGGTGGTCGGGTACGAACATGTGGGCCAGGTGCGGTCCGCGCCGCACCGGGAGACGGCACACATGATGTCGTTCACCCGCCTCGACGACGACCGGGGCCACCCGATGGGCGTGTACTACACCGTCGTCGACATCACCGAGCGGTACCGCGCCCGGCAGCGGCTGGCCCTGCTCGACCGGGCCGGCGAGCAGATCGGCCGCAGCCTGGACATCGTGCGCACCGCGCAGGAACTGGCCGACGTGGCCGTGCAGGACTTCGCCGACTTCGTCAGCGTGGACCTGCTGGAATCCGTGCTGCGGGGCGCGGAGCCCGAGCCGGTGCCGCTCGGCGACACGGATCAGGTGCCGCTGCGACGGGCCGGGCACCAGTCGGTGAACCCCGGGGTGCCCGAGGCCCTCGCCCGGATCGGCGAGGTGGCCACCTACCTCGCCGGATCACCCCCGATCCGCTGTCTGACCACGGGCCGGTCCTGGCGCGAGGAGCGGCTCGACCCGCTGGCCAGGGAGTGGGCCACCGACCTGCTGGGCGGCCGGGAGGCGACCTTCCTGGAGCTGGGCCTGCACAGCGTGATGATCGTGCCGATCCGCGCGCGGGGCGTCACGATGGGCGTCACCACCTTCTTCCGGCGCCACCGTCAGGAGCCGTTCGACGAGGACGACCTGAGTCTCGCCGAGGACCTGGTCTCCCGTGCGGCGGTCTGCGTGGACAACGCCCGCCGCTACACCCGCGAGCGGGACGCGGCCCTGGTCCTGCAGCGCAGCCTGCTGCCGCACCTGCTGCCCGAGCAGGACGCGGTGGAGGTGGCCGCCTGCTACCGGCCGGCCGACGAGCTGACCGGCCTGGGCGGCGACTGGTACGACCTCATTCCGCTGTCCGGGGCGCGCGTGGCCCTGGTCGTGGGCGAGGTGCCGGGGCACGGGATCGACGCCGCCGCGGGCATGGGCGGCCTGCGGACCGCCGTACGCACCCTCGCGGCGCTCGACCTGCCGCCCGAGGAGGTCCTCGCGCACCTCGACGACCTGGTGGCCCGCACGGCCCGTGAGGAAGGCGTGCCGCCGTCGGCGGATGCCGGCATGCGGGCGGCGGGTCCCGAGTGCGTGTACGTCGTCTACGACCCCGTCGACGGGCGGTGCACGATGGCCTCCGCCGGCCATCCCGCGCCCGCGGTCGTCCTGCCCGACGGCACCGTCGGCTTCGTCGACCTCCCGCGGGGATCGCCGCTCGGGGTGGACGGTCCGCCCTTCGAGGCGGTCGAGCTGACCCTTGCCGAGGGCAGCACACTGGTCCTGCACACCGACGGGCTGCTGGTCCGCGGGGGCGACGACAGGGCCGTCGCGGCGGACCGCGACCGGCTGCGCCGTGCCCTGGAACGACCCGCCTCCTCGCTCGAACTGCACTGCCGGGCCGTGGTGGACGCCCTCCTCCCTGACCGGCCGTACGACGACGTGGCCCTGCTGATGGCCCGCACCAGGCTGCTGGGCGCCGACCGGGTCGCCGACTGGGACCTGCCCGCCGACCCGGCCGTGGTCGCCGACGCCCGCAAGGAGGCCGACCGGCAGCTGGCCGAGTGGGGTCTGGAGGAACTGGCGTTCACCACCGAACTGGTCGTGAGCGAGCTGGTCACCAACGCGATCCGGCACGCCGAGGGCCCCGTCCGGCTCCGGTTGATCAGGGACCGGGCCCTGATCTGCGAGGTCTCCGACAGCGGCGCCACCGCACCCCATCTGCGGCACCCGCGCACCACGGACGAGGGCGGCCGCGGACTGCTGCTGGTCTCCCAGTTCACCCAGAGGTGGGGCACCCGCTTCGTGCCCGGCGGGAAGGTCATCTGGGCCGAGCAGTCCCTGACGGATCCGCCATGAACGATGCGGCCTCGGCACGGGCGGGGGCGCGGGCCCCCGCCCGTCGTTCGTCGGCTCCCGCCGTCCGTCAGCGCTTGCCGAGGAGCTTCTTCATCTCCTTGATCTCGGCGTTCTGCGCGGTGACGATGGCGTCCGCCATGGTCTTGGCAGGCCCGTAGGCGCCCTTGTTCTGCTCGGTGCCGGCCATCTCCACGGCGCCCTGGTGGTGCTCGACCATCAGGGACAGGAACTTCGTGTCGAAGTCCGTACCCTTCGCCTTCTTCAGCTCGCTCATGTCACCGTCGCTCATCATCCCGGGCATCCCGGCCATGCCGGACATCCCGGAGTGCCCCGAGTGGTGCATGCCGGCCATGGGCACCTGCTCACCCCAGGACTTGAGCCAGCCGGTCATGGTGCGGATCTCGGGGTCCTGTGCCTTCTCGATACGGGTGGCGAGGTCCTTCACCTGCGCCGAGGAGGCCCGGCCGGCGGCGAGCCGCGCCATCTCCAGGGCCTGCTGGTGGTGCGGAATCATGCCCTGCGCGAACGTGACGTCCTGCGCGTTGTGCGCGGTGCCGGCCGATGTGCTCGGGGAGGCCGACGGCCCGTGGGCGGCGCGGCCGTCGACGTCACCGCTGCCACCGCAGGCGGTGAGGACGAGGGCGGCGGTCACGGCCACCGCGGCCAGGGCGGCACGGCGCGTCGAAGTACGGCTGGTCATGCTGGAACTCCTGTGTTTCTCAAGGGATTCGGGAAGGCGGGAGCACGACCGCGAGCGCTCCGCCGGCAGGCGGGCGGCTGCGGCCGGCAGGGCCTTCTAGATCCGCAGGAGTTGGAGTTCGGCCAGAGAGGGCGGGGCGCGGGCGCCGTCCGGTGCGCTGCCCGCGCGGGAACGCGAGCAGCGGACCGGTGCGGGAGCCGTCACCGGGTCCGGGACGAGTGCGGGCAGCTGGGGGCCGCCGTTCACCGCGCCCGAGGCACAGGTGGGGTCCGCGTGGTGCAGATGGCTGCCGCCGCAGTGCCCGTCGCCGCCCGGACAGTCGTCCTGCGCGGAGACGACGACAGTGCCGGTGAGATGTGCGCTGCGGCCGTGCTCCGCCCGTCCCGTACCTCCGCCGGGCGCCAGGGCGTGCATGCCCAGCAGCCCGGCCAGCACCGCGAGCACGAGCAGCGCACGCCACCGCCGCTGCGGCGGGTGCGGGGCGTACGGTGCGGTGCTGGGCATCGGCCCCATCGTACGGGGACCGATCCTGGCGTCCGCGCGGGGCTCGCCACACGTCCGGCGCCGGAGGCTCGCCCGACGAGCGGGCCCGCGCGGCGGGGCCGGGGCCATCGACCCGTGTGCGCTGGTCGAGGACGGCATGAGCACGGCCTGTTGCGGTTACAGATGACCACAGGCGCACGCGGGGTGGCCTGGAGGAGTGAGGGGCGAGCCGTGTTCTATTACCTGCTCAAGTATGTGCTGCTGGGGCCCCTGCTGAGACTCGTCTTCCGGCCCCGGATCGAGGGCCTGGAGAATGTGCCGGCGTCCGGCCCCGCGATCGTCGCCGGGAACCACCTGTCGTTCTCCGACCACTTCCTGATGCCGGCGATGCTGAAGCGACGCATCACCTTCCTCGCCAAGGCGGAGTACTTCACCGGCCCGGGGCTCAGGGGCCGGCTCACCGCGTTCTTCTTCCGCAGTGCCGGGCAGATCCCGGTGGACCGCTCGGGCAAGGAGGCGGGTCAGGCCGCGATCCGCGAGGGCCTCGGCGTGCTGGGCAGGGGCGAGTTGCTCGGGATCTATCCGGAGGGCACCCGTTCGCACGACGGCAGGCTCTACAAGGGCAAGGTCGGCGTCGCCGTGATGGCGCTGAAGGCCGGGGTGCCGGTGGTGCCGTGCGCGATGATCGGCACGTTCGAGGCCCAGCCGCCCGGGAAGGTCATCCCGAACATCCACCCCGTCACCATCCGCTTCGGCAAGCCCCTGTACTTCTCCCGCTACGCCGGCATGGAGCGGGAGAAGGCCGTCCTGCGGGCCGTCACGGACGAGATCATGTACGCGATCCTGACGCTGTCCCAGCAGGAGTACGTCGACGAGTACGCGGCGGTCGTCAAGGCGGCACAGGCGGCGCAGGCGGCCGAGAAGAAGGAACGCAGGTTCCCGCGGGCACCGCTGAGCTGACCTCTGCCGTCGGCAGAAGGAAGGTGCCCGGGGCTGCCCGGCTGCCTAGGCTCGCCGTATGAAGAGGGCTGTGGTGACAGGGGCGAGCGGGCAGATCGGCCGCCCGACGGTGGCCGCGCTGGCGCGGGACGGATGGGACGTGACGGCCGCCTCGCGCGGCGGCGGGCGGGACACGGCGTGGGACGCCGGGGTACGGACGGTGCGGCTGGACCGGGCCGACGACACGGCCCTGGCCGCGGTGGTCGGCGACGGCTGCGACCTGCTGGTCGACATGGTCGCCTATGACGCCTCGCACGCCCGGCAGTTGACGTCCCTTGCGGGCCGGATCGGCTCGGCGGTCGTGATCTCGAGCGTGTCGGTGTACGACGACGGCTCCGGCCGGAACTTCGACACACTGCACGAGCCGGGCGGCTTTCCCGCCTACCCGGTACCGGTCCCCGAGACACAGCCGACGGTGGCACCGGGCGAGGCGTCGTACAGCACCCGGAAAGTCGCGCTGGAGCGTGAACTCCTCGCTGCCGGTGGCGAGTTGCCGGTCACGGTGCTGCGGCCGGCCGCGGTGCACGGGCCGTACAGCCCGCTCCCCCGCGAGCTGTACTTCGTGAAGCGCAACCTGGACGGCCGGCGCAGCCGGGTGCTCTCCCACCGGGGCGAGAGCCGGTTCCATCCGTCGAGCGCGCGGAACATCGCCGAGCTGGTGCGACTGGCGGCGGCCCGGCCCGGCACCCGGGTGCTCAACGCCTGTGACGGCGAGACGCCGACGGTCGCCGGGATCGGCGCGGCGGTCGACGCGGTGATGGGCGTGGAGACGCGGACGACACTGCTCGACGGGCCTCCCAGGGACTCGGTCGGCGGGACACCGTGGTCCGTGCCGCACCCGGTCGTCTTCGACATGTCCCTCGCCGAGCGGGAGTTGGGCTACCGGCCGGTGGTGTCGTACGCCGACAGCCTGCCGGAGACGGTCGAGTGGCTGACCGGTGTGCTGGCCGGGCGCGACTGGCGGGAGTGCTTCCCGCTGCTCGCCCGGACGTATCCGGACCTGTTCGACTACGCGGCGGAGGACGCCCGGCTCGCGGCATGAGCTTCGCGGCATGCGCGAGGGGCGGCCGGTGGATCCGGCCGCCCCTCGTCACCGTGGGACTGTTACGGCTTGGGCGTGGCGTGCGGGGTGCAGGTCACGTCCGCGGTGTCCAGCTTGCCGTCGATCAGGTAGGCGTCGACGCGCTGGTTGATGCAGGGGTTGACCAGGCCGGTCACACCGTGGGAGCCCGCGTCCTTCTCGGTGATCAGGCGGGAACCGGCGAAGCGCTTGTGCAGTTCGACGGCGCCCTCGTAGGGAGTGGCGGCGTCCCGGGTGGACTGCACGATCAGCACCTGCGGCAGGCCCTTGTGGGTCTTCACCTGGACCGGGGTCTGCTGCTTGGCCTGCCAGGTGGCGCACGGCAGGTTCATCCAGGCGTTGGCCCAGGTCATGAACGGGTAGTCCTTGTTGAGCCGGGTGTTGTCCCGGTCCCACTTCTTCCAGCTGGTGGGCCACTTGGCGTCGGTGCACTCGACGGCCGTGTAGACCGCGTTGCTGTTCTCGGCGGTGATGTTGCCGGCCGTGTTCGACAGGTCGGGGGCGGCGGCGTCGACCAGCGCCTTGGTGTCACCGGCGACGTACTTGCTGAACACCGTGGCGACCGGCACCCACGAGGAGTCGTAGTACGGCGCGCTCTGGAAGAAGGAGATCAGCTCGGCCGGGCCGACGACCCCGCCGATGGGGTTCTTCTTGGCGGTGGCGCGCAGCTGGAGCCACTTGGCCTGGACGGCGGCGCGGGTGGTGCCGAGGTGGAAGGCGGCGTCGTTCGCGGCGACCCAGTCCTCCCAGTCCTTCCAGCGGCCCTCGAAGGCGATGTCCTGGCCCAGGTTGGCCTGGTACCAGATGTTCTCCCGGGAGGGGTTGACCACGCTGTCGACGATCATGCGGCGCAGGTGGCCCGGGAAGAGCGTGCCGTACACGGCGCCGAGGTAGGTGCCGTAGGAGACGCCGAGGTAGTTGAGCTTCTTCTCGCCCAGCGCGGCGCGGATGACGTCCAGGTCGCGGGCGGTGTTCGGCGTGGTCATGTGCGGCAGCATCGCGCCGCTGCGCTCGGCACAGCCATCGGCGTACTCGCGCGCCAGCTTGCGCTGCGCGGTCTTGTCCGCCTCGGTGTCGGGCACCGGGTCCATCTTCGGCGCCTTGACGAACTCCTGCGGGTCGATGCAGGAGATGGGGGCGGAGTGCCCGACGCCGCGCGGGTCGAAGCCGACGAAGTCGTAGGCCTTGGCGACGTTCGCCCAGACGGGGTTCTTGTTCGTGACCCGGGTCGGGAAGCGCAGCCCGGAACCGCCGGGACCGCCCGGGTTGTAGACGAGCGAGCCCTGGCGCTCGCTCTTGGTGCCCGTGTTGCCGATGCGGTCGACGGCGAGCTTGATCTGCTTGCCGTACGGATGGGCGTAGTCGACGGGCACGGTGACCCAGCCGCACTGGATGGGCTTGGCGAACCCCCAGTCGGCCGGGCAGTCCTGCCAGTCGATGCCGGCCTTGGCGGCGCGGGCGGCGGCTATCGCGGCGCCCTTGGCCTCACGGTCCGGGCTCGGCCGTCCGGCGGCGCCGGCCGCGGGTGCCGAGACGACGCCGGCGATCAGCGTGGCGGTGACGAGTGCTCCGGCCGAACCGAGCGCCAGCAGGCGGCTCTGCGGTCTGTTCTCCCTCAAGTGGGGCCCCTCCCCCTACATCTGCATCTCTGCGAATGGTCAGGCGGGGATCCTTTCGGCTGTGAGCTGCCTGAGACCAGGGGTGGCCCCGTATCTTTACCAATCCGATAACCGGACGATCATGTTCGGGCCGCGCTGTGCGGAGCGCGCCTCAGCCGAGGTCGCCCAGTGCCTCGTCCAGGACTCGTCGTAGCCGCAACGCGTCGGGCGCGACGGCGCTGACCAGGGCTGCCGGTCCCGTCAGCGGTATCAGGGCGGCGCACTCGCCCAGCATCCGGCCCTCGACCGGCCGATCCGCGAAGTCGGGCCGTACGACGACCAGTTGGCCCACCGCGCGGTATCCCGCCAGGACGGCCGGGCCGTCCCAGCCGCCCGGGGCGCCGGGGCCGTAGGACAGTTCCTGGTCCAGTACCGTCCGGCCCGCGACCCGGACGGTCAGCCGGCTGGTGAGGCGCCCGGGTTCCTCTCCCGTCCGGCCGAGCACCTGCTCCTCGCGCAGGACGAGCCGGGCGCCGGCGGCGAGTTCGGCCCGCGTGGTGACATACAGGTCGCTGCCGCGGGCCGAGATCAACTGCTCGGGCAGCCAGTGCAGTTCGGCGCCGTCGGCCACGTCGAGCCGTACGTCGTAGCGGGCTTCGCCCTTGGCCTGACCCGGCAGGGCGAGGGTGGCGGCGGCCGAGCCGACGTGCAGCCGGGCGCCCTCCTCCACCCGGGCGGTGAGCGTGAAGCGGTCCCCGCCGAGCGGTCCGCTCATCGCACCGACCACCATGACCCTCGCCCCGGTGCCGCCGGCCCGGGTGCGGCGCAGGGCCAGCGGGCCCTCGCCGTCCAGCACGGGCAGCGCGGTGCCGCCGCGGCCGTCGGCCCGGGCGACGATCCGCGCGTCCGCCCGGACTCCGGTGCCGGTCATGCCGTCCACGCGGCGAGCCGCTCCCGTACCCATGCGGCCACATCGGCCACACCGGCCGTGCCGCGCAACGACTGGAAGACCACCGGGAGTCCGGCGCGCTGGGCCTTGGCGTCGGCGGCCATCCGGGTGAGGTCGGAGCCGACGTGCGGGGCGAGGTCGGTCTTGTTGACGACGAGCAGGTCGGCCGTGGTGACGCCGGGGCCGCCCTTGCGCGGGATGTCGTCGCCGCCGGCCACGTCGATCACGAAGATCTGCGCGTCCACCAGGCCTTTGGAGAAGGTCGCGGTGAGGTTGTCACCGCCGGACTCGACGAGGATCAGGTCGAGCGGGCCGACCGCGTCCTCCAGGTCCTCCACGGCTTCGAGGTTGGCGGAGATGTCGTCGCGGATCGCGGTGTGCGGACAGGCGCCCGTCTCCACGGCCGTGATCCGCTCGGGCGGCAGCACGGCCTCCCGGAGCAGGAACTCGGCGTCCTCACGGGTGTAGATGTCGTTGGTGACGACGGCGAGCGACAGCTCGTCGCGCAGGGCCCGGCAGAGCGCGGCGACGGTCGCGGTCTTCCCGGAGCCGACGGGCCCGCCGAGCCCGATGCGCAGGGCGCGCCGGGTTCCGTCGGGGCGGTGGGCGTCCGCACTGACGGCGGCGGGGCCGGAGTGGGTGTGGTCGAGGTGCATGACAACGGCTCCATTTTCAGCCAGGTCCGGCATCAATCAGCCCGTCCGGGGTCCCCTCTGGGGGAGTCCGAGGACGAGGCCGTTCAGGCCGATCGGGGGTCCAGGGGGCGAAGCCCCTGGCGGGGTCGAAGGGGCAGAGCCCCTGGGGTGGGACGGGCAGGGGCGGCGGGGGCGGCCTCTACGACGCGAACAGTCGTACCGGCCAGGCCGCGTGCCACTCCGCACCGACCTCCAGCAAGGGCCCCGACGCGGCCGGCAGCGCGTCGACACCCTCGTCGAGCACCCTCCGCGCCGCCTCCACCGCGGCGTCCGCGACGCGGTCCAGCTCCGGCGCCAGCCGGGCCAGCACACCGGTGGCGTCGAACGGATCGAGGCTCAGCAGTCGTACGGTCGCCGTCGTCGGCCCGCTGACGCTCTCGTACACCGCGCAGTACGCCGCGTCGTCCGGTCCCAGCCCGGCCGCCCGGGCGGCCAGGCCGAGGACCACCGGCTGGTGCGCCCCTTTGGGGAACTGCCGGGCCAGTGCGTCGAGTTCGGCGCAGGGCCAGGTGGCTCTGGCCGCGCGCATCAACTGCCGCCCGAGCCGGCGCGCAGCGGTCCGCAGCGCGGGAGACGGCGTACGGGCGTCCGCCGCCGCGTCCAGGTCCCGCGGGTCCACTCCGCGTACGGCGGCCGCCGCGAGCGCGCCCGCGACCAGCCCGGCGGTGTGCAGCCGGCCCCGGCAGAAGTCCTCCAGGGTCGCGGCGGAGGTGATCCGGCCCGCTTTGACGGCGGCCTCGGCACCGCCGGAGTGCGCGTGCCCTCCGGCGGGGAAGCGGCCGTCGGCCAGGACGAGAAGTGCTGCGCGTGACATCGCGAAACCCCGTCAGAACAGGAAGTAACGCTGGGCCATGGGCAGTTCGGCGGCCGCGGTCGCCTCGACCAGCTCGCCGTCGATGTGCACGGCGAAGCTGTCGGGGTCGATCCGGACGTCGGGCCGGGCGTCGTTCTCGCGCATGTGGGCCTTGGTGACCGCACGCGTGGACTCGATGGCCACGAACCGTTTGCCGAGCCCCAGCCGCTGCGGCAGCCCGTCCTCGATCGCCAACTCGGCCACGAAGTTGACCGAGTTGGCGGCGGGGGCGCGGCCGATCGCGCCGTACATCGGGCGGGGCAGGATGGGCTGCGGGGTGGGGATGGAGGCGTTGGCGTCGCCCATCTGCGCGTAGGCGATCTGCCCGCCCTTGATCACGAGCAGCGGCTTGACCCCGAAGAACGCGGGCTCCCACAGCACCAGGTCGGCGAGCTTGCCGCTCTCGACGGAGCCGATCTCGGCGGCGAGCCCCTGGGCGAGCGCCGGGTTGATCGTGTACTTGGCGACATAGCGCCGTACCCGGTGGTTGTCCGCCCGGCCGTCACCCGGCAGCGCACCGCGCCTGCGCTTCATCACATGCGCCGTCTGCCAGGTGCGCAGGACCACCTCGCCGACGCGGCCCATGGCCTGGGAGTCGGAGGAGATGATGGAGATCGCGCCGAGGTCGTGGAGGACGTCCTCCGCGCCGATGGTGGAGGGCCGGATCCGGGACTCGGCGAAGGCGAGGTCCTCGGGGACCGCCGGGTTGAGGTGGTGGCACACCATCAGCATGTCGAGGTGTTCCTCGGCGGTGTTGACGGTGTACGGCCGGGTCGGGTTGGTGGAGCTGGGCAGCACGTTGGGCTGCGAGACCACGGTCATGATGTCCGGCGCGTGCCCGCCGCCGGCGCCCTCGGTGTGGTACGAGTGGATGCCGCGGCCCGCGATCGCGGCGAGGGTGTCGCCGACGAAGCCCGCCTCGTTGAGCGTGTCCGTGTGGATGGCGACCTGGATGCCGGTGCGGTCGGCGACGGTGAGCGCGGCGTCGATGACGGCCGGGGTCGAGCCCCAGTCCTCGTGCAGCTTCAGGCCGACGGCGCCGCCGCGGATCTGGGAGAGCATCGCCTCGTGCGAGACGGTGTTGCCCTTGCCGAGGAAGCCGATGTTGAGCGGGTAGGCCTCCATCGCCTCCAGCATCCGGGCCAGGTGCCAGGGACCGGGCGTGACGGTGGTGGCCTTGGAGCCCTCGGCGGGGCCGGTGCCGCCGCCGACCAGGGTGGTGATGCCGGAGGCCAGCGCCTCGTCGGCGACCTGGGGACAGATGAAGTGGACATGCGCGTCGATGGCGCCGGCGGTGAGGATCCGCCCGTTGCCCGCGATGATCTCGGTTTCGGGACCGATGACCAGGTCGGGGTGGACCCCGTCCATGGTGTCGGGGTTGCCGGCCTTGCCGATCGCGGTGATCCGGCCGTCGCGGATGCCGACGTCGGCCTTGACGATGCCCCAGTGGTCGACGATGACGACGCCGGTGATCACGGTGTCGGGGGTGCCCTCGGCGCGGGTGGCGCGGGACTGGCCCATGGACTCGCGGATGACCTTGCCGCCACCGAAGACGGCCTCGTCGCCGGACGCGCCGGGCCCTCCGGAGCGGTCCTCCTCGATCTCGATCAGCAGGTCGGTGTCGGCGAGCCGGATGCGGTCACCGGTGGTGGGGCCGAACAGGTCGGCATAGGCGCCGCGGGAGATCTCAGGCATCGAGGGCACCTCCGGTCTCCCCGCGCAGCCCCGGCACGATCCGGGCGCCGGCCAGGGGCACGAGTTCGACGTCGACGGGGATGCCGGGCTCGAAGCGCACGGCGGTGCCGGCCGCGACGTTCAGCCGCTTGCCGCGGGCCGCGGCACGGTCGAACTCCAGGCCGGGGTTGGCCTCGGCGAAGTGGTAGTGGGAGCCGACCTGGACCGGCCGGTCGGCGGCGTTGAGGACGGTGAGGCGGGTGACCTCACGGCCCGCGTTGACGAGGACGGGGGCGTCCGCGAACAGAATCTCTCCGGGAATCATCGCGGCCCTCTTCAGATGATCGGCTCGTGGACGGTGACGAGCTTGGTGCCGTCCGGGAAGGTCGCCTCGACCTGGACGTCGTGGATCATCTCGGGGACCCCGTCCATGACGTCGTCCCTGCTGAGGAGCTTGCGGCCGGAGGACATGAGTTCGGCGACGGTACGGCCGTCACGCGCGCCCTCAAGGATGTGCGACGTGATGAGGGCGACCGCTTCCGGGTGGTTGAGCCGTAGTCCGCGGGCCCGGCGCTTCTCGGCCACGTCGGCCGCCACGTGGATGAGCAGCCTCTCTTGCTCGTGCGGGGTCAGTTGCACGTCCCACCTCACAGTCCTTGCTCCGGCCCGTGCGGGGTCCGGTTGCCGCAGCCATCACGACGGGATAGGTGTAACACACAGACAAATCCCCGGATCGTCGTCAATCCGGGCAGAAAAACCCCTGATGGCGTGGATCGGCAGGCTAGAACGCCGGAGTTTCAGCGACGTTAACCAGACCTTGATCCGTCGATGACCGCGCGATGGGACCCCTGATACCCGCGCCGTTCACGACACGCCAGGACCGCGATGCTCGGCGGCGATCCCGAAGCGCTGCTGTTCGCGCGGGACGGAACCGGCCTCGCGGACACCCGAGACCGAGCTGATGACCTGCTCCTCGGCCGGCTCGTCGAGCGCGTCCAGCCGCTCCAGGTCGGCGGCCGAGACCAGCGCGACCAGCGGCTTGCCGTGCCGTGTCACCACGACGCGCTCTCCGCCGTACACCACGCGGTTGATCAGGTCGGCGAGCTCAGCCCTGGCTTGCGTCACCGGAATCTCGTAGGCCATACCGTCATCGTACGTCAGGTACGTCCTGTACATTTTTTACAGAAGCCGAGCCCACCGGAGGCCGTGCGATGAGGAGGGGTATGCCCATGTCCCGAGCGTTCGCCCGCTATGTCCTGCCCGAGTTCACTGAGCGCACCAGCAGCGGCGTGCGCACGCTCGACCCCTACGGCAAGCTCTTCGAGGACCGGATCGTCTTCCTCGGCACCCCGCTCGACGAGGCCGCCACGAACGACGTCATCGCCCAGCTGATGTACCTCGAACACGCGTCCCCCGACCGGGACATCACGCTGTACGTCAACTCACCGGGCGGCTCGTTCAGTGCACTGACGGCCGTCTACGACACGATGCGCTACGTCAGTTGCGACGTGGCCACCTACTGCCTGGGCCAGGCCGCGTCCCATGCAGCGCTGCTCGTCGCGGCCGGCGCACCCGGCAAGCGGTTCGCGCTGCCCGGCGCACGCATGGTGATCGAGCAGCCCCGGCTTCCCGAGCCGATGCAGGGCCAGCCCAGTGACCTGCTCATCCGGGCCGAGGAATTGGCAAGGATGCGCGCACTGACGGAGGAGATGCTCGTACGGCACACCGGGCGCACGGCACAGGAGGTACACCACGACCTGGAACGAGACGTGATCCTGGACGCCCCCGGGGCGCTGGCCTACGGTCTGGTGGACGGCATCGTGCCCGGCCGGCGGAGCACGCCCGGCGCACCGGACGCGAGGTGAGCCGCCGATGCTGCCGGAACTGCCGCCCCTGCCCGCACTGACCCGCGCCGAGGGAGATCTGATCGACCGTTACCTGGAGGCGGTCGACCTGCTGGGCAGGATCAATCCGGGACGGGACGGAGACACCTATCACGGGCTGCGCGCGGCCCAGGCCCTGGTGCGCAAGGCCGCAGAGCTGCGCGACGCCCTCGCGTTGATGCACCAGCGGGGTGAGACGGAGCTGCACGGGAACACGCTGGCACGGGCCCTGCGAGTGCTGGACGGTGCACGCCGCACCGCTCGCGTCACGCTCCCGACCGACGGCGTCGGCTGATCCGGACGCCCGACCGGCAGGACGGACCCGGATGTCGACACGCGCCGTCCGGGGCGGGCTCGAAACGCCCCGAACGGCGTACCCCCGACCGACGTATATCCAGATCGTTCTACGGACCTCCCGACTTGCGCACCGCGCGGGTCGGCAGCGTGGAGGACGAGGCTCCGTCCCAGGTCGGCGGCTACGGCCGGGATGTGACGGTGCCTCGAACGCAGCCCTGTCCACTCGAACGGGTGAGTGGTGAGTAACGCCACAAATCCGCGGATCCATTGGGATTTTCAGACAGCTGTGAGTGAAGATCCCTGTCTGACGACAAGCCCCCGCCACAACGGCGGGGCGGTCCGGGCGGACGCCGAGTCCTGCCGCCGCACGGATGACCGGTCGACGGAGTGGATCGGCAGGAGTGGAGGACCCGAGCAAGACGGGTCGCCGGAACGGAAGTTCGTCTGTGCGTCACAGACGGCCGGACGTTCCGAGCAGCCCTTGGGGTGAAGCCGCGACGCGGCCGGGCAACTTCGCCAGCCCGAATCCGACAGGTCATCCTTCACAGGCGGCTGACGAAGGGTTGCGCATGACTGCGCTGAATCGTGTCCCGTCGCTCATGGCCCGGGCCGGCACGGCCTCGGCTCTCACCCTCGCCGCCGTCGGCGGCTCGATCGCGGTCCCTGGTCTCGCCACCGACGCCTCGGCCGCCACCCTCGCGACCAAAGCACTGCAGGTCGCGGCCTCCAAAAAGGGTTCCCCATACCAATGGGGGGCCACCGGTCCGCACAGGTTCGACTGCTCGGGGCTGACGCTCTACTCGTTCAAGAAGGCGGGCAAGAGCCTGCCGCGCACCGCAGCCCAGCAGTACAACAAGACACACCACATCTCGGCCCTCAGCCGTAAGGCCGGTGACCTGGTGTTCTTCCACTCGGGTTCCAACGTGTACCACGTCGGCATCTACGCCGGACACGGGAAGATCTGGCACGCGCCCAGGACCGGGGACGTGGTGAGGCTCCAGAAGATCTGGACCAGGAGCGTCTGGTACGGCCGGGTGAACTGACCCGCCGTCAGGGCAGGAGCGGCTCCAGCAATAGGGCCGCTCCCGCACCGTCAGCGCCACCCCGGTGCCCGCCTGGAGCCCACGGGCGGCCCGGGGCCGGCGCAGCCACCCCCGGGGTGCCTCCCACGCCTTCGAGGCAGGGCAGGGTGCTCGACGGGCTTCAGCAGGCCCGGCACGAGCCGGCGCAGCCGGCCGGACTGACCGGACGTGCCGCTGTCGGCCGCCGGCCAGGGCCACAGCGGTGGCGCCCGACGAGGCCGACCCGGCGCTGCCCCACACCTACCACCCGGCCGAGACCGTTCCCGTGCCGTCGCCGGGCCGTTGGCACCCGGCCCGTCGCGGTTCCCGGCCCCGCCCGGAGCACACCGCAGGGACTGTCCGGCCGGTCACGACGCCCGCCGGCTCGACGCCGACCAGCCGGTAGCCACCGAGACCACCGCCCCGGGCCCGCCCCACCCTGCCCGCCACCCAACCAGCTCTCAGCGCCCCCGACTCCCCGCCCCCACACACACGACCAACCCGACCGTCCGAACCCGCCGCCACCCTGTCCGTCATCCACCAGCCCCGCTCCGCCCAGCCCGCCTTCTCCCCGCCCAACGCCGTCGCGCCCGTCCTCCCAGCCCTCACCAGCCGCCCCTCGTCCCCGCGCCCGTCCCCGAGCCCGTCGCCCCGGACTCGCCGCCCGTCCCCCCGTCCCCGAGCCCGCCGTCCCTGGGACCGTCGCCGGCCGGACTCACCACCCGGGCGCCGCCGCCCGGCCCCATCGCCAAAGGCCTGTCGTCCGGCGGAGCCGCCTCAAAGGCCCCGGGTGAAACAGCCCAGCACCTCCGCCCGGAGGGCTACGGTTCCTGTGGACCCCCTGCCGGAACCGCCTCGGCCGGGATGGTCCAGGGGAGTTCGATGGAGACTGTCTTGCCGCCCTCGCGGGTGGGGCGGACGCGGAGTTTGCCGCCGCACTCGGCGGTGAGCCAGCGGATGATCACCATGCCGCGGCCGTTGTCCTGCTGGACCGCCGCGGGCAGTCTCTTCGGGAAGCGGGGGTGACTGTCCGTGACGCCGATGCGCAAGTGTTCGTCACGGTCCAGCGCGATGTCGACCGTGAAGGTGGGTGACTGGCCCAAGGTGTGCTGTACGGCGTTCGTGGCGAGTTCGGAGACGATGAGCCGCACGCTGTCGGCCACGTCGGTGTCCGACGGCAGGCCCCACTCCTCAAGCGTGTCCACGACGTAGGAGCGGGCGGCGGACACCGAGGCGGGATCGCTCGGCAGAGTGACGGATGCTTCCAGATGGTCTGCCATGGCGACGTCGTCCCTTTCCCACGGGACCGCAGTCCGACATGGAGCGGATGGTTCGAGTACGGTCCCGGACTGGTGCTTGCTCGTCAGACTGCCATCACCGGGCCGGTCACGGGGAGCGATCCACCAAGATATGCATATATCTGTCGCCCAAAGCGGTGAACTCTACGACGCGAGACCGTATTTGGACGGCCCGGAAGGAGTAAGGAGGAGCCCATGCAGAACGGGCCGGCAGTGCGCCGCCGCAAATTGGGCGCCGAACTGCGCACGCTGCGTACCGGCGCTGGGCTCACGAGCGGTGAGGCAGCCCGGCTGGTCGGCTGGCACCAGTCGAAGGTGAGTCGTATCGAGACGGGTGCCAGCGGCGTGAAACCAGCCGATGTCCGGTTACTCCTGGACGCCTACGGAGTGGAAGACGGGCAGCTGCGCGAGTTGCTGCTGATGCTGGCGGGTTCCGAGGGCACGGGCGACCGGCACGGCTGGTGGCACGCCTACCGCGGGGTGCTGCCGCCCACCTACCGGGATTTCATCAGCCTGGAGTCGCAGGCGAGAGCGATGCGCACCCTGGAGACCACGGTCGTGCCCGGACTGCTGCAGACACCCGAGTACGCCCGCGCGGTGACCCGGGCCGCCGTGAAGGGCCTGGACGACGAACGCCTGGACGCGCTGGTGGAGGTGCGGCTGGCCAGGCAGGACGTGCTCCGCGCCGACCCGCCGCTCAAGCTGTGCGCGGTGCTGGACGAGGCGGTGCTCCGACGCCAGGTCGGCGGCCCGGAGGTGATGAACCGGCAGCTGGCGCGGCTGATGGAGGCCGCCCGCCTGCCCCAAGTACGGCTTCAGGTGCTGCCGTTCGGGGCGGGAGCGCATGTCGGCCTCACCGGGCCTTTCGTTATTTTCTCATTTCCGAGCACTTCTGATCTGGACGTGGTTGTTCTCGACCAGTTGACGAGTAGCCTCTACCTGGAGCGGAAAGAAGACCTCATGGCCTACTCGGAGGCCTTCGACACCCTTCGGATGCACGCCCTTTCACCCGAGGACACGTTGGAATACATCGCCGGAATAGGTGACGGCGCGTAAGGAGGCACCATGTCAGCACTGCCTCGGAACGTCCCTGCCAGTACCGACCTGCACGACGTGCGCTGGCTGCGCAGCAGCTACAGCACGGGAGCCAACAACTGCGTGGAGACGGCCCGGCCGTGCTCCGGTCCCTGGGCCGGACTGCTCGCCGTGCGCGACTCCAAGAGCCCGGCCGGACCCGCGCTGCTCTTCTCCGCCGGGAGCTGGACCGGTTTCCTCACCGCCCTCTGACCGAGGACGGCCACCGACCCACAACACGACCACGCGCGAAGCACGGCCGTGTCACGCCGACTCATGGTCGCGTTTCGCCGATCAGACGTACAGCGCGTTCGATCTCGGCCCCGGACAGGTCCGCGCGGGCGGTCAGCCGCAGCCGTGAGATGCCGTCGGGCACGGAAGGAGGACGGAAGCAGCCCACGGCCAGCCCCGCCGTACGGCAGTCGGCCGCCCAGCGCACGGCCTGGTCCGGGGACGGCGCCCGAACGGAGACCACCGCGGCGTCCGGACGCACCGCCTCCAGACCTGCGGCGGTCAGCCGTGCGTGCAGTTCGGCGGCCACCTCGCGGGCGCGCGCCGCGCGCTGCGGTTCGCGGACGAGCAGCCGCAGCGCCGCGAGCGCGGCCCCTGCCGCCGCCGGAGCCAGGCCCGTGTCGAAGATGAAGGTCCGGGCCGCGTTGACCAGGTGGTCGATCACCGGCGCCGGGCCGAGCACCACGCCGCCCTGACTGCCGAGCGACTTGGACAGGGTGGCCGTGACCACCACGTCCGGGGCGCCGGCCAGCCCGGCCGCGTACGGCGCGCCCCGGCCGCCGTCGCCCAGTACCCCGAGCCCGTGCGCGTCGTCCAGGACCAGCCCCGCGCCGTACTCCCGGCACGCCTCCGCGAGCTCGGCCAGCGGCGCCCGGTCGCCGTCGACCGAGAAGACCGTGTCGGAGACGACGATCGCCGCTCCCTGGTGGCCGGCCAGGGCCTTGCGCACCGCCTCGGGGTCGGCGTGCCCGACGACCTGCCTGCCGCCCCGGGCGAGCCGGCAGCCGTCGATGAGGGAGGCGTGGTTGCCGGCGTCGGAGACGATCAGCGAGCCGTGCGGGCCGAGCGCGGTGACCGCGGCCAGGTTGGCGGCGTAGCCGGAGGAGAACACCAGCGCCGCCTCGAAGCCGCAGAACGCGGCAAGCTCGCGCTCCAGCTCGGTGTGCAGCTCGGTGGTGCCGGTGACCAGCCGGGAGCCGGTCGAGCCGCCGCCCCAGACCCGGGCCGCCCGCGCGGCCCCTTCGGTGACCTCGGGGTGGTGGGCGAGGCCCAGGTAGTCGTTGCTCGCCAGATCCAGCAGCGGCGACTCGGCCGGGCGCGGGCGCAGGGTCCGTACGAGTCCGGCGCGACGACGCGCCTCCGCCTGCTCCGCGATCCAGCCGAACGCCATGGCTCCTCCGATGTTTTGTAGGTAGCGGACAGACACTAGCGGCAGGACCAGCCCCCCAGGGTGTGGCAATACCCACACGGTGAACCGTCTCCGTTGTGCAAACTCTCCTTGGCCCGGGGCGGTCCCGTAGGACAAGATCGGGCCTCATGGACCTGCTGAACACGCTGGTGGACAAGGGGCTTCGGCGCGAGCTGCCGACCCGCGAGGAAGCACTCGCCGTACTGGCCACCTCCGACGACGATGTGCTCGATGTGGTGGCCGCGGCCGGCAAGGTGCGCCGGCACTGGTTCGGCCGCCGCGTGAAACTGAATTACCTGGTCAACCTCAAGTCCGGCTTGTGCCCGGAGGACTGCTCCTACTGCTCCCAGCGCCTCGGCTCCAAGGCCGACATCCTGAAGTACACCTGGCTCAAGCCCGACGAGGCCTCCCAGGCGGCCGCCGCGGGCCTGGCCGGAGGCGCCAAGCGGGTGTGTCTGGTGGCCAGCGGACGCGGCCCGACGGACCGGGACGTGGAGCGCGTCTCGGAGACCATCAAGGCGATCAAGGAGCAGAACGAGGCCGTCGAGGTCTGCGCCTGCCTCGGTCTGCTCTCCGACGGCCAGGCCGAGCGGCTGCGCGACGCGGGCGCGGACGCCTACAACCACAACCTCAACACCTCGGAGTCCACCTACGGGGACATCACCACCACCCACACCTACGCCGACCGGGTGGACACGGTGAACAAGGCGCACGCGGCCGGCCTGTCCGCCTGCTCCGGTCTGATCGCGGGCATGGGCGAGAGCGACGAGGACCTGGTGGACGTGGTCTTCTCGCTGCGTGAACTGGACCCGGACTCCGTTCCGGTGAACTTCCTCATCCCGTTCGAGGGCACCCCGCTGGCCAAGGAGTGGAACCTCACCCCGCAGCGCTGCCTGCGGATCCTCGCGATGGTCCGGTTCGTCTGCCCGGACGTGGAGGTCCGTATCGCGGGCGGCCGTGAGGTCCATCTGCGCACGATGCAGCCGCTCGCGCTGCACCTGGCCAACTCGATCTTCCTCGGCGACTACCTGACCAGCGAGGGCCAGGCCGGCAAGGCCGACCTGGAGATGATCGCGGACGCCGGTTTCGAGGTGGAGGGCGCCGGCGAGGTGACGCTGCCGGAGCACCGGGTGGAGGGCGCGGGCGGCTGCGGCTCGCACGGGAGCGCCGGCTGCGGCTCCGTCTGCGGCTCGCACGAGGGCTGCGGCTCGCACGAGGGCGCGGAGGCGTGCGGGAGCGGGGGCGCGGAGGCGTGCGGTACGGCGACCGCGCCGGCCTCCCAGGAGGCGCGCACCGACCTCGTGGCCGTCCGCCGCCGGGGCGCCGGAACGGACCTCGCGCCCAATGCCTGACCTGCCCGCCCTGAGCGTGCCCGAGCTGCTGGAGCTCGACCGACGGCATGTGTGGCACCCGTACGGCCCGATGCCCGGACGTGCCGAACCGCTGGTGGTGGAGTCGGCGAGCGGGGTCCGTCTGAGACTGCGGCTCGCCGACGGGGCCCAGGAAGACCTCGTGGACGGCATGTCCTCCTGGTGGTCGGCGATCCACGGCTACAACCACCCGGTCCTCAACGAGGCGGCGCACGAGCAGCTCGGGCGGATGAGCCACGTGATGTTCGGCGGGCTCACGCACGAGCCCGCCGTACGGCTCGCGAAGCACCTTGTCGACATGTCGCCAGAAGGCCTGGAGCATGTCTTCCTGGCCGACTCCGGCTCGGTGTCGGTCGAGGTCGCGGTGAAGATGTGCCTGCAGTACTGGCGCTCGGTCGGCAGGCCCGGCAAGCAGCGGCTGCTGACCTGGCGGGGCGGCTACCACGGAGACACCTGGAACCCGATGTCCGTGTGCGACCCCGAGGGCGGGATGCACGCGCTGTGGTCGGGCGTGCTGCCGCGCCAGCTGTTCGCCGACGCCCCGCCGGCTGAGTACGACGAGTCGTACGCCGACCACCTGCGCGAACTGGTCGCCCGGCACGCGGACGAGCTGGCCGCGGTGATCGTGGAGCCGGTCGTGCAGGGGGCGGGCGGGATGCGCTTCCACTCCCCCGCGTATCTGCGGGTGCTGCGCGAGGCGTGCGACGCGCACGGCGTACTGCTGGTGTTCGACGAGATCGCCACCGGCTTCGGCCGCACCGGTGCGCTGTTCGCGGCGGAGCACGCGGGCGTCACCCCGGATGTGATGTGCGTGGGCAAGGCGCTGACCGGCGGTTATCTGACGCTGGCGGCGACGCTGTGCACCGCACGGGTCGCGGACGGGATCTCCAGGGGCGAGGTGCCGGTGCTCGCGCACGGGCCGACCTTCATGGGCAACCCGCTGGCGGCGGCCGTGGCCTGCGCCTCCATCGAACTGCTCCTGGGCCAGGACTGGCGGGCGGAGGTCATGCGGATCGAGGCGGGTCTGTGGGAGGGCCTGGCGCCGGCCCGTGAGCTGCCCGGCGTCCGGGACGTCCGCGTCCTCGGCGCGATCGGCGTCGTCCAGCTCGACCACGAGGTGGACATGGCCGCGGCCACCGCGGCCGCCGTACGGGAGGGCGTGTGGCTGCGCCCGTTCCGCGACCTGATCTACACGATGCCGCCGTACATCACCTCGGACGAGGACGTGACAAGGATCGCGCGCGCGGTGTGCGCCGCGGCGCGGGAGGGATGACATGCCGGTACTGGTGATCACGGGGACGGGTACGGAGATCGGCAAGACCGTCACCACCGCCGCCGTCGCCGCGGCGGCGCTCGCGGCCGGACGCTCGGTGGCCGTGCTGAAGGCCGCCCAGACGGGGGTGGGGCCGGACGAGCGCGGGGACGCCGACGAGGTCGCGTGGCTCGCGGGTCCGGTGACGGCCGCGGAACTGGCCCGCTATCCGGAGCCGCTGGCGCCCGGTACGGCGGCCCGGCGGGCGGGCATGGCGCCCGTACACCCGCACGAGGTGGCCGACCGGGCGGGGAAGCTGGCCGCCGACCACGATCTGGTGCTGGTCGAGGGGGCGGGCGGGCTGCTCGTCCGGTTCGACGCGGCCGGCGGCACCCTGGCCGACGCGGCGCGGCTGCTGGGCGCCCCGGTGCTGGTCGTCACCCAGGCCGGTCTGGGCACGCTCAACACGACGGAACTGACGGCGCTCGAACTACGGCGCCGGGGGCTGGAGTTGGCGGGCATCGTGATCGGCAGCTGGCCCGGCTCGCCCGACCTCGCCACCCGCTGCAACGTCACCGAGCTGCCGGAGGTCGCAGCGGCCCCCCTCCTCGGCGCGATCCCCTCCGGGGCGGGGGCGCTGGCACCTGCCGACTTCCGCACAGCGGCACCGACCTGGCTGGCCCCCCGCCTGGGCGGAACCTGGGACGCGGAAGCATTCCAGGTCCGCGAGGCACCGTAGCGGCAGCGCCGCCCCGAGCACGGCCCTCCGGGCCGGAGCCACCCAGCAGGCCCACCCTCCAGCCGCCCGAGCCGCGTAGTGGGCCCACCCTCCAGCCGACCGAGTCGGATGGTGGGCGGGCGAGGCGGAGTCCGGGGCGGGTGGCGGGGATGTGGAGGCGTTGTGCGGGGGACACTCCCCCTAGGCCCTGTCGTCCTAGGCCCTGTCGTCCGTCGGGGAGGTTCGCCATGCGGCTGCTGTCCGGTTCCGGCAAGGTCGCGCGCAGTCCCGTGCACCATCCGCTGTCCGCCCGCTGCTACGCCCGGTACAGCGTGAGCGCCGAGACCCGGCTGGGCATGGCCGGGGTGCGCGAGCGGCTGCTCGCCGGGCTGTCCGGACGGGTGATCGAGATAGGCGCCGGCAACGGGCTGAACTTCTCGCACTATCCGGGCACCGTCGCGGAGGTCGTGGCGATCGAACCGGAGCCGCTGCTCAGGAAGTTGGCGCTGGAGTCGGCCCTGCGCGCCCAGGTCCCGGTCGACGTGGTGCCGGGCGCCGCAGAGGCGCTGCCGGTCAAGAGCGAGGCCTTCGACGCGGTGGTGCTGTCCCTGGTGCTGTGCAGCGTGCGGGACGTACCGCGGGCGCTGAGCGAGGTGCGGCGGGTGCTCAGGCCGGGCGGCCAGGTGCGGTTCTTCGAACACGGCCGGGGCGGTGGCCCGCTGATGACACTGACCCAGCGCACGCTGGACCGGACCGTGTGGCCCCTGCTGACCGGCGGATGTCACGTGGCCCGCCGGCCGGTGGCCGCGCTGCGCGAGGCCGGGTTCGCCCTCGGCCCCCACCGGTGCGTGATGATGCCGCAGAGGGGTCCGGCGCTGCCGGCGTCGTACTGCACGCTCGGCGTCGCCTGGCGCCCGGACGAGCCGTTCACGCGCTGATCACAGGCTCCAGCGCCGCAGCTCCCGCGCGATGTCGTCCACGTCGGCCGCGCCCTCCTTCACCAGCCGGGCGAGGTCGCGCACCTGCTCGGGCGTGGTGACCACCTTCACGCCGCTGGCGACCAGGTAGGCGTAGGCGACCGCCGAGGCGAACAGCGCGTTGGAGCGCTCCAGCGCCGGCAGATGGACCAGCAGCTGGAGCAGGGAGGCGGCGCGGGCGTGCGGGTTGTCGTAGACCGGCACGCCGAATATCTCGGCGCGGTGCCGGGCGACGGCGGCGACCAGTGCGCCCCAGTCGGTGACCTGCGGGTCCCCGGGCGTCTTCTGCTCGGCGAGCATGAGGAGCCAGGCGAGGTCGATGCTGAGCTCGTTCAAGGGATCAGCGGCCGTCCCCGGTGCCGGCACCGCGGGGGGTCTCGGTGAACTCCTCGGCGAACACGGACTCGTACTGCTTCATGAAGTCGGCGGCGGCCTCGACGAACGTACGGCCGGCCTCACCGGTGTCCTGTCTGACCAGCTCCTCGATATAGCGGTTGACGCTGATGCCACGGGCCAGGGCGCGTTCGCGGGCCGCGCGGGCGGTGCCCTCGTCCACGCGCACGTTCAGCTGGGTCTTCGCCATGCTTCGACGCTAGCGCCGAGGTGCTAGCAAGACAAGGGCGCGCGTACGCGCTGCGCCGGGTCGGCCTGTCCCTTACGCTCGCCCGGGAACGGGCGGTTCGAACGACCGGGAGGCTGTCTTGTCCACACCAGCTGCGCAGCACGCCCCGGGCCGCACGCCGAACGGCGGAATCGCGGCCCGCGCCCGCGGACTGACCAAGGCCTACGGCTCCGGCGAGACGGCCGTGATCGCCCTGGACTCGGTGGACGTGGACATCGCGCGCGGCCGCTTCACCGCCGTGATGGGCCCCTCGGGGTCGGGGAAGTCCACGCTCATGCACTGTCTGGCGGGCCTCGACACCGTGTCGGCCGGTCAGGTGTGGCTGGGCGACACCGAGATCACCGGTTTGAAGGAACGGGAGCTGACCCGGCTCAGGAGGGACCGGGTCGGGTTCATGTTCCAGTCGTTCAACCTGATCCCGACCCTGACGGCCGCCGAGAACATCACCCTGCCGATGGACATCGCGGGCCGGAAGCCCGACGAGCAGTGGCTGGACCAGGTCATCGACACGCTGGGGCTGCGCGCGCGGCTGACGCACCGGCCCGCCCAGCTCTCCGGCGGTCAGCAGCAGCGGGTCGCCTGCGCGCGGGCGCTGGCCTCCCGGCCGGAGCTGATCTTCGCGGACGAGCCGACCGGGAACCTCGACTCGCGGGCCGGTCTGGAGGTGCTGGGCTTCCTGCGCGACGCGGTGGACGATCTCGGGCAGACGGTCGTCATGGTCACGCACGACCCGGGCGCCGCCGCCCACTCCGACCTCGTCCTCTTCCTGGCCGACGGGCGGATCGTGGACGAGATGGCACAGCCGACGGCGGACGCCGTACTGGAACGGATGAAGCAGTTCGACGTGGTCCGGGGCCGGCTCGGCGACGGCACCGTCCAGGAGGGCTGACCCGGTGCTGAAAGCGACCCTGAGGAGCTTCCTCGCGCACAAGGGGCGGCTCGCCCTGTCCGCACTGGCCGTGATCCTGTCCGTGGCGTTCGTCGCGGGCAGTCTGATCTTCTCCGACACCGTGACGCGTACCTTCGACCGGCTGTTCGCCTCCACCGCCGCCGATGTGACGGTTCAGCCGAAGCAGGATCTGCGGTCGGCCCGGCTGAGCGGTGCGGTGCAGACCCTGCCCGCCGCGCTGCGGGACCGCGTGGCGAAGGTCGACGGCGTCGCGGCGGCCCGCGCCGAGGTGTCGGTGGAGAACGCCGTGGTGGTCGACGCCCGCAACAAGCCCGTCGGCCCGACCACGGGCGCACCGACGCTCACGATGGCCTGGTACGTCACGCATCGCAGCCCGGTGCAGCTCACCTCCGGCCATGCGCCGCGGGGTGCGGGTGAGGCGCTGCTGGACGCCGACACGGCCGGCAAGCGGCACGTACGGATCGGCGACACGCTGACCGTGCAGGCACAGCCGGGCACGTTCCGGGTGCGGGTGGTCGGCATCGCCACGTTCACCACCACCAACCCCGGCGCCGCCCTGGTCTTCCTGGACCCGGCGGTCGCGGGCCGGGAACTGCTCGGGTCGGCCGCACAGGCGACCAGCATCACGGCGGACGCGGCGCCGGGAGTGACCGACGCGCAGCTCAAGCAGCGTGTCGGCCAGGCGATCGGCACCGGCACCTACGACCTGAAAACCGCCGGCGAACAGGCCAAGTCGGCGGCGGCCGGCCTCGGCACCTTCCTCGACGTGATCAAGTACGTGATGCTGGGCTTCGCCGGTGTCGCGCTGCTCGTGGGCGTGTTCCTCATCGTCAACACCTTCTCCATGCTGATCGCGCAGCGCACGCGCGAGCTGGGACTGCTGCGGGCGCTGGGCGCGGACCGCAGGCAGGTGCGGCGCTCGGTGCTGACGGAGGCGCTGCTGCTCGGGCTGGTCGGTTCGACACTCGGCCTGCTGGCCGGTATCGGGCTCGCGCTGGGGCTGATCCGGCTGATGAGCGCGTTCGGGATGAACCTGAAGGCCACGGAAATGGTCATCGGCTGGGGCACGCCCGTCGCGGCGTACGTCGTCGGTCTCGGCGTCACCCTCGTGGCCGCCTATCTGCCCGCGCGGCGCGCGGCGGCCGTCTCGCCGATGGCGGCGCTCGCCGACGCCGAGGTCGCCGGTGTGGGCAAGCCGTTGACGGTGCGGGCGGTCGTCGGGGCGGTGGTCGGGGCGGCCGGGGTGGCGGCGCTGGCCGGGTGTGCGGCGGCCACGAAGATCGCGCAGGCGGCCTCGCTGCTGGGTCTCGGCGTGGTCCTGACGCTGATCGCGACCGTGGTCGCCGGCCCGCTGCTGGTGCGGCCGGTGATCCGGGTCCTGGGCGGTGCGTTTCCCGCGCTGTTCGGCCCGGTCGGCCGGATGAGCCAGCGCAACGCCCTGCGCAATCCGCGTCGTACGGGTGCCACGGCCGCCGCCCTCATGGTGGGCCTGGCCCTGGTCGGCGGGATGTCGGTGGCGAGCGCCTCGATGTCGGCGTCGTTCGACCAGCAGATCGACAGGAACCTCGGCGCCGACTTCATCGTCCAGAACACCAACTTCGCTCCGTTCACCAAGGAGGTGCGGGACGGCGTGGCTCGCACGCGTGGCGTCGGGCTCGTCGTTCCGCAGCGGCTCACCCCGGTCGCCGTACGGCTGCCGAAGGGAGACCCGGTCCGGACGACCGCCGCCGCCTACGGGCCCGGGCTCGACGACGTCCTGCACATGACCTACGCGCAGGGCGGTTCGCGGGCCGCGCTCGCGGCCGGGCATCTCGCCATGGACGCGGACTTCGCCCGGGACCACGGTGTGCGCGTCGGCAGCGTCGTGCCGGTCGAGTTCCCGGGCGGACGGCACACCGAGCTGACCGTCTCGGCACTCACCGACCAGGCCACGACGGAGGGCTTCGGCACCGAGGGCGGCATCTACTTCGGCCTGGCGACCCTCGCGAAGTTCGCGCCCGGCGCCCAGGACTCCGCGCTCTACGTCAACGCGGCCACCGGAACGAAACCGCAGGACCTGCGGCCCCGTCTGGAAGGCGCGCTCACGCCGTTCCCGCAGGTGCAGGTGCGCGATCAGACCGACTACAAGGACCTGGTCCACAACCAGATCGCCGTCCTGCTGTACCTGGTGTACGCGCTGCTCGGCCTGGCGATCGTCATCGCCGTGCTCGGTGTGGTGAACACCCTCGCCCTGTCGGTGGTGGAGCGCACCCGCGAGATCGGGCTGCTGCGCGCGATCGGGCTGGGGCGGCGGCAGCTGCGCCGGATGATCCGGCTGGAATCGGTGGTGATCGCGGTGTTCGGTGCGGTGCTCGGGCTGGCGCTGGGGCTCGTGTGGGGCGTGTGCATGCAGCAGGTGCTGGCCCTGCGCGGGTTGACGGCGCTGGCGTTCCCCTGGACGACGATCGTCGCCGTCGTCATCGGTGCGGCGGTGGTGGGCGTGGTGGCGGCTCTGCTGCCGGCGCTGCGGGCGTCACGGATGAACGTGCTGGCGGCGATCGCCCACGAGTGAGGCGCCCTGCTGAGCGTGCGGCGGACGTGATGGAATCCCAGGGCCAGGATCAAGTCACCTGCCCACGAGGAGAGTTCATGCCGCGTCCGTTCCGCTTCGGGGTCAATCTGCTCACGCCCGCGCCCGCCGCCGAGTGGCGCGCGAAGTGCCGGCGCGCCGAGGAGCTGGGGTACGACGTGATCCTCGTCCCGGATCACCTCGGCATGGTCGCCCCGTTCCCGGCGCTGGTCGCGGCGGCCGAGGCGACCGAGCGCCCCCGGCTGGGCACGTTCGTGCTCAACGCGGGATTCTGGAACCCGGCGCTGCTGGCCCGCGAGGTGGCGACCACGGACGCGCTGACCGGCGGGCGCCTCGAACTCGGCCTCGGCACCGGGTACGTTCCGGCCGAGCACGAGGCGGCCGGGCTGCCGTACGGCTCGCCGGGCGAGCGGGTGGACCACCTCCGCCGTACGGTGGCGGAGCTCGACCGGCTGCTCACTTCCCCGGATCACGAGCCTGGCTGCGCCCAGTCCCGGGTGCCGCTGCTGATCGGCGCCAACGGCGACCGGATGCTGCGGCTGACCGCCGAGCACGCGGACATCGCGGCCTTCACCGGAGCCCGGCCGGGGAGGACACCGGGCGGGCTGGAGCCGCTCACCGCCGAGGAGCTGGACGAGCGGGTGGCGCGCTACCGGAGCCTCGCGGCGGGCCGGGCGGAAGAGGCGGAACTGAACCTGCTCGTCCAGCTCGTGGCGGTCACGGACGACCCAGGACCGGTGCTGAAGCCGCTCCTGGAGCGGCAGTCGCAGCTGACCCTGGACGACGCACTGGCTCTGCCCATCGTGCTGGCCGGCCCGCTGGACGACGTCGTCGCGCGGGTGCGGGCGCAGCGCGAGCGGTTCGGCTTCTCGTACCTGACCGTCCTGGAGCCGTACATGGAGGCCTTCGCGCCGGTGATGGAGCGGCTGCGCGAGGAGTCCGCATGATGGAAATCCACACCCGGGCCACCCCCTCCGTGATCCGATGATCACATGACTGACCTGTGTATACGCCCGGCGGCGCAGGCCGACCTCGACACCGTCCTCGCCTTCTGGAAGACGGCCGCCGAGGGCACCAGCATCAGCGACGACCGGGACGGGGTGGAGCGGCTGGTCGCCCGCGACCCGGAGGCCCTGATCCTCGCCGAGCAGGACGGCGAGCTGGTGGGCACGGTGATCGCGGGCTTCGACGGCTGGCGCTGCCATCTGTACCGGCTCGCGGTACATCCGCGGCGGCGCCGGCAGGGCATCGGCTCGGCGCTGCTGGCCGCCGCCGAAGAGCGGTTCGTACGGCTCGGCGGGCGGCGTGCGGACGCGATGGTGCTGGTCCGCAACGAGCGGGCGCAGCACGCTTGGAGCGCCGCCGGTTACGGCCCGGAGGAGCACTGGCGGCGCTGGGTGAAGCCGCTCACCGACTGAGCCGCCGACCTTCTTTTGCTCATCCTTTACCATTGAGGGAGCACTCGGCCCTCCATGAAAGGTTGTGAGCGTCCGCCCATGGGCGACCCTCCCAGTACGCGCCACCGCGCGTCCCGTCCTGCCCTGTCCGAGCATGGGACGGGGGTGACCCGATGACCGAAGTGCTCCTGCTTCTGGTGGCGATCCTGCTGGCGCTCGCCTGTGGCGCCTTCGTCGCCGCGGAGTTCTCGCTGACCACGGTGGAGCGCGGTGAGCTGGAGCGAGCCGCCCAGCGTGGCGAACGCGGCGCCCCCGGCGCCCTGAAGGCCGTACGGAACCTGACCTTCCAGCTCTCCGGCGCGCAGCTCGGCATCACCGTGACCAATCTGGTGGTCGGCATGCTCGCCGAGCCGTCCATCGCCAAGCTGCTCGCCGGCCCGTTCCGGGCGATGGGTCTGTCGGGCGGCACGGCGAGTTCGGCCGCCCTCGTGCTCGGTACGGCCCTGTCGACGGTCTTCCTGATGGTCGTCGGCGAGCTGGTGCCGAAGAACTGGGCGATCTCCTCACCGCTGGCCGTGGCCAGGCGGGTGGGCAATCCGCAGCGCTGGTTCAGCGCCGCCTTCCGGCCCTTCATCACGCATCTGAACAACACGGCCAACCGTTTCGTGCGCCGGCTCGGCATCGAGCCCGCCGAAGAGCTGGCCTCCGCGCGCGGACCGCAGGAGCTGGCGGCACTCGCCCGGCACTCCGCCAGGGAGGGCGCACTGGAGCCGGACACCGCCGAACTGTTCGTGCGCACGCTGAACCTGGCCGACCTGACGGCGGAGAATGTGATGACCCCCCGCGTCCAGGTCGTCGCCCTCGACACCCAGGCCACCTGCGAGGACGTGGCGAACGCGACCCGGGCCACCGGGCTGAGCCGGTTCCCGGTCTACCGGGGCACCCTGGACTCGGTCGTCGGGACCGCCCACATCAAGGACGTGCTGGCCGTCCCCGCCGACCAGCGGCGCCACCGCACGGTCGCCCAGGTGATGCGCGAGCCGCTGCTCGTGCCCGAGTCCCTGACCGTCGACCGGCTGCTGGACCGGCTGGGCGGCAGGCGCACCATGGCCGTCGTCATCGACGAGTACGGCGGCACGGCCGGCGTGGCGACGCTGGAGGACATCGTCGAGGAAGTCGTCGGCGAGGTGCGCGACGAGCACGACCCGCACGAGACGCCGGACCTCGCCCCCGCCGGGGCGGACGAGGACGGGCGGGCCCTGTACTCGGCCGACGGCGCCGCCCGCACCGACCAGCTCGCGCGCGTGGGCCTGCGGGTGCCCGAGGGGCCTTACGAGACCCTGGCCGGGCTGGTCGCGACCCTGCTGGGCCGGATACCGCGGACCGGTGACACGGTCGAGGTCGCGGGCTGGCGGCTGGACGTGGTGGACGCCTCGGGCCGCCGTGCGGCGCGCGTGCTGCTGCACGCGCCGCTGGACGACGAACAGGCCCACGAGACCCCGGAGGAGGCACGATGACCGCCGTTCAGCTGCTGATCGGGCTGACGACCCTGGTCGTCAACGCCTTCTTCGTCGGCGCCGAGTTCGCGCTGATCTCCGTACGCCGCTCACAGGTCGAGCCGCTGGCCCAGGAGGGCGACCGGCGCGCGAGGGCAGTGCTGTGGGGCCTGGAGCACGTGTCGGCGCTGCTGGCCGCCGCCCAGCTCGGCATCACGCTGTGCACGCTGGTCCTGGGTGTGGTCGCCGAACCGGCGATCGCGCATCTGCTGGAGCCGGTGTTCCACGCCGTCGGTGTCCCCGTGAGCGCCGGCCACGCCGTGTCCTTCGTGATCGCGCTGACCCTCGCGACCTATCTGCACATGCTGCTGGGCGAGATGGTGCCCAAGAACATCGCGCTCGCGGAACCGGTGCGCAGCGCGCTGCTGCTGGGCCCGCCGCTCGTCGCCCTGTCCCAGGCCCTGCGCCCGGTGATCTTCGCGGTCAACGCCTTCGCGAACGGACTGCTGAAGCTGCTCAGGGTGGAAGCCAAGGGCGAGGTCGCCGCGACCTTCACGGACACCGAACTCGCCGAGATCGTCAAGGACGCCAGCGAGGCGGGCCTGATCGACAACCGGGCGCAGGAGCGGCTGCACGACGCCCTGGAGCTGGGCAGCCGGCCCGTACGGGACGTCGTGGTGCCGCTGGAACGGGTGGTGTACGCGCGCGTGGGCGTCACCCCCGAGCAGCTGGAGCGGCTGTCGGCCGAGTCGGGCTTCTCCCGGTTCCCCGTGGTCGACGCGAGCCGGCGGATCGTCGGCTATCTGCACGTCAAGGACGCGCTGGACGCCGCGCCGCGGGACGTGGCGTTCCGGCTGCGGGACATGCGGCCCATCGCGCGAGTGCGCGAGGGCACCCCGCTGGACGACGTGCTCACCGCGATGCGCGGCAGCCGTACGCATCTGGCGGCGGTGCTCGGCGACGACGGCCGGCTGGCCGGCCTGGTGACCATGGAGGACGTGCTGCGGCAGCTGTTCGGGCAGCCCGCTCCGGGATGACGCAGGGTCCTGCCGGGCGTTCCCGGGCCGACCGACCGGCGGGTATGGAGCCGGGATACCATCGCTCACGCCATGCAGACGAATCCCACACTTCCCCCTTACGGCAGCCTGGTCGCGGTCGGCGACTCCTTCACCGAGGGCATGTCGGACCTGCTGCCCGACGGCTCCTACCGGGGCTGGGCCGACCTGCTCGCCGCACGGATGGCCGCCCGGACACCGGGCTTCCGGTACGCCAACCTGGCCGTGCGCGGCAAGCTGATCGGGCAGATCGTCGACGAGCAGGTGGACACGGCGGCGGCCATGAACGCCGACGTGGTCACCCTGGTCGGCGGGCTCAACGACACCCTGCGGCCGAAATGCGACATGGGCCGCGTGAAGGGTCTGCTGACCGAGGCGGTGGAGCGGCTGGCGCCGTCCTGCAAGCAGCTGGTGCTGATGCGCAGCCCCGGCCGCCGGGGCCCCGTGCTGGAGCGGTTCCGGCCGCGCATGGAGGAGCTGTTCGCGTGCGTGGACGAGCTGGCCGCCAAGCACGGCGCGGTCGTCGTCGACCTGTACGGAGCGCGCTCGCTCGCCGACCCCCGACTGTGGGACGTGGACCGGTTGCACCTGACGGCGGAGGGACACCGCAGGGTCGCCGAGGCGGTGTGGCAGGCGCTCGGGTACGAGCCGGAGGACACCGAGTGGCATGTGCCGATGCCGGCCACGCTCCCGCCGGGCTGGGTGTCGCGCCGGGCGGCGGACGCGCGCTTCGCGCGGCAGCACCTGCTGCCGTGGATAGGCCGGCGCCTGACCGGCCGCTCCTCCGGGGACGGCCGCCCGCCGAAGCGTCCGGAACTGCTGCCGTACGAGGCCCAGGCATAGCCTCACCCGTGGGGCCGTCGTGCGGGCAGGTGTCCGTGACGGACGTCTCGTAGCTTCCGCCGAACCGAGGTGTGGCGCTGGCCTGCACAAACCGCCAGTAGAATCTGGACACGTGACTTCTGCGCCCGCCAAGCCCCGCATCCCGAACGTCCTCGCCGGACGTTACGCCTCCGCCGAGCTCGCCACGCTCTGGTCCCCCGAGCAGAAGGTGAAGCTGGAGCGGCAGCTCTGGCTCGCCGTGCTGCGCGCCCAGAAGGACCTGGGCATCGAGGTGCCGGACGAGGCGATCGCCGACTACGAGCGTGTCCTCGACACCGTCGACCTGGCCTCGATCGCCGAGCGCGAGAAGGTCACCCGGCACGATGTGAAGGCGCGGATCGAGGAGTTCAACGACCTCGCCGGGCACGAGCACGTGCACAAGGGCATGACCTCCCGTGACCTCACGGAGAACGTCGAGCAGCTGCAGATCCGGCTCTCGCTGGAGCTGATGCGTGACCGTACGGTCGCCGTGCTGGCGCGCCTCGGCAAGCTGGCCGGCGAGTACGCCGAGCTGGTCATGGCCGGCCGCTCGCACAACGTGGCCGCGCAGGCCACCACCCTCGGCAAGCGCTTCGCGACCGCCGCCGACGAGCTGCTCGTCGCCTACGGCCGGGTCGAGGAGCTGCTGGGCCGCTACCCGCTGCGCGGCATCAAGGGCCCGGTCGGCACCGCACAGGACATGCTGGACCTGCTGGGCGGGGACGCCGCCAAGCTCGCCGAGCTGGAGAACCGGATCGCCCGGCACCTGGGCTTCTCGCAGGCGTTCACCTCGGTCGGCCAGGTCTACCCGCGCTCCCTGGACTACGAGGTCGTCACCGCGCTGGTGCAGCTGGCGGCCGCGCCGTCCTCGCTGGCCAGGACGATCCGGCTGATGGCCGGGCACGAACTGGTCACCGAGGGCTTCAAGCCGGGCCAGGTCGGCTCGTCCGCGATGCCGCACAAGATGAACACCCGCTCGTGCGAGCGGGTCAACGGCCTCATGGTCATCCTGCGCGGTTACGCCTCGATGACCGGCGAGCTGGCCGGCGACCAGTGGAACGAGGGCGACGTGTCCTGCTCGGTGGTGCGCCGCGTCGCACTCCCGGACGCCTTCTTCGCGCTGGACGGCCTGCTGGAGACCTTCCTGACCGTCCTCGACGAGTTCGGCGCCTTCCCGGCCGTCGTCGCCCGCGAGCTCGACCGCTACCTGCCGTTCCTCGCCACCACCAAGGTGCTCATGGGCGCGGTGCGGGCCGGGGTCGGCCGCGAGGTCGCGCACGAGGCGATCAAGGAGAACGCCGTGGCCACCGCGCTCGCGATGCGCGAGCAGGGCGCCGAGCGCAACGACCTGCTCGACAAGCTCGCCGCCGACGAGCGGCTCCCCCTCGAACGCGAGCAGCTCGCCGCGCTGATGGCCGACAAGCTGTCCTTCACCGGCGCCGCCGCCGACCAGGTCGGTGTGGTCGCCGGCCGGATCGAGGAGATCGTCAAGCAGCACCCGGAGGCCGCCGGTTACACCCCCGGAGCGATCCTCTGACCCGCCTGACGAAGGCGGATCTGGAGGCCGCCCGCGACCGTCTGGTACCGGATGTCGTCGCGGACGGCCTCCGTGTGCTGTTCTGCGGCATCAACCCGGGACTGATGACGGCCGCGACCGGTCACCACTTCGCCCGTCCCGGCAACCGCTTCTGGCCGGTGCTGCACCTGTCGGGCTTCACGCCGAGGCTGCTGAAGCCCGCCGAGCAGCGGGAACTGCTGTCGTACGGGCTGGGGATCACGAACGTCGTGGCACGGGCGACCGCGCGGGCCGACGAGCTGACCGCCGAGGAGTACGCCGAGGGCGGGCTGGTGCTGACCGAGAAGGTGACCCGGCTGCGCCCAGGGTGGCTGGCCGTGGTCGGGGTGACCGCCTACCGGGCCGCCTTCGGCGACCGTACCGCGCAGGTCGGACCACAGGAGCGGACCATCGGGGACAGCCGGATCTGGGTGCTGCCCAACCCCAGCGGGCTGAACGCGCACTGGACGACGGCGACCATGGCGGAGGAGTTCGCCCGGCTGCGGGACGCGGCGCCGGCCTAGGGGGTGTCGTTTGGATCATCCCGGCGTCGCGGGCCTGGCGGTCACGGCGGGTCGATGGACGTGACCACCGCCAGCAGCTGGAACGGCAGCTCGTCGTCCCACTGGGACACGCCCAGGGCGACCCAGCGGCCCGCCGGCGCCTTCCACAGGTGTACATCCGGTACGTGCGAGGCGAGCGTGGCCCATGGCTCGTCGACGTCTTCCCCTTCCATGGCCCGCTCGAAGGTGCTGGACAGGCTGAACGCGTCGACCGGTCCCCATCGCTCGGCGAGCCGCTCCCCGAGGGCGTCCCGGTCCGCCTCGTACTGCTCCTGCGTCTCCTCCCGCTCGGTGCCGTCGTCCTCGTGGAAGTCACCGCTCGTCTCTAACTCGGCTATCAGGTACCCGGGCCCGCCCGTGCCGACGTCCGTCCTGCCGTGCTCCGCCGGAAACTCCCGGCCGCACAGCTGGTCGATCACAGCAAGGTGGTTCGCGATGTCCATGCGATCCAGTAAAGCGGGCACCACTGACAATTGGCGTGCCGTCAGGCGTCCCTGCGGTGCAGGGACCACGCGCCGGCCAGCAGGGCGGCCGCCGACCACAGCGCGGTCACCGCGAGCCCGCTCCACGGGCCGAGGGCGCCGTCCCAGGTGCTGTGCAGGGCGACTTGGCCGGCCCGGTCGGGGAGGAAGTCGGCGACGCTTCCGGACAGGTCGCCGATGACGAAGGACACGATCAGCAGGAACGGGATCAGCACGGACAGGGTCGCGACACCGCTGCGCAGCACCGCCGCGAGCCCGGCCGCGAACAGCGCCATCAGGGTCAGGTGCAGTGCGCAGCCGACCGCGCCGCGCAGCCCCTCACCCCAGACCGGCCCCGAGGTACCGAGGACGGCCTTCCCGACCAGCAGGGTGACCAGCCCGGTGAGGAAACCGACGGCCAGCACCGGCAGGGCGATCGCGGTGGCCTTGGCGGCGAACCACCGCAGGCGGTCGGGCACCGCCGACAGCGTCAGCCGTAGTGCGCCGCCCCGGAACTCGGCCGAGACGGCTGTCGTACCGAAGGCGATCGCGGCGATCTGACCGAGGCCGACGCCGAAGAACACCGAGTACAGCGGATCCGAGCCGGCGGCGCCGGCGGCGGCGAGCGCCGAGAACCCGGTGGTGACGAGGAGGACGGCGGCCAGGCTGCCGACGAGCGGGCGCAGCGTACGGATCTTGATCCACTCGGCGTGCAGAACGGGTGCGAACTCCATGCTCAGGCCTCCTGGGGCAGTGCGGTGAACTCGGCTTCGGCAGCGGTCAGATCGAGATAGGCCTCCTCCAAGGTGGCCTCGTGTGCGGCGAGTTCCAGGACGGGCAGACCCGCCTCGGACATCAGCCGGCCGATGTCGTCCACGCTCGCGTGCCGCACGGTCCTGGACCCGTCCGGGTCCGGGGTGGCGTCGAGGCCGTGGCGGGCGAGCAGGTCGTCCAGGGCGGCGGGCTCGCTGGTGCGGATGCGGACGTGCGGCCGTACGCGTGCGTGGATGAACTCCCGGACCGGCGTGTCGGCCAGCAGCCGCCCTCGTCCGAGGATCACGAGGTGGTCCGCGAAGGCGGCGGTCTCGCTCATCAGATGGCTGGAGACCAGGACCGTACGGCCCTCACCGGCGAGCCGGCGCAACAGCGTGCGGATCCAGACGATGCCCTCGGGGTCGAGGCCGTTGGCGGGTTCGTCGAGCAGGACGACCTCGGGGTCCCCGAGAAGGGCGGCGGCGATGCCGAGCCGCTGGCGCATGCCGAGGGAGTAGGTGCGAACCCGGCGCCGGGCCACCTGGGCGAGTCCGGTCTCCTCCAGCACCGTGTCGACCCGGCGGTCCGGGATGCGGTTGCTCGCGGCGAGGGCGCGCAGATGATCACGCGCGCTGCGGGAACCGTGCGCGGCCCGCGCGTCGAGCAACGCGCCCACCCGGCGCAGCGGTTCGCGCAGGGCCGCGTAGGCGTGGCCGCCGATGGTGGCGGTGCCCGAGGTGGGCCGGTCGAGGCCGAGGACGAGGCGCATGGTGGTGGACTTGCCGGCGCCGTTGGGGCCGAGGAAGCCGGTGACGCGGCCGGGGCGCACGCTGAAGGTGAGCTGGTCCACGGCCCGCCGTCCGCCGTACTCCTTGCTGAGGTCGCGTACGTCGATGCTGGTCATGGCAACAGCCTTGCTGTTGACGGGTGTCGGGGCCTCCCCCGCCGGTGGGGAGCGTCTCCCCCGTGCGGGGGAGGCCCGTTGTCGGTGCCGCCTGCGACGATGGCGTCATGGCCCGCATGCTCCGCTTCCTGCGCCCGCTGCTGCGCGGGACGACGTACACGCGCCTGCTGCATCTGTGGGTGCCGATGCTGGCGGTCAGCATCTGGCTCTTCATCGACATGTCGACGCCCTGGATACCCGCGCTGATGCTCGTCCCGCTCGGTCTCGTGCCGGCGGTGCGCAGGGGCGAGGGCGTGCAGGCACGGCTGCTGCTCACGCCCGGTGAGGCGGATCCGGGAATCTCCGAGGCACCGTCGGCGACCTGGCGGGACCGGGGGCGCACGGTGCTCTGGCTGGAGCTGCGGATGCTCCTCGGCGCGGCGGCGATGTCCAGCATGGTGTGGCTGCTCACCACCGGTTTCGAACTGGCGCGGTGCGCCTGGGGGCGGGCACCGTCCGGGGTGCCGCTGCTGGCGGGGCTGCCGCCGCACCGCGCCTGGGCCCTGCTGACGCCGCTTCCGCTGCTCGCCCTGTACGGCGTGGTGGTCGGGCTCGGCGAGCTGGTCACCGTCTGCGCGCGCCGGCTTCTGGGCCCTTCCGCGGCCGAGCGGCTGGCCGCGCTGGAGGAGCGCACCGAGCAACTGCTGGAGCGCACCCGCATCGCGCGCGAGCTGCACGACTCGATCGGGCACGCCCTGACGGTGGCGGTGGTGCAGGCCGGCGCGGCGCGGGCGGCGGGCGATCCGGAGTTCACCGACCGCGCGCTGGATGCGATCGAGGAGACCGGGCGGGCGGCCCTGGAGGACCTCGAGCGGGTGCTGGGTGTGCTGCGGGAGGCCGAGCGGCCGGTGAGCGCCCGCCCCACGCTGGCCGACGCCGGCCGGCTCCTGGAGTCGGCGCGGGCCTCCGGCGCGAAGGTCGACGCCGAGGTGACGGGCCCGGTGGCGGCCGTACCCGGGCCGGTGTCCCGTGAGGGCTACCGGATCCTGCAGGAGGCGCTCACCAATGTGCTGCGGCACGCGGGCGCCGTGCCCGTGCGGGTCCGCGTCGCGGTCACCGGCGGCCGGCTCTCGCTGGAGGTGCGCAATCCACTGCCGGGCGCCGTACCCGGCCCCGGGCGGGGCAGCGGCCTGCGCGGCATACGGGAGCGGGCCGCCCTGCTCGGGGGCAGCGCACGGACCGGCCCGGACGAGGGCGACTGGCAGGTGCGCGCGGAGCTGCCGATCAGCTGATCTAGTCTGGCCGGATGCCGGTCACCGTACTGCTTGTCGACGACGAACCCCTGGTCCGTGCGGGTCTGCGGGCCGTCCTGGAGGCGCAGCCCGACATCGAGGTGGTGGGCGAGGCCGCCGACGGGGCCGCGGTCGTCCCGCTGGTGCGGCGCCTGCGCCCGGACGTCGTCGCCATGGACGTCCGCATGCCGTTGCTGGACGGCATCGAGGCCACGCGCGTGGTGCTGCGCACGGTGGCCGAGCCGCCGAAGATCCTCGTGGTGACGACCTTCGAGGACGACGAGTACGTGTACGAGGCCCTGCGCGCGGGCGCCGACGGGTTTCTGCTGAAGCGGGCCCGCCCGGCCGAGATCGTGCACGCGGTGCGGCTGGTCGCGGAGGGTGAGTCGCTGCTGTTCCCGGCCTCCGTACGACGTCTCGCCGCTCGGTACGGCGACGGCGACCGGCCGGCGCGTGCCGTGCTGGAGCGGGCCCGGCTGACCGAGCGGGAGGCGGAGGTGCTGCGGCTGATGGCGCGGGGGCTGTCGAACGCGGAGATCGCCGCGCGGCTGGTCGTGGGCACGGAGACGGTGAAGTCGCATGTGAGCGCCGTGCTCGCCAAGCTCGGCGCGCGCGACCGCACCCAGGCGGTGATCGTGGCGTACGAGTCGGGGTTCGTCGAGCCGAGGTGAGCCGCTGCTGCTGCGGAACCCGGCACTCGCCGGGGTGCGCCGGGCCGAGTACGATCCGGCCAACACGCCCGCGAGCTGGAAGGACGGACGGTGGCGCAGCTGACCGGCGGCGATCCCTCGCTGCTGCGAAGGATCAATTCCGCGGTGGTGCTGCACGCGCTGCGTGCCGCGGACTGCGCGACGCTCACCGAGATCACCCGGGTCACCGGGCTGTCCCGGCCGACGGTGGAGGGGGTCGTCGAAGGGCTCATCGAGGGCGGGCTGGTCGTGGAGACGGCCGCCGACGAGAGCACGGCGCGCCGTCAGGGGCGGCCCGCGCGCCGGTTCCGGTTCCGGGCCGAGGCGGGGCATCTGCTGGGCCTGGAGATCGGGCCGCACCGGGTCGCCGCGCTGTTGTCCGACCTGGACGGCCGGGTACTGGGCTCGCAGGCCAAGGAGGTCGACGAGACGGCCACGGCGGACGAGCGGCTGGAGAGACTGCGCGGCGCGGTCGCCGAGCTGCTGCGGCGGGCCGGGGTCGCACGCGGCTCGCTGCGGGCCGTGGGTGTGGGCACGCCGGGCATCGTGGAGGCCGACGGCACGGTACGGCTGGGCACGGCGCTGCCGCAGTGGACGGGGCTGAGGCTGGGTGAGCGGCTCAGCCGTTCCTTCAAGTGCCCGGTGCTGGTGGAGAACGACGCCAACGCGGCGGCCGTCGCCGAGCACTGGAAGGGCGCGGCGGCCGAGTCGGACGACGTGGTGTTCGTGCTGGCCGGGCTGAGCCCGGGGGCGGGGGCGCTGATCGGCGGCCGGCTGCACCGCGGCTACGGCGGGGCGGCCGGGGAGATCGGCGCACTGCATCTGCTGGGCCGGGAGGCGACTCCCGAGACGCTGCTGTCCACCACCGACGAGCCGCTGCACCCGCTGGACGAGCAGGCGGTCGCCGAGGTGTTCACGCTGGCCCGTCAGGGCGACCAGCGGGCGCGGGCCGCCGTGGAGCGGTTCATCCAGCGGCTCGTGCACGACGTGGCCGCGCTGGTGCTGGCGCTCGATCCGGAGCTGGTCGTGATCGGCGGCTGGGCGGCCGGGCTCGACGGCGTCCTGGAGCCGTTGCGCCGCGAACTGGCCCGCTATTGCCTGCGGCCGCCTCGGGTGGCGTTGTCCCTGTTGGGTGAGGCGGCCGTGGCCACGGGGGCGCTGCGCCTGGCTTTGGACCATGTGGAGGAGCAGCTCTTCGCCGTTGACGGCACGGTGACGCGGCGCTGAGCGTGACGCGGCGATCTGCCGGGTGCGGTGGTCGTGCCGCTGCGGCGCCGTCGTGGCGGGGCGCGCAGTTCCCCGCGCCACTCGGCTTGGTGTCGCACCCGGCGTTACGGGGCTACCGGGGGGATCAGGAAGCCTGGCGTTCCGGGCCGTGATGTATTTCCACGTCCGGTGAGTCGCCGAAGGTCAGCCGGCAGGTGTCGGCGCGGTACGTCGCCACGGACAGGGCGGCGGTGCGACCCGCGGCGAAGAAGCGGGTGGTGACGACCAGGACGGGCGAGCCGGGGAGACGGTCGAGCTCCTTGGCGTCGTCCGCGCGGGCGGAGCCCAGCTCGACGGCGCGGTCCTGGCCCTCCAGCGTCAGGTGCTGCAGTTCGCGCAGCACCGCACGCGCGCGTGCCGGGGTGGACGGGGCGTCGATCGCGGTGAGGTCGGGCACCGAGGCCGCCGGGATGTAGAGCAGTTCGGTGGCGACCGGCTGGCCGTGGGACATCCGGGAGCGGCGCACGATGTGGACGGACTCGTCCGCGCCGGTCTGCAGGGCCGTGGCGACGGCCGGGGGCGGCACCGCCCGGTCGCAGTCGAGGGGCTGCCAGGCGTCCGAGGCGGCACCCGGCCAGGCGTGCTGCTCGGTGCCGACGGCCACGCCCACGCGCGGGGGTGCGACGGTCGTACCGACGCCGCGGCGGCGCTGCAGCCTGCCTTCCAGCTCCAGCTGTTCGAGGGCCTGGCGGAGCGTGGCGCGGGCCACGCCGAAGCGGGCGGCGAGGTCGCGCTCGTTGGGCAGGATCTCGCCGACCGAGAACTCCGAGTCCAGTGCCTCGGTGAGCACGGTCTTGAGATGCCAGTACTTCGGTTCCGGCACCGATTCCAGCTGCGTGGTCCCCACCCTGTCCTCCGCAAGAGCCGTGGTCCGGCGGTTTTTAGCGCCCTTGTTTATTAAAGGTTGTTGCACTTCTCTGCGACCATAGGGCGACCTTCACCCTTGGTCAAGACCAATCCTCGATCCCTTGGGCGGCGTTCGGGCGGCCTGCCGCGGAGCGTTCATGAGGCGTTCGTACGCGGCGGTGTGTGTGACATCGCGGCGAAGCCCCCGTCGCGGGACGGGGGCTCCGGGGCGCGTGGGGTTCAGCGGTCGGCGAGGTGCCGCAGCTTGTCCGGGTTGCGGACCACGTACACGGTCGTGACGCGGCCGTCGGCGACGTCCACCTGGACCAGACTGTCGGGCTTGCCGTCGGACAGGGTCAGCAGCGCCGGCCCGCCGTTGGTTTCCAGGAAGCGGTACGACGGCTCCGCCTGGAGCTGCTGCTGTGCGACGGCGATGAGGAAGCGGCCGACCTTGTCGGCGCTGTGCAGGATGCGCACCGGCGCCTTGGCCTTGCCGCCGCTGTCGCCGACCAGGCGGACGTCCGGGGCGAGCAGGGACATGAGCTCGTCCAGGTCACCGCCGCCCGCGGCGGCGAGGAAGCGTTCGGTCAGCTCACGCCGCTGGGCCGGATCGACCTCGTAGCGCGGCCGCCGTTCCTCCACGTGCCGGCGCGCCCGCCCGGCGAGTTGCCGTACCGCCGTCTCGGCGCGGTCGAGCAGGGCGGCGATCTCGGCGTACGGGTAGCCGAACGCCTCCCTGAGCACGAAGACGGCCCGCTCCAGCGGCGACAGCGACTCCATGACGACCAGGACGGCGAGGGAGACGCTGTCGGTGAGCAGGGCATGGTCCGCCGCGTCCGGGGCGGCGTCGCCGAACTCGGTGAGGTACGGCTCCGGCAGCCACGGCCCGACGTACGCCTCACCGCGCGCCTGCACCTGGCGCAGCCGGTCGATGGCCAGGCGGGTGGTGATGCGCACCAGGTAGGCGCGTGGTTCGCGGACCTCCGCACGGTCGGCGCGGGACCAGCGCAGCCAGGCGTCCTGGACCACGTCCTCGGCGTCGGCCACCCGGCCGAGCATGCGGTAGGCGACCCCCATGAGCAGGGGGCGGTGCGTTTCGAAGAGGTCCGTCGCGGCGTCGGCGGTCACCGGTCCATCCCATCCGACACGCGCCGGGTGTGTCCACCCGGAATCGGACCGTCCGGCGCCGGTCCGGATCACAATGACCGCGGACCGCCGGGGGTCGGCGGCCGGTGACCTGGAGGTGGCCGATGCGATACGCGGTGCTGGGCACGGGCGAGGTGGGCCGCACGCTGGGCGGCAGGCTGGTGGAGCTGGGGCACGAGGTGACCCTCGGGTCCCGCGTCAAGGACAACCCGGTGGCGCTGGAGTGGGCCACGGCAGCGGCGGAGCGCGCCCGCGCGGGCACGTTCGCGGAGGCGGCCGCCGCGGGCGAGGTGGTCGTCAACGCGGTGGGCGGCCGGGTGGCGCTCGACGCGCTGCGGGCGGCCGGTGCGGAGCACCTCGACGGCAAGGTCGTGGTGGACGTCTCCAATCCCCTTGCCTTCGAGGACGGCCAGCCGCGTCTGGACCCGGTGGAGTCGGACAGCGTCGGCGAGCAGATCCAGCGGGCCTTTCCGCACGCGCGCGTGGTGAAGGCGCTGAACACGGTCAACTGCCAGGTAATGGTGGATCCGGGGCGGGTACCGGGGGCGCACCACCTGTTCGTGTGCGGCGACGATGCCAGGGCCAAACAGCAGGTGACGGACCTGCTCGGGGAGTTCGGGTGGCCGGCGGACCGGGTGCTGGACCTGGGCGGGATCCGCGCGGCGCGGGCGGTGGAGATGTATCTGCCGCTGTGGCTCACCATGATGCGGCAGTTCGGGACCGCGGACTTCAACATCGAGGTGCGCCGGGCGGGTTGACGGACCCGGCGGCCAGTCGTACGCCGATCAGGCCTACCGGTCGGTAGCAATTGCTGACAAGCTGTCTACGGCGTCCGTCAGCACCCAGACGAGGAGCACCCCATGTCCGCCACCGTCTCCTTCAAGGTCCCCACTCCCCATGGCCCGAAGGACGTGGCCGTGTCCTACGCGCGCGTGGGACACGGTGAACCGCTGGTCCTGCTGCACGGGATCGGCCATCACCGGCAGGCCTGGGACCCGGTCGTGGACATCCTCGCCACCGAGCGCGACGTGATCGCCGTCGACCTGCCGGGCTTCGGCGCGTCCCCGGGGCTGCCGGACGGCCTCACCTACGACCTGCCGACCACCAACTCCGTCCTCGGCGCCCTGTTCGAGGCGCTGGAGCTGGACCGCCCGCACATCGCGGGCAACTCACTGGGCGGCCTGCTCGCCCTGGAGCTGGGCCGGGAGAAGCTCGTACGCTCCGTCACGGCGCTCTCCCCCGCCGGGTTCTGGACACAGGCCGAGCGCCGGTACGCCTTCGCGGTGCTGCTCGCGATGCGGGGCATCGCCCAGCGGCTTCCGCTGCCACTCGTGGAGCGCCTGTCGCGCACCGCGGCCGGCCGTACCGCGCTGACCAGCACCATCTACGCCCGTCCCGCGCGCCGCGACCCTCAGGCCGTGGTCGCCGAGACACTCGCGCTGGTGGGCGCCACCGGATTCGAGGCGACGCTGCGGGCGGGCGCCTCGGTGCAGTTCACCGACGCTCTGCCGGGCCTGCCGGTCACGGTGGCCTGGGGCAGCCGGGACCGGCTCCTCGTCCGCCGTCAGGGCGTACGGGCCAAGCAGCTGATCCCGCACGCGCGACTGGTGCGGCTGCCCGGCTGCGGACACTGCCCGATGAACGACGACCCGGCACTGGTCGCCCGGGTCATCCTGGACGGCAGCCGCTGAACACGGTGTGCCGGTCACAGCGCCGCCGGAGTGCGGGGCCACGGTCGTCTGCGGGACCGTCGTGGCCGATCGCGCAGTTCCCCGCGCCCCCGGGGAGTCGCACCACCGTCGGTGGCAGAGCTGCCGCGGTCCGGCAGGACAGGGCATGACCCCCGCTCGCCCCGCACCGCTCCGCGCCAAGTCCCGTTGTTCACCCCGTGTTTCCTCGCGCGCCGCAACGCCCCCGTAGGTGTGGCTCCGCACACTGGCCGGATCCCGTCTCTGGAGGCGCAGCCATGTCAGACCGTCCGTTCCCCGGCCGCCGCAGTGTTCTGCGCGGCTCCCTGGCCGCGTCGGCGGCACTCACCCTGCCCGTCGGCCCCGGCGCGGCCCCGGCGTTCGCCCGCTCCGGGCGCCCCCGGGCGGGCTGGGGCGTGCAGGCGGGCGATGTGACCACCGACTCCGGCCTGGTGTGGGTGCGTTCGGACCGGCCGGCCCGGATGATCGTGGAGACCTCGGCCACCGAGTCGTTCCGCAAGGTGCGCCGATGGCACGGCCCGCTGCTGGGCTCCGGCACGGACTTCACCGGTACCACCCGGCTGCACGGCCTGCCGTCGGGCGAGCAGATCCATTACCGGGTGCTGCTCGCCGACCCGGACGACCCGCGCGCCACCGGCGAGCCGGTGACCGGGAGCTTCCGTACCGCGCCCGCCAAGCGGCGTCAGGGGGTGCGGTTCGTGTGGTCCGGTGATCTGGCCGGGCAGGGCTGGGGCATCAACGAGTCGATCGGCGGTTACCGCATCTTCGACGCCATGGCGAAGGCCGACCCGGACTTCTTCCTGTGCAGCGGCGACAACATCTACGCCGACGGTCCGATCGCGCAGTCCGCGACCCTGCCCGACGGCAGCGTGTACCGGAACGTCACCACCGAGGAGAAGTCGCACTTCGCGACCACTCTGGACGACTACCGGGGCAACTTCCGCTACAACCTGCTGGACGCGGCGCTGCGCCGGTTCAACTCCCAGGTGCCGAACATCATCCAGTGGGACGACCACGAGGTCCGCAACAACTGGTACCCGGGCGAGGTCATCGGCACCGGCACCCCGTACCCGCCCGGCACCAGGCTCGACGACCTGGCGCTGCGCTCCCGGCAGGCGTTCTCCGAGTACTTCCCGGTCTCGACCCTCGGCGAGCGCCCGGACGGCCGGATCTACCGGGTCGTCCACCACGGTCCGCTGCTCGACGTGTTCGTGCTCGACATGCGCACCTACCGCAACGCGAACTCCCCCGACGACCAGACCACGGACCCGGTGGGCATCCTCGGGCGTGCGCAGCTGGAGTGGCTCAAGCGGGAGCTCGCGAAGTCCCGTGCGGTGTGGAAGGTGATCGCCAACGACATGCCGCTCGGTCTCGTCGTGCCCGACCCGGTGGAGGGCAAGCCGGACTTCGAGGCCGTCGCGCAGGGCGACCCGGGCGCTCCGCTCGGCCGCGAGCTGCAGATCGCCGAGCTGCTGCGCTTCATCAAGCACCGGCGGATCACCGGCACGGTGTGGCTGACGGCCGACGTGCACCACACCTCCGCCCAGCACTACGACCCGTCGCGGGCCGCGTTCAAGGACTTCGAGCCGTTCTGGGAGTTCGTCTCGGGACCGCTCAACGCGGGTGCCTTCCCGGCCAACGCGCTGGACGGCACGTTCGGCCCGGACCGGGTGTTCGTCAAGGCGCCCACCGCCTCCAACGTGTCTCCGGCCGAGGGTTACCAGTTCTTCGGACAGGTCGACATCGACGGCGACAGCGGCGAGCTGACGGTCCGGCTGCGGGAGTACGACGGCACCGTGCTGTTCACGCAGACGCTCCAGCCGGGCCGGGTCGGCCAGTAGCGCGCCGGGCGGATGCGGGGCGGCCCGGCCGTAGAAAATCCAACAAAAGGGACGGAGCATGCTTTACTCATCGGTCACAAGCCGTTCGTGATCACGCAACACGCTTCCTTCACAGTGGCTGCATGACTGCAGAGATGTCGAATGTGACCCGGGTGAAGCACGGACGCCCCGTGCACCACTGGCGGCGGGACCTCGTCGAGCTCGCCGCCCTGTTCACGGCCGTCGCGGTCGCCGACGGCGTGGCGAACCTGATCGGGCACGGCCCCGACGGTCCCGCGCTGCTGGTGGTCTCGGCGCTCGCGCTGGCCGCGACGGCCGGCTTCCACACCTGGTGGGCACGGCACCACGGACACGCACCTCCGGCCGGTGATACCGGTGCCCGGCCGGCCGCCGAGACGCGGTCGGCCGGGCCCTCGGCGCAGCCGGACGACACCGCGGACGACGTGGCCGGCACCGGCGCGCTGTGGCGGATGCGGACGACGGTGAAGGACGAGCCGGGCTCACTGGCGGCGCTGTGCACGGCGCTGGCCGAGCAGCGCGTCGACATCCTGAGCCTCCAGACGCACCCCCTGGCCGACGGCACCGTGGACGAGTTCCTGCTCCGGGCGCCCGGCGCGCTGACGGCGGCCGAGATCTCCCGGGCGGTCGCGCTGGCCGGCGGCGCGTCCACCTGGATCGAGCGGGCCGACGCCCATGACCTGGTCGACGCCCCCACCCGGGTGCTCGGTCTGGCCGCGCGCACCGCGCTGGACGCCGCCGAACTGCCGCTGGCGCTGCGCCAGTTGCTGGGCCGGTGCACGATCCGCTCACTGCCCGGGGCACCGGTCGGCGGTGGCCGCGGACCGGAGCCGGTGCCGGGCGAGGGCGTGCTGGAGGACACCGTGATGCGGCTGCCGGCACCGGAGGGCGGTGTACTCACGGTGGAGCGGCCGTATCTGCCGTTCACGCCCACCGAGTTCGCGCGGGCCCGGGCGCTGGTGGAGCTGGACAACCGGCTCGGTCCGCGGATCCCGCGCGGCAAGGACGTGCTGACGCTGCCGGAGGGCAACGACATCACCCTCCGCCGGGTCGACACCGGAGATCTGGCCGCCGCCAAGGCGATGCACGAGCGGTGCTCGCCGCGCACCCTCGCGTTGCGCTACCACGGCCCGGTCGGCGACGCGGACCGTTATCTGAACCACCTGCTCAGCCCCCGTTTCGGCCGGACGCTGGCCGCGCAGACCACCTCCGGACGCATCGTCGGCCTCGGGCATCTGCTCTGGGACGGCGACGAGACCGAGGTCGCGCTGCTGATCGAGGACGACTGGCAGCAGCGCGGCATCGGCGGTGAGCTGCTCGACCGGCTGGTGGCGATGGCCGTGGAGGCCGGCTGCGAGAGCGTGTACGCCGTGACGCAGGCGTCCAACACCGGCATGGTCGCCGCGATGCGGGGCCTCGGGCTGCCCCTGGACTACCAGATCGAGGAGGGCACGCTGGTCATCACGGCCCGCCTGAACGCCACACCGGCCGCGCAGCACCCGCCGTACGAGACCGGCCTGCGCCACGCCGGCGACCCGGCCCGCCGCGACTGACCCGGCCGCCGCGGCCGCCCCGGGCCGGGCCGGCAGCCCCGGGGCGGGGCCGTTGGTCCCCGGGTGCTCCACCAGGGCGGCCGCACCATGAATCCACCGCAACGGCGCTCAGCCACGACGGCGGTGTCCGGCGGTGCCGAACCCCGCGCAGCCCATGCTCGGCCGGTACCGCTCAGCGCACCGCTTCCCGCAGCGGTACCGGCGTCCGGGCGGGCTCCCCCAGCGCCTGGTCGAGGTCCGCCCACAGGTCGTCCACGTCCTCCAGCCCCACCGACAGCCGCAGCAACCGATCGCTCACCCCGGCGCCCCTGCGATCCTCCGCGTCGACGATGCGGTGGCTGATGGAGGCGGGGTGCTGGATGAGCGTGTCGACGCTGCCGAGGCTCACCGCCGGGGTGACGAGCCGGACCCGGGAGATGACCTCGTGCGGGTCCCCGTGCACCTCGAAGGCGATCATCGCGCCGCCGATGCGCGGATAGTGGACGCGGGCCACGCGCGGGTCGGCGGCGAGCCGGCGGACCAGTTCGGCGGCGTTCGCGGAAGCGGCCCGCACCCGGACCGGGAGCGTGGACAGTCCCCTCAGCAGCAGATAGCCGGCCAGCGGATGCAGGACGCCACCGGTGGCGAACCGTATCTGCCGCAGTCTGCCCGCGAACTCCTCGTCGCAGGCGACGACTCCGGCCAGCACATCGCCGTGCCCGCCGAGGTACTTCGTGGCACTGTGCAGCACCATGCGGGCGCCGTGCTCGGCCGGGCGCTGCAGCACCGGCGTGGCGAAGGTGTTGTCGGCGAGCAACGGCACCGAACCGCAGGCGTGCGCGACGGCCCGCAGGTCGAGTTCGGCGAGGGTCGGGTTGGCCGGGGACTCGACCATCACGAGCCCCGTGTCCGGGCGCAGCGCGTCGGTGATCCCGGCCGGGTCGGTCCAGGTGACCTCGGTGCCGAGCAGCCCTGCGGTGAGCAGGTGGTCGCTGCAGCCGTACAGCGGCCGTACCGCGACCACATGGCGCAGTCCCAGGGCGGACCGGGCGAGCAGGACCGCGCTGAGCGCCGCCATGCCGCTGGCGAAGGCGACCGCGGACTCGGTGCCCTCCAGCCGGGCCAGTGCGGTCTCGAAGCGAGCGACGGTCGGGTTGCCGAGCCGGCCGTAGATCGGCGGACCGGCCGGGTCGGCGCCGTCGGTGGCGAAGGAGTCGATGCGGGCGGCCTCACCACGGCTGTCATGGGAGGGGTAGGTGGTGGACAGGTCGATCGGCGGGGCGTGCAGGCCCTGGCGGGCGAGATCGTCGCGGCCGGCGTGCACGGCTTCTGTGGCCAGGGCTCTCGATGCGGTGCGTACGTCGTCGTAGGCACCGATGCTCGCTGTGTCCATGGGCGGAAGGGTGAACATCGAACGGTTCACTGGATTCGAACACCGTGCTACGTTCGGCCAATGGCCGAATCTGTCGTACTGGATCCGGTGGATCTCCATCTGCTGCGGCTGCTGCAGAACGACGCCCGGACCACCTACCGCGATCTCGCCGTGCAGGTGGGCGTGGCACCGTCGACCTGCCTGGACCGGGTGACGCGGCTGCGCCGCTCGGGCGTGATCCTCGGCCATCAGCTGCGGCTCGATCCGGCCAAACTCGGGCGCGGGCTCCAGGCGCTGCTGTCGGTACAGGTGCGGCCGCACCGGCGGGAGCTCGTGGGGCCGTTCGTGGAGCGGATCCGGGCCCTGCCGGAGGCACGGTCGGTGTTCCATCTGACCGGCCCGGACGACTATCTGGTGCATGTGGCCGTCGCGGACATGGCGGATCTGCAGCGACTGGTGCTCGACGAGTTCACGGCACGGCGCGAGGTGGCCCGGGTGGAGACCCGGTTGATCTTCCAGCAGTGGGAGTGCGGACCACTGCTGCCTCCCGGCCACGCCCAGAGCTGAATCCCCCCGCACGTGGGTGACGCGATGATCCTCCGCGTACGAGGATGGCCGCATGTCTGAGACCAAGAGCCCGCTGCCCCGTGAGGTGGCCGACGCGTACGTGGACGGCCTCATCGCCCTGGACCCGGTGACCGGTACCTACCTCGGTGTGAAGGAGAGTTCGCGTCGGCTGCCCGACTACTCGCCCGCGGGCCAGGCCGCCCTCGCGGAGCTGGCCCGGACCACCCTCGCGAAGCTGGCCGAGGCGGAGCGGCAGCCCGGTGCGGACAGTGACGTGGAGCGGCGCTGCGCGCGGCTGCTGCGGGAGCGGCTGACCGCCGAACTCGCCGTGCACGAGGCGGACGAACACCTGCGTGCGATCGGCAACATGAGCACGCCCGGTCACTCGGTGCGGGACATCTTCACCGTGACACCGCAGCAGACGGAGCAGGACTGGGCGGCGATCGCGGAGCGGCTGCGCGCGGTGCCGGCCGCACTCGCCGGCTATCGCGAGTCGCTGCAAGCGGGCCTGGACCGCAAGCTGTTCGCCGCGCCCCGGCCGACCGCGACGTACATCCAGCAGCTCACCGAGTGGACGGACACGGACGGCAACGGCCGCGGCTGGTACGAGGACTTCGCCGCCGCCGGGCCCAAGGCGCTGCGCACCGAGCTGGACACCGCGGCCCGCGCGGCGACCGGCGCCCTGGTGGAGCTGCGGGACTGGCTGCGCGACGTGTACGCGCCGGCGATCGAGGGCGCCCCGAACACGGTGGGCCGCGAGCGGTACGCGCGCTGGTCCCGCTACTTCAACGGCACCGATCTGGATCTGGACGAGGCGTACGCGTACGGCTGGTCGGAGTTCCACCGGATCCTCGGCGAGATGAAGCAGGAGGCCGAGAAGATCCTGCCCGGCGCCGAGACCCCGTGGGTGGCGCTCGCGCACCTCGACGAGCACGGCCGGCACATCGAGGGCGTGGACGAGGTCCGTGAGTGGCTGCAGGGCCTGATGGACAAGGCCATCGAGGACCTGGACGGCACCCACTTCGAACTCGCCGAGCGGGTACGGAAGGTGGAGTCGTGCATCGCCCCGCCCGGCGGTGCGGCGGCCCCCTACTACACGGCACCGACGGAGGACTTCTCCCGTCCCGGCCGCACCTGGCTGCCCACGATGGGCCAGACCCGCTTCCCGGTCTACGACCTCGTCTCGACCTGGTACCACGAGGGCGTGCCCGGCCACCACCTCCAGCTCGCGCAGTGGGCGCACGTCGCGCAGGACCTCTCCCGCTACCAGGCGACGGTGGGCATCGTCAGCGCCAACGCCGAGGGCTGGGCGCTGTACGCGGAGCGGCTGATGGACGAGCTGGGCTACCTCACGGGTCCCGAGGAGCGGCTCGGCTATCTTGACGCGCAGATGATGCGGGCGGCGCGGGTGATCGTGGACATCGGTATGCACCTGGAGCTGGAGATCCCCGCCGACTCTCCGTTCCACCCCGGGGAGCGGTGGACGCCGGAGCTGGCGCAGGAGTTCTTCGGCGCGCACAGCAGCCGGCCGGCGGACTTCGTGGAGAGCGAGCTGACCCGGTACCTGACGATTCCGGGCCAGGCGATCGGCTACAAGCTCGGCGAGCGGGCGTGGCTGCTGGGCCGGGAGAAGGCACGTCAGCGGCACGGCGACGCGTTCGACCTGAAGGCCTGGCACATGGCGGCGCTGTCGCAGGGTTCGCTGGGGCTGGACGACCTGGTGGACGAGCTGGCCCGGCTCTGACCGCGAGGGCGGCGCGGCTCTCGCCCGTGTCGTACCCGGTGCCGACCGGTGATCGGGGCGAGGCTGCCCGTCCGCAGGGCACAGGCACTCTCACCGGCACGCCACCACGGCTTCGGGGCTGTCGGCGCCCCGGGGATGGCACCGGAACGGGACCACCCCGGGCATGGCACCGGAACGGAACGGCTCACGGCTCCGGAGCGGGCGCGGGCTGCGGCGCCGGGTGCCGTGCCCGCTCGGGGGGGCGCGCACTGCGTCCCGGACCTCGGGTCGGCCCCCTCGGCCATGAGCCTCCTGCTGCCGGGCCGCCCCGCCGGACGGCGCCCTCGGCCGTACAGCCCTCCCCGGTGGCGCAGGCGGTCGGGCGGCGGCTAGCTGGTTCCGCAGGCGATGCGGAGGAGGCGGGCCGGGATGCGGCAGCAGGGGCAGGGACGGCGAGTGCTGGAGACACCGCGGGCGGCCGGGCTGGCGGGAGTGGTGTTCGCGCTGCTGTTCGCGGCGGTGATCGTCCTGCTGCGGCTGGGCATCCCCGAAGGGGCCGGCGCGGCCACCGCCGGAGGGTTCACGGACACCGGGCGCCGTAACGCGTTGCGTGCCGCCCTCGTGCTGGTGCCGTTCGCCGGCATCTTCTTCCTGTGGTTCGTCGGCGCGGTACGGGCGTACGTCGGCGCGGCCGAGGACAAGTTCCTCAGCACCGTCTTCCTCGGCAGCGGACTGGTCTTCACCGCCACCATGTTCGGTGCCGCCGCGGCCGCGCAGGCCGTCCTCGTGGTCGGACACGCCGCCGGCAGGGCGCCGGACCTGCCCGTGTGGGACTTCGGCCGTCATCTCGCGTACATCCTGATCACGGAGTACGCCACGCGGATGGCGGCCGTCTTCGTCTCCGCCATGTCGGTGATCGGCCACCGCCTGGCTGTCCTGCCCCGCTGGCTGTCGGTCGTGGGCTCCCTGACGGCCCTCACGCTGCTCTTCGTCGCATCCAACGTCCCCTGGGCGGAGCTGGCCTTCCCCGCGTGGTCACTCCTGCTCAGCGTGTATGTCATCGTGGCGAGCGGTCGCGCCGGGACGCGTACCACCGCGACCTCGTGACGGCCGGCAGCCCGAATGGGGTTGCCCGACGGGCGGGCTCGCTGCACGCCGCTCATGCTGGCAAACGGGACATGACCGCCGTCCGGGAATGCCGCGCGACAAGGCCGGCGCCACCGGACCTGGCCACCGGAAAGGCGGAGCGTCGATGAGGCTCGTCGTCGATCTCAACAAATGCCAGGGGTACGCCCAGTGCGCGTTCCTCGCGCCCGATGTCTTCGCCATGCACGGCGATGAGTCACTCGTCTACAACCCGCACGCCCCCGAGGAGCAGCGGGAGCGGCTGGCCCGTGCCGTCGCCGCCTGCCCGGTCCAGGCGATCACGGCGGACGGTCTGGACGGTACCGGGGCCGAGCCGGGGGCCGGGGCCGCCCGGGAGGCTTCCGATGGCCGCTGACCATGTGGACTGGCTCAGGCGTGAGGGCCGTATCGTCATCGTGGGTGCCTCGCTGGCGGGGCTGCGGGCCGCCGAGACACTGCGCGCCGAAGGCTTCACCGGTGAGTTGACCCTGATCGGTGACGAGCCGTACGAGCCGTACGACCGGCCGCCGCTGTCCAAGTCCGTCCTGCTGGGCATGGCGTCCGCGCGCCACACCGAGTTGCCGCACCGCCGGGAGATCGACGCCAAGTGGCGGCTCGGTGTCCCGGCGGCCGGTCTGGACCTGACGGCCAAGCGGGTCCGGCTGGCCGACGGGGACGAGGTGGAGTACGACCGGCTGCTCATCGCGACCGGCGTCCGCGCCCGGCCCTGGCCGAAGGAGGAGGAGGCCCGGCTGGACGGCGTCTGCCTGCTGCGCACCCGGGACGACGCAGCCGATCTCTACCAGCGGCTGAAGGCGGGGCCGCGCCGGGTGTTCGTCATCGGTGCGGGCTTCGCCGGTTCGGAGGTCGCATCGGCCTGCCGGGAGATGGGCCTCCCGGTGACCGTGGCGGAGCGGGCGGGGGCGCCGCTGGTGGGCGCGCTCGGCGGGGTCGTCGGCGCGGTCGCCGCCGACCTGCAGCTGGAGAACGGCGTGGATCTGCGCACCCATGTCACGGTGACCTCGCTGGAGGGCGACGCGACGGGCAGGGTGCGGGCCGTCCACCTGTCCGACGAGAGCGTCGTCGAGGCGGACGTGGTCGTGGTCTCGCTGGGCTCGGTGCGCAACACCGACTGGCTGGCCGGGTCGGGGCTGGGCGCCGGGCCCCGGGGCATCGCCTGTGACGCGGGCTGCCGGGCCTTCGACTTCCGAGGGATCGTCACGGACGACGTCTTCGTGGCCGGTGACGTCGCGCGCTCGCCGCACGCGCTGTTCGGCTACCAGTTCCTGTCGCTGGAGCACTGGGGCAACGCCGTCGCCCAGGCGGAGACGGCCGCGCACAACATGATCTGCCACGGCGCCGACCGTCGTCCGCACCTGTGGATGCCCGCGTTCTGGTCCTCGATGTTCGGCGTGAACATCAAGTCGGTCGGCGTGCCGCCGATGGGCGAGCAGATCATGATCACTCAGGGTTCGCTCGCCGAGCGCCGGTTCGTCGGCGTGTACGGCTACGAGGGCCGCATGATCGCCGCCGTGACCTTCGACAACACCCGGTGGCTGGAGTTCTACGCGCGGCAGATCGAGCGGGGCGCGCCGTTCCCGGTGGAGTTCCCGACGATGGACCGGCGTCCCGAGGGCCGGCAGCCGGTGCCGGCCGACTTCCCCGACCCGTCTCTGCCGACCCACGGTCCCACCGTGACCCTCAGTGGCTACTCACCGGCCGATCAGCAGCTGGTCTTCCACCCCGCCCGGCACTGACCGCCGCCCGGCCCCGACGCTCCAAGGACTTGTCATGACGCAGGCCTCGCTGTTCCGCCAGATCACCGACTTCGCCAACCGTGCCGACCCGTACCCGCTGTACGCGGAACTCCGCAAGACACCGGTGCTGCACGAAGAGGACGGCGGCCCCTATGTCATCAGTTCCTACTGGGACATCGAGGCGCTGCTCCACGATCCGCGGATCAGCTCCGACGCCGCCAATCTGGCCGCCGCCGGCGACGACGAACTGAGCCAGGCGGACGAGACGGGAGGGCTGCCGCCGTCGTTCATCCGGCTCGACCCGCCGGAGCACGACCGGCTCAGGCGCATCGCCAACCGGGGCTTCGGGCCGCCGCACCGGCCGCGCCGGGTGGAGAACATGCGCGGTGAGCTGGGCGCCATCGTGGACGGGCTGCTCGACGGGCTGAAGGACGAGCGGCAGATCGACCTGGTCGACGACTTCGCCTACCCCTTCCCCGTGACGGTGATCTGCCGGCTGCTGGGCGTGCCCCGGGAGGACGAGCCGCGCTTTCGCACCTGGGTGGACCCGCTGGTCGCGAGCCTGGACCCGGAGACGCGCCAGAACGCCGACGCGGAGTTCGTCAAGGCGGCGCAGGAAGCGCGGATGCAGCTCGGGATGTACCTCGCCGGACTGGTCGAGCAGCGCACCAGGGAGCCGCAGGACGATCTGCTGTCCGACCTCGTGGGCAGCAGGGGCCCGGACGGTGCCATGACGATGATGGAAGTGCTCAGCACCGCGGTGCTGCTGCTGATCGCCGGTCACGAGACGACGGTGAACCTCATCACCAACGGCATGCTCACCCTGCTGCGGCACCCGGAGGTTCTGCAGCGGCTCCGGGAGGATCCACAGCTGTCGGTGCGGATCGTGGAGGAGCTGCTGCGCTACGAGCCGCCGGTGCAGATCGTGCCGCAGCGCACCTGTATCGCCGACATCGAGCTGCGCGGGGTCGTCATCCCCAAGGGCTCCCGGATCTGGCTGATGCTGGCCGCGGGCAACCGGGACCCCGAGCGGTTCAAGGATCCCGAGCGCTTCGACCCGGACCGCGAGGACATCCAGCACCTGGGGTTCGGCAGCGGCATCCACAGCTGCTTCGGCGCTCCGCTGGCCCGGCTGGAGACCCAGATCGCCCTGTCCGAACTGGCCCGGCGGCTGGAGAATCCCCGTCTGGTCGAGGACCCGCCGCCGTACCGGCGCAACGCGGTGCTGCGCGGCCCGCGGCATCTGAACATCGCCTTCGACGGGCTGCGTTGACCGCTCGGCGGTCCGGTCAGGGGCCGAGCCGTCGGAGCTGCACCAGGCCGACCCAGGTCTCCGGTCCGGGCTGGACGTACGCGGCGCGCACCGCGTACGAGCCCGGCTCCAGCTCGATGCGCACATGCTCCTGGCTCGGGCGCCGCCCGGCCAGGCCGAGTCGAAGAGCAGCACCGGGCCGGGCACCCGCCAGCGCATCTCGTCGGCCCACACCGCCGTGTCGAGGGCAGCGGGGACGGTGGCGAGCAGTTCGGCCTCGGAGTTCGCGGCGGACCACCGTACGAAGGCGGTGTGGTCCGGCAGGTAGGCGGTGGAGGCGGGTTCGTCGCCGAACACCAGGGCCGCGCTGTCGCCGACCGGGAGCAGGCCGACGTATCCGTCGACCTCGCATGCCCGGTCGTAGTCGGTGTCGAGTTCCTCGCTGTCGGCGCCCGCCCAGAACGGCAGCACCGTCTCCGGGACGGCTATCAGCGGGCCACCGCCCGATTCCACCCACTCCAGCGCGCCTGGATCCGCGTATCGAGCCATGGGCAGAGAACCTACACGCGCGCGGGTCAGCAGCCGCACTCGCCTTCGACGGGTGCGGTCAGGGGATCGGCGGCGTGTTGTGCAGGCCCCTGCCAGGTCTCGTAGGCGAAGCCCTCCCGGGCCCAGTACTCGAAGCCGCCCAGCATCTCCTTGACCCGGTAGCCGAGTTCGGCGAGGGCGAGGGCGGCGCGGGTGGCGCCGTTGCAGCCGGGGCCCCAGCAGTACGTCACCACCGGCACGGACTTGTCGAGGAGCTGCTCGGCCTGCTCGGGGATGAGCGCGGTGGGCAGGTGGATCGCGCCGGGGATGTGACCCTGGTCCCAGGACTCGGTGGAGCGGGTGTCCACGACGGCGAAGCCGGGGTCGCCGCCGGCCGCGAGCGCGGCGGCCACGTCGGAGACGTCGGCGTGGAAGGCCAGGCTCGCCCGGAAGTAGGCGGCGGCTTCGGCGGGCGCGGCGGGGGCGACGCGCAGGACGGGGTTCTCAGAGGTCACGGCGTTCACAGCGGGCTTGGTGATCATGACGAGAAATCTACGGCCCGGACCCGGCTCCCTGAAGGAGGGATCCACGGCATCCCCCTTGTCCAAGCCGGGATTTCCCTGCTATCTCTCCGGGATGACCGTGTATTCCCCGGACGCCACCGACTGGCGCATTCTTGAGGTCCTCCAGCGGGACGGACGGGCCAGCTACGCCGAGCTGGCGCGGGCCGTCTCCATGTCGCCGAGTGCCGTCACCGAACGGGTGCGGCGGCTGGAGGAGGCGGGCGTGATCCAGGGGTACGCGGCGGTCGTCGACCCCGAGCGGCTCGGACTGCCGATCCTGGCGTTCGTCCGGCTGCGGTATCCGAACGGCAACTACAAGCCGTTCCACGACCTGGTTGCCGCGACGCCCGAGATCCTGGAGGCGCACCATGTGACGGGCGACGACTGCTTCGTCATCAAGGTCTCCGCACGGTCGATGGCACATCTGGAGGAGATCTCCGGGAAGCTCGGCGCGCTGGGCTCGGTGACCACCAGCGTCGTGTACTCCTCACCGCTGCCCCGGCGACCGCTCGGACGCTGACGCCCCGCTGCGGTCCGTCCCCGCACCGGACGTCCCGATGCACAGCACCGCGTGACGTGCAATTCCACCGGGATGCGCGGGCGAGCAGATGGTGAAATGCTGTGGGTGAGAGGCGGATCCGCCGTGACCGGCAGGGGGTTCCTGCCCGACGCCCCCAGCGGCCGCACCTTCGCAGCTGCTCACCGAGGCCTGGCGGCCTGTGGCAGCGACGCCCTCTTTACCCTCCTCCTCACCCTGCCATCGGTCTGTCCGGAGGCTTCGCATGCCTGGATCCCCACACCTGGACCAGATCGACCACCTCGTGGTCCTGATGCTGGAGAACCGCTCGTTCGACCACATGCTGGGATTCCTGTACACCGACGAAGGAAACCGGTCACCGTCCGGCGCCCCGTACGAGGGATTGACCGGCGGCGAGTCCAATCCCGATGGCAACGGCGCAGACGTCACCGTCTTCCGGATCGACCCGACCATTGCGGGCGCGTACTTCATGCCCGGCGCCAACCCCGGAGAGGGGTATCGGGCCACCAACCACCAGGTGTTCGGCACCGCCACACCCGCCGCCGGGCAGAAACCGACCAACAACGGCTTCGTCACCGACTTCGCCCTGACCCTCAAACGCCACGAGCAGCGGCACGATTCGGTGTATCCCGGTACAACGACCGCTGACATCATGGGCTGTTTCACCCCGCAAGGGCTGCCGGTGCTCTCCGGGCTGGCCCGCGGTTACGCGGTGTGCGACCACTGGTACAGCTCCGTGCCCACCGAGACGCTGCCCAACCGGGCGTTCGCCCTGGCCGGAACGAGTCAGGGCCACATGGACGACCACACGCACACCTTCACCACGCCGAGCATCTTCGGTGAACTCTCCCGGAACAACGTCGAGTGGACCGTGTACGGCTACCACGCCCAGCCGCTCACCCGCGGTGACTTCCCCGACATCGCCGCTGCCGCCGCGCCGCATTTCGGCCAGTTCATCGACTTCAAGCAGGCGGCCGCGCAAGGCGCCCTGCCCGCCTTCGTGTTCCTTGAGCCCGCCTGGTCGCCCACCGGCAACAGTCAGCACCCCAACTACGACGTGGCCCTCGGGGAACAGCTGATCCACGACGTGTACTACGCCCTGCGCAGCGGCCCCGACTGGGCGGGAACGCTGCTCGTCATCACCTATGACGAGCACGGCGGCTGTTACGACCACATACCGCCGCCCTCGGAGGCAGAGCCGCCCACCAGGCGGTGGGCGAGTTCGGCTTCGACTTCACACGCTTCGGTGTGCGCGTGCCCACCGTGCTGGTGTCCCCGCTGATCGAGCCCGGCACCGTCTTCCGTGTCCCCAACGGATCCACGCCGCTGGATCACACGTCGCTGCTCAAGACCGTGGAGGAACGCTGGGGGCTGGACTCGCTCACCGCACGCGACCGGAACGCCCCCGGCATCGGCGCCGTACTCACCCTCGGACAGCCGCGCGACGACGACCCCCTCGACGGCGTCATCGTCCCCACCTCCATCGGAGTCAACCCGGCCCGGAGCGAGACCTCCCACCTGGAGCAGGTGCACGCCGACCTCGTCGCACGCCGGCTCATCCCGCCGGTCTGAGCCAGGTCACCTACTTGCTTCAGCGGCTGAGGTCCCTGCTGGGAACCCCCCGCTGGAGCAGCGTGGAGCCCGCTCTGGCCTTCACCACCTCCAGCTGGGCGTGGATCCGCCGGCGCAGATCGCCGACGTGGCTGACGATGCCCACGCTGCGGTCGCGTTCGCGAAGCGAGTCCAGGACGTCCAGGACCTCGTCGAGGGTCTGGTCGTCGAGGCTGCCGAAGCCCTCGTCGATGAAGAGGGTGTCGAGGCGGACGCCGCCGGCCTCGTCGGTGACGACGTCCGCGAGGCCGAGGGCGAGGGCGAGGGAGGCGAAGAAGGTCTCGCCGCCGGACAGGGTGGCGGTGTCGCGTTCGCGTCCGGTCCAGGCGTCGACCACGTGCAGCCCGAGTCCGCTGCGGCCGCGTCCGGTGCGGTCGTCGGAGTGGACGAGGGTGTAGCGGCCCGAGGACATGCGCTGCAGCCGTGCGGTCGCGGCGGCGGCGACCTGCTCCAGGCGAGCCGCCAGCACATACGACTCCAGGCGCATCTTGCGTTCGTTGTCGGCGGCGGTGCCCGCGGTGAGGGCGGCGAGGCGGGCCACCCGGTCGTACTCCGCGCGGAGCGGGGCGAGCGCTCGTACGGCTTCGGTGGCATGCGCGGAGAGGCGGTCGAGCTCGGCGCAGCAGCGGGCCGCCGCGTCCTGCGCGGACGCCGCCTCGCGCAGCCGGTGTTCGGCCGCGGCCGCCGCGCGCTCGGCCGTGGCCGGGTCGGCGGGCGGGCGCTGCGCGGCGGCCGCGGTGTCGGCCTCTGCCAGCGCCGCACGCACGGCGGCCTCCTCCGTCTGCCAGGCGTCCAGGCGGTGCTGCAGCTCGCGGTGGGCGGCGGGGTCCAGGAGGGCGTCGGCCGCGGCCTGCGGGGTGTCGAAACCGGCGCGGTAGGCGGCGTCCGCGAGGCGGGCGTCGGCGTCCTTCAGGCGCTGGGCGGTGTCCTCGGCGGTGCGCGCGGCGTCGGCTGCGTCGGTGAGCAGGGCCACCTGACGCTCCAGTTGTGCGGCGCGCGCGGCCACACTGCCCGAGCTGCCGCGCGCCGTCGCCAGCTCCGCCTTCAGCGCGGTCTGTTCACGCTCCAGGGTCTCGCGGCGGGTGAGCCGGGCGGCGGACCGTACGGCGGCCTGCTGGCGGTCGGCGAGGCGCTGTTCGCGCTCGTGCTCGGCGCGCCGCAGCTCTTCGTGGGCGGCGTGCAGCGCGGAGGCGTCGCGCCGGGCGCGGGCGTACTCCTGCTCCAACTCGATGGCCAGCGCTTCGAGTTGCGCGGTGGGCTGGTCGCCTGCCTCGGCGGTGGCGGCGGCCAGGGCCTCGCGGACGACGCCGAGGCGCCGTTCGTCCTCGATGTGCCGGGCGTCGGCCTGCTGCCAGGCCTGGTGGGCCCGCTCCTCGGTCTCGCGGTCGACGTGGCCCTCGACCTTGCGGGCCGGTGCGGGGTGTTCGACGGCTCCGCAGACGGCGCAGGGCTCGCCGTCGGTGAGGTGGGCGGCCAGCTCGGCGGCGATGCCGTTCAGACGCTGTTCCTTGAGGTCGAGCCAGTGGGCGCGGGCGTCGAGGGCGCGCTGCTCGGAGGCTCGCGCGCGCTGCCGGGCCTGCTCCAGGTCCGCGGTCAGCCGGTCCCGGGTGCGGGCCGCGTCGAGGCGGCTGCGCATCGGTTCCCGCTGCACGGCGAGCTGTTCGGCGCGGGTGGCGGCCTCCTGCGCGGAGTCGACGCGGGACTGCAGCGCCGCGCGGGTGGTGTCCCACTCGGCGAGCCAGGCCTCGGCCTCGCGGAGCGCCTCCTCGTCGGCGCGCTCCTGGCGGTCGAGGCCGGACTGCTCCTCGGCCAGCTCGGTGAGCCGCCGCTCGGCGCGCCGGGCCGCGTCCAGGCCGCCCAGTTCCTCGGCGGCCCTGCGGGCGGCGGAGGCGAGTCCGGCGGCGCACGCGTCGGCGCAGGAGTCGGGGAGCAGGCCACGCGCGCGTGCCTCGGTCCGGATCGCCCTGTGGTGCTCCTGCTCGGCGGCCTCGCGCAGCTCCAGCGCGGGTGCGACCGCCTCCGCCTTGCGGGCCCGTTCCATGCGCCGACGGTCCTCGCGGTGGGCGCCGGTCCGCTCCTGGAGCCGCTCGGCGCGCTGCCGGGCCTCGGCGAACCGGCTCTGCAGGCGGGCGAGTTCGCGTACGTCGTCCAGGGCGCGCCGGGTCTCGGCGTGGGCGGACTCGGCGGCGGCGAGCCGGCAGCGGGCGGCGGTGAGGCGTTCCCGGACGGTGGCGCGGGCGACGGCGGCGGCGCCCAGCACGGCGTCGGCCAGGCCCGGATCGCCGGGGGCCAGCTCCGGCAGCTCCATGGCGTCGCCGGCCTCCTGCTGCATGCGGTGGGCAGCGGCGAGGAGTGCCGCGTCGCCCTCACGCACGCGTGCCTCGGTGGCGCGGCGTCGCTCGGCGAGGCGCTTTTCGACGTCGGCGAACCGCTGGGTGTCGAAAAGGCGGCCGAGCAGCCGGCCGCGGGCCTCGGCGTCGGCGCGCAGGAAGCGGGCGAAGTCGCCCTGGGGCAGCAGCACGACCTGGCAGAACTGCTCGCGGCTCATACCGAGCAGCTGGGTGATCTCCTCGCCGATCTCCTGGTGGGAGCGACTGCGGTCCTTCCAGGCGCCGGCCGCGGCGTCGTACTCGCGCAGCCAGGTCTGGGCCTTGTCGACGGTCGTGCCCTTGCCGCGCAGTTTGGGCCGTTCCCACGGGGGCTGCCGGGTGATCTCCAGGCGGCGGCCGGCGACGGTGAGGTCGAGGCGGACCTCGGTACGGGTGCGCGGCTCGGCGTGGTCGCTGCGCAGGTGCATGCCCTGGCCGCTCTGCCGGGCGCCGGGGACGGAGCCGTACAGGGCGTAGCAGACGGCGTCCAGGACGGTGGTCTTGCCGGCGCCGGTGGGGCCGTGGAGCAGGAACAGTCCGGCGGCGGACAGGGCGTCGAAGTCGACGCTCTGGGAGCCGCCGAAGGGCCCGAAGGCGGTGATGTCGAGCCGGTGCAGCCTCACCGGGCCACCTCCCGTACGGCAGCGTCGGCGCGCACGGCGTCGAACGCCTCGCGGAGCACGGCGGCCTCCTGCTCGTCGGGCCCGGCGCCGCGCACATGGGCCACGAAGTCCTGGGCGATCTGCTGGTCGCTGCGGCCGGCGAGACGCCGGGCGTACGACACCTGGGGATCGTCCGGGGCGCGCTCGGGGGCGAAGACCAGGCTGAGGGTGTGCGGGAAGCGTTCGGTGAGGCGGGCCATGGGGTCGGCGGGGCGGACCGCGTCGGTGAGGGTGGCCTCGACCCAGGAGTCCTCGTGGCGGGTCAGCTCCGGGTCGGCGCGCAGGTCCTCCAGGGTGCCGCGGAGGCGGGCCAGCGGGCGCGGCACCGGGCAGTCGAGGCGCTCGGCGGTGACGGAGCCGTCGGCGGCCAGGTCGACGAGCCACATGCTCTTGCGGTGGCCGGCCTCGGAGAAGGAGTAGGCGAGCGGCGAGCCGGAGTAGCGCACGCGCTCGGTGATGGTCTGGCAGCCGTGCAGATGCCCGAGGGCCACATAGTCGACGCCGTCGAAGACCCCGGCCGGTACGGCGGCGACCCCGCCGACGGTGATGTCCCGCTCGCTGTCGCTGGGCTGGCCGCCGGTGACGAAGGCGTGGGCGAGGACGACCGAGCGGGTGCCCGGCGCGCGGGTGGCGAGGTCGGCGCGGACGCGGTCCATGGCGGCGGCCAGTACGGCCTCGTGGCCGGCCTTCTCCACCCCGAACTCGTCCTTCACCAGGGCAGGTTCGAGGTACGGCAGGCCGTAGAAGGCGACGTCGCCGTGGGCGTCGGCCAGCACGACCGGGGTTCCTGCGGCGGACGGCTCGGTGCGCAGGTGGATGCCGGCGCGGTCGATGAGCCCGGCGCCGACGCCGAGCCGGCGGGCCGAGTCGTGGTTGCCGGAGATCATCACCGTGGGCACGCCGAGGTCCGCGAGGCGGTGCAGGGCGTCGTCGAACAGCTCGACCGCGGCGAGCGGGGGCACCGCGCGGTCGTACACATCGCCCGACACGACCACCGCGTCCACCTCGCGCTCGCGCACGGTGGTGACGAGGTGACCGATGAACTCGGCCTGGGCCCCGAGCATGTTCACCCGGTGGAAGGCCCGGCCGAGATGCCAGTCGGACGTGTGCAGAAGTCTCATGATCCCCGAGATTAACGGCCGGGTCTGACATCACGGGCGGTTGCTCCCGTATCAGACCGTGACACCCGGTCGACCTTGATGAGTTATGACCGATTTGCGCCATTCATCAGGCATCTCCGTAGGCTTCTCCGCCCAGTTCGAACCCTGCCGTGCCCGCCGTCACATCTGCGAGCCATGCGCGGAAGGCGTCCACGTCGGCGTCCGGCAGGCCGATCTCGATGGTGACGGCCTCGCCGTAACGGACGTCCCGCACCTCGCGCCCGGTGGCGCGCAGATCGTTCTGCACCTTGCCCGCGCGCTGATGGTCGACGGTCACCGTGGCCAGCCGGAAGCGGCGCCGGGTCAGCGTGCCGAGCGTGTCGAGGGCCTCGCCCACGGCGCCGCCGTAGGCGCGGATGAGTCCGCCGGCACCCAGCTTGACGCCGCCGTAGTAGCGGGTGACGACCGCCACGACGTAGCGCATCTCACGGCGCAGCAGCATCTGGAGCATGGGGACGCCGGCGGTGCCGCCCGGTTCCCCGTCGTCGCTGGCCTTCTGCACGGAGGCATCGGCGCCGATGACGTACGCCCAGCAGTTGTGGGTGGCGTCGGCGTGCTCCTTGCGCACGGAGGCGATGAAGTCCTGCGCCTCCTGCTCGGTGGCGGCCGGGGCGAGGGCGCACAGGAAGCGGGAGCGGTTGATCTCGGTCTCGTGCACGCCCGCGCGGGCGACTGTGCGGTACTCGTCCTGCATCCCGTCAGCGTATGCGCTCCGCCGGGGAGGGCCGACCGGCAGGTGCCTCGCTGTGCCGTCCTTCGTCTGCCGCCTCGTTGTGGCCGGTCGCACCCGCGCGGCGGTGGCCGCATGCCGAACACGGCCCACGCGCCCTTCGAGAGGCTAGCCCTTGGGTCCGCGTGGCACCGTGAAGGACGTCAGGAGGGCCGTTCCCGGGGCGAGGGCGGCCCAGCCGCTGCCGTGCCAGTCGAGGACGGCGATCGCGCAGGTCGGGAACTTCACACGGACCCGCTCCAGCGTGTCGCCGAGACCGTCACCGGCCAGCTCCAGCACCAGCTCCTCCAGCCCCGGGTTGTGTCCCACCACCAGGAGCGTCTCCACCTCGGGCGGCGCCTCGCGGAGCACCTCCAGCAGCTCGGGGACGCCGGCCGCGTACAACCGCCGGTCGTGGCGCACCGGTGGCGGGGTGCCCCACTCGGCGGAGGCCAGCTCCCAGGTGCGCCGGGCGCGTACGGCCGTGGAGCACAGGGCGAGGTCGGGCAGGCAGTCGGCGTCGGCGAGGGCGCGTCCGGCGGCCGGGGCGTCGCGCAGGCCGCGCGGCGCCAGCGGCCTGCGGTGGTCCTCGACGCCCTCGGGCCAGGCGGACTTGGCGTGCCGCAGTACCACCAGCCGGCGCAGCGGGCCCGCGCCCGCCCGCGCGATCACGCGAGGCTCCCGAGATCGCGGGCGAGGTCGAGGGCGAGCAGGCGGTCGGCATAGACGTACGTCTCGAACCGGGCGCCGTCGGAGATGTCCGCGCCGGTCTCCACGGACCGCAGCACCTCCAGCACCCCGGGCAGGTCGAGGTCGTCCTCCCACGCGGAGCGCAACCGCACCCGCACGTCATCGGGCACCGGTCGCGACGGCTGCCGCGCCCACCCGGCGACGGCCCGCCGCCACCGCGCCAACCGTCCGGCAGCCTCACCCAGCGCCGCGGGGTCCAGCCGGACAGTGTCACCGCGCGGGACGGAGAGCAGCGCGAGCCGCAGGGCAGCGGGATCGGCGAGCAGCACCGGGAGCGCGGGGTGTACGGCGGTCTCGGGGGTGGGGGCGGAAGGGGGTGCGGAAGCCTGCGCGGGGGTGGCTTCGCCGGTCGCGTTCCCCGTCCACTCCACCGGGGCCACCCGCATCACCGGACCCGTGTTGAGGACGTTCGCGGGGTCGGACGTCACATGGATCGCCTGAGCCGCGCCCAGCCCCGACGCCAGGTCGCGGCCGTCCTCGAAGGGGCGGATGGAGAGGGTGGTGGCGGCCGTGCGGAGTTCGGCGTGGCGGTGGGGGGCGGTGAGGATCGTCCAGACGGGGGTGCCGGACAGTTCCAGGGCGCGGACCAGGAGGTCGGCGGTGAGCAGCACCCGCAGGGCGGTCGGGTCGAGGCCGGAGGCGTAGGCCTCGATGCGGGTCAGGCCGCGGCGGGCGGGCGCGGCGGGGACGGGCTCACCGGTTCGGGCGTCGAGGATGTGCAGCACGGGGCGAGCGTAGGCGGGCGGGCGGTCGCGCGCAGGCACCTTGCGCCGATTCCGGACATGGTGGCGGCTACGGGACGGGAATCCGGACCCGCCGGGGTGCTGTTGCCCGGGCGAACAGTTATCACCGGCAACCAGGAGGCGGCCGTGTACGGCGACGAAGCCACGATCCGCAGGATTCTGACCGAGCTGGGCGACACCTGGGCGGTGGTCGGCCTGTCCACCAACCGGAGCCGGGCCGCCTACGGGGTGGCGCAGGTGCTCCAGCGGTTCGGCAAGCGGATCGTGCCGGTGCACCCCGCGGCCGAGACGGTGCACGGCGAGCAGGGCTACGCCTCCCTCGCGGACATCCCCTTCGACGTCGACGTGGTGGACGTCTTCGTCAACAGCGAGCTGGCCGGCGCGGTGGCCGACGAGGCCGTGGCGAAGGGCGCGCGGGCGGTGTGGTTCCAGCTCGGTGTCGTGGACGAGACCGCGTACCAACGGACCCGGGCGGCCGGTCTGGACATGGTCATGGACCGTTGCCCGGCGATCGAAATTCCCCTTCTGCAGTAGCGAATCTTTCCTTCTACTCACAATTCGCTGCTGAATATTGACATTCACAGTGAGCATCTGAGCTGTGACAAGGCTGTAACCGAGCGTGCGCCCAAGGCAGCTAAGATCCCAGGTCAAAATTTGGTTAACACTCTTTTGCTCAGTTGGAAAGCCTCCCTAGCCTGTGGCCTCCTTGCTCGTTAATCCCGCGTTTACGATCTGAGAGGCCACTTGACATGGCGAATGTCGACCAGGCTGCGCCGGTAGCCACAAGCGACACCGGTGGCGGTCTGCGCCGCGACGTCGGACTCATCGGTCTGATGTGGGCCTCGGTTGGCTCCATCATCGGCTCCGGTTGGCTCTTCGGTGCCGAGAAAGCAGTAGTGGCGGCCGGCCCCGCCGCGATCATCTCGTGGATGATCGGCACGGTGGCCATCGTGCTGCTCGCCCTCGTGCACGCCGAACTGGGCGGCATGTTCCCGGTGGCGGGCGGTACCGCGCGCTACCCGCACTACGCCTTCGGCGGCCTGGCCGGTATGTCCTTCGGCTGGTTCTCCTGGCTGCAGGCCGCGACGGTCGCGCCCATCGAGGTCGAGGCCATGATCGGCTATGCCAAGCACTGGCACTTCGCCGACGGGCTGCAGAACACCAACGGCACGCTCACCACCAGCGGCATCGTCGTCGCGGTGGTCCTGATGGCCGTGTTCGTCGCGGTCAACTTCCTCGGCGTCCGCGTCCTGGCCCACACCAACAGCGCCGCCACCTGGTGGAAGATCGCGGTCCCGCTCGCGGCGATCTTCGTCATCGCCATCGGCAACTTCCACCCGGGCAACTTCACCTCCGAGGGCTTCGCCCCGTTCGGCGCCAAGGGCGTCCTGACCGCGATCAGCTCCAGCGGCATCATCTTCGCGCTGCTCGGCTTCGAGCAGGCGATCCAGCTGGCCGGTGAGAGCCGCAACCCGAAGCGCGACCTGCCCCGCGCCACGCTCGGTTCGGTGGCGATCGGCGCCACGATCTACCTGCTGCTCCAGGTCGTGTTCATCGCCGCCCTGCCGCATGCCTCCTTCGCGAAGGGCTGGGCGAACCTGGACTACGTGGGCATCAGCGGCCCCTGGGCGGGTCTCGCCACGCTGTGCGGTCTGGGCTGGCTGGCCTGGGTCCTGTACGCCGACGCGATCATCTCCCCCGGCGGCACCGGCCTGATCTACACCACCGCCACCTCCCGTATCTCCTACGGCCTGGCCAAGAACGGCTACGCGCCGAAGGTGTTCGCCAAGACGGACAAGCGCGGTGTGCCGTGGTTCGGTCTCGCCATGTCGTTCGTGACCGGCGTGATCTGCTTCCTGCCGTTCCCGAGCTGGCAGACGCTGGTCAGCTTCATCACCTCGGCGAGCGTGCTGATGTACGCGGGCGCCCCGCTGGCCTACGGCGTCTTCAAGGACCGTCTGCCCAACCACGAGCGTCCGTACAAGCTGCCCGCCGGCAACATCATCTCGCCCCTGTCCTTCGTGGTCGCCAACCTGATCATCTTCTGGTCCGGCTGGGACACCCTGTGGCGTCTGGGCTGCGCGATCCTGCTCGGCTACCTGCTGCTCGGCTCCTACGCCGCCTACGCCATCCGCAAGGGCCTGCCCGACGCTCCCCGGCTGGACTTCAAGGCCGCGCAGTGGCTGCCGCCGTACCTGGCGGGCCTGGGCCTGATCTCCTACCTGAGCACCTTCGGTGGCACCGGTGACCTGCCGCTGTGGTGGGACCTGCTGGTCGTCGCCGCGTTCTCGATCGTCATCTACTACTGGGCCAAGGCGACCGCCTCCAAGGCCGAGCAGATCGAGCGCGACATCGAGGAGGTCGTCGTCACCGACGCCCCGGCCCACTGAGCCACTCCCCTACCAGGTGTCCCGTCAGCAGAGCCGTGGCTGACGGGACACCGTCATGTGCGGGGACTCCCGGTGCGCCCTTCGACGAGGTGGTGGTCCGCCGTCTTCAGGGCCTCCTCCACCAGTCGGCGCACGTGTCCGTGCGGGAGTGAGTAGACCACCCGGCGGCCCTCCTTGCGGGTCTTCACCAGGCCGGCGAGCCGCAGCCGGGCCAGGTGCTGGCTGACGGCGGGACGGGCCGCGCCGCACGCCTCGGTGAGCGTCGTGACGTCGGCCTCGCCGGCCGTCAGGACGTGCACCAGGGTGAGGCGGGTGCGGTCGCCGAGCAGGGCCATCAGCTCGGCGGCGAGCGCGAACTGCTCCGCGCCCGGGCTGCGCGGGTGCGCATGGTGTGCAGGTGACAGGTGCATGCGTGCGCTCATACGCACATAATGGTCCGGTGGGCGCCACGCGTCCATTACGCACGGAAGGGGACCCACGTGAACGACCGGCACCCTCATCACCACGTGCCCGGCCACAGCCACAGCCACAGCCACAGCCACAAGGGTCACGCCCCCGCTCGCGCTCTCCGGCACCGGCTCGCGCATCTCCTCACCCCGCACTCCCACGACACCGCCGACAAGCTGGACCCGGCCATGGAGGCCTCGGCGCGCGGGATGCGGGCGCTGTGGGTGTCGCTGGCCGTCCTTGGGGTCACCGCGCTGACGCAGGCAGCGGTGGTGGCCGTGTCCGGGTCGGTGGCGCTGCTCGGGGACAGTGTGCACAACGCCGCCGACGCCCTGACCGCCGTACCGCTCGGCATCGCCTTCGTGCTGGGGCGGCGGGCGGCGACCCGGCGGTTCACCTACGGCTACGGGCGCGCGGAGGATCTCGCGGGACTGGTGATCGTGCTGACCATCGCCGCGTCGGCGGCGTTCGCCGCGTGGGCCGCCGTGGGACGGCTGCTCGATCCGCGCCCGGTGACGCACCTGCCGGCGGTCGCGGCGGCCGCCCTGGTCGGGTTCGGGGGCAACGAGTGGGTGGCCCGGTACCGGATCCGGGTGGGCAGGGAGATCGGCTCGGCCGCGCTCGTCGCCGACGGGCTGCACGCCCGTACCGACGGGTTCACCTCGCTCGCGGTGCTGCTGGGCGCAGGAGGGTCGGCCCTCGGCCTGCACCCGGCCGACCCGGTCGTCGGGTTGGCGATCACGGCTGCGATCCTACTGGTGCTGCGGGACGCGGCGCGGGAGGTGTTCCGGCGGATGCTGGACGCCGTCGACCCGGCGCTGGTGGACCGGGCCGAGCGGGCGGTGCGAGCGGTGCCGGGCGTGCGCGAGGTGGGCGAACTGCGGCTGCGCTGGATCGGGCACCGGCTGCGCGCCGAACTCGCGGTGGTGGTGGACGGCGAGGCGACGCTACGACAGGCGCACGCGATCGCCGTCGAGGCCGAACATGCCCTGCTCCACGCCGTACCGCGGCTGACGGCCGCCCTGATCCACGCCGACCCGGCTCCCGCGCCGGGCGAGAGGGACCCTCATCTCGTCCTGGCCCACCATCTGACACCCACCGTCTGACGGCGTCATAGGCAGATCTGTGCGCCGGCCTCAGGCGATCCCGAGCCCCTCCAGGACCACGGCGCCCGGCAGCTCCGTCAGGGCTTTGCCGGGGATCAGCAGTTTGCCCCGCCGGCGTCCGCTGCCGACGAGGACGTAGGGCAGGTCGACGACGGCCGGGTCCAGCAGGACCGGCCAGCCGGCGGGCAGGCCGACCGGGGTGATGCCGCCGTACTCCATGCCGGTCTCGCCGGTGGCCGTCTCCATCGAGGCGAACGAGGCCTTGCGCGCGCCGAGTTGACGGCGGACGACGCCGTTGACGTCGACCCGGGTGGTGGAGAGCACCACGCACGCGGCGAGGGTGGTATCACCGCCCCGCTTGCCGGCGACGACCACGCAGTTCGCCGACTGCTCCAGCAGGTCGCGGCCGTAGTGCTCGACGAACACGGCCGTGTCGGCCCAGCGCGGATCCGTGTCGACGTAGAGGATGCGGTCGGCGGGGACCGCGCCCTGCCAGCGGCGTACGGCGTCGGCGACGGGCGCGGTCAGTTCCTGAAGGCAGTCCGGGACGGGGGTGGCTGTGTCGAAGTCTCCGATGGGTGCGCGCATGGCCGCACGCTAACAGCCCACCGGCAGCCCGCTGCGGTGCGGTTCAGCGCACGGGCGGCACCGAGACGGCCATCACCATCCGCATCGGGACGTCACCCTCGTTGCCGTACGTGTGCGAGGTGCTCGCCTCGAACGTGGCGCTCGCTCCGGTCGGCACGAGGTGCTTGACGCCGTCCACGGTGAGGGTCAGTTCGCCCTCGGTGACGTGGACGAGCTCCACCGTGCCCGCCGGGTGCGGCTCGGAGGGGCTCTGCTCGCCGGGCATCAGGCGCCAGTCCCACATCTCCAGGGGTCCGGGCGCCTCCGTGCCCGCGAGGAGGCGGTTGTAGCTGCCGGCGTCGGTGTGCCACAGCCGTACGGCCTGCTCGGCGGGGACGATGCGGACGGTGGGGCCCTGCTCGTAGTCGAGCAGGGTGGTGATGCTGATGCCGAGCGCGTCGCCGATCTTGACGACGGTGCCGATGCTGGGGTTCGTCCGGGCCTGCTCGATCTGGATCAGCATGCCGCGGCTGACCCCCGCGCGGGCGGCGAGCGCCTCCAGGGTGAAGCCCCGCTCGGTACGCCAGCGCTTGACGTTGCGCGCCAGGGACTGGGTCAGCAGGTCGAGGTCCGACACATCACGTTCCATCGCTCGGGGTTCAATATATGGGATGACAGAGTTCACTTGGCTGAACTACCGTGTGGTGCACCTGATCGTTCACCGAACTGTACTGCGAGGCCGGCCGTGACAGCATTCTTCGCCCTGACCACCAGCCTCCTGTGGGGGCTGGCCGATTTCGGCGGTGGACTGCTGACCCGGCGGACGCCCGCGCTGACGGTCGTGGTCGTCTCACAGGCCATCGCCGCGACGGTGCTGGGCGCGATCGTCGTGGCGACCGGTGGGTGGAGCGAGGCCGGGCCCCGCCTGTGGTTCGCCGTCGCGGCGGGACTGGTGGGACCGGTGGCGCTGCTCTCCTTCTACAAAGCGCTCGCGCTCGGCCCCATGGGGGTCGTCTCGCCGCTCGCGACGCTGAGTGTGGCCGTGCCGGTCGGCGTGGGCCTCGTGCTCGGCGAGCGGCCCGGGCTGCTCCAGGTCGCCGGCATCGCGGTCGCTGTCACCGGTGTCGTCCTCGCGGGCGGGCCGCAGCTGCGCGGCGCGCCCGTACAGCGCCGGACGATCCTGCTCACGCTGGTCGCGGCCCTGGGCTTCGGCACGGTGTTCGCGCTGATCACGGAAGCCTCGACCACCGTCACCGGGCTGTTCCTCGCCCTGTTCGTCCAGCGCCTGACCAACGTCGCGGTCGGCGGGGCCGCGCTCGCCGTCTCCGTCCGGCGGGACGGCCGGGCGGTGCCGGAGGACGGCTTCCCCTGGGCGTCGCTGCCCGCGCTGGCCTTCGTCGGGCTCGCCGATGTGGCCGCCAACGGCACCTACGCGATCGCGGCCCAGCACGGCCCGGTCACCGTGGCGGCCGTCCTTGCCTCGCTGTATCCGGTGGTGACCGCGCTGGCGGCGCGCGGTTTCCTCAGCGAGCGGCTGCGCGCGATCCAGGCAGCCGGCGCGGGGCTGGCGCTGCTCGGCACGCTGCTGCTGGCGACCGGCTGAGTCAGCCCTCGGTCTCCAGTTCCGCGAGCCGGGCCACACCGTCCTCGTCCAGTTCCGCCAGCGCGCGCAACTGCTCCGGTGTCATCCCTTCCGGGATCGGCACCGGCGCCGGGGTCCTGAGCGGCGGCTGCCAGCCCTGCTCGGGTGTCCAGCGCCGGACGACCCGGGCCGGTGCCCCGGCGACCACGGCGTGGTCGGGCACCGTGCCGCGGACCACGGCACCGGCCGCGACGACCACGTTCCGGCCGATCCGCGCGCCCGGCAGGATCACCGCACCGGTACCGATCCAGCAGCCGGGGCCGATCTCCACGGGCTCCATGCGCGGCCACTGCCTGCCGATGGGCTGCTGCGGGTCGTCGTAGGAGTGGTTGGTGGAGGTCACGTAGACGTACGGGCCGAAGTAGCAGTCGCTGCCGATGGTGACCGTCGTGTCCGCGATGACATGGCTGCCGCGGCCGAGGACCACCCCGTCGCCGATGCGCAGGATCGGGTCCGGGCCGAGATCCAGATCGGGCATCAGGCCCGCGGTCAGCGTGACCTGCTCGGCGATGATGCAATGGGAGCCGAGGTGGATCCAGGGTTCGCCGAAGACGGTGCCGAGCGGGAAGGCGAGCCGGGTGGCTTCGCCGATCGAGCCGAAACGCAGGCGGCCGGGGCGGTCGGCGGTGACGGCGCCCGTGCGCTGCGCCCAGGCCCAGGCCGCGTGCACCACGCGTTGCGCTGCGTGGCGTCGCCAGGATGAGAACGTGTTCTTGCGCTTCGGCACGGGGTCACGTTACTCACCGGTTGTCTCCGGCGAGAGGGCGGGCTGCTGTGATCTTTGCCCCATGCCGTGTCGTACCGTGCGGGGTACTTTCGCACACGAGGAGACGGTGATGACGCAGCGGGCGCTGATCGTGGGTATCGGGGGCAAGGAGCCGCAGATCGATCCGGAGGCGTTCGTGGCGCCTACGGCTTCCGTCATCGGCGATGTCACCCTGCACGCGGGGGCCAGTGTCTGGTACGGCGCGGTGGTACGCGGGGATGTCGAGAAGATCACCGTGGGGGCGCAGGCGAACGTGCAGGACAACGTCACGTTGCATGCGGACCCCGGGTTTCCCGTGCGTGTGGGCGAGCGGGTGTCCATCGGGCACAACGCGGTGGTGCACGGGGCGACGGTCGAGGACGACTGCCTCATCGGGATGGGGGCGACCGTGCTGAACGGAGCCGTGATCGGGGCGGGGTCGCTGGTCGCGGCTCAGGCTCTGGTGCCGCAGGGGATGGTGGTGCCGGCGGGGTCGCTGGTGGCTGGGGTGCCGGCGAAGGTCAGGCGGCCGTTGAGTGAGGAGGAGCGGCAGGGGGTCACCCTCAACGGCACGATGTATGCGGAGTTGGCCGGGGCGCACAAGGATGTGCATCGCTAGGCCGTCCGGCGAGGGCCGGTTGAGTGCGGCTCGTCGCGCAGTTGCCCCGCGTTCCTTGGCGGACTTCAGTCCCCGGCGTTGACGGGTTCCGCGTCCCGTTCCGCCGGCTGAGCCTTCTTCGCCTTGCGCTTGATGATCAGCACGGAGGCCAGGCCGACGAGCAGGGCCGCCACCAGGCCCAGGTAGGAGAACTTCTTCAGCCAGTCCTCGGCGACGACGCCCACGTAGTAGATGACGGCCGTGGTGCCGCCCGCCCAGCAGATGCCGCCGAGGACGTTGGCGATCAGGAACTTCCAGTACGGCATGTGGAGGACGCCCGCGAGCGGGCCCGCGAAGATGCGCAGGAGGGCGATGAAGCGGCCGAAGAAGACGGCCCACATGCCCCACTTCTCGAAGGACCGCTCGGCGGTGGCCACATGGCCCTCGCTGAAGTGCCTCGGGAACTTCCCGCCGAGCCAGGCGAGCAGCGGGCGACCGCCCTTGCGGCCGATCGCGTAGCCGATGGAGTCGCCGATCACGGCGCCGGCGGTCGCGCAGGCGCCGAGGACGACCGGGTTGATGCCGGAGTGCTGGGAGGACATGAGTGCCGCGGAGACCAGCACGATCTCGCCCGGCAGCGGGATGCCCAGGCTCTCCAGACCGATCACCAGGGCCACCACGGCATAGACGGCGGCCGCGGGCACCGTGTCGAGCCATTCCTGGACGTGCACCGCCGGTTCCTCCCCTGTCGCCGTCCTTGTCCTGCGGGGCGCCGCATGTAAAGGGCGTCCCAAGGGAAGGCTACCTGGTCGGCGGCGAACGGCGGCTTGCGCGCACTACCCGGCGGCACCCTCCCGCCCCCACTCCTTCGGTTTTCGGACATCCCGGTGTCACACGAGAGGGGAAGGCTCCCCGCGGTTTTCGCCCGGCCCGCCTCCCCCAGGTCCCCGCCGCGGGGCCCGCTGCGGAAGGACGACGTCCCCGTGTCCTCAGTGTCCGAGTCCCCCTCGCCCTCCTCTCCGGCGTGCTCCCGGGCGGCGGCGCCTGCGTCCGCCGGGTCCGGTGATCCGCCGGACACCGCTCCGCAGGCCACCGCCCGGCCCCCGTCCCTCATGGCCACCCGGCACTTCCGGCTGGCCCTGTGCGTGGCTCCCCTGCTGCTGGCCGCCGGCTGGGCCCTCGCCAACCGGCCGGTGATGCATGAGGGCGTCCGGCGGCTCCTCGGGGCCGACCCCTGGTGGCTGCTGGCCGGTGCCGGATTCACCTGCCTGAACTGCGTGGCGGCCGCATGCGTGCGGCAGGGCGCCCTGCCCGACCGGCTGCCGCCGGGTCTGCTGCTCGCGTCGCAGTTCGCCGCCGGTGCCGCCAACCATGTGCTGCCGGGCGGGCTCGGCGCCCATGCCGTCACTCTGCGCTTCCTGCGGGGCCGCGGGGTGCCGGCCGCCCGGGCCACCGCGTCGATCGGGCTGTACTCGCTGGCCAAGTCCAGTGCGAAGACGGTGGTGCTGCTGGTGTTCCTTGCGGCGTCACCGGCCTGGCGGCGCCTCGGGGAGCTGGTACCGGACGGGCGGCTGCTGGTTCCGGTCGCCGCCGTCGCGGGCGGGGCCGTCGCGGTGGCCGGGGTGCTGCTGACGGTCGTACGGCCGCTCCGGCGGCCGGTGTCGGGGCTGCTGCACTCCGCCCTGGCCGATGCGCGTGAGGTGCACACCCGGCCGTCCCGGGTGGTCGCGCTGTGGGGCGGGGCGGTCGCGATGCCGCTGGTGCAGGGGACCACCCTCGCCTGTGCCGGTGCCGCGCTCGGACTGGGGCTGTCCTGGGGGCACGTGCTGCTCGCCTACCTCGCGGCGGGCACGGCCGTCGGGGCGGTTCCGGCGCCGGGCGGGCTCGCGGTCGACGCCGCGCTGGTGTGGACGCTGATCGCCTTCGGCTCCGCACCGGCGCCGGCCACCGCGACGGTCATCGGCTACCGGGTGCTGTCCGACTGGGTGCCGCTGCTGCCGGGCACTCTGACACTGTCGGCGCTGATCCGCGCGAAGGTGCTCTGAGCGCCGGTCACTCACGGCGGGCCACCAGGCGGTAGGCGTTGGACAGGCCGAGGCGGTGGGACAGCGGTCGCAGCGCGAATCGGTCGAGGAGTGTCGCGGTGATGAGCGCGGGCACCCCCGCGAGGAGGAGGGTGGTGCGCGCGGCGCGGCGCAGGGCGCCGGGCGGCTCGGGCAGCCAGGGGGCGTCCTCGCGCGGAGCGGTGTGGTCGAGGGCCAGCCAGACGGCGGCGAGCAGGTCGACCGGGTCGTGCGCTTCGGCGTGCTGCTCGGCGACCACCGTGAAGCCCAGCTCGGTCAGCCGTCGCCGCAGGCCCGCGACGGGCATGAAGTGCAGGTGCTGCGGCTGCAGCCAGGGCAGCCACCAGCGGCCGAGCAGCCGGGCGTACCGGCTCTGCGGGTCCGGCACCTCGATGAGGAGGTGGCCGCCGGGGCGTACGGCCTGGTGGGCGGCGCGGAGTTCGCGGTCCGGATCGGTGCTGTGCTCCAGGTAGTGGAACATGCTCACCACGTCGTAGCGGGCGGTGAGTTCGGGGGCGAGGGCGGGGAAGGCGCCGCGGTAGGCGTGGTCCACGCGGCCTTCGCGGGCGGCGAGTTCGACGCCGTCGGTGAAGTCGAGCCCGTCGAAGGAGGTGCCGGGCAGGACGGTGCGGGCGGTGCCGCAGAAGTGGCCGTGTCCGGTGCCGACGTCCAGCCAAGTCTTCGGGGCGGGATCGTGCGGCAGCAGCGCCTCGGCGCGGCCCCGGTACATGGCCGTACGGCCGCCGAAGGTGCCGCTCATCCGCTGTTCACCGAGGCCGTCGTAGAAGTCGCGGTAGTAGAACTCAAGGCCTGCTTCGGTCAGTGGGGGATTCTGGAAGGTGTGGCCGCAGTCGGCGCAGCGGTCGAGGGTGAAACGGCCGGGCTTGTGCTGGAGCAGGTCGCTGGTGTGGAGACGGGCGGCGAGCCGGTCCGAGCCGCACCAGGGGCAGGTGTCGCGCCGGGGTGCGAAGAAACGGCCGGTTCCTGCGGCCAGGTCCCTCTGGTAGGCGGGGCGCAGGGCGGCGATTCGGGATGCCTTGCCGTCGTTGTCGCTCATCGGGCCTCCGGTGCCAGTCGTTCGAGGTGGACCGCCGCGGCCCGGGCGCCGCCCGCCGCGCGGAACGCGGTGCGGATCCGGGCGGCGGCGGCCCGGTGGGCGGGGTCGGTGAGGACGGTGTCGAGAGCGACGCCCAGCCGGTCCGCGCGTACCCGGCCGAAGCGGAGGCGGACGCCGGCGCCCGCGTCCACGACCTGTCCGGCCACCACGGGCTGATCGTCGCGGATGGGTGCGACGAGGAGCGGGACGCCGTGCCACAGCGCCTCGCACACGGTGTTGTGCCCGGCGTGGCAGACGACGGCGTCCATCCTTGCCAGCACGGCGAGTTGCGGCACGGACGGCAGCGCCAGGACGTCCTTGTCGTCGGGCGGTACGGCGAGGGCGCCGCCCGGATCGGCGATCACCGCCTGTACGCGGTCGGCGCGTTCCCGCAGGGCGGTGAGGCACTCGGCGAGGAACCGGTCGCCCGCGTCGGCGTTCGCCGTGCCCAGGGTCACCAGGACCTTCGCCCGGCCGTGGTCCAGTCGCTCCCAGGGGAAGCCGGGGCCGGCCGGTCGGCCGGTGAGCGAGGGGCCGACGTAGTGGATGTGCGGCGCCAACGGTGCCTGGGGTCCGATCAGTTCGGGGGTGCTGAAGATCAGCAGGAGGTGCGGCGAGGACCGTGGATCGGCGGTGCCGGACGGATCGCCGATGCGGGAGCGCAGCTCGGTGAGGCGGTGGCGCAGCCACTCGGCGACCTTCGGCAGGCCGTCGTAGGCGCCGGAGAACTCGGCCGAGGTGGTGGCCGAGGTGGCCCACGGCAGCCGCAGGCGTTCGGCCACCAGAGCGCCGGCGAAGGCCTGCTGGTCGGCCACGACCACGTCCGGGCGGAACGCCTCGGCCGCGGCGCGGACACCGGGCGCCATGGCGTCGGCGAGCGGCAGCAGGTACCCCTCCCACAGGAACTTCAGCGCCTCCGCGCCCCTGAGGTCCGCAGGTCGTACGACTCCTTCGGCGCCCGGCACCGGGCCCGCGCACCCGAACACCTCGGCGTCCGGGCCCGCGAGCCGCCGCACCAGCGCCGGGTCGGGGCACACCCAGGCCACCCGGTGCCCGCACCCGGCGAGCCGGTCGGCCACGCCGACGGCCGGGTTGACGTGCCCGGTCAGCGGCGGCACGACGAAGAGGAACGCGCTCATCGGACACCCGCCCCGGCACGGATCAGCTCCAGGATGTGTCCGCCGACGGCCGCGGGCGCCTCCACCAGCACGGAGTGCTCGTAACCGGGCAGCACGACCGCACGGTAGTCCGGCAGCAGCGCCTGCTTCAGCGGCACCAGCCCGGCGAGGTCCGACTCACCGCCGTACACGCCGAGGACCGGGCAGCGTACGGCTCTGATGGCGTCCTCGGTCAGCACGCGGCTGGCCGGGATGTCCCGGCCGAGGGTGGTCTCGCGGGCGAGCCGGGCCGCACCCTTGGCCAGCCGGGCCGTGTTGTGGCCTCGGTGCGCGGTGATCCAGGCGATCGCGTCGGGCTCGTTGTGCGCGAGTTGGGTCATGACCCGGTCGAGGATGCGGCCGAGTTTCACCGCCCACGCGGTGGTAGCGGGCTCGGACTCGATCAGCGTCAGGCTGGCCGCACGCCCGGGGTGCCGGGCGGCGAAGCCGAAGGCGATGGTGCCGCCGTAGGAGTTGCCGACGAGATGGACGGGCCCGGTGACGGCCAGCCGGTCGAGGAGAGCCTCCAGGTCGTCGATGTTGTGGTCGAGGGTGTAGCCCTGCTGCGGGCGCTCGCTGCGGCCGTGCCCGCGCAGGTCGTACATGACGACGTCGAGTCCGGCGGCGGCGAACGCGGGCGCGACGGTGAAGTAGTAGCTGGCCAGGCTGTCGGTGAGCAGGCCGTGCACCAGGACGACCGTGCCGTGCCGGGTGCTGTCGCCGGCCGGGGCCATGCGCTGGACGTGCAGCCGGATGCCGCGGGCGTCGACCATCGCCATGTCTCAGCCCGCCTGTGTGGTCTCGGGGTGCGTGGCCTTCAGGCTCCACACCACGTACTCCACGAGCCGGCCGACGGTCAGCTCGATGATCTCGTCGAACTCCATGCCGGCCAGGAACTCGGCGAGGTTGACCCGCTGTCCGTACCGCTCCTCCAGCAGGCCGGCCAGGGTGACCAGGTCGATGCTCTCCAGTTCCAGGTCACGGTTGAAGGTGGTGGACAGGCCGATCACCACGTCGTCGTCGCCGTACTCCGCCAGCACGGTACGGAGCATGCCGGTGACGTCGGCCAGCACGGCGTCGGCGGTGGGCTGCACCGGCGCCGGCTGAGGGGGGCCTGCGGGGACCGGGTGGGTGGGGTTCATCGGGGGTGCTCCTCGGCTGCTTCGTGGGGGTGTCCGTCGTCGGCTCCGGGACCGGTCGTCCAGGCCGCCACATAGGCGCGTTCCGGCAGGGCGGGCGGATTGGCCACCGCCGCGCAGTGCACGGTGTAGACGCGTTCCAGGCGCCCGGAGACCAGCAGCCGACTGCCGTCCGGTGCGGTCTCCAGCACCGCGAAGTCCCGCGGCCGGCCGCCGAATCCGGCGCCCTCGGCCTTGGCGACCGCCTCCTTGGCGGCCCAGAACCGGGTGAACCACAGGGCCTGCGGGTCGGGGCCGTCCTCCGCGAGGGCGCGCAGGAGCCGCAGTTCTCCCGGGCCGAGCGCGGTGACGAGGGTCGCCGGATCGCGGTCGGTGACCTCTTCGATGTCGATGCCCGGACCGGGCCGCGAGGTGTGCGGACGGACGATCGCCACGCCCGCCTCGGCGCGGTGGGCGAGCGAGACGTCCAGCGGGGGCAGGGCGCGGCCGTGCACTCCGGAGACGCAGGGACGCCCCGACTCGTCGTTGTGTACCCGCAGTTCGGCCGGAAAGACAGGTCCCTCGCCCTGCTGCCAGAGCCACTGCCGTACGGCGTCCTTGACGGCGATCCGGCCGAGCAGCCACTGCCGGCGGCCGCGCGGCGGGCGTTCGGCGTACTCGGTCCGTTCGGCGCCGCCGAGCAAGTTGCGCATGATCAGCTCGCGTGAGGCGAGGTCCGGCCAGCGTTCGTGCACCAGCGCCCAGCCGCCGGGCATGGCCGCGGACAGGGTGTGGCGCTCGGGGAAGCGTTCGGCGGGGCGGGTGGTCGGGTCGTTGTCGAAGCGGCGGTCCTGCCAGCCGCCGATCACCGCCCACACCCGGCCGCCGACGGTCAGCTCCGCGTCGGCCTCCAGGACGGTGTCGGTGAGCGAGGTGATCCGCAGCACGCAGCCGACCTCGGTCCCTGGCTCCGGGTGCGGTCCGTGGAACCGCACGTGCCGCATCCGCACGGGGAAGACGACGGTCCGCTCGGTTCCGGTCGCCATGATCCAGTAGCCGAGGAGCTGCCCCACGTTGTCGAGCAGTGCACCGGGGGCGGCGGGCGCGGTGATCACTCCACGAATGTGCCGCTCGCCGATCCCGGTGAGGTCGGTCAGTCCCTGGAACCCGGGGCCGTGGAACATCCAGCGGTCGCGGTAGAGCTGGTCCGCGGTGTGCTCGGGACGGCGCTCGGGGGCGTCCGGGAGGGGGGTGGGCGGGGGCGGTGCGGGGTGCTGCGGCGCGAGTTCGACGACGGCGCGGGCGGTGGGGCCGAAGGTTACGGTGACGTGGTGGGGATGGCTGGGTGGCGGGGTGACGGTGGTGCTGTCCGGGTGGCCGACGGCTGGGGTGGTGGTGATGCCGTTCGGGGGGCTGGAGGCCGGGGTGACGGTGACCTGTATGTCGACGGCGGGGGTTGCGGTGAGCCAGCGGTCGAAACGGGCCTCGCGCACGGCGACCGCCCGCAGGCCGGGGGCCGCCGTCTCTGCGGCGTCCATCATGTGCCGGACGATCGTGGTGGCGGGGACCACCGGCCAGCGGTCCTCGATGTCCGGCCAACCGGGACGTTGCGGGAAGAAGCAGTGGTCCAGGAGGTGGGGCATGGTGCGGGGGGAGACATGGACGGTGGCGGTGGAGGGCGGCCGGGAGGAGGGCTGGGAGAGCTGGGTGAGGGAGGGTGCGGAGCCGGTGGGCGCGGTGAGGGTGGATGCGGAGCCGTTGGGTCCGGACAGGGTCGGTGCGGCGCGGGTCGGGCCGGCGGGGGCGGTGTCGGGGGCGCGGCGGCGGGCTGCGGTGATCAGCTGGGCTGCCGTGTCCGCGGTGTCCCGCAGCAGAGCGGCCAGCTCGGCGGCGGCCGGGAAGCGTGCGGCGAGTCCTTCGAGTTCGCCGAGGCCGGGTGCGCTCGGAGAGGTCGGGGGCGCGGTGGGCGTGGGGGGTGTGTCGGTCGGTCTCGGGCGGGCTGTGGGTGTGAGCCGCGCGACGGCTGGTGCCGGGCGGTCCGAGGGCGCGAGCTGCGTGCCGGACGGCCCCGGGTGGTCTGGCGGCCTGAGGCCCGCGACGGTTGGTCCCGGGCGGTCCGGAGGCGCCGGGTGTGCCGGGTGCGCTGCAAGCGGCCCCTGGTGGTGCGGGGGCGCGGGATGCGCAGGACCTGGTTCCGGGCGGTCCGGAGATGCCGGGTGGGCGATGACGGGTGCCGCGCGTAGTTCCGCGCGGAGTGCGTCGAGTACCGGCCCGTCCAGCGAGACCAGGGCGGCACCGAGAGCGAGCCGGACGGGCGGGCGTCGGTGTGCCGGAGCAGGTGCCCCGGCGCGGGGCGGTACGGCCGGCGTGACGGACGGCTCCGCAGGACGCGGTGGCACCGTCGGTGAGACGGGCGCCGTCGCCGAACGCCGTGGCACCGTCGGTGAAACGGGCGCCCCGGCCACCCACAATGCCGTTGCCAGACGGCGGAGTTGGGGCATGCCGCTGCGTTCGGGCACGTTGGCCGCGATGGTCAGGTGGTCGCGGTCGCCGAGTGTGTCGTCGATCAGGGAGGTGAGCCGGCCGGGGCCTGCCTGGACGAAGACGTGGTGCCCGGCGGCGTAGAGGGCCTCGGTCAGCTCGCGGAAGCGGACGGGTTCCAGCAGGTGCCGTACGAACAACTCGCGTACCGCCGGCTCCGCGGGCGGGAAGGGTGCGGCGGTCGTCCCGGACCACACCGGCACGGTCGGCGGGTGCAGCCGGAAACGGTCGGCGGCCTCCTTGATGGGGCCGAGGTACGGCTCCAGCATCGGCGTGTGGAAGCCGGAACGGAAGGGCAGCACCTGACAGATCACCCCCTGCCCGCGCAGGGTCCGCACGAACTCCTCGACCGCCGTGCCGGGTCCGCAGACCATGGACTGCCGTGGCGCGTTGTCATGGGAGAGCACGATCCCGGAGTCCGCCCGGAACTCGGCGAGCGCGGCACGGACATGAGCGGCCGGTGTGCCGAGGGCGGCGAAGGCGAGGCCGGGGACGGTGACCGCATCGGGGTCGAACCCGGCCATGAAGGCGTCCACTTGGGACGGATCGTACAGTCCGGCCGCCACCATGGCCGTCCACTCGCCGACGCTGTGCCCGGCGACCGCGTCCGGTACGACACCCATGCGGCGCAGCGCCTGGTCGAGCAGGCGCCCCACACCGACGACCCCGAAGCCATGCCGTCCTACGTCACCGACCCTGACGTCCGTGCCGGGCGGCGAGGCGAGGCCGAAGTGGGCGGCGATGTCGTCGATGCGGGGCGCGAAGTCGCCCTCCAGGCCGGGGAAGACGAACGCGATCCGGCCGCCGGGCCGCCCGAGCAGCGGGACCGGCCGGAACCACACATCGCTGCGGCCCTGCCAGGCGCGGCCCTTGGCGACCGCACGGCGGGCCAGGGCGAGCCGCTTGGCGGTCGGGTCCACGATCCCCAGCCGGACCGGGCCGGCGCCGGTGTGCGGCCGGGCAGGATCGAGACCGGCGCCGAGGACGGCCGAGTCGTCGGCGCCGAGGGCGACGGTGAGGTCCGCCACGCTGCCGGCGGCGAGCAGCAGGATCCGCTCGGGCTCGGTGACGCGGGCGGGAGCGGACACGGAGGGCAGCTCGGGCGACGCCGCCTCCCCGCGCCCCGGACGAGCAGACGTGCCCCCCTCCGGAACGGAACGCGCAGGCACGGCTCCAGCCGGCTCAGAACCAGCACCCACCACCCCCGTCACCCCCTCCACCCTCTCCACCCCAGCAGCCGCACCCCACACCTCCCCCGGCGCACAGCGGCCCCCCGGGGCCTCCTCCAGCACCACGTGGGCGTTGATCCCGCCGAAGCCGAAGGCGTTCACGGCGGCTCGGCGGACGGGTTGCCGTGGGGCGGTGTCCCAGCGGCGGGCCCGGTCCAGGGTGCGGAAGCGGGTGGCGGCGAGCGCGGGGTGGGGGATGTCGCAGTGCAGGGTGGGCAGGAGGGTGCCGTGGTGGAGGGCGAGGGCGGCCTTGACCAGGCCGGCGACCCCGGCGGCCGGCATGGTGTGGCCGATCATCGACTTCACGGAGCCGAGGACCGGGCGCGCGGCGTCGTCGTCGCCGTATCCCGCTCCCGGACCGAACACGTCGGCCAGGGTGGCGAGTTCGGCCGCGTCTCCGGCGGGGGTCGCGGTGCCGTGTGCCTCCAGGAGGCCGACGGAGTCCGGTGCGGCGGGGTCGAGTCCGGCGGCCCGCCAGGCCTGCCGCACGGCTCTGGCCTGCCCGCCCGGGTCGGGTGCGACGAGTCCCGCGGTACGGCCGTCGCCGGCCACGCCCGTGCCGCGGATCACGGCGTACACCCGGTCGCCGTCGCGTTCGGCGTCCGCGAGCCGCTTGAGTACGACGATGCCCGTGCCCTCGCCGATGAGGATGCCGTCGGCGTCACGGTGGAAGGGGCGGATGCGCTGGGTCGGGGACAGGGCGCGCAACTGGGCGAAGACGCTCCAGAGGGTGATGTCGTGGCAGTGGTGCACTCCCCCGGCCAGCATCAGGTCGCAGCGGCCGGTGGTGAGTTCGGTGACCGCCTGGTCGACCGCTACCAGGGAGGAGGCGCAGGCCGCGTCCACCGTGTAGGCGGGGCCGCGCAGGTCGAGCCGGTTGGCGATGCGCGAGGCGGCGAGATTCGGGACCAGTCCGATCGCGGACTCGGGGCTGTCGGGGCCGAGCCGTTCGGTGAACGCCGTGTGGACGCGGTCGAGTTGCTCGGCGGACAGGTGCGGTAACAGCTCTCCCAGGGTGCGCGTCAGTTGTGCGGCGGTGCGGACGCGCTGGTCGAGGCGGGCCAGGCCCGGGGTGAGGTAGCCGCCGCGGCCCAGGGCCACACCGATCCGGTCGCGGTCCGGGAGCCGGTGCTCGCCGCCCGCGTCGGCGAGCGCGGCGGCGGCCACGTCGAGGGCGATCAGCTGGTCGGGCTCGGTGCCGGGCACCGAGGCGGGCATGATGCCGTACCGGGTGACGTCCACCTGGGCCAGGCCGTCCACGAAGCCGCCGCGACGGCAGTACACCTGGCCGGCGACGGCGGGCCCGGCGGCCGACCCGGGCCGGTAGTGGGCGGCGTCCCAGCGGTCCGCGGGGACGTCACGGATCGCGTCGACGCCGTCGCGCAGGTTGCGCCAGTAGGCGTCGAGGTCGCGGGCGCCGGGCAGCAGCACCGCCATCCCCACGACGGCGACGGGCACCGCTGTTTGACGTTCCGTCATGTTCACCGGTCCGAGGCGGTGTGGACGACGGCACGGGCCGACGGTTCGCCCCAGGCGAGTTCCCGCAGCAGGGCCGTGGTGCCCTCGTCCGGGTCGATCAGCTGGATGCCGCGCCGGGCGTACGCGCGGCCGAGTTCCGCGCCGACCATGCCGCCGTGCGTGGCGGACGGTGCCCAGGGCCCCCAGTGGACGGTCAGCGTGCGGGCGCCCGTCCGGGCGGCCCGGTCGGCGCCGAGCGCTTCGAGGGCGTCGTTGGCGGCGGCGTAGTCGGCCTGGCCGCGGTTGCCGAGGACGGCAGCGATGCTGCCGAACAGCACGGTGAACGCGGGAGCGCCGGGCAGGTCGTCCAGGGCCGCGAACAGCGCGGCGGCACCGGCGGTCTTCGTGCCGTACACCCGCTGGAAGGACTCGGGGGTCTTCTCGGCGATCAGCCGGTCCTCGATCACCCCGGCGGCGAAGACGACTCCGTCGAGCCGGCCGTGTTCGGCGTGGGTCTCCTTGACCGCCTGCAGGACGGCGTCCCGGTTCCGGAAGTCCACCGAGCGGTAGCGGGCCTCACTGCCGAGCGCGCGCAGTTCCTCCAGGGTCGAGGTGATCTCCCGCTGGGCGAGGACCAGTTCGGCGGCCCGGTTGATCCCGGCGGATCCGGGCGCGCCGGGCTCGGCGGCGAGTGCGGCCCGCAACGCGACGGGGGTGCGCGCGGCGGCCGTGCGCGGGTCCTCGGCCGCGGTGGGTGCCGGCGTGCGGCCGAGCAGCTCCAGACGGCACCGGCAGGCGCCGGCCAGGGTGGCGGCGAACCTCGCGGTGATGCCCCGGGCGCCGCCGACGAGCAGCACGACCGAGTCCCGGTCGAGGCCGAGCGCGGCGGCTTCGGCAGCGCCGTCCCCGGCTGGTCCGGCCCCCGTGGCGGCGAGCGGGCCGAGGGGTGCGGGCAGCAGTGCGAACCCTTGCCGGGCCCCGGCCGCCGTGCGCAGGACGACGGGGGCCGGTTCGGGTGCGTGCAGTTCGGCGAGCACGGCGTCGGCGACGGCCGCCGGGGCGGTGTCCGCGACGGCGACGACCCGTGCGAGCAGGTCCGGGTACTCCCGCGCGACGCTGCGGAACAGCCCGTCCAGGCCGGCCGCCCGCAGCGCCCCGGTGCGGTCGGCGGCCCGTACGGCGAGCAGCCGGCGCGGGCCGCAGCCGAGCGCCGCCCGGAGCACCGGGAACGCGTCCGGCAGCACGGGGAGGTCCGGGCCGGGCAGCGCGCCGAGGTACACGACCCCGTCGACCGGGCCGTCCGCGGCGGTGAGGAGGTGACCCGCGTCGAGGATCACGGCATCGGCACGGTGCGCCACGAGTCGCTCCGCGACCTCGGCCGCCGCGCCCTCACCGTCCCCGAGCAGGACGACACGCCGGCCGGCCAGGTCGGAGGCTTGGCCGGCCGGGCCGGGCTCCGGAAGAGGCACGGGGCGCAGCTCGTACCGCCGGGGCGCCACACCGAGGACAGGGGCGGACGACGACCCGGCGTGTCCCTCGGCCCGCCCGCCCCCGACACCCGAATACGGCGCCCCGGCCCGCCCCTCGTACACCCCGCTCCCGGCATCCGGGTACGACGACCGGACCCGCCCCACCGACCACCCGCTCCCGACGCCCGGAGACGACCCCTCGACCTGCCCGTCGGGCAGCCCGTCGGCAGTGCCCGAGTACGAACGCCCCACCTGCCCCCCGGCTTCCCTGCTCCCGTCGGCGATGTACGGCGGTGCCTCGCCCTGCCCGCTCCGGTCCTGACCGCTCCCGTCACCGCTGTGCGCGGCGGCCCGCGCCGTCAGCCAGTCCGTCACGGCCGCCGCCGTGCGCGCCTTGGCCAGCTCCTCCAGTTCGGCGTCGGCCAGGACGGCGGGGCCGCCGGCGATGCCCAGCCGTCTGGCGAGTTCGCCGGCGATCTCGGCCCGCTTGATGGAGTCGATACTGAGGTCCGCCTCCAGGTCGAGGTCGGGTTCGATCATGTCGACGGGGTAGCCGGTGCGTTCGCTGATGATCTCCAGGACGACCCGCTGCACATCGTCCACCGGCTCCACGGCCACCGGCTCTTCGACGCCTGGCTCGTCGGGCAACCGCACTTCCACCGAGGAAGGTTCGTGTGCCGCCGTCTGCGGTGGCGGCACAGGGGCGACGGGTGCCGCCGGTGTGATGCCGGGGGCGGCGCCGAAGTAGGTGAGCAGGACATCGCGCTGGGCGGCGATCATCTCCCGGCTGGTGCGCAGGAATTCGGAGATGAGCGCGTCCCGGTCGGCCGGGGCGCCGTACGGCTGGTCGGTGGTCACGGTCGCCTCCACGACTCGTCGGGCCGGTGCGAGGGCACCGGGCAGGAGTGCTCCGTCGGCGGTACGGAGGAGGTGCCCGTCGACCGTCCAGCCGGGCCGCCGCGGCACCGGGGTGCGCAGCGCGTCGACGGCGTCGCGGCCCCGCAGGAGCCAGGCGGTACGCACCGGCTGTCCGGCGACGGCGAGTCGGGCGAGGGCGTCGAGCCAGCCGCGCAGGCCGCTGTCGGCGGTCGGTTCGCAGGCGACCGTGCGGTGCGGGCGGTCGCCGAGGATCCGTCCGACCAGCCGGGTGAGGACCGTGCCGGGGCCCGCCTCGACGAAGACGCGCGCGCCAGCCTCGTACATCGCCTCGATCTGGGCGGCGAAGGCGACCGGGGCGCCGATCTGGGCGGCGAGTTCGGCGCGCACCTCGGCGGGGCTCTGCGGGTAGGGCGTGGCGGTGCGGTTGGCCCAGACGGGGAACTCGGGCGCCCGTACCGTCTTGTCCGCGAGCACCTTGGCGAACCGTTTCCCCGCGGCGGCCACGAGCGGGCTGTGGAAGGCACAGGCCACCGGGATGCGCCGCGCGCCGAGCCCGGCGTCGCGCAGCAGTCGTACGGCCGTTTCGACATCCGCCGTCGGTCCGGAAATCACCGTCTGATCGGGCGAGTTGAGGTTGGCGACGACGACGGAGGCAGGTGCGCCGGTCGTGCGCAGGGTGCGTACGACGGTGTCGGCGGATGAGCCGACGGCGGCCATGGTGCCCGGGTCGTCGCCCGCCGCCGCCACGATCGCGCCGGCCCGCTCGGCGCTCAGCTCCAGCAGGGTTTCGGGGTCGAGGGCGCCGGCCGCGGCGAGGGCGACCAGCTCGCCGTAGCTGTGCCCGGCGGCCTGGTCGGGGTGGATCCCGGCCGAGGTGAGGAAGGCGTGGGCGGCCAGGCCCGCGATGCCGAGGGCGGGCTGCGCGGCCCGGGTGTCCGTGAGGGCCGCCCGGTGCCGTTCGAGGGCGGTGTCGTCGAAGGCGGCCGGCGGGTGGACGGTGTCGGCGTACGCGCGGCCGAGGTCCAGGTAGTGGCGCAGCTCGGGGAGGTGCACGAGGAGGTCGGCAAGCATGCCGGGGCGCTGGCTGCCCTGCCCGGGAAAGAGAAAGGCCACCTTGCCGCACGCGGCACCCGCGCCCTGGCCGTCCCCCGCCCCAGCACCCTCCCCACACACCGGCCCCGCAGCCCGGCCACGCCCCGGCCCGGCTTCCCCTCCACGGGCCGACCCCACGCCCTCCCCCTCGGCCAGGCCCGCACTCACGCCACGCGCCGCCCCCGCAACCTCACCGACCACCGGCCCAGCGCCCTTGCCGCCCACAACCCCGACGAACCCGCCGCCCGCCGGCCCCGCGACCTCGCCACGTGCCCGCTCGGCCACCTCAGCCACCACCGGCCGAGCTACCTCGCCACCCACCTCCCCGCAGACCGGCCGCACGCCACCGCCCTCACCGAGCCCGCAGCCCTCGCCCGGCCCCGCGACATGGATGCCGGCGGCCGGATCGTGGTCGCCGGCGAGGAGGCGGTGCAGGTGGCTGATCAGTTGCTCGGTGTCACGGGCGACGATCGCGGCCCGTACCGGGTCGTGCGAGGTGTCGGCGCGGCGGGCCGCGGCGAGGGCGAGGTCGCGCAGGCGCCAGGGGCGGCCGGCGGTCTCGGCGGCGCGCAGGAGGTCCTCGGCGTGGCGGTGGGCCGCCGCCGTGTCCCTGCCCCGGAACAGGAACAGCTCGGCCGGCCAGGCGTCCAGGGACTGCCGGGGCGGTACGGCCACGGCGTGGCCGGCGAGGACCGCATGGAAGTTGGTGCCGCCGAAGCCGAACGCGCTGACCCCGGCGAGGCGTTCGGCGGGCGGTGCCGTCCAGGGCCGGGCGCGGGTGTGGAAGACGAACGGGCTGTCGTCCTCCGTCCAGGCCGGGTTGGGCCGCTCCAGGTGCAGGGTGGGCGGGGTGATCCCGGTGTGGAGGGCGAGGGCGGTCTTGATCAGGCCGGCGAGCCCGGCGGCGCACTTGGTGTGCCCTATCTGGGACTTGACGGAGCCGAGCGCACAGCTGCCGGTCTCGGCTCCCGCCGCTGCGAACACCTCGGTGAGTACGGCGAGTTCGGTGCGGTCGCCGACGACCGTTCCGGTGCCGTGCGCCTCGACGAGGCCGACGTGGGCGGGCGAGACACCGGCGTTGCGGTAGGCGCGTTCCAGCGCCGCCCGCTGGCCCTCGGGGCGGGGTGCGGTCAGGCCGAGGGAGCGGCCGTCGCTGGCCGAGCCGAGGCCCTTGACCACGCCGTAGATCCGGTCGCCGTCCCGTTCGGCGTCCGCGAGCCGTTTGAGGACCACGCAGGCCACACCCTCGCCGAGGGCGATGCCGTCGGCCGAGGCGTCGAAGGCGCGGGAGCGCCCGGTCGGCGAGAGCGCGTGGACGGAGGAGAACAGGACGAAGTCGTTGATGCCGTTGTGCAGGTCGGCACCGCCGCACAGCACGAGGTCGCTGGTCCCGGAGACGAGTTCCTTGCAGGCCACGTCGAGGGCGGCGAGGGAGGACGCGCAGGCGGCGTCGACGGTGAAGTTCGGGCCGCCCAGGTCCAGCCGGTTGGCGATCCGGCCGGAGATGACGTTGGAGAGCATGCCGGGGAAGGAGTCCTCGGTCAGGCGGGGCAGCTGCGCCTCGATGCCGTCGGGGACCTTGCCGTAGTAGGAGGGGAGGACGGCGCGCAGGGTGACGGCGTTGGACAGGTCGCTGCCCGCCTCGGCGCCGAAGACCACGGAGGTCCGTGAGCGGTCGAACTCCCGCCCCTGTTCGCCGTATCCGGCGTCCTCCAGTGCCCGGCGGGCGGATTCCAGCGACAGCAGCTGGACGGGTTCGATGCTGCCGAGGGACGCGGGCGGGATGCCGTAGCGCAGCGGGTCGAAGGGGATGCGGGGCAGGAAGCCGCCCCACTTCGACGCCGTGCTGCCGGCGGTGTGGTGCACGGCCGGGTCCCAGCGCTCGGGTGGTACCTCCGTGACGGCGTCGCGTCCGGTGACGATGTTGGCCCAGAAGGCGGCGAGGTCGGGGGCCTCGGGGAACATGCAGGCCATGCCGACGATCGCGATGTCCAGCGGTGCGGGCGGGGCGAGCGGCACCGGTTCGGCCGGGGTGAGCGGGCTCGGGTGCGCGGCCCGCCGTGTCAGGAAGTCGGCGGCGCCGTCGGTCACCGAGCGGTGCAGGTCCGCCAGGGTGGTGGTCGCCGAACGCAGGACGGCGACCTCGCCGGCCATGAACATCCCGTCCGCGAGCTGCCGTTCCTCGCCGACGGCCGTCAACGCGCCGTCCGTGCCGCGCTCGACGCCCTTGCTGGCGATGCGCAGCCGGCCGACGTTGAGCCGTTCCAGGCTCTCCCAGATCTCGCGGTCGGGCAGGCCCCGCGCCCGCAGGGCGGCCTCCCGGGTGCGGTAGTCGCCGGTGAAGGGGCTCGGGACGCAGCGGGTGGCGTGGCCGGGTGCGGTCTCCAGCAGGGCGGTCGTGGTGGCGGTGAGGACCTGCCTCTGGAACAGGGGCCGGATGGCGCCGTGCGCGACGGCCTCCTCGGTGAACAGGTAGGCGGTGCCCATGAGCACGCCGACGGCGGCGCCCCGGGCGGTGAGCGGTCCGGCCAGGGCGGCGACCATCGCCGCCGACCGCTCGTCATGGACACCGCCGGCGAAGAACACCTCCAGCCGCCGGGCGGTTCCCTCGTCGGCGTCCGCCAAGAAGTCCTGCAGGACGCCGAGTTGGGCTTCCCACAGCGGGAAGGAGGCCCGTGGGCCCACATGCCCGCCGCACTCGGAGCCCTCGAACACGAACCGTCGCACACCTGCGTCCAGGAACTGCCGCAGCAGTCCCGGTGACGGCACGTGCAGAAAGGTGCGGATCCCGGCCCGCTCCAGCGTCTCGGCCTGGGCGGGCCGTCCGCCCGCGATGACCGCGTGCGTGGGCCCCAGCTCCCGTACGGCGTCGAGCTGGGCGTTCCTGATGTCCTCGGGTGCGAAGCCGAGCACGCCCACGCCCCAGGGCCGCCCGTCCAGCACGGCCCGGGCCTCGGTGAGCATCGACCGGGTGCGCGCGCCGTCGGCGAGGGCCAGCGCCAGGAACGGCAGCGCCCCGTCCTCGGCGACGGCGGCGGCGAAACCGGCCTGGTCGCTGACCCGGGTCATCGGCCCCTGTGCGACGGGGAGCCGGGTGCCGAGCGCCCTGCTCATGGCCGACCCGGGACGCAGGGCGAGAGCCGGATCGCCGTCCGCCGTGCCGTGCAGCGCCGCCGACACCTCCCGCACCGTCCGCCGTACGTCCCCGTACCGTTCGGCGAAGCGGGCCGCGAGGAAGCCGTCCTGGCCCACGGGCAGCAGCCGGCCGCGCAGATCGTCGGCGCCCAGCAGGGACGCGACCGCCTCCGGGTCGTCGTCCGGCGGGCACGGGGCGTCCGGTCCCCGGCGCCGCAGGACCCGGTGGCCGCCCAGCAGCACCGTCTCCGAACCGTCCAGGGAACGCAGCACGGAGCGGACCGTCTCGGGGAGGCCTGATTCGGCGAGCAGGGCCAGCTGGCTGTCGAGGACGACGCCGGCGGCACCTCCGGCCAAGGCGGCGGCGGCCGTCCGCGGCCCGATGCCGCCGCAGGCCCAGACCGGGACACCGGTCAACTCCTGGTCGTGGAGCAGCTGTTGCAGCAGCACGAAGGCGCTCAGCTCGCCGACCCGGCCACCGCTCTCGCTGCCCCGGGCGATCAGTCCCCGGGCACCGGCGCGTACGGCGGCCCGCGCCTGGCCGAGGTCCGTCGCCTCCGCCAACACCCGGCAGCTCGCGGGGAGTTCGGTCGCGCTCCAGGTGGCGTCCGGGGTGAGCACCACGGTGTCGGGGGCGTCGCCGGCCTCGGCCGGGGTCAGGGCGCAGCGGCCGGTCACCCGTACGCCGAAGGGTCCCGGAGCGGCTCGTCTCAGCCGCGCCAGCTCCTCCCGGGATCTTCGGTCGCCGGTGCCGAGGTCGAGGACGCCGAGCGCGCCGGCGGCGCAGGCCGCTGCGGTGAGACCGGCATCGGGGGCTGCGAAGGGGGTGAGGCACAGGATGAGGTCATGGGCGCGCACAGGCGAGGTCATGATGCTCCGGCACGATCGGCGAGACAGCACGGTGGGGGGTGTGTGCGGCGGAACGCTCTGGTGCGAGGGCACCGGAACCTAGCCTCGGCCTACTCACGGGTCAATAACATCGCGCCCTTTTCGTGCGCGGTGACATCGATTCGGCCAGTGGGACGAATTCCCCGCACAACCGGAAAACGCAGCCATTCCCCTCACGGGTGCGGGCGCGGGACCCACCGGGACCACGCGCCACACCCCCATAAACACCGGCAAAGTGCCTGCCGGTGTCACCGCGCACTCACCCGTCCGTCATGCGCCGGGACATTCGCTGGACGACTGTAAATTCCGCATGCCGTCGGCGCCGTGGCTCGAACACGGTCCCGCGTCGGGTGTCGGCCCGCGGCGCGTCGGCGGAGCGGCGCCCCCACGACCGGGGGGACGGCAGCGACCGGGCCGGCGACCGGCGGCACAGCCTGCCGGACCGCCACCAACGGCAAAGCCACGCGGACCACGGCCTACGGCAGAGCCCGGCGCACCGCAACCGACGGTGCAGCCTTCCGGACCGTCACCGGTGGAAGTACGTCGTGAACCGTGCGTATCGCCTTGCCGGGCGCCGCCGCCCCGTGCTGCCGTCGGCCGTGATCGGCGCGGACCGGCGCGATCCGGGGCTCGTTCACCTCCCCGGGCTTCCCCGGCCCTGTCTCTGCCGAAAGGCCGAGCCCTCGGCCGTCGTCCTTCGGCTCGCCCCGCGAGGTGTCCGCATACGGTGCCCCGCCGGCATCCCCGTTCGCGTGTCCCCGGTCCCGGTCACCGGGCGCGCCCGCACCGTCCGTTCCCGCAGCCCCGTCCGGAGCACCGGGACCGTCCGGACCGCCGGCCGCACCCGGCGCGGCGTCGGGCCGCCGTAGCCCGCCCGCACCCGGCTCCACCTCCCAGCGTTGTTCCGGCGAACCGTCGCGCGGGGCCAGTCCGGCACGGGCGGCGGGGTCGCCGGAGCGAGCAACGAGCGCGAGGCCCCCGGGCCTGCGGAGCAGGATCTCGCCCCGCACGGTGAGGTCGTACGCCACCTCTCCGGCGTGCACGACGCATCCGGCCAGCGCCACGCTCTTCGTGCCGGGATCGGCGACCAGGCACAGCGCCGGGTCGACGGCGCTGCGCAGCAACCCGTCGTCCTGGTACGACCACTGCTGCGAGGCGGCGGACGAGCACGGCGCGAGCGCGACACCGGCACCCGCCTCCACGGCGTCCCCGCGCACGTCGAGGCAGCGGCCGGAGGCGAGGCCGCGCAGGCTGCCGTGGGCGATCTCGACGGTTTCGCCGACCGAGGCGGCCGAGGGCGAGGTGCCGGTGCGGGCGCCTGTGCCGCCCGGGCGCGTGGTGCGGCCGGCCGGGGCACCCCAGGTGGCACCGGGCGCCGGGACACCGTTGTCATCGGACCAGCTTCTGACCACGAGGACGGTGGCGAGCAGCGCGAGCGAGGCCAGCCCGACGCCGACGGCCAGGGCGGTGCGGTGCCGCCCGCCGGTGCCGGTGCGGTGCCTGCCTCCGGTCCCCGTCTCCCCCTGGCCGGGCGTCGGTGCGGGCGGCGTCTCCTCGGTGGCGTGGTACCCCGGGCGGGAGTCGAGATAGCGGCGGGCTCCCCAGCCGAGGACGGTCTCGGCCAGCAGCAGCCCGAGACCGTCGTCGATCAGCCCGAAGGTTTCGGCGGCGTGCCGGCAGTACGCACAGACCGTCAGATGCTGTCGTACGTCCGGCAGCAGGGCGCCACCACGGCGCATCGGGACGTCGAGGAGCCGGTTGTAGAAGCGGCATTCGCGGGAGGGCGCGAGTTCCCGGTGGGCGCGGACGCAACCGGCGCGGAATTGCTCGCGGGCCTGCTCCAGGGCGGCTGTCGCGGTGGCGTGGTCGATCCCCAGCAGACCGGCGGGGATGTTTATCGGTTCGGCTTCGACCTCGGTGTGCCACAGAAGGCATTGTGAGGCGCCGGGAAGGACCTGGAATGCACGTTCGGCGAGGTGCCGCCTTTCCGGCGTTCCGGGCTTTGTCGCGCGCAGTCCGCGACCGCCGGCGGGTTTGCGCAATTCCGGCAGAGTCGCACAGGCCGCGTCGTCGTCCGCCCAGGCGCGGACGATGTCGCGGACGGCGACCAGGAGTTGCGGGCGCAGGGCGCCGCCGACCGCTCCGCCCGCCATACGGCCGAGGACCTCGTGGAAGGCGGCGGTCGCCACGAGGTTGGCCGTGGGACACGCAGAGGTCAGACAGACGACGGCGTAGTCGCGGGCGGCCCGCCAGTGGCGGGCCAGCAGCAGGGCGACGGCGTGATGGCGGGCGGGGTGCGGGCCGCCGAGCAGGGCGGCGAGATTGCGGTCGGACTCCCCGGTCGAACCGGGCAGCGGCGGGTACGGCGGGCGTGGGGGGTGAGGGGACTGCACGGAACCATGTCCTTTCCAGCCGCAGGACGACACCCGAAATGCCGTCCTGTCGGAAAGCAGTGCCGATTGGTGCATACCTAAAGGGCCGGCCTGGACGTTCGACGCCTGCCTTTGCCCTCCCGCGGGGAGGCTCACTTTCGCACACGCGGCTCACGGTAAACAAGAAGTTCGATTGACTCGGCATCAGAGTCGGGGAAATCCCCTGAAGTTACCGGCGGTATCACTTCCACGGCCGGTTCCGATGTTTCTCCGGGCGTGCTCTCATCCGCGTCCGCCGGCATGGCACCCCGCCGGGCCGCGGCGGCGAGATCCAGCCGACCGGCGCCCTCCAGGACCGCGCGGCGGGCGGCACCGTGCACGGGGTCGTCTTCGACGGCCTGCGCTACGACACCGGCGACGAGGCCGACCATCTGCGCACGGTGGTCCGGCCGGTCTGCGCCCGTCCGGACCTCGGCCCCGCATTCACCGGCCGGCTCAAGGAGTTCGTCGCGGGACGGGAGGACGCCGGAAGCGACTCCCGGAAGGACCGCCGGGCCGCCTGGGACGACGGGGCGAGGGGGCCCCGCGTGCGGGCCCCCTCGCCAAGTTCCGCGTCAGTCCTGCTGATTGGGGCGCAGCGTCCACAGGACGGTCATCTCGCCCGTCACGGCGCCGTCCGCGCGCCGGATCTCGATCGCCACCGGGAACTCGGGCCGCTGCCCGGCGTCCAGTTCGGCGACGACGTCGGCGGCCGGGCGGCCCAGTGTCGCGGTCGCGGTGACGGCGCCCATCGCCAGTTTCTTGTAGGCGATGTCGGCCCGCACGGCGAGCGGCACCGCACGGGAGAGCTGGTCCCCGAAGGCGGCCAGCACGATGGCCCCGCTGGCCGACTCCCCGAGCGTGAACATCGCACCGGCGTGCGGGCCGCCCACGTGGTTGTGGTACGCGCCCTGGTCCGGCAGGGACACCACGGCCTTGTCCGCGGTGGTCTCCAGGAACTCCAGGTTCAGGGTCCGGGCCATGGGCACGGTGGCGGCGAGCATCTCGCCGATCGACATCTGGTCTGCGCTCATGCCGTTATGTTACTCACGAGTAGGGCTTCGCTACGACCCTGGCGAGGGCCAGTGACCGAATCGTGTCCGGAGCGGCACTAGGGTTACTGGCCATGTGGCCAGATCAGCAGCCGCCAGGGGGCGCGCCGAACCCGCAGCACAATCCGCAGCCGAACCCGTACCAGCAGCCGGGGTACCAGCAGCCCGGGTACCAGCAGTATCCGCAGGCCGGGCAGTACGGTCAGCAGCCGCAGTGGGGGCAGCAGCAGCCGCCCACCACACCTCTCCCGCAGACCCCTCAGGGCGGCGGCCGTACGAAACTGATCGCGATCCTCGCGGCCACGGCGGTCGTGGTCGCCGCCGGGGTGACCGGCTATCTGGTCCTCGGCTCGAACGGCGGCAAGGACGACGAGGCCGGCGGCAAGGGCGGTCAGCACACGAGCAAGCCGGCCACGCAGCCCTCGGCCACCGCGTCCGCGACCGACGACCCGCGCGGCACCGAGACCGAGAAGCCCACCATCGCCGGGTGGCGGGTCGTGGTGAACTCCAAGTGGGGCGTCGCCTACGACGTTCCGGCGGACTGGCAGGTCGACAAACCGGGCGCCGCGATCATTTTCGACTTCCCGAAGGGCGAGGCCAACACGGGCATCACCATGTCGGGCCTCGCCGAGTACAAGCCCACCTGGTGCACGTCCGACGACGACAAGGACGGCCGCACCGAGGACACCCAGCTGGCGGCCGTGGGCGCCAAGGGGGCCAGCGGCGCCAAGAACACGGACGAGATCGCGATCAACACCCCGGCCTGGTGGGTCTACGGCGCCTACACGATGCCGGACAAGAAGAGCCTCTCGTGGGACAAGAAGGCCACCCCCTTCAAGACCGCTTCGGGCATCGAGGGCAGTTACGCGTGGGCCCAGTCGCACCACACCCCGCGCAAGGGCAAGTGCGTGACCGACGGCCAGGCACTCACGTTCGGCTTCAAGAACGCGGCCAGCGACTATGTGTCGTTCGACTTCTTCGGGGCCACGGGCGTGAAGGGCGAGATCTCCAGGGCGACCGTCCTGAAGATCCTCAGCACGGTCCGGCTGCACGGAACTCCGACGCACGAGTAGCAGCGGGTACGGCCGCGCCGGCAAGCGCGGCCGTACGGGCCGTCAGCGCGGTCACCCGTGTCACTTGGCGGCGGAGTTGACGGTGAGGACCGCGGCTTTGCTGGGCACACCGTGTGCGTCGAGCGCGAAGAGCATGTACGTGCCGGGGAGTGCCACACCGGAGTCGGCCGGGACGGTCAGTTCGTAGGTGCTGTTTCTGGCCTTACGGGGGGTCAGCGGTATACGGCGCTGGTCGTTGTCGACGGAGTGCGTCGAGGCCCCGGCCCGGATCAGGACGAACTTGTCGACGGGCACGTCGGTCGTCACCTTCAGCTTCTGCCCGTAGGCGACCTTGGCGGGCATGTCACCGACGAAGCGGGGCCGGGGCTTCTCGCTGCCGTCGGAGTTGAGGAGGGAGGGCGGGGTGAAGATCGCCCCGTCGGCGTGGTTGGTCTGGCAGTCGCCGCACAGGCCACCGCCTCCGGTGAACACGCGCCCGTCGGGCAGCAGGTTGGCGACGCTGTGGTAGTTGCGCGGGACGGCCATGGACGCCAGGGGTGTGAAGCGGCCGGTCGCGGGATCCCAGATCTCGGGGGTCAGAGCGGAGTGGCCGTCGCTGAAGGGCTTGGCGTAGGACTGCCCGCCGAAGACCGCGACCTTGCCGTCGGGCAGGACGACGCTGTTGCCGAAGGAGCGGGCGTAGGACATGTCGCCGGTACGGGCGCTGACGGGCTTGCCGTTGCTGCCGTTCGCGTCGACGGTATAGGCGCGGTTGGTGGCTGTCGCGTTCTCGTACGCCGTGGCGCCGCCCAGGGTCAGCAGCTTGCCCACGTCGTAGGCGACGGCGTCGCCGTTCATCGCGTCGACGCTGTCGGCCCGGGTGCCGGCCGGGGTGATGCTGCCGTCACCGTCGGTGGATATCCAGTTGAGCTGCTTGCTGGGGCCGAGCTGCAGGACGCGGCCCTTGGCCATGGCATACAGCCATGCGTGGTTGTCCGCCCGGTAGGGGCCCGCCGGGTCGGCGGTCAGGATGGGGGTGACCGGTACGCCGGGCAGCTTGCGCCAGGTGCCGGTGGCGGCCGACCAGACCTCACCGCCCTTGTCCGGGGCGTTGTCCTGCTGCCAGGAGCCGCCGATGACGAACGCGTCACCGTTGGGGAGCGTGGTCATGCCCTGGTAGCCGCGCGCGATGTTCATGTCGCCGGTGGAGGTCCACTTGTCGGTGGCGGAGTCGTAGATGCTGGCACGCTCCGCGTTGCTGCCGCCGGTCACCAGGACGCGGCCGTCGCCGAGGAGCGCCACGCCCGGACAGAACATGTCGTGCTTGGTGTTGTCCACGCGGCGCTGAGTGATCTTGCCGGTGGCCAGGTCCATGATGGCGGTCTGGGTGTAGCCGTTGCTTCCGCCGAAGCGGTCGGGGGCGTAGGCGGACCAGGCCAGGAGTTTGTTGTTGGGCAGTACCGCGGTGGCCACCGGCACCAGCGGGAAGCCGATGACGGAGCTCCACCGGCCGTGTACGGCGGGGTCGGCCGGGCCGCTCAGGCGCAGTTCGGCCGCCGAGGTCCACGGTCCGCGCCCACCGGCCTCGGTGATGGCGGTCAGCCGGACATAGCGGGCACTGACGGGTTGGCTGAACGTGGCGCCCTTGACGGTGTCGTCGTCCTGCCAGGTCCCGGTCGCCACCGGCTGCCCGAAAGCGGTGCCGTTCAGGCTGGTGGCGATCGAGTACTGGCCTATCCGGCCGTTGGGGCTGTCGTCCGCGCGCGGTTCGTAGCTGAGACCTGAGACGACCGCGGTGCGGTGCATGTCGATGGTGATGCTGTGCGGCAGCGGTGGGACGGTACCGGTCCACTGGGTGTGCCACAGCGTGCCGGAGTCGCCGTCCAGCACGTTGCCGGCACCGTCGTCGGCGTCCTGGGTCTCCTCACTGCCGGCGGTGGCGGTCCACCCGTCGCGCGGCAGATCGGCGCCGGGTGCGGGGCCGCCGGGGTCCCCGAGCAGGTTGATCTCCGCCGCCGAGGCCCACGGTCCGCGTCCGCCGGCCTCGGAGGTGGCGGTCAGCCGCACATAGCGGGCGCCGGCGGGGGCGAAACGCAGCGTCTTGGTGGTCGCGTCGTCGGCCAGCATCCCCGTGGCCACGGGCCCTTCCCAGGTGCTGCCGTCGCCGCTCAGGGAGAGGGCGTACTCGCCGATCCGGCCGTTGGGACTGCCGTCCTGACGGGGCTGATAGACCATGCCGGAAACGACCGCGGTGCGGTGCATGTCGATGGTGATGCTGTGCGGCCCCGCGGGCCCGTCATCGGACCACTTGGTGTGCCAGAGGGTGCCGGGGTCGCCGTCGAGTGCCATCTGGGCACGCTCGTCACTCGCCTGCGTCTCCTCACTGTCGGCGGTGGCGGTCCAGCCCTCTCGCGGCAGGGTGGGAGCGGGTGGCCGCATGGCCTCCTCGGGAACGACCTCGCCATGGACCTCCGGGGGCATCGGCATGACCCCGTCGGAGTGCGGATCCGTGTCGCGTACGACTGCCGCGCGATGCGCGAGGGCGGATTCCGGTTGTATCAGCCCGGGGGCCGCTGCCGCACAGACCAGGAGAACGAGGCCGGTGGCCCGTGACATGCCCCTTCGCAGCCTGTCTGGCGCACCTGTCATGACGCCTCTCCGAACGGTGGGAAACGGGTCGCAAGACGCCGGCCTGCGGAGGAAGCAGCGTGTCCCGCCCCGTCGGTGTCCTCGGCGGGGCGGGACGCGGTCGAACTGCCGCGGGGGCCCCGTCAGATGCAGAGGAGGATGATGAGACCGTCGCACTCGTCGTCGCCGTAGTCGCCGCCACGAGGGGCTGCGGGGGCGTGGTGGGCGTGAGCCGGGACCGCCGTCGTGGCTGTGGCCTGCACGGCGGCGTGCGGGGTGGGGGGTGAGACCGCTGCGGCGTTCGCCGTGCCTGCCAGACAGGCGACGCCCAGGAGGGCGCTCACGGCACTCACCGCGCATATTCGCGGCATGCGGGAGAGGAGTCGGGGGTGCTTGGCGGGGTTCAGGTGTGCAGTGTTCATGGACTCACCATGCATGCCCTCAAGGCCGAACTCCCGCCGAGCGCAGCCGACCGGGGGAGCACCGTTTCGGTGACCGCGTCAGCCGATGTGGAACGCCCCGTCGGGCGGCTCGGGTGACGGCACGGCGTCGGCGTCCTCGACCGGCCGCGCAGAACCGGTGAACTCCCGTACGGCGGCGCCGTGTTCGACCCGGGCCGGGAAGGCGTCCGCCGCGGTACGACGGGCCAGGGTGGCGGTGTCGAGGGGCCGGTGTGCGGCCGCGAGCACCGCGTTCCCGAACCGCCGGCCGCGCAGCACGGCGGGCTCGGCGATCAAGGCCAGCTCCTCGAAGACGGCCGCGAAGGTGGCCAGTTGGGAGCGCAGGAACCCGAACGGCGCCGCGTCGGCGAGATTGGCCAGATAGACCCCGCCGGGCCGCAGCACCCGATCCGCCTCACGGGCGTAGGCGAGCGTGGTGAGGTGCGCCGGTACCCGGGACCCGCCGAACACGTCGGCGATCAGCACATCGGCATGATCGTTGGGGGTCGTCTCCAGCCAGGCCCGGGCATCGGCCGCGTGCAGCGCGATGCCCGAGCCCTCCGGCAGCGGCAGGTGCTCGGCGACCAGCTCCAGCAGCCCCCGGTCGGCCTCGACGACATCCTGCCGCGAGCCCGGCCGGGTGGCCGCCACATAGCGGGGCAGCGTGAGCGCGCCCCCGCCGAGATGCACCACGTCCAGCGCCCGCCCCGCCTCGGCCACGGTGTCCAGCACATGCCCGAGCCGCCGCGCGTACTCGAACTCCAGATACGCCGGCTCGTCGAGATCGACGTACGACTGCGGCGCCCCGTCCACGGTCAGCAACCAGGCCCGCGCGCGGTCGATGTCGGGCATCAGCTTGGCGGTGCCGTGATCGGTGGTCCGGGTGACGGGTATGGGTTCGCTCACGAACCCATTGTCACCGCTGCGAGAGGGCGCCGGGCGCTCCTACGGACCGACGGAGTCGACCGTGCCCGCACCCACCGTCCGGCCGCCCTCACGGATGGCGAACCCGAGTCCCGGCTCCAGCGGCACCTCCCGCCCCAGCTCGACGGTCATGGTCACCGTCTCCCCGGGCCGGGCGACCCCCGCCTCTCCGAGGTCGACGTCCCCGACCACATCCGCCGTACGGATGTAGAACTGCGGCCGGTACCCGCTCGCGACCGGCGTCGTACGGCCCCCCTCGCGCCCCGACAGCAGATACACCCGTGCGGAGAACCGCCGGGCCGGCACCACACTCCCCGGTGCCGCCACGACCTGCCCGCGTCGCACGGCGTCCCTGGGCACCCCTCGCAGCAACACCGCGACGTTGTCCCCGGCCTGCGCCTCCTGCATCGGCTTGCCGAAGGTCTCGATGCCGGTGACCACGGTCTCCAGCTCGGCGCCCAGCACGGACACCCGGTCCCCCAGGCGGAGCGTCCCCCGCTCCACCGCGCCCGTGACGACGGTGCCCCGTCCGGTGATGGTGAGCACGTTCTCCACCGGCAGCAGGAACGGCGCGTCCAGGTACCGCTCCGGCATCGGCACGTACGTGTCCACCGCGTCGAGCAGCGCCTCGACGGACGCCGTCCAGCGCGGGTCGCCCTCCAGCGCCCTGAGGCCCGAGACCCGTACGACGGGCAGGGAGTCACCGGGGTAGCCGTGGGCCGTGAGCAGGTCGCGGACCTCCAGTTCGACCAGGTCGATGAGTTCCTCGTCGTCCGTGCCGTCGGCCTTGTTGAGCGCGACGACGACGTGGTCGACGCCCACCTGCCGGGCGAGCAGCACGTGCTCTGCGGTCTGCGGCATGATCCCGTCGAGCGCGGAGACGACGAGGATCGCTCCGTCGAGCTGCGCGGCTCCGGTGACCATGTTCTTGACGTAGTCGGCGTGGCCGGGCATGTCGACGTGGGCGTAGTGCCGGGTGTCGGTCTCGTACTCGACGTGCGCGATGTTGATGGTGATGCCGCGGGCGGCCTCCTCCGGGGCCCGGTCGATGCGGTCGAACGAAACGTACTGGGTGCTGCTGTCGGGGCCGCGCTCGGCGAGGACCTTGGTGATGGCGGCGGTCAGGGTGGTCTTGCCGTGGTCGACGTGCCCCATGGTGCCGATGTTCAGGTGCGGCTTGGTGCGCACGTAGGCCGTTTTGGACATGGCTGTACCTCGAAGCCTCTGCTGGTCGTGAGGGAATGCGGGACCCCGGGGGACGGGCCGACCCTCCCCCTGCGGGGTCCGCCGGACGTTCCGGGGAGGGTCAGCTTCGGGCGCCGTCGACAGCGGCCGCGAGGATCGGGACGGCAGCCTTCGGCGCATCCGCGACGGCGGATGCTGCGAGGAGGAAGGCGTACCGGAACATGCCGTCGATCATCGTCGACGGCATATCCGGCGTCGAATGGTTTTTGCCCCGCGGGACCGCGCACCGCGGCGCGGCGCCCCTCCCGGCGCGGGTTGCACCCCGTGCCGCGCGGGCGTTCCCTGGAAGTACCGGCGGTGAAGCGGGCACATGGGGTCATGGCACAGTCCGAGGGCCCGCGCCCCCGGGTGCTCCCCGCGCGTGCGTCCCCTCGGCCACGGCCCCTCCTCTCCGCCGTCGTCCAGCGCTCGACGCGGAGGTGACAGAGGTGAAAGCGGTCGTCTACGAAGAGCCCTTCAGTGTGGCGGTGAAGGACGTCCAGGACCCTCAGATCCAGCATCCCAACGATGTGCTCGTACGGGTCACCTCGACCGCCATATGCGGCTCGGACCTGCACATGTACGAGGGCCGCACGGCGGCCGAGTCGGGCATCGTCTTCGGACACGAGAACCTCGGCATCATCGAGGAGGTCGGCAGCGGCGTGACCTCCCTGTCCGAGGGTGATCGCGTCGTGATGCCCTTCAACGTCGCCTGCGGATTCTGCAAGAACTGTCTCGCCGGAAGGACCGGCTTCTGCCTGACGGTCAACCCGGGATTCGCCGGCGGGGCCTACGGCTATGTGGCGATGGGCCCGTTCATCGGCGGCCAGGCCGAGCTGCTGCGGGTGCCGTACGCAGACTTCAACTGCCTGAAGCTGCCGCCGGGCGAGGAGTTCGAGACGGATTTCGTACTGCTCGCCGACATCTTCCCGACCGGCTACCACGGTTGCGAGCTCGCCCAGGTCTCCCCCGGTGAGAGCGTGGCCGTCTACGGCGCCGGACCGGTGGGCCTGATGGCCGCCTACTCGGCGCTGCTGCGCGGTGCGGCGAAGGTCTTCTCGGTCGACCGGGTGCCCGAGCGGCTCGCCAAGGCGGAGGAGATCGGGGCCATCCCCATCGACTTCACCAAGGGCGACCCGGCGGAACAGATCAAGGAACAGACCGGAGGTGAGGGAACCGACAAGGGCGTCGACGCCGTCGGCTACCAGGCCCAGGCACACGACGCCAGCCACGAGGAACCCGCCATCGTCCTCAACGAGCTGGTGCAGACGGTACGGCCGACGGGCATGCTCGGCGTACCGGGTCTGTACGTGCCCTCGGACCCCGGCGGCCCCGACGAGCACGCCAAGCACGGCCAGCTGCTGGTCTCCATCGGCAAGATGTTCGAGAAGGGCCAGCAGATGGGCACCGGTCAGTGCAACGTCAAGCGGTACAACCGCCAGCTGCGCGACCTGATCATCGCCGGGCGCGCCAAGCCCAGTTTCGTGGTCTCCCACGAGCTGCCGCTGGACCAGGCGCCCCAGGCGTACGAGAAGTTCGACAAGCGGATCGAGGGCTACACCAAGGTGGTACTCCACCCGGGCCACGCGCTCGCCGCGTGAGGCATGAGCGGCGGGTCCGGGTGCCCGAGGCGCCCGGACCCGCTTCGCTGCGACGACTTCACGCCGATCACACACGCTCTTCGGTTAATGTCACCGGATGCTCGATGCCAACCGCTCTGGCACCGCCACGGCCTCTCCCCGGGTCGGCCCCACGGAGCTCGCCGTTCCCCTGCCGCCCCCGCTCCGCATCGGGTTCGCCGGGCGTTGCGCGCGGGCGCTGGGGCATCCGCATGCCCGGCTGTCGCTGCTGATCGCCCTGCTCGCCGGTGCCGCCGGGTGCGTGCTGGCCTTCGAGCCGCAGCGGCTGCTGACACACGGCTGGCCACCGCAGCTCGGCGGGGCAGCGGCGGCCGTGGTGTTCGCCGGGGCGTACGGGCTGTGCACCGTGGCGTTCGTACCGCGGCCCTTGCTCAACCTCGCGGCGGGCGCGCTGTTCGGCTCACAGCTGGGGACGTCCACGGCACTGGCGGGCACGGTGCTCGGGGCGGGTGCGGCGTTCGGGCTGGGCCGGGTGCTCGGGCAGGACGCGCTGCGCCCGCTGTTGCGGGGCCGCTGGCTGAAGGCGGCCGACGGACAGCTGAGCCGGCACGGGTTCCGGTCCATGCTGGTGGCCCGGCTGTTCCCGGGCGTGCCGTTCTGGGCGGCGAACTACTGCGCCGCCGTCTCCAGGATGCGCTGGTGGCCGTTTCTGCTGGCCACGGCCGTCGGTTCGGTCCCGAACACCGCCGCCTACGCGGTGGCCGGCGCCCGCGCCTCGGCACCGACGTCTCCCGCTTTCCTGATCGCGATGGCCTGTATCGCCGCACCGGCGCTGGCGGGCTCGGTGGTCGCCTGGCGCAAGCGGCATCATCTGCGCTCACGGTAGGCGCCTGAAGGGACGCCGGGCTGAGTGTGATATGCGGCTACCGCCGCGCGGGAGCGCCCAGCCACGACGCCGCGGTCGACCGCCGGCACAAAGCGGCACTACCCGCGAACGGCTTCCAGCACCATCGCGTTGGCCAGTCCGCCCGCCTCGCACATGGTCTGCAGGCCGAAGCGGGCGCCGCGCTCCCGCATCGCGTGGACCAGGGTGGTGGTCAGCCGGGTGCCGCTGGCGCCGAGCGGGTGGCCGAGGGCGATGGCACCGCCGTGCACATTGACCTTGGCCAGGTCGGCGCCGGTCTCCTGCTGCCAGGCCAGGACCACGCTGGAGAACGCCTCGTTCACCTCGAAGAGGTCGATGTCGTCCAGCCGCAGTCCGGCCCGGTGCAGCACCTTCTCGGTGGCGGGGATGACCCCGGTGAGCATCAGCAGCGGGTCGGAGCCGGTGACGGCGAAGCTGTGCAGGCGGGCGAGCGGGCGCAGGCCCAGGCGGGCGGCGGTGTCGCTGGAGGTGATCAGCACGGCGGAGGCACCGTCGTTGACGGGGCTGGCGTTGCCCGCGGTGACGTTCCACTCGATCTGCGGGAAGCGCTCGGCGAAGCCGGGGTCGTAGTAGGCGGGCCTGAGGCCGGCGAGGATCTCCGGGGTGCTGTCGGGCCGTACGCATTCGTCGCGGGCGACGCCGTCCAGCGGCGCCACCTCGGCGTCGAAGAGACCGGCCTGCCACGCGGCGGCGGCCTTGCGGTGCGAGGAGACCGCGAACTCGTCCATGCTCGCGCGTGTGAGGGACCACTTGGCGGCGATCAGCTCGGCGCTGATGCCCTGCGGGACCAGGCCCTCCGGGTAGCGCTCGGCGACGCCCGGGCCGAAGGGGTCCTTGTCGGCGGGCACGTTGGACCACATCGGCACCCGGCTCATCGACTCCGCACCACAGGCGATGACGAGGTCGTACGCGCCGGAGATCACGCCCTGCGCGGCGAAGTGCACGGCCTGCTGGGAGGAGCCGCACTGGCGATCCACCGTGGTCGCCGGGACCGTCTCGGGGAAGCCGGCGGCGAGGACGGCGTACCGGGTGGTGTTCATCGCCTGCTCGCCGACCTGGTCGACGGTGCCGCCGATGACGTCGTCGATCAGTGCCGGGTCGACACCGGAGCGCTCGACCAGGGTGCGCAGGGTGTGGGCGAGCAGCTGGACGGGGTGGACGTGGGCGAGGGAGCCGTTCGGCTTGCCCTTGCCGATGGGGGTGCGTACGGCTTCGACGATCACTGCGTCGCGCATGGCGGGGGGCCTCCTTGGCCGCCTGGCTGTCCGTGGCGAGCCGGTCGGCGGGCCACGGCAGCTACCAGTGAGTAGGAAATCCAAACTCACCATAGCTCGATGAGTTGGAAAATCAAACCCTCATCTAGACTGGTCCCCATGGCCGCCACGAAAGACCCGCGCCCCTGCTCCATCGCCGACGCCCTCGCGCTGGTCGGCGAGAAGCACTCCCTGCTCGTCCTGCGCGAGGTGTGCCTGGGCAACGGCCGCTTCGACCAGCTCGTGCGCAACATCGGCGCCCCCCGCGACATCCTGGCCGCCCGGCTGCGCCGGCTCGTGGACGCCGGGATCCTCACCAAACGCGTCTACAGCGAGCGCCCGCAGCGCTTCGAGTACCGGGCCACACCGGCGGGGCTGGAGCTGGAGCCGGTCCTGATGACGCTCAAGGAGTGGGGCGACCGCCATCTCCGCAAGGGCACCGACCTGCCCATGGCCGTCGAGCACATCTGCGGCAACGAACTGGTCCCGGTCGTCACCTGCCGCGCCTGCGGCGACGAGGTACGCCATGAGGACCTCACGGCCCACCCGCAGGCACCGGGGTGGACGCTCACCGGTCCCACGGCGGCGTAACGCTCCGCCGGGTGGAGCCGCTGCAGGCCGTCGATCGTCTGCAGCGCCGTTGCGGCCGGCCGTACTCGACCAGCCGATGGACCGTGCCCGGTGTGAACCAGGCGACCGTGCCGGGCGTGAGCGGGGTGACCTCGTGGCCCGACGCGGAGCCCGCCCGGCCGTTCCGCCCGCGCCGGAGTGGTCGTTCTCCGGGGCGTGGGCGAAGACGAGCGTGGCGTGGCCGTCATTGCCGTCGTGCTCACCGGAGTACGCGAGCCACGGTGCCTGCGCCTGGGCGTCAAGGACGGCCTGGTCTACGGCCTGTGCCAGGCCTGCGCGCTCATCCCCGGCGTCTCCCGCTCCGGCGCGACCATCAGCGGCGGCCTGTTCATGGGCTACCAGCGGGAGGCCGCGGCACGCTACTCCTTCCTGCTCGCCATCCCGGCCGTACTCGCCTCGGGCGCCTTCGAGGTGAAGGACTCGGTGAGCGAGGGTCAGGTGGGCTGGGGCCCGACCCTGTTCGCGACGGTCGTCGCGTTCGCCTCGGGATACGCGGCGATCGCATGGTTCATGAAGTGGATCTCCCACAAGAGCTTCATGCCGTTCGTCTGGTACCGCGTGGCCCTCGGGACCGTCATCATCGCCCGGGTCTCGGCGGGCGCGCTGAGCCCGCACGCGGCGGAGTCGGCGGGCTGAGCGGCAGGTGCCGCTGTTTCGGACATCTCCCGGCCCCGGGACGAACTCGACCCGTCCGCCCGCCTGGCCGGGCACTTCACCGCCACTGCGCCTTCTTCCATGCGGCATCCCGGCGAGGCATATGCCCGGTGGTCTGGAGCGACTCGTCGCGCGGCACCGGGCGGCGGTGACCAACCCCATACCTTCCCCGTAGCCGGGCGGTAGCGCAGTGTCAGTGCTTGCCCCTAGGCTGTCCGCATGTCCCCCGATTCCCTGCCCTCTGGTTCCGTGCGCCCTGCCGCCGAGGTGAACGAGCAGATCCGGGCGCTGTGGCTGCGTGCGGGCGGCACCCTGTCGGCCCAGGAACGCGCGGAGTACGAGCTGTTGGTGGTCGAGTGGGCCGAGGCGATCCGCGGCGAGATCATCGAGGCGGCCTGACGCGCGCCGCGCGCCGGTCCCCCGGGGCCTACGCCCGCAGATGCGCGAGCGCCTCGTCCGTGATCGGATACGGCCGCTCCAGGGGCAACGGCCCGCTCGCCCGGCCCGGTTCACCGGCCCGCACCAGTCCGTGGACCTCGGCGGCCAGCGGGGTCACGTCCTCGCTGCCCACGATCCACTCGTCGGCGTACCGTGCCGCCGCCTCCCTCGCGAGGGCGAGCTGCAACGGCCGGCGGGGCAACGGATGGTGGTGCAGATCGCGCTCGTAGGTCCCCCTGCACGCGGGCCGGCGACTGCCGCAACTGCCGCTTCCAGGACGCCTGGCCCTCGCCCCAGCCGCAGCGGTCACAGCCGATAGCCTTCCCACGTGCATTCGTATGAGGAACTCAGTGCGGCAGAGCGCGAGTTGTGGGACGCCTACCCCACTGGTCGTCCGGTGGACCTCCGCACGGGTGAACCGGAGGACGACCCGGAAGGCGGGAACGGCTGGGGTCCCGACCGGACGATCCGTGCCACGGTCGTCGCCGCTCTGCTGCGAGGTGCACATCCTGGGCAACCGGGTACGGCGCCGGCGTTGCGCCTCATGGGCGCGCGCATCAGTGGAGCTCTTGATCTGGACAACACCGAGATCGGGCATGGGCTGTGGTTCGAGGAGTGCTGGTTCGAGCACGGCGTGAGTTTCCACGGGGCCTCGACCCGTTCGATCTCGCTGAAGGGCAGCCGTGTCCCCGGAATCGACTTGACGACGGCCCGCGTCGAGGGCCGTTTGTCACTGAGAAACACGGTCGTGCACGGCGCGTTGTCACTCCTGAACACTCGGGTATCCGGTGAGTTGATTCTCAGTGGAGCGACCCTCGACCAGCCTGACGACTGGGCGATGTTCGCCGGCGGCCTTGTCGTGGAAGGGGCACTCTTCTGCCGACGAGCCACTGTGTACGGGGGAATGCGGCTCCTCGGTGCGCGGTTGCCCGGTGGCCTCCACATGGAGCGAGCGCGGATTCACCGTCCTGGCGGCGTCGCACTCATCGCTGACAATGCCACGTTGACGACGCTGGCGTTGTCGGAGGGATTCACGGTCCATGGGGCGATAAGCCTGCGGGGCACGCACATATCGGACCAGCTCACCCTTGACGGTGCCGTCCTCGACTCCGCCGGCAGCACGCTGGACTGCACGCAGATGCGCGCGGGAGTCTTTGTATACACCCCGGCCGAGGCACCGTCCGGCCTGATCGACCTGCGCGGAGCCCAGGTTCTGACCATCCGCGACCGACCGGATGCCTGGCCGGGGACTGTGCGGCTGCAAGGGCTCACCTACGGCGCCCTGATCCAAGAGGATGGCGCCCGGCCGAGCTCCGTCAAGGACAGAGTGGCCTGGATACACCGGGATCCCGGTTACGCCTCGCAGCCGTACGAGCAACTGGCGAGCTGGTATCGACGAATCGGCCATGACGACGACGCTCGACGCGTGCTGCTTGCCAGGCAACGGCACCGCAGGAGGACCCTGAGCCGGCCGGCACGCATATGGGGCCACCTGCTGGACGCCACCGTCGGATACGGGTACCGGCCCTGGCTCGCCGGCGTATGGCTTGCGGCGCTGGCCGTGTTCGGGACCGTGGCCTTCAGCGCGGGCACACCGCTACCCACTCAACAAGGTCGGACACCCCCGTTTCACGCCCTCGTCTACACCCTTGACCTCTTGGTCCCGGTCGGGGGGCTCGGCCAGCGCGGCGCCTGGTACTGGACAGGGGCGACAGCGTGGCTGGCCTACGCCTTCATCGCAGCCGGATGGCTGTTGACAACGGCTGTCCTCGCCGGAGTGTCGCGAACGTTGAACAAGAACTGATCACGTGTCCGAGGCCGTGGAGGGGCTGGACGCATCCATGCGTCCAGCAGCGTGATCAGCGGACCGTTGTCGGGCTGGGCCTCCGGATGCCACGCCGTCATCAGGTCGTCCAGGGCATGCGCGTAGTACCTGATGGCGGCCGTTGTGCCACGCCTGGTGCAAGACCGCCCTTGCCCCATCCGGCTTCGTGGCGTGAGGGAGGTGCCCCATGACCCGGGGGGACCTCAGCGGAGATGTCGCGGCGCAGGTCTCTCAGCACCAGACGGAGGGTGCAGCGGTGCGGGTCACCGCTGCGGTTGGATGCGAATTCCGGCGCACGTATCAAGGCGTGGACAGCGTTCACTTGACCGTGGCGCTCAACCGAACGCGCAGAGCTCCTCACGTCAAGCCCCACGCGCCACCCCGCAGCGGGCGTCACGGGCGCGCGCAAACGACCTGAGCCCGGTTGGTCAGGCTTGGGCGCCGGTACTGCCGCCGTGGCCGGCCCCGCGAGTCCAGAGGGACAGATCGCTGCTCGTCGCCACGGCGAGGGTCTGCCCGGAGGGGGAGAACCCAGCGGCGCGGAGCTCGGAGTAGTGGGAGTGGAAGATGTGCCACCACCCCTCCCCGTAGGGACCGGAGTGCGGCAATCCGCCGTCGCGGGAGAGCAGGACACGCTCGTTCGGCCAGGCCGGGGCAACGACCTCCAGCTTCCAACCGTCTCCGCTGGTGGTGTGAAGTCCTCCTCCGAAGAGCCCGGCGATGCGCACCCTGCTCCCGGCGATCGGTCCCAGCCCAGGACACAACAGAGCGGGATCCGCGTCGCGGCTGTCGTCCTCGGAGTCAGGGTCACGATCCCGCGCGATCTTCTCTCCCGTGATGGCGTCGAAGAGACCGTGACCGTCGTTGGAGACCACCATCACCAAGTCCTGACCGGTGCCGGGGTGCGAGGCGAAACCGATCCCCAGGAGCCCGCCGACCGGGGCGTACGCGATGCGCTGCCAGGGCTCGGGCGCCGGTACTACCGGGGCCGCGAGGACCCTTTGCCTCATCGCCTGCTGGTACGGGGAAAGACCCGGCCCAAGACCTGGCTGCTCGACCGCAGGTTCGTTCTTCGTCCACTTCGACACGCAGCCATGATCCATACTTCTGAGGCTTCACCCAACCGAGTTGATGTTTTACCGACGTTGTCCCGCCACGTGCGCCCGCTGTTTTCATGCCCTTGCCGCCAAAGCCCGACGACAAAGACAAGAAGCGCAACACGCGCGTGCCCTTCAGCGACAGGCTGCCCAGAGCCACCGCGAGTACAGACAGGCAGAGGCACTACGCCGTACTGAGGAACTGGACGCACAGGTCGCGGCGCTGCAAGGCCTCCTCGCCATGGGGTGTCGGGCTCCGGCGTTCGGGGCTTCCTCTCTCATGCGCTCCGAGGAGATCGAATGGTTACCCACTCGTCCTTCCTCGACCTCCACTTGGCGCAGGTGGACGCCTGCAGTTGTCTGGCTGATGCGCTGAGTGGGCAGCTGTCGGCTCGTCCCGACCAGCTCACGCCTGTACGGCCGAGTCGACGACCCCAGGAGGTCGGGAATCGTGTTGCCACCCACGACAGCGATGAGGAGCCCGACCTGTACGCCATGGATCCGATCGCCTTCGAGAATCTCGTTACCGATCTCTTCCGGGCGATGGGGGTGATCACCGTGCAGGTGAAGCGCTACCCGCAACACGGTGCCGTCCACCACTGTGCGTGACTGAGTCGCACACCTTAGCCAACGGCAAGCTTCCGAAACGGAATGGGCCCGATTGCTCGGAGACACTCAGGGTGCCCTGAGTCAAGACTGAAACCGAGACCCGCTAGAAGGCATTGACGCTGTCAATGAGGAGACTCTTGTTCGCCTCGTTGACATAGACCTCGATGCGAATCGTCTTGCTTGCCGTCGGGTTGGGAAAATCGAGAGTGGAAGTGACAAGAGTCCACTCGTTCCCCGCGACGAACGCAGCCGACATGGGCCGGTCAGGATCGGTGTCGAGTTGCCATATGGCAAGCGCCCCCGAGACGGGACCGTCGAGACCGGCGCGGACCCAGGCAAACGCAGAGATGCTCGTCAGCCCCTGAGGCGTGATCACATCCTGCCCGATGGAGCCGCTCGCAACCGAGGACCGCAGTGTCAGGAAGATGTTTCCAGACTTGGCGCTGACCCCTTGCACAGGATCGAAGCCGAGGGTAGTGGCGTTCGCGAAATTAATGCGCGCCCAATGATCTTCCTTACCCTCAAAGCTCGGGTTTATCAAAAAAGACACTTCCACCTCCTCCATTCGCGTATCGAGTGGGAAACGTATCGCGGTTCACATGCCCTGGCAAGACCACAAAGAGCGTATTCGAGATTGCCACGGCCCTCGCAAACAACTTTTCTCCGATTCACCACCCAATATCTCTCGACCCTGTTCGTGTCACTCATGGCCCAGCAGGACAAGTATTGGTCGTCGACGATCTGCAACCACTCTTCGTGATCGCGGATGGACGTTCATGGCAACAGGTTCGGGGGTCGGGCCCACCAGGCACCACCGAATGTCCCCGCACCACAGCTTGTCCGGCGCGCCTCTTGGCTGCGCGCCCGCCATGCCCAACACTGTGCCGATGACGCAGCGCGCGGAGCTCGCGACCGTGATGGACCGGCTGGCCGTGGACGAGCTGATCACCGCGTACGCGGTGGCGGTGGACGACGGCGACTGGATGGCGTACCGAGGGCTGTTCACGGCGGACGGGCGGGCCGACTACCGTTCGGCCGGCGGCATCGAGGGCGGTGCGGGTCAGGTCGCCGGATGGCTCGCCGAGAGCATGGCACTGTTCGCCATGCGCCAGCATCTGATCGTCAACCGCCAGGTGCGGTTCGGCGTCCTGGACCACGACACGGGCGACACGGCCGCAGTACGGGCCGACTACGTGAACCCGATGCGGTTCAGGGCCGACGGCAGCCCCGACCTGGTGTGCGGCGGCCGCTACGCCTTCGCACTGCTCCGCACAGCAGAGGGCTGGCGGCTGCGCGAGGTGATCGTCCAGGAAAGGTGGCGGCGCCTCCAGGCCGAGGGCACGGCGACCCCCTAGGGGGTGTCGTTTGGATCATCCCGGCGTCGACACCCCCTGGCCGACCACGGCCCGCACACGCCCGACGACCGCCCGAACCGAGCTGAGCAGCACACCGCTTCACCGCCCCGGAAAGGATCGCGCACACTGGAGTAAGCGCTGGGTAGGGAGGGTCACATGAGGACGATCAACCACTGGCTGACCTCCCCCTGGCGTCGTTCCTGCGCCGCCGCCCTCGCAGGTGCCCTGCCCGTGCTCGCGTTCCCCGCGCCGTCACTGTGGTGGTTCGCGTACGTCGCCCTGGTCCCCTGGATCCTGCTGGCCCGCTCGGCCCCGACCGGCCGGCGGGCGGCGTACGACGGCTGGAGCGGCGGCTTCGGCTACCTGCTGGCCGTGCACCACTGGCTGCTGCCGAGCCTGCACGTGTTCATCTTCCTGATCGCCGCCCTGCTGGGCGCGCTGTGGGCGCCCTGGGGCCTGCTGGTGCGCCGTTTCCTCGGCGGGCGGCCCGCGCCGGGCCGGGGCGCCGCCGCGCTGCTGGTGCTGCCGTCCGCCTGGCTGATGGTGGAGCTGCTGCGGTCCTGGCAGGGGCTCGGCGGGCCGTGGGGCATGCTCGGCGCCAGCCAGTGGCAGGTGTCGCCCGCGCTGCGGCTGGCCTCCCTGGGCGGTGTGTGGCTGCTCAGCTTCCTGATCGTGGCCGTGAACGTGGCGGCGGCCGTGCTGATGTCGGTGCGGGAGTCCCGGGTGCCGGCCGTGGCCTCGCTGGTCGCCACCGCCGCCGCGGCCTCGGTGGCGTGGGCGTGGGCGCCGCGCCCGCAGACCGACGGTCAGGTCCGGATCGCCGTCGTGCAGCCGGGAGTCGTGGACGGGCAGGACAGCGGCGACCGGCGTTTCGACCGGGAGGAACAGCTGACCAGGCAGCTCACCGGGCAGGGCGTCGACCTGGTGGTGTGGGGCGAGTCCAGCGTGGGATTCGACCTGGACGACCGTCCCGACCTGGCCCGGCGGATCGCCGCGCTGTCCCGTCGGACCGGCGCCGATGTGCTGGTGAACGTGGACGCACGCCGCTCCGACCGGCCCGGCATCTACAAGAGTTCGGTGCTGGTCGGCCCGGACGGCCCGACCGGCGAGCGGTACGACAAGATGCGGCTCGTCCCCTTCGGCGAGTACATACCCGCCCGCTCGCTGCTCGGCTGGGCCACCTCGGTCGGCAAGGCGGCCGGCGAGGACCGCAGGCGCGGCACCGAGCAGGTCGTGATGAACGTCGGGCACGGGCTGCGGATCGGCCCACTGGTCTGCTTCGAGACCGCGTTCCCCGACATGAGCCGGCATCTCGCGCAGGACGGCGCCGACGTCCTGCTCGGCCAGTCCGCCACCTCCACCTTCCAGGGCAGCTGGGCACCGGAGCAGCATGCCTCGCTGGCCGCGCTGCGGGCCGCCGAGACCGGCCGACCGATGGTGCACGCGACCCTCACCGGCGTCTCGGCGGTGTACGGGCCGGGCGGGCAGCGGCTCGGGCCGTGGCTCGGCACGGACGCGAGCGCCGTGCACGTGTACGACGTACCGCTCGCGCACGGTGTCACGCCGTACGTCCGCTACGGTGACTGGCCCGGGTACGGCGCGCTGCTGGTGCTGGCCGTGCTGTGCGCCGCGGAGGGGGGGCGGACGGTCAGGCTGCGGCGAAGCGGTCCTGAACCGCTCGTACCACCCGCTCGCACAGCTCATGGGTCGCCAGCGCGTCCCGGGCGCTGAGCAGCTTGCCGGCGCGCACGGCGTCGAGGAAGACGAGGACCGCCTGTTCGATGCCGCGCTGCCGGGCCACCGGCACCCAGTCACCGCGGCGGCGTACGGTCGGCTGGCCCTTGTGGTCGATCACCTCGGCGAGGTTGAGCACCTGCCGTTTGGTGTCCTGCCCGGAGACCTCCAGGATCTCCTCCGTGGAGCCGCTGAGCCGGTTCATCACGCCGAGCGCGGTGAAGCCGGCGCCGCCGAGCTGGAGCACCACATGGTGCAGCAGCCCGTTCTGGACGCGGGCGTGCACGGTGACGTCGTCCACCGGGCCGGGCACCAGGAAGCGCAGGGTGTCGACGACGTGGATGAAGTCGTCCAGGATCATCGAGCGCGGTTCCTCGGGCAGCCCGATGCGGTTCTTCTGCAGGAGGATCAGCTCGCGCGGGTGCTCCAGGCACTGGGTGTACCCGGGCGCGTACCGGCGGTTGAAGCCGACGAAGAGGGACACCCCGCGCTGCTCGGCGAGCGCCACCAGCCGCTCGGATTCGGCGAGTTCGTAGGCGAGTGGCTTGTCCACGTATGTCGGTACGCCCGCCTGGAGCAGCCGGGTGACGATCTCGGGGTGGACCGCGGTCGGCGCGTGTACGAAGGCCGCGTCGAGGCCGGCGGCGAGCAGGGAGTCGAGCGTGGTGTGCCGCCGGTCGGCCGGCAGGTGCAGGGTGTCCGCGACCCGGTCCAGGGTGGCGGGCGTCCGCGTCTGCAGGTGCAGTTCGATCCCCGGCTGGGTGCCCAGCACCGGCAGATACGCCTTCTGTGCGATGTCCCCCAGTCCGATGCAGCCGACCTTCACGTGCTCTCCCCTACCGCTTGTCTGCCTCCCCGGCAGCATACGGGGGCCGCCAGTCGGCGATGCCGTCGAAGCCGCGCAGGAAGAGCGCGGGACCGGCCTTCGACAGGGCCGCGATCACGGTGTCGCGCACGGCGACGGCGACGGGGTGGCCGGCCATGTTCACGCGGGCGACCTTGACGGCCTGGCGGGCGATGGCGGTGGTGCGCGGGAGGCGGGAGGCGGTGTAGGTGGCGAGGTCGCCCGAGTGGTGGCCGAGCACCACGGCGTCCTCGATGGCCTGGTTGCCGCCCTGACCGAGGGTCGGCGGCATGGCGTGGGCGGCGTCACCGAGCAGGGCGACCCTGCCGGAGTGGTAGGCGGGCAGGGGCGTGGCGAGGTGGTGGACGTCGTGCCGGAGCACGTCCTCGGGGCGTGCGGCGGCGAGGACGGCGGGAATGGGCTCGTGCCAGTCGCCGAAGAGGCGCAGCAGCTCGGCCTTCTCGCCGTCCGGGGCCCGCCCGCCGGCCGGGGTCATGGCCGCCGCGTAGGCGTAGACCCGGCCGTCCTTGACCGGGTGGGTGCCCCAGATGCGGCCGCGGCCCCAGGTCTCGTGCGAGGCGAACGCGACCCCGGGCACCGGGATCAGCACCCGCCAGGTGGTGAACCCGGCGTACACCGGGCCGGGGTGTGCCGGGAACAGGGCGCTGCGCACCCGGGAGTCGATGCCGTCCGCGCCGACGACGAGCTCGGCCTCGAATTCGTCGCCGCCCGTGATGACCCGCGCGGGCCGCCGGCTGTCGCCGGGGTCGGCGAGAGTGGCGGCCGCCCCGGTCCGGACGGCATCGGGCGGGAGCAGGGCGGCGAGGCGGTCGACCAGGGTGGCGCGGGGCAGGAGCACCAGCGGGCCGCCGAAGCGCGCGGCAGCGGCTTCGGCGTTGGACCGGGACAGCCAGCGCCCGCCCGGGGTGCGCAGGCCGCCGTCACCCTGCCAGGCGGCGAGGTCACGGATCTCTCCTCCGATGCCGAGCACGTCCAGGGCACGCAGGGCGTTCGGGGCGAGGGAGAGGGCCGCGCCGACCGGTTCCAGGGTGCGGGCGCGCTCCAGCACAGTCACGTCCCAGCCCCTGCGATGCAGGGTCGCCGCCGCGGCCAGCCCCCCGATACCGCCGCCGATGACGATCGCGCGTCCCGACTGAGCCATGGTTCCTCCCGATCCCGAGGGACTACATCTGTAGTGAGGACGACTCTACTACAGGCGTAGTGAGGCCGATAGGCTCACCTCATGTCAGTAAGCACCCCCAGCGCCTCCCGTGCCGACCTCGTCGCCGACGCTGCGCTCACCCTGCTCGCCGAACGCGGGATGCGCGGGCTGACGCACCGCGCCGTCGACGAGGCGGCCGGCCTGCCGCTGGGCTCCACCTCGAACCTGGCGCGCACCCGCCAGGCGCTGCTGGAACTGGCGGTACGACGGCACGCCGAGCGTGAGGCCCGGGTGCTGGACGCGGCGGAGACGCCGGATCCCAGCGGCGGAGCCGACGCGCTGGCCGACGGGCTGGCCCTCGCCGTGCACCGCTCCCTGACCCAGGGGCGCGAGCTGCTGATCGCCCGCTACGAACTCGCCCTGGAGGCCACCCGCCGCCCCGAACTGCGTGCCTTCTACGACCGGACCGGTGCTGTCTTCAAGGAACAGCTGGCCGCGATGCTCACCGCTGCGGGCTCGCCGGACCCGGCCCGCCATGTGCTGTCCCTGGTCGCGTGGGCGGACGGGCTGATGTTCTCGTGCGTGGCGGGGTCGTTCAGCGCGCAGGTGCCGGGCCTGGAGGAGATCCGCAGAGGCCTGCGGGAACTGCTCACGGGGCTGCTGGGCCGGTAAACGCCTGGTGGGGCCGCATGATCTTCGGTGAAGATGCGGGCATGACGACCGAACGCCGAGAGCCCGCCCTGAACGCCGGTGAACGCGAGATGCTGGAGGGCTGGCTGGACTACCACCGCCGGACACTGGCCTGGAAGTGCGAGGGACTGAGCGACGAACAGTTGCGGACGGCGTCCGTGCCGCCCTCCGCACTGTCCCTCATGGGGCTGGTGCGGCACATGGCGGAGGTGGAACGGGGCTGGTTCCGCAAGGTGCTGGTGGGCGACGACCTGGGGCCGATCTACTACAACGACGAGGACCGGGACGGCGAGTTCCATCTCACCGAGGCCGACACCTGGCAGGAGGCGTACACGACCTGGCAGGCGGAGATCGACATCGCCCGGCGGAACGCGGCCGGTTTCGAGCTCGACGACCTGTCCAGGGGACGGAGCAGGTTCAGCGATGAGCCGTTCAGCCTGCGCTGGATCTACACGCACATGATCGAGGAGTACGCCCGGCACAACGGCCACGCCGATCTGCTCCGTGAGCGGATCGACGGCGTCACCGGCGACTGAACGTCACCTTCGGTACGCCGGAATCCCCCGCACGGGGCACGAGATCACCCGTGCGGGGGCATCGGCATCGGCTCCCTGCTGCCAAGCCGGGGGCCGACCCAGCAGAGTTGCGCGGGTGCATCGAACGACGACCACCGCAGTGCTCCTGGCCACCGTGGCCGTCTCGGCCCTCTCCGGCTGTGTGACGGTACAGCGCCCGGCGCCCCCCGCGCCGCCCCGCAACACGGCGCCCTCACTGCCGACGGCGCCCCGGCCGGACGGCAGCGCGGAGCCCCGCGTGGTGCAGGCACCGGCCCAGGAGGCCCTGGAGATGACCGGCCCGTCCCGCCATCCGACGCATCCGGTGCCGCCGTCCCCGCACCGGCCGGTCGCGGCACCCCCGCTGCCGCCTCCTCGGCCCCGGGCCGCCCCTCCTGCTCCGCCACGCCAACGCACCCGCCCGGAGCACCACCGGCGCGCGCACCCCGGCACGCCAGGTCCGGCCCACCCGGTTCCCGCGACTCCGGATGTGTGCGCCCTCGGCAGGAAGTACGGCGGCTGGCGCACCGACAGCCCTGAGTCGGTGATCTGCGACCGGACATACGGCCACTGAGGCGCCACGAGGGGGCGCGGGGGGGGCGACGGGCGGCTCAGACGCCCCCGCCCAGCCGCAGCTCCAGCCGCCCGATGGCCGCCCGCACACCATCGCCGTATCCGTCCTCGCCCAGCGCGCCGGCGGCCTCGCGCGCCCGGCGCAAATGGCTGCGGGCGGCGTCATCACGGCCCAGCTCCACATAGTCGGCGGCAAGATTGAGATGCAGGGAGGGGAGAAAGCCCCGCACGCTCAGCGGAGCGCCCCGCTCCTCCGCCGCCGACAACGCCCTGAGGTCCCAGGCGAGTTCGTCCTCCGGGTCGTCCTGGGTGTCCGCGAGATAGTGGGCGAGGGTGCAGCGGTGCAGCGGGTCGCCGGCCTCGCCGATCTCCGCCCAGAGGTCCAGGAAGCGGCTGCGGGCCTCCTCGCGGTCGCCGCCGTGGTGGAGCATCACGACCTGCCCGATCCGCGTCAGCATGGGGTCCAGTGCCGCTTGCTCCTGCCGCTCCGTCACCGCGTCCTCCGGGCCGTCGTCGGTTGTCCGCTCCCGACGCTAACCGGCGCTGCGAGTTTTGCAGGTCAGGCAGCGCCGTTGCGCTGTGGGTCGGTGGCCGGCCGCGGGTGCGCACAGGACGCCGGCAACCGCCCCCGTCCCCTCGCGGCTGTCAGGCCAGGTTCGGGATGCGCCAGTCGATCGGCTCGTGCCCCTGCAGGGCGATCGCCTCATTGATCTGGGTGAACGGGCGGGATCCGAAGAACTTCTTCGCGGACAGCGGTGAGGGGTGCGCTCCCTTGACCGCCACATGCCGGGTCTCGTCGATCAGCGGCAGCTTCTTCTGCGCGTAGTTGCCCCACAGGACGAAGACGGCCGGGTCGGGCCGGGAGGCGACGGCGCGGATCACCGCGTCGGTGAACTTCTCCCAGCCCTTGCCCTTGTGCGAGTTCGCCTCGCCGCCCCGGACCGTGAGGACCGCGTTGAGCAGCAGCACGCCCTGTCGGGCCCACGGCATCAGATAGCCGTTGTCCGGGACCGGCAGGCCCAGCTCCTCCTTCATCTCCTTGTAGATGTTGCGGAGCGAGGGCGGGGTCTTCACCCCGGGACGGACCGAGAAGCACAGGCCGTGGCCCTGGCCCTCGCCGTGGTACGGGTCCTGGCCGAGGACGAGGACCTTCACCTGCTCGTACGGCGTCGCATCCAGCGCGGCGAAGACCTCCTCGCGCGGCGGATAGACGGGGCCCTTCGCCCGCTCCTCCTCGACGAACTCGGTCAGCTCCTTGAAGTAGGGCTGCTGCAGCTCGTCGCCCAGAACCCCGCGCCAGGACTCGGGCAGCATGGCGATGTCGGTCACGTCAACGTCCTCACGATGTCGATCGATTACGGCCTGCGGTCACTTCCGTTCTCAGAACCTACAGGCGACCACTGACAATCGGTGCCGTGAGGGCCGTTCCCCGTACTCACCAGCTGGTCTTGCGGTGCAGCGTCCACATCATCATGATCGTCGACGGGTCGAGGGCCTGCTCGCCGCCGGCGATGTCGTCGCTTGCCGCGATGAACTGCCTGCCCTGCCACAGCGGGATCAGCCGGGCGTCGTCCACCATGATCTGCTGCGCCTGTTCCATGTCCTTGACCGTCTGGGCCCGGTCGCTCTCCGCGCGCGAGTGGGGCAGCAGCCGGGCGGTGATCTCCTTGGACGGGTAGGGCGTACCGAGCGCGTTGTGCTCGCCGACGAACGGGGCGATGAAGTTGTCCGCGTCGGGGAAGTCCGGGAACCAGCCGCGGCCGAACACCGGGTAGTCGCCGCTCTGGTAGCCGACCACGTAGGTCTTCCAGGGGCGGCTCTTGAGCGTGATGGTGAACAGGCCGGAGGCCTCCAGCTGCCGCTTCAGCTCCTGGAACATCAGTGCCGTCTCTGAGCCGTAGCGGTCGGTGGTGTACCAGAGGGTGAGCGGGACGCGCTGGTGGATGCCCGCGTCGGAGAGGATCTTGCGAGCTTTGGGGACGCTCGGGTCGCCGTAGTCGTCGAAGAAGCCGGTGGCGTGTCCGGTGAGGCCCTTGGGGACCATCGAGTACAGCGGGTCGACCGTGTCCTTGTAGACCTTGTGCGCGATGGCGCCCCGGTCGATGATCTGGGCGACGGCCTTGCGTACGGCGGGCTCCTTGGCCCAGGGGTCCTTGGGGTTGAACACCAGGTAGCTGATGTCCGTGCCGGCGCCGTCGACCAGCTGGAGCGCGCTGTCGTCGTGCTGCTGGAGGGCGAGGATGTCGTTGGCGGCGAGACCTCGGTAGGTCAAATCGATCTGCTTGTCACGCAGCGCCTTGACCATGCCGGCCGAGTCCTGGAAGTAGCGGATGGTCACCGCGTCGTTCTGCAGCTTGGCGAAGCCCTGGTAGTTCCCGTTGCGCACCAGGACGGCCTGGTGGTCGTCCTCGTACGACTGGAGCTCGTACGGTCCGGAGCCGTACACCTTGTCGTCCTTGCGCAGGGAGCGCGCGGGGTAGTCGTCCGGGTCGACGATCGACATGGCGGGGGTGGCCAGCACGAAGGGGAAGGTGGCGTCGGGCTGGTTGAGGTGGAAGACGATGTCGCGGTCGCCGAGCGCCTGTACCCGGTCCAGGCTGCCGAGGAGTCCGGCCGGGCCGCCGGGGGCGTTGATCGTGCGGATGCGGTCGATGGAGTACTTGACGGCCTGGGCGTTCAGCGGGTCGCCGTCGGCGAACTTCATGCCCTCGCGCAGCGTGCAGCGGTAGGTGCGGCTGGTGGCGTCGGTGAAGGAGCAGCGCTGGGCGGCGTCGGGCTGGGGGGTGGTGGCACCGTTGGGATAGGCGAGCAGTGTCTGGAAGATGTTCCGGTACAGCTCCCAGGAGCCGTCCCAGGCACCGGCCGGGTCCAGCGTGCTGGGGGCGCTGGTGGTGCCCACGACGATCGGCCCCTTGCCGTCACTGTCACCGTCGGACAGCAGACCGCAGCCGGCCACCAGGGATATGGACGCGATCGCCGCGACTTTCCGCAGGAATCGGTTCCGGTTGAACACGCGCACGCTCCTCGATCTGCCATACCAAGGGTCGGCAGACCATACCGCAGCGTTCGGCCCCGTGAACCTCCCCGGAAACAGGACATCTTGATCGACTTCTGCATGACGACGTTGTCAGTCCGCTTTGCGGACTCGCCGGGGTGTCCCGGGCGCCGATCTGTCCGAAAATCGACGCCCGGGAGGTGGCTCACACCCCGGCGTTCAGGAACATGCCGCCGTCCACAACGAGCGTCTGACCGGTGATCCAGTCGGACTGCTCGGAGGTGAGGAAGGCTGCGGCGCCGCCGATGTCGGAGGGCACGCCGAGCCGGCCGAGCGGGTAGCCGGCGGCCGCCTCCTCCTCTCGGTTCTCGTACAGGGCCTGCGCGAACTTGGTCTTGACCACGGCCGGGGCGATCGCGTTGACCCGCACCTTCGGCGCGAACTCATGCGCCAGCTGCTGGGTCAGGTTGATCATCGCGGCCTTGCTGACGCCGTAGGCGCCGATGAACGGCGAGGGCGCGAGGCCCGCGATCGAGGCGATGTTGACGATCGCGCCGCCGTTGTCCTTCTGCCAGGCGTGCCAGGTCTTCTGGGCGAAGCCGAGCGCGGAGATCACATTGGTCTCGAAGACCTTGCGGGCCACGTCCAGGTCGAGGTCGGCGATCGGGCCGAAGACCGGGTTGGTGCCCGCGTTGTTGACCAGGAAGTCCAGGCGGCCGAAGGCCTCCATGGTGCGCTCGACGGCCTCGGCCTGGTGGGCGAGGTCGTGGGCCTTGCCGGGGACGGCGATGACCCGGTCCGAGCCGAGCCTCTCGACGGCCTCCTTCAGGGCGTCCTCGCCCCGGCCGGTGATGCACACGCGGTCGCCGCGGGCGACGAGGGCCTCGGCGACACCGTAGCCGATGCCGCGGCTGGCGCCGGTGACGAGGGCGACCTTGCCCGACAGCTCGGGCAGTTCAGCGGAAGTCATGTACCCGTTTCCCTTAGTTGAGCGGTCCGCCGGCGACGTACAGCACCTGACCGGAGACAAAACCGGCCGCCTCGCCGGTGAAGAAGGCGATGGCGTTGGCGATGTCCTCGGGCTCGCCGACGCGCTGCACCGGGATCTGGGTGGCGGCGGCCTTCTTGAAGTCCTCGAAGTCCATCTTGACGCGGTCGGCGGTGGCCTTGGTCATCTCGGTGGCGATGAAGCCCGGGGCGACGGCGTTGGCGGTGATGCCGAACTTGCCCAGCTCGATGGCGAGGGTCTTGGTGAAGCCCTGCAGGCCGGCCTTGGCGGCGGAGTAGTTGACCTGGCCGCGGTTGCCGAGCGCCGAGGAGGAGGAGAGGTTGACGATCCGGCCGAAGCCCGCCTCGACCATGTGCTTCTGGAGAGCCTTGGTCATCAGGAAGGAGCCGCGCAGGTGGACGTTCATGACGGTGTCCCAGTCGGAGACACTCATCTTGAACAGCAGGTTGTCACGCAGGACGCCCGCGTTGTTGACCAGGATCGTCGGCGCGCCGAGTTCCTCGACGATCCGGGCTACGGCCGCCTCGACCTGCGCCTCGTCGGAGACGTCCGCGCCGACCGCGATCGCCCTGCCGCCGGCGGCGGTGATCTTCTCGACGGTGTCCTTGCAGGCGGCCTCGTCGAGGTCGATCACGGCGACGGCGCGGCCCTCGGCGGCCAGCCGTACCGCGGTGGCGGCGCCGATGCCGCGCGCCGCGCCGGTGACTACCGCGACCCGCTGTTCAGTGGTGGACATTGCTGCTTCTCCTCGCCCTTGAGAGAACCTGTCAGGCCCTTCGGGGGACCTCGTGGTGCGGTGAGCGACCGCTTAGTACCTTCAGCACAGGTGACGCTAGAAGCCCTGGCACCCGGTGTCAACGGCCCACTCGGCCGTTGTGATCCATTACCTCACCAGGAGGTCCAGCAGGCGCTCGGTCTCGGCGGCCGGGTCGGCGGTGAGCCCGGTGTGCACGGGACCGGGCTGTACGACGGTGGAACGGGGCGCGATCAGCCAGCGAAAGCGCCGCCCGGCGTCGTCCCGGGCGGCCTGCCCCGCCTCCTCACCGCCCGCGCAGTGGCGCTCGACCGCATCGAGCGCCGCCCGGATGCCTGCCACGTCGGCCCGCGGGTCGAGCGCGAGCAGCCGGGCCTCGTCCAGATGGGTACGAGCACCGACGTAGGCCTGCGCGCGGCTGTAGACGATCACGCCCGCGTTGATGCACTCGCCGCGCTCCACGCGCGGTACGACCCGCAGCAGGGCGTACTCGAACACGTCCCGGTCGCCGCCCTGGCCCGCCCGGGTGATGTGCCGTTCGGTGACATGGCCGGCCATGTGGATGTGGGTGTCGCTCACTTGGTCCCCTCGATGCCGCTGATGCGTTCGTGGACGGCCTGCGCCCGCGCGAGCAGCGGCCCGGCGTAGGCCCGCCGCAGCTCGTCCGGGGTGTCGAAGCCCGGCTCGTCGGTGAGCCAGGTGTCCGGGATCTCGGCGGTGACCTCGGCCAGGAGGTCCTCGGTGACCCGGGGTGCCAGCTCCGCGGCGGCGGCGGTGACGTCCGGGGCGAAGCGGGCGAGGGCGTGGTCACCGGCGTCGTAGGGGCGCGCCGCGGAGGCCTCGGCGGAGGGCCAGTTGTGGTGCCAGATCATCGTCGCGCCGTGGTCGATGAGCCACAGCTCGCCGCTGTGCACGAGAAGGTTGGGGTTGCGCCAGGAGCGGTCCACGTTGTTGATCAGCGCGTCGAACCAGACGATCCGGCCCGCTTCCTCGGAGCTCACCGGGAAGGCGAGCGGATCGTAGCCGAGGGCACCGGAGAGGAAGTCCATGCCGAGGTTGGTGCCGCCGCTGGACCTGAGCAGCTCCTGCACCTGCTGCTCGGGCTCGCCGAGTCCGAGCACCGGGTCCAGCCGGACGGTGACCAGACGCGGCATCCGGAATCCGAGGCGGCGGGCGAGTTCGCCGCACACCACCTCGGCGACCAGTGTCTTGCGGCCCTGTCCGGCACCGGTGAACTTCAGGACGTAGGTCCCGAAGTCGTCGGCCTCGACGAGCCCCGGCAGCGAGCCCCCCTCACGCAACGGCGTGATGTAGCGGGTCGCGGTGACTTCCTTGAGCATCGCCCCAGGTTACTGGGATCGCCGCAGGTTGCCGGGATGGGACCGACAGCAGATCCACAGCTGTGGCTCATGGCCGTCTCATGCCGGACGGCAAGGATCTGGGTGCCCGTCTGAACGGGTGGCGCCCGAGCGCCGTACCCCTGGACGGATCACGAGAAGCTCCGCGGAAGGGAACGCCACATGACCAGCGCATCGCCCCAGCCGGCCACCGGACCCGCCCGTCGTACCGTCGTGGCGGCGGCCGGTGCGGCGGGGCTCGCCGCCGCGCTGACCGCCTGCGGTTCGGGCGACAACTCGTCGGACACGACCGGCACCGGCTCCGGTTCCTCCGGCACGGCAGGTACGACCGGCTCCACCGGAGCCTCGCAGACCAGCGGCGGCTCCGCCGGCGGCACCGCGCTCGCCAAGACCTCGGACATCCCGGAGGGCGGCGGCAAGGTCTTCAAGGACCAGGGAGTCGTGGTCACCCAGCCGGCGGCGGGCCAGTACAAGGCGTTCTCGTCCAAGTGCACCCACCAGGGGTGTGCCGTGGGCAGCGTGGCGAACGGCGTGATCGTGTGCCCGTGCCACAACAGTCATTTCTCCGCCGAGGACGGCAGTGTGAAGCAGGGTCCCGCGACCAAGCCGCTGCCCGCCGCCAAGATCACGGTCTCCGGCGACGAGATCAAGCTGGCCTGAGCCCTCCTGGGGGGTGGGGGGGGGGGGGGGGGGGGGGGGGGGGGGGGGGGGGGGGGGGGGGGGGGGGGGGGGAGGAGGAGGGGGGGGGGAGATGACGAGAA
>NZ_JBVIDS010000002.1:0-41258 GCF_055572255.1 Streptomyces sp. NPDC030799 | reverse complement strand
ACAAACCCACCCCCCGAAAAAAAAAAACCACCCCCTCTTCCCCTTTTTTTTTTTTCCCCCCCCCCCCCCCCCCCCCCCCCCCCCCCCCCCCCCCCCCCCCCCCCCCCCCCCCCCCACCCCCTAGGGCCGCCGCCCACGCGGCCGTTGGAGGCAGCCGAGCACCTCGTCGGTGGTCGAGATCGTGGCGATCAGCGCGAGGGTGTGCCGGATCATCGCGGGCGTGTAGTCGGCGGGCACCCCCGCGATGGCGTCGGCCGGGACGACGGCGGTGTAGCCGAGGTTGACCGCGTCGAACACCGCGTTGGGTATCGCCACGTTGGCGGAGACGCCGGTGACGATCAGCGTGCGGCAGCCGAGATTGCGCAGCAGGGCGTCGACGTCGGTGCCGTGGATCGGGGACAGGCCGTGCAGCCGGCGTACGACGAGGTCCTCCTCACCGACCTCGATCGGGGGTGCGACGCGCACCGCGGTGGTGCCGGACAGCTGTTGGACGGGGAGCCGTTCCGCGGCCCGGAAGAGCCGGGCGTTGCGGCTCGCCCCCCGGCCGTCCGGGCGGCGCTCGGCGATCGCGTGGATCACCTGGACCCCCGTCTCGTGGGCGGCGGCGACGAGCCGGGCGACCTGGCGCAGCGCACCGGAGGAGCGGGCCTCGCGGGCCAGGTCGGGCAGGGCGCTGTCCGGTCCGACGACGCCCTGCTGGCACTCCACGGTGAGCAGGACGGTGTGCCCGGGGTCGAGGAGTTGACGGAGCTGTTCGTACGACGGCATGACGCGCCCCCTGGCCACGAACGGTTTTCTTTTCTGACGTGATGTCAGAGGATCTCCAGGACACGATAGTTCTCTGGCACGACGTGGGAGAAGAGGGGGCCGCATGACCATCACTCAGCAGCGCCGGGGCCGGAAGATCATGATGACGCCCGGCGAGCTGGACACGTTCCTCACCAGTCAGCGCACCTGCCGGGTCGCGACCGTCTCGGCGGACGGCACTCCGCATGTCAGCGCGCTCTGGTTCGCCTGGGACGGCACCTCGCTGTGGCTGTACTCGGTGGTGCGCAGCCGGCGCTGGGCCCAGCTGCGGCGCGATCCGCGGGTGGCTGTCGTGATCGACTCCGGCGAGGAGTACGACCAGTTGCGCGGGGTCGAGCTGTCCGGGCGGGTGGAGTTCGTGGGCGAGGTGCCGCGCACCGGGGAGCTGTGCGCCGAACTCGACACAGCGGAGACGCTGTTCGCGCGGAAGAACTTCGGTCTGGACGAGATGCCGCACGACGGACGGCACGCCTGGGCACGGCTGACCCCGGAGAAGATCGTGTCCTGGGACTTCCGGAAACTGGGCGGGGCGTAGAGCTCAGCCGAGTTGCTGCGCGGCGGTGCGCAGGGCGTCGACCGCGGCCCGGATCGAGGGGCGGCGGTCGGCGTCGGCCCGCCAGACCACATACACGTGCCGGCGCACCCGCTGCCTGAGCGGCACCATGACCACGCCGTCCGGGACCGGGTGGCGGCCCAGCAGCGGTGCGATGCAGACACCCAACCCGGAGGCGACCAGGCCGAGTTGGGTGTGGGTCTCGCCGGCGCGGTGGCCGACGATCGGTTCGACGCCCTTGGACCGCAGCGTGAACATCAGCCACTCGTGGCAGAACTGACCCTCGCCCCAGGTGATCCACTCGTCCTCGGCGAACTCGGTGAGGTCCACCTCGTCCCGGTCGGCGAGGCGGTGCCCGAGCGGCATGGCGACATCGGCCGGGTCGTCCATCAGGGGCGCCTTGACCAGGCCGTCGGGCACCGGCATCGGCTTGTTGTACCAGTCCAGGACCACCGCGAGATCCAGGTCGCCACGGACGACACCGGCGATGCCCGGCTCCGGCTCCAGCTCGCTGGAGCGCACGCGCAGCCCGGGGTGCTCGGCCCGCAGTGCGCCGAGCGCGGCCGGGAAGAGCCCCCGGGCGGCGGTCGGGAACGCCGACAGCCGTAGTTCGCCGACGACCTGCCCGCGGTGCGCCTCCAGGTCGGACTCGGCCAGTTCGACCTGCGAGAGGATGCGCGCCGCGTGCTCCGACAGCAGTCGGCCGGCGTCCGTGAGCCGCACGCCCCTGCCGTTCTTGGCGAGGAGCTGCTGCCCGATCTCACGCTCCAGCTTGCCCAGCTGCTGGGAGACGGCGGACGTGGTGACGTGCAGCGCGTCCGCCGCGGCGCTGACCGAGCCGTGCCGGGCGAGGGCGTCGAGGGTGCGCAGGCGCTCCAGGTTCAACATGTAAGTGATTCTAAGAGGTTTCTCGTGGAAAATCTCGATTGTGCTACGAGGTTGCCTGGAGCATCGTGGAGGCCATGAGCACGGTCACCGCAACCCGCACCCAGTCCCCCGCCCCCGCCCGTCCCCGCGCCCGCCTGGACTGGCGGCTGCGCTTCGGCGCGCTGTCCCTGATCTGGGGCTTCAGCTTCCTGTTGATCAAGGTGGGCACGGCGGGATACGCGCCCTTCCAGGTCACTCTCGGGCGTCTCGTGTTCGGTACGGCGGTACTGGCGGCGGCGATGGCGGCCAAGCGGGAGCGGCTGCCGCGCGGGGCCCGGCTGTGGGGCCATATGGCGGTCGCCGCGTTCTTCCTGAACGCCCTGCCGTTCTCCCTCTTCGCCTACTCGGAGCTGACGATTCCGTCCACGCTGGCCGGTATCTGCAACGCGACGTCGCCCCTGTGGGGGATGGCCCTGTCGCTGGTCGCCCTCTCCGAGGACCGGCCGACCCGGGTCCGCGTGGCCGGACTCGGACTGGGGTTCCTGGGCGTCCTGACGGTGCTGGGTGCCTGGCAGGGCTTCCACGGGCTGGACGCCACGGGTACGACCTTGGCCCTGCTGGCGTCGCTGAGCTACCCGGTGGGCTGGATCTACGTCCGGCGGACGCTGGCGGGGACGGGCAACTCCCATCTGTCGATGACGGGGGCGCAGCTGATGCTCGCAGCGCTTCAACTGGCCGTTGTCACACCGCTGTTCACCAGCTTCCCCGCACACTTCTCGCTGGTTCCGCTGCTCGCGATCGCCGCGCTGGGGGTGTTGGGCACGGGGCTGGCCATGCTGATCCAGTACGGGTTGGTCACTGAGGTCGGGCCCACCACCGCGCAGATGGTCACGTACTTCATTCCGGTCATCGCGACAGGTGCGGGCGTTGCCATTCTCGGGGAGTCGTTGCGGTGGACCACGCCCGTCGGAGCGGTGATCGTTCTGGCGGGGGCGGCGCTTACGCAGATGCGGCGGAAGGGTGCCTGAGGGGGCTGCGGGTTCGTGTGCGGGCGCGGGTCCGTTGTGGATACGCAGCGGCGGCGCTGGAAGGTCCACGACAGGTGGCTCTTGCTTCGACTTCCGACGTGGGCTCGCCGCAGGTGGCGCGCTTCTTGGAGGCAAGGGCTCGTCTGGTGGAGCCCACCGTGCAGCCGGCCCCCGCCGATCTGCTGCTGCCCGTCGTGGCCGCCTGGTACGGCATCCCCGCAGGGAGCGCGGCGTACTGGAACTGGCGCTCGAAGGGCTGCCCGCCCAACAGATCGCCCGCCGCCTGAGCCTGTCGCCCCACACGGTCAACGACCACTTCAAGGCCGTCTACCGCAAGACCGGAGTAACGTGCCGCGAAGAACTGATCTCAGGGCTGTGCCGCTGATGCGCGTACGGGCCGATCACCCGGCCACCTCGGGCAGCGCGGGCTTGTTCATCGACGAGTTGGTGCGCTCGCACACCCGTAGCCGTAAGCCCGCATCCAGGCTCGGAGCAGGGTGCTCGGGGTCGTGGTCGAGGTGACCGGCCGGCGTCGTGAACTCGTCGCGCAGGACAGCAGCCGCTCACCCCGCTCGTCGATCACCGGACAGTGGTGATGTCACGGGCTCTCAGACATAGACGCGGGCCGGAGACGGGCGCACCGCTGCTGACACCGCGTCCGCCAAGGGGCTGATGTCCTCCTCGGTGAGTGTCGAGATCGTGATGCGGATGCCCGGCCGGGAGGCCACGCGGAAGCGGGCGCCCGGAGCGACCGCCCAGCCCTGCTGGAGGAGACGGGCCACCGCGCCCGTCTCGTCCGGGACCGGCACCCACACGTTCATGCCGCTGCGCCCATGAGAGACGACTCCGCGCTCCGCCAGCGCCTCGACCAAGGCGTCCCGCCGGGCCGCGTACGCCTGCGCCACCGTCACCCGGTCCACCGCGCCCTCGGTCCACAGCCGGGCCACGGTCCGCTGCAGCAGCAGGCTCACCCAGCCGGGGCCCAGACGCTGGCGGCCCCGGACGCGGTCGACGGTGACCGGGTCGCCGGTGAGGACAGCTACCCGCAGGTCGGGGCCGTAGGCCTTGGAGGCGGAGCGGACGACGGCCCAGTGGCGAGTGACGCCCGCGAGGGGGTGCAGCGGGAGGTCGACGATGCCGTGGCCGTGGTCGTCCTCGATGAGCAGGGTCTGCGGGTGGTCGCGCAGGACCGCACGCAGGGCACGCGCGCGCGTGGCGGTCAGCGAGGCGCCGGTCGGGTTCTGGGCGCGGTCGGTGACGATCAGCGCGCGGGCCCCGGAATCCAGGGCGTGGCGCAGGTCTTCGGGGCTCGGTCCGTCGTCGTCCACGCCCACGGGGACGGTCCGCAGGCCCAGGGCGGGAACCAGGTCGAGGACACTGCCCCAGCCGGGGTCCTCGACGGCGACCGCGTCGCCCGGTTTGAGGTGCGCGGCGAGAACGCGCTCGATGGCGTCGAGGGAACCGGACGTCACGGTCAGCGGACCGTCGGGGACGCCGTCGGCGTCGAGTTCGGCGCGGGCGATGCGGACGAGGCCCGGGTCGACCGGGTCGTCGCCGTAGAGGACGGGCCGCCGGTCGCCCTCCTCCGCCGCCGCGACCAGGGCGGCGGTGAGGTGGGGCAGCAGAGCCGGGTCGGGGTTGCCGGTGGCCAGGTCGCGGCCTCCGGCGGGGACCTCCACCCGCAGTTCCTCACGGCCGGTGGTGGCCGGCTTGGGCCGGATACGGCTGCCCCGGCGGCCGGCCGTCTCGATCACGCCTCGTTCGCGCAGGGTGCGGTAGGCGGCCGCGACGGTGTTGGGGTTGACGCCGAGCCGGGCCGCCAACTCCCGCATGGGCGGCAGGGTCTGGCCCGGCCGCAGGTCACCGGCGCCGACCGCGCGCTCGACGCTGGCCGCGATCTCTGCTGCGCCGCGCCCTTCGATGGGATACTCTCCTAGCACAAAGAGCATTATGCACTAGTGCAATACTGATCGCCAGCTCACCATTGCTCGCCTTGGAGGGACCGTCATGCAGGGGACGACCGAGGAAAACCAGGCCGCCGCCTACACCCCGACCGACCGCACCGTGCCCACCCGCTCCGCGGACCGGGCGTCGTACGACAAGGAGCTGGTGCACTCGATACTCGACGAGGGGTACGTGTGCCACCTGGGATTCGTCCGCGACGGGGCACCGGTGGTGCTGCCGACGCTGTACGGGCGGGTCGGTGAGCGGCTCTATGTGCACGGGTCCACCGGTTCCCGCCCGCTGCGGATGACCGGCGAGACCGACCCGGGCCTGCCGGTGTGCCTGACGGTCACCCACGTGGACGGGCTGGTGCTGGCCCGCTCCGCCTTCCACCACTCCATCAACTACCGCTCCGTGGTCGTGCACGGCGTCGCGCGCCAGGTCACCGACCCCGAGGAGCGGCGGGTGGCGCTGGACGCGCTGGTGGACCACGTCGTACCGGGCCGCGCCGCCGACTCCCGGCCTGCGAACAAGAAGGAGCTGGCCGCCACCGCGGTGATCCGCCTGGACCTGGACGAGGTCTCGGCCAAGGTCCGCACCGGCGGCGCGAACGACGATCCGGAGGACCTCGCGCTGCCGCACTGGGCCGGCGTCGTCCCGCTCCGCAAGGGCTACGACGCGCCGGTGCCCAACGCCGACCTGGCGGCCGGCGTCGAGCTGCCGGACTATCTGACCGCGCTGTAGACCACGGACAGCACCTACACCCGGACCGACTCCCGGCCGCCGCCCCCGCGGGCCTCGCTCACCGCCAGGCCCGCGACCGCGCCGAGCAGGAGCAGGATGCCGGCCGTGGTGGTCACCGTGAGGCGCTCACCGAGCAGGACGACGGCGAGCGCGGCCGCGGTCACCGGTTCCAGCAGCATGATCACGGAGACGGTGGCGGACCGTACGACGGCCGCCCCGGCGAAGTAGAGCGCGTACGCGAGAGCCGTGGGCACGGCGGCGATGTACACCACCAGCCACAGCAGCCGGGCCGGGTGGGCGGTGTGCGGGAGCAGGCCCTCGTGCAGCGCGAACGGCAGCAGGCACAAGCCGGTCACTGCGAAGGCCCCCACGGTGGTGCCGGAGGCGTCGGCGCCGCCGCCCCTCCCCCACCAGCGGGTCAGCAGGGTCATGGCGCCATAGCCCGCGGCCGAGGCGAGCGCGAGGAGCACGCCTGCGGGCCGCACGGTCGCGGCCGAGCCGCCCAAGGTCAGGACGGCCAGCCCGGCGAGTGCCCCGGCGACGGCCGACGCCCCGCCGGCACCGAGCTGTTCCCCGAGCAGCAGCCGGGCACCGAGCGCGATGAGCACGGGGCCCGCGCCGAGGGTGACGACGGTGGCCACGGCCAGTCCGGTCGACTCCACGGCGGCGAAGTAGGCGGTCTGGAACACGGCCAGACCGAGGCCGGTGGCGAGGACCTTGCCGGCCCTGCGGAGCAGGGGTTCGGTGGTGGCCGGGCGGACACGCGGGCGCAGTCCTCGTCCGGCGAGCAGCAGGACGAGGCCGAGCGCGCAGCGCCAGAAGGACAGCCCGAAGGCGCCCATGTCGCTGGTCCGGTAGACCAGGGAGGCGGCGGCTCCGGCCGTGCCCCAGGCGGCACCGGTGATGATCAGGTAGAGCAGGCCACGCCCGACGGGCAGGCACGAAGCAGTGTCGGACGTCGTCGGGCGACTCGTCGACAAGGGATTCGCCGACAAAGGATTCGTCGTCAAGGGATTCTCTCCGCAGAAACGCACCCAGGGTGCGGAAGTTCGAGAGCGTCCCGCTGCAGCGGGACGCGCGGACTTCATCTGCGGGCAGCACCGTCCGGCCCGGCGCAGCTGCGCGGGGCTGGTGTCCCGGAGGCCCGCCTCAGGCGGCCGGGGGCGGAAGGACGAGCGTGGACGGCATGACCGGCACCCTATGCGGCCGTACCGTGGGGCGACAACTCGCGTTCGGCTCCGCCCGCGGCCACCGGCTCGGCGGACCCCTTGGCCGGGGCGGACGACTGGGCGATGAACGCGCCGACCAGGACGACCACACCGCCGGCCACCTGCGGCGCCGACAGATGCTCGCCGAGCAGCACCCAGGCCAGCACGGTCGCGATGACCGCCTCCAGGCAGGCGACGACACCGGCGACCTGCGGGGACAGCCGCCGTACCGACAGCACACCGGTGACGTACGCGACGACGGTGGCGATCAGCACGATCCAGCCGAGCAGGGCGAGGGCCGGTACGGCGGTGCCGTTCAGGTCGGCAGAGCCGGTGAGCACCGACCAGCGCATGCTCCAGGGGCGGGCGACGGCCGTGAGGACGAGGGCGCCGACGAGCAGGCCGTGGGCGATGACACCGAGCGGGTCCGGTGCCGCGTCGCCCGCGTCGCTGCCCTGGTCGGCCAGGACGAAGTAGCCGACCTGGCAGCAGGCGGCGCCGAGCGCGAGCAGCAGTCCGAGGGCGTCGAAGCTGAGCCCCGACCAGACCTCCACCACACAGGCGAGGCCCCCGGCGGCGAGGACGACGCCGAGCGCGGCGGCGCGGGTCACCGGCCGCCGCTGCACGAACCGCACCCAGCCCAGCACCAGCGCGGGAGCCAGGTACTCGATGAGCAGCGCCACACCCACCGGGATGCGGGAGAGCGCGGCGAAGTAGCAGGCCTGGACCCCGGCGACGGCGAGCAGTCCGAATCCGGCGAGCAGCGCGGGACGGCGGTGCAGCAGGGCGCGGTGCCGTACCGCGAGCGGCAGCATGACGAGGGCGGCGCCGGCCACCCGCAGCCAGACCACGTCGAGCGGGTCGAGCCCCGCCTCGATCAGCGGTTTGGCGGCCACTCCGGACCCGCCGAAGGCGAGCGCGGAGGCAAGTGCGAGACCGAGCCCGGCGCCCTTGCCGCGGCTGCCCTGACTGCTCTCTGACGTATGCACCGGCACATGATGACAGGCGGCGACATGAGCGTCACCCCTGTTGACACCTGTCTCAGGGGCTGGACATGCGGGGGCTCAGCGGGCAACGCCTCCGTCGCCGGCGTACTCCTCCGCCGGGCCGGCTTCGAGCCGGGTGTTCAGGTCGCGGATGCCCGCGCGGGCCAGCACCTCGACGGCCCGGGAGGCGGGATCCGCGGTGAGGGTGGCGAGGAGGTCGATGCCGTGCACGCGGGGCTCACCGCGCAGTCGGGCGCGGTCGCGGGCCCCGTCCAGTGCGGCAGCCGCGGCGGGCGACCAGCCGGCGGTGTCCCCGGGTTCCCGGGCGCCGCGAACGGCCTGTCCGGGGACGGCGGGGAGCGCACCGGAGTCCTCCACGCTGCCCTGCCAGCGCAGTCCGTAGCCGATGCTGCGCTGCACGAGGTAGCCGAGCAGCCGGGCGAGCTGCGGCGGCCCGCCGACGGCGGCACGCACCTCGGGATCGTGTTCCAGCAGGGAGTGCAGCAGATGCGCGGTGTCGATCTGCCGGTCGCCGTCCCGGACGGCCCTCCGCCGGGCACCGGCGACCACCGCTGCCAGCTCGGCGCCGAGCGCGGCATCGTCGTCCATGTGCGCAGCCGCCTCGTCATGGGCGGCCCGACGGGCTGTACGGGGTTGCACATCCTCTACCCCATCAGCATCAACGGGCCGAGTCATCCACGGGCGGAACCATCTTTGCATCCCACACAGAGTGGACATCGCCGCTCCGGATCTCCTCCTCAGGGAGGAGATCCGGCCGATCAGGGGTCGACGGCAGGCAGTACCGCACCGGATTCTGACGGTTCATCAGTATTGAATGTTCGTGCCCTTGCGGCTACGTTCCGCGACACCGTAGCCCGCTACGCCCGATCCGAAGGGGTGGTCGCATGGCCGAAGTCAGCGCGGAGGCACGCATCGAGGCACCGGCCGAGAAGGTGTGGACCCGGCTCACCGACTGGTCGTCGTACGGGGAGTGGAACGCCACCCACACCAGCTTCCCCAAGGGCGGGCCGGACACGCTGGCCGTGGGCGGGACGTTCCAGGAGAACATGAAACTGATGGGCTTCCCGGCCGAGGTCGACTGGACCATCGAGGAGCTGGAACCGGCGCGGGTGTTCGCCATCCGGGGCAAGGGCCCGATGGCGGTGACGGTCGCCACCCGCTACACCCTCACGCCCGACGGGGACGCCACGAGCGTCCGTATCGACGGCGAGTTCACGGGCGCCGCGGTGTCATTGATGGCGGGCAAACTGAAGGACTCGGCGACGGCCGCGCTGAACGAGTCGCTGCGCAAGCTGGCCGGCCTGGTCGCCTGAGCCCCGGCGGGCCGGGCACGCGAAGGCGCCCCGCGCGGACCGCCGCGCGGGGCGCCTTGCCCGACCGCGAGCTCAGTGCTCGTCGGCCAGGATCAGATACAGCTTCTTGCGGGCGTCGTTGATGACGGCCAGCGCCTTCTCGCGCTGCTCCTTGCTGCCGGTCTTCCAGACCTGCCCGAAGGCTTCCATCAGACCGAAGCCCGCCTGGCGGATCTCACCGAGCGCCTCCCAGTCGACCCCGCGCGAGGCCTCCTCCCAGGGGGCGTCCGGGCCCTCGTCGGCCACGACGCGCCCGTCCCCGGTGAGGGCGAACAGCTTCTTGCCGCCCTCGCTCTCGCTTGCGATCAGGCCCTCGTCCTCCAGCAGTTGGAGGGTGGGATAGACCGAGCCGGGGCTGGGCTTCCAGGCGCCGCCGCTGCGTTCGGCGATCTCCTGGATCATCTCGTAGCCGTGCATGGGACGGTCCTTGAGCAGGGCCAGGATCGAGGCCCGCACATCACCGCGCCGCGCCCGCCCCCTCGGGCCACCGCGCCCCCGGGGCCCCCAGGGGCCGGGCCCGAATCCGGGTCCGCCGGGGCCGAACCCCGGACCACCCGGACCGAAGGGCCCGAAGGCGGCCCGCCGCCCGTCGAATCCACCCCTGCCGCGCAGGCCGGGGCCCTCGTGCCGATGTCCACGCTCGAATCCGTGGGTACGCATCGCGATCACTCCATTCCATCGATGATCTGTCACGTCTGTATCGCGTATCGTTCGCGATGCCTCAACGATATATCGGTACCGATCGCATGACAAGACCCGTGTCAGGACGCCGGGTGTCCTGCCTCCGACGACCCGGCTCCTGTCTCAGGCGATCTGGTCCGGTTCGCCGGTTGTCTCGAGCGATCTGGTTCGGACGGTGTACGGAACGGGTGGTCGTGGTGGGGGTTCGCCGGCGCCGACGGGGTGGGACAACTGGGATCGCCGGCCCGATTTTGGGACGAGCCCTTCGAACGTGCCGCTCCGGTCCGGAAGTTCATCGCGTTCAAGGGGCAGAAGAACGTGAGCTGACGGCCGATCTGCTCTCAGCTCCGCTGAACGGCGGGACGGTCGTCAGCCCTGGCGGCGGGGAGGACATCGTGAGGCCTGCGCGTCCGGGACGGTTGCGGCTGGGTGCCCGTGCCAGGGATGTCCGCCAGGTTCTTGGGCCGGGCCGAACCTCGGGCGGTGGCAGCGATGCGCCGGGCCGTCACGGAGAGCGTCCCGGCGTCCACGTCGTTGGGGGTTCATCGGCCAGGACAAGCGCAGTGGCAGCCTCTGAGACGTCACCGGCTCCCAGCGGTCGAGGCCGCCCGCGCCAGTCGACCATTTCCATAAACTATGAATATAAAGATGTTATGCTTCGAGCATGAGTCGTCAAGACACCGCTCCTGGCGCGTCCGCCGCCATCGGGGCAGCCCTCTACGGCCTGGCCACCAGGGCCGTGAGACGCCTGCCCCGGGACATGAGCCTGACGTCCGCCGCCACCCTGGCCACCCTGGACCGGACCGGCCCGCGGCGCATCACCGATCTGGCCGCGGTCGAGGGCGTCACCCAGCCCGCGATGACCGCGCTGGTCCGGGTGATGGAGGAGTCCGGCCTGGTCGAGCGGCGGGGCGACGCGTCCGACAAGCGGGTCACGCTGGTGTGCCTGACCGAGGCCGGCGCCTCCTATGTCCGGACGCGGCGCCAGGCGGGCGTCCACGCGTTCGAGCGGTTGATCGGCGAGCTCACCGGCGACGAGGTCGAGGCCCTGGTGGCGGCCCTTCCGGCGCTGGAACATCTGGCGGAGCTCGAAAGCCAGGACCGCGAAGGGCCGAAGCAGTGACCGGGCAGCCGGTCGGCGGGGTCGCGGTGAAGGCGTTCCCGGTGGCGCGTTCCGAGGCGCGGCTGCTGGTCCCCGCCCTGATGTTCATCGCTCTGGTCGTGGCGGCGGTCGCCAGCCTCGGGACGCCGCTCATCACCAGCGTGGCGACCTCGTTCCACGTCTCGCTCGGCAGCGCGCAGTGGACGCTGACCGTCGCGCTGCTCAGCGGCGCCGTCGCCACGCCGGTCCTGGGCCGGCTCGGAGCGGGCCCGCACCGGCGGGCCACGATCCTCGCCACGCTGGCGGTCGTCGTCGCCGGCAGCGCGCTCACCGTGCTGCCGCTGCCGTTCGCGTGGCTGCTGGCCGGCAGGGCGGCCCAGGGCGTTGGGCTCGGGCTGACGGCGCTGATGATGGGCGTGGCCCGGGACCACCTCCCCGAGGAGCGCAGCGCGGCCGTGATCGCCCTGATCTCGGTGGTCTCGATCATCGGGGCCGGCGTCGGCTACCCGTTGGCCGCACTGCTCGCCGAGCTCGGCGGGGTACGGGCCGCCTACGGCCTCGGCCTGGTCGTCACCGCCGCCGCCCTCCTGACCGCGTGGCGCTCCATGCCCGAAGCCCCCGAAGGCCGCTCCGCCCACGTGGACGTGGCAGGCGGGGTCGTCCTGGCCGCTGCGCTGCTCCTGGTGCTGTTCCTCGCCGGCGAACGGAATCTGTGGAGCCGGCACCTCGCCGTGGCGGCGGGCCTCGCCGTCGTCGCGGTGGTGCTGATCTGCGTCTGGGCCGTCATCGAGTTGCGCAGCACGACGCCCCTGATAGATGTGCGGGCGGTGCGGCACCCGGCGGTCGCCGGGGCGAACCTCGCCATGTTCGTCGGCGGGATCGGCATGTACCTCCTGCTCACGCTCATCACCCGGTACGCGCAGACGCCGCACGGCGCCGGCTACGGCTTCGGGCTGACGACCTTCGTCGCCGGGCTGGTCCTCATCCCGTTCTCGGTGCTGGGGTTCGTCGCCGGCAAGCTCACGCCGCGGGTCCGGACGCGGATCGCCGACCCCCTGCTCCTGGCCGGCAGCGCCGTCGTGGTCGGCGGCGGGTTCGCCCTGTTCGCGGCGGCCCGGTCGGGCCTGGCCGAACTGTTCGCGGCGATGGGCGTGCTCGGCTTCGGCGTCGGCGGCTTCTCGGCCGCGATGCCCGGCGTCATCCTGGACGTCACCCCCAAGAGCGAGACGTCGAGCGCCATGAGCTTCAACTACGTCGTCCGCAGCGTCGGGTACTCCCTGGGCAGCGCCATCGGCGGTCTGATCCTCGCCGCGGGCACCGGCCCCGGTCACCTCTTCCCCGACGACAGCGCCTACACCACCGCGGCGCTGGTCGGCATCGGCGCCATGGCGATCACGACGCTGACAAGCCTCGCTCTCGCCCGCCGACGCTCGTCCGAGACCAACCCGTAAGTCAGATGCACTCATCCCCACACTGGAGGTTCCATGCCCAAGGGCTACTGGGTCAGCGTCTACCGCACCATTTCAGATCCTGAGAAGCTGGCTGCTTACAACAAGCTGGCCCGCCTGGCCGTCGAGGCCGGGGGCGGTCGGACCATCGTCCGCGGCGGGCGGGTCGCGGCGTACGACGCCGGAATCGCCGAGCGCACCGTCCTGGTCGAGTTCGACAGCTTCGAGCAGGCCGTCGCGGCGCGCGAGAGTGCGGCCTACCAGGAGGCGCTGGTCGCCCTCTCCGACGGCGTCGAGCGCGACTTCCGCATCGTCGAAGGCATCGACTGACCGAGGCCCAGTCGGTCGTGGGCGGCTGTCTTCGGTCTTGATCGTCTGTCAGCGGCCGAGTTCGAGGTTCGTCAGGACGAGCAGGGCGCGGAGAAGGTTGGTGGCGCGGGCGGGGTTCGTGCGGAGTTTGGTGAGGATGCGCCAGGTCTTCAGGCGCGCGAAGCGGGGGGATGCCGCCGGTGTACGGGAAACGTGCCAGGACTCGTGAATTGGCCTTGGGCCGGCGCCCGGCGCAGCCACTAGCGTCGGCGCCATGCGCATTCGAATCGTGGACGCCTTCACCGACCGCCCCTTCGCCGGCAACCCGGCCGGAGTCCTGCTCCTGGACGACGTCTTCCCGGACGACGACTGGCTCCAGAACGTCGCCATGGAGGTCAACCACGCCGAGACGGCGTTCGCCCACCGGCTGCCCGAGGGCGGCGAGGCGGACTGGGCACTGCGCTGGTTCACGCCCGTCGCCGAGGTGGCGATGTGCGGGCACGCCACGCTCGCCACGGCCCACGTCCTGCACACCACCGGCGCCCACGAGGGCCCGGTACGGTTCGCCACCCGCAGCGGCGTGCTCAGCGCCCACCCCGCCGAGGACGGCTCGATCACGCTCGACTTCCCGACGGCGCCGCTCCGTCCGGCCGAGATCCCGGCGGGGGTCGCCGAGGCGCTCGGGGCACAGCCGGTCGCGGTCTTCGACACCGGTCCGAACGTCGGCGACCTGCTGGTGGAGCTGGCCGACGAGAAGACAGTCCTCGGCCTCACGCCGGACCTCAAGTCCCTGTGCGCCTACTCCGCGCGCGGCATCATCGCGACCGCACTCGCCGACGACGCCTCCCGCGGCTACGACTTCGTCTCCCGCTGCTTCTTCCCGAACGTCGGCATCGACGAGGACCCGGTCACCGGCAGCGCCCACACCGCGCTCGCCCCGCACTGGTCCGCGCGCCTCGGCCGGGACGACCTCACCGGGCTGCAGGCCTCCCGCCGTACCGGCCTGGTCCGCACCGGCCTGCGCGGCGACCGCACCCTGCTCACCGGCCGCGCGGTCACGGTCATCGAGGGCGAACTGCGCGCCTGAACAGCCGCCGCGCCGCCGGCCGGTGGATACAGGGAGGCGGCCAGGTGCGCCACCGGCCAGTGGGGACTACGGGGCCACCCGCCTGCGCCACCGCTGCTGGAGATCACGGCAGCCGCCGGCCGCCTGCACCACCAGTCCGTGGACATCACGGCGGCCTGCCTGCGCCACCGGCCGGTGGAGACTCCTGCGCCACCGGCCGGTGGAGACGACAGGGTGGCCGCATACGCCGCGGGCCGTGGCGGATGCGGGCCGTGGTCTGTCTGCGCGACCAGCCCCGTCGGTGCTCAGGCCGTCGGCAGCCAGCCGACCTTGCCCGCGAGAAGGGCGTAGCCGACGAACGCTCCGATGTCGAGCAGGGAGTGCGCAACAACCAGGGGGCCGACCCGCCCCCAGCGGCGGTACAGGTACACGAACACCACGCCCATGACCATGTTGCCGAGGAAGCCGCCGATGCCCTGGTAGAGGTGGTACGAGCCGCGCAGCACCGCACTGGCCACCAGCGCGGTCCCCGGGGTCCAGCCCAACCGGCCCAGCCTGCGCAGCAGATAGCCGACGACGATGACCTCTTCGAGGATCGCGTTCTGCAAGGCGGACAGGATCAGCACGGGGTACTTCCACCACACGTCCGGCAGCGCCTCGGGGACGACCGTGAGGTTGAAGCCGAGGCCGCGGGCAGCCAGGTAGAAGGCGATGCCGGTGCTGCCGATCACGGCCGCGACACCAGCGCCCCGGGCCAGGTCGGGCCAGGGGCGGGTGCGGTCGAAGCCGAGGGTGCGCAGGCTGCCGCCCTCGCGCATGAGCAGGTGGGCGACCAGGGCGACGGGGACCAGTGCGGTGGCGATGCCGAACAGCTGCCAGGCGAGGTCCAGCCAGGGGCGGCCGGGCGCGGCCGAGGCGTTGAGGGTGGCCGCCTGGTCCTTCAGACCGCCCGGCTTGGTGACCGAGCCGATGAAGCTGATCAGTGCGGAGACCCCGCTCGCTCCCAGCGAGAGCCCGAGGACGAGCAGCGTCTCGTCCCGCAGGACCCGCTGCGGGTCGCGCTCCCGCGCCCCCGAATCAGCCACCGAGTCAGCCTCCACCTGCACCCCTGCCTCCAGCCGGCTCATGAGCCCCGCGGCTCACCTCTGCCCGGCAAGGATCGCAGAAGGAGATGTGAGGACAGCGTACGGGCCGCACGCAGGCGGCACCGGCACACGTCACCAGCTTCAGCCCCGCCCCACCCCGCACACCCGGCGGTCCGCACGGCGCGCGGCACTCACGCCAACTCAGGCCCCATGCCACCGGAGCCACTCACCACCCTGCCCTCAGCCCAAGGCCACCGCCTCCGGCAACCCCACCGGCCACATGTGCACCGGCTCCCCCACGTGCATGAGCTCGGCATACCTCCGCGTCGTAGCGGCCAGCGCCGCCTCACGGGTCAGCCCCTGCTCCAGTGCCCGATGGAACGTGGCCGCCTGCCAGGACGCCCCGTTCACCCGGCGCCGGCAGCGCTCCTCGATGACGCCCAGGTACAGATCACGGTCTGCCGCCTCCACACCCCACGCGTCGAGACCGGCCGCCGCCAGCGGCAGCAGTTCGTCGCGGATCAGGGTGACCGCGTCGACCTCGCCCGTGCCGCCGTAGCGCCCGCGCCGGGGCCACACGAACCGCGCGTCGATGCCGTACCGGCACGCCGCGTCGAAGTTGGCCTCGGCCGCCGCGAAGGGCAGCCTGGTCCACACCGGCCGGGACTCCTCGGCCAGGGCGCGCACCAGGCCGTAGTAGAAGGCCGCGTTGGCGATCACGTCGGTGATGGTCGGCCCGGCCGGCAGCACCCGGTTCTCCACCCTGAGGTGGGGGACGCCGTCGGCGATGCCGTACACGGGCCGGTTCCAGCGGTAGATCGTGCCGTTGTGCAGCACGAGTTCGGCGAGTCGCGGTGTGCCGCCCGCCTCGACGACGTCCAGCGGCTCCTCGTCGTCGCAGATCGGCAGCAGGGAGGGGAAGAAGCGCAGATTCTCCTCGAACAGGTCGTACGCCGAGCTGATCCAGCGCTCGCCGAACCAGGTGCGCGGCCGAACGCCCTGCGCCTGGAGTTCGGGCGGGCGGGTGTCGGTGGACTGCAGGAACAGCGGGGGCCGGGACTCGCGCCACAGTTCGTGACCGAACAGGAACGGCGAGTTGGCGCCGACGGCGATCTGAGCGGCACTCGCCGCCTGCGCCGCGTTCCACACGTCCGCGAACCGGCCGGGAGTGACCTGCAGATGCAGTTGCAGAGAGGTGCAGGCGGCCTCGGGGACGATCGACTTGGACGTACAGACGAGGTGTTCCACGCCCTCGATGTCGAGCCGGAAGTCCTCGCCGCGCGCGGCCACGATCTGCTCGTTGAGCATGGTGTAGCGGTCGACCTCGGAGAGGTTGGAGGAGACCAGGTCGTCGCGGTCGAGAGTGGGCAGAATACCGATCATGACGATACCGGCGTCCACTTCGCCGGCCTTGCGGTCGGCATAGGCGAGCGAGGTGCGCAGTTCCTCGGCGAGCCGGTCGAATACCCGACCGCCCAAGCGGTGTGGTGCGATGTTGACTTCCAGGTTGAACATGGCGAGTTCTGTTTGGAAATCGCGGCTCGCGATGCGCTCCAGTACCTGGCCGTTCAACATTTTGGGCATACCGTCGGGCCCGGCGAGATTCAATTCGATCTCGACTCCCATGAGATTCCTGGGACGGTCGAATCGCTTCTCGCACAGCAGTCGCTCCAGTCCCGTCAGGCACTTCTGGAGCTTTTCGCGGTAGCGCTGGCGATCGGACAGGTCGAACTGCCCTGCCGCGACCTTCTCCCCCATCGAAGTGTCCCTCCTCGGATGGGCGGGCCGGCGATCCGGCCGCCGGGCTCCCGGGTCAGGGTGGATGATGCCCACCGGAAGCGATCGATAACGTCCCGCGCGGGCCCGGCGCCCGCTACTCTTTCGGAATGTTCCCCGCGGCACATTCACGGGGCATGTCACAGCCTGCACCTTCGGGTGCCCGCAACGCCTCGTGAAAAACGCCGATGACATTCGGCCGACCGTTACCGGTGCGTATGGCGAGGTCAGCGGCGGAAGGCGGGCGGGAAATCGGGAGGAGTCCCACAAATCTGCGGCGCATTACCGCCTTGTGTGACTTCCGGAAATGGGATAGATGAAACAACGGCCGAACACGCGTCGTATAAACTTCGCCCACAAGGCAGAAGGGTGACGCCCCAGGTCCTGGTTCCTGCCGTGTTCAGGCCGTCCCATGACGGGCGGCAGGCCGAGCCGCACCCTTGTTCACCGACCCGGGCCTCAACCCTTCCGGCCTTGCGTGAGCAGACAGCGCCGTCCGCCCCACCCCTCCTCGCGCCGTCGCGCCTGTCGTACGAGAGAGGCGACCCACATGCCGCTGCACGTGCCCCCTGCCCCCGTGCCTGCCCTGCGTTCCGTCCTCACCGCCCTGGGTTCGCCCACCGCGGTCCGTGAGGCCCGCACTCCCTCCCTGCGCGCCGCGCAGGGCCCTACGACACCCGAACTGCCGCTGCCGGTGCATGTGCTGGACCGGATCACCGCCCAGGGTCTGTCCGCGACCCGGCTGGCCGGCTGGCGCTTCCTGATCCGCTGCGGCGACCGGGCGGTGGCCGCGGCGGAGACGATGCTCACGCCCGACGGCTGGGCCTTCTCGCACTTCTTCGAGGGCCCGTACGTCGCCTCCACCGAGCGCGCCCTGCACCAGGCCGAGGCACTGCAACAGCCTTATCAGGCACGGTTGTTGTCCGTGCCCGGCCTCTACATGCTCACCCTGTGGCTGCACGGCGACCTCACGGCCGACGGAGCCGAGGGGCACCCGGTGGGCACCGACCTGCTCGTCCCGCTGGCGCCGGCCCCGCCGGGCATACCGGCTCACCGGCCGTTCCCGGTCACCGAGTTGCTGCCGGTGCTGACTCATCGCGCGACTCCCCTTCCACTGCTCGGGCCGCCCGTTCTCGACTCGCCCGCCGCCTGACGCACATCCGCGTACCCCGCTGCCCGCAAGGGAAGCGGGGTACGCCCATGTCAGCGGGTCTGGTCTGCATGGACTAGCCCTATCCGGCCACTGCAAACCACCCGAAGTGACAGTGCACTTCGACTGAACCGTCCGGGCGGGTGACGCGTCATGAACCTGTGAGAAGCGGTGCTGCGAAATCCCTGCGGAATGCCGCCCAGAGGGCAACACTGGGTTCCGACCGACTTATCACCACGGGGGACGGCCATGACCACAACAGAGCGAAAGATCCCATCCATGTGCCAGCACCAGCCGCCGTGTCCACCAGCCGAGTCCGCCGACCGGGAGTCCGCCCGTCTCGTGGCGCACCACCCGGAGCAGGGATGGAGTCTGCTGTGCAACGGCGTCCTGCTCTTCGAGGACACCGGTGAGCTGCTGCCCGACGGCAGGATCATCGCTCCGCACCGTCCGCTCGGTGCGGAGCAGGTGATGACCGCTGCCTGAGCGGAGCGAGAACAGAGCAAGAGCAACCTGAGGGGCCGGCCCGCACGCATCCCGTGCGCACCGGCCCTGACGTGTGTAGGGGTGGCTACGGGCCGTGACCGGAGGCTGTCTCAGCGCCTCGCGCAGCGACTGGTACGCCGGTTCGGGCTCCAGTTGCTCGTCCCACGGCAGGGCCGCGCCCTCACCGGGGAAGACGGCCGGGACCCAGGAGTATCTGTCGTGCAGCAGCCGGTACCCGAGGCCGGCTGCAGCCGCCCGGAGAACACCGTCCGCCCGGCTGGTCGAATCGCCGGTACGGGAGTGGGATGGAAGGAAGCAACGGCCTTGCAGGGCGGGCACGTCCGCGCGAGAGACCCCGGCGTCGCCCGCGAGGAACGGTGGAGCGATGTCCGGTTATGACGCCTCGGCGACCGCGCGGGTGGTGGTCGGTGTGAGCGGCTCCCTGGGCAGCGTCACGGCCCTGCGGCGGGCCACCGCGCTGGCCCGCAGGCTTGGAGCCGAACTGTGGCCGGTGCTGGCCTGGGAACCGCCGGGCGGTGATCCCGCCGCGCGCCGCTCCCCCGCCGCCGGTCTGCTGGTCGAGGACTGGCAGCGGCTGGCCGGGCAGCGGCTGGCCTCCGTACTCGAGGAGATCTTCGGCGGGGACGCACCGGGTGTGCCGATGCACGCCGTCATCGTCCGCGGCGCCCCGGGGCCGGCACTGGTGGCGACCGCGAACCGGGAGAACGACGTCCTGGTCGTGGGCGCCGGTCGACGCGGCCTGCAGCGCGCCTTCTCGGGCCGGGTCTCCCGGTACTGCCTGGCGCACGCGGTCTGCCCGGTGCTGGCGGTGCCCCCGTCCCCGCTGGAGTCGCAGTTGCTCTCCGTCCACCGGCGCAACACCTGGCATCTGCGCATGGACATCCGGGGACTTTGACGGGGGCCCTGGGGAAAGCGCCCCGGACGGCGAGTGCAGGCGTCGCGCCAAAAAGGCCCCCACAGCCATCAGGACAGCGTCAAGGTGGGCGACGGGCCTGCTCCATCGGCGCCGGCCCTGTCTACCGTCTCAGACATGAGGCACCGCAACGACGCGCTTTCCCGGCTCGCGGGCCGGCACCGGACCGGCACCGCCGGCGTGGTGCACGACCGCGACTGGGCGGCGGACGTGCGCGCGTCGCTCCGCTGCGCCGGTGTCCTGCTCGGCCTGCTGCTCTTCGTCGACTGGGCGGCCGGTTCCCTCACCTGGTGGCGCTGTGCCCTGTGGCCGGCCGTCGCGCTGCTGCTGTTCCTCGTCCTGTTCCCGGTACGGGTCTCGGCGGGTGCGGGCTGGCTGGCCACCCGCGGTCTGCTGCGCACCCGCCGGGTCCGCACGGATCTGCTGATCGCGGTGCGTCCGCTGGACGGCGTGGCCCAGCGGCTGGTCCTGCGCGACACCCTCGGCAACCGGGTCGAGATCGACCCCGGGACACTGATCCGCAATCCCGGTGTGTGGTACCTCCTCGACGAGGGCGCCCGGGTGTCCGAGGCGGCGGGCACCCTGCTGTGCGGCACAACCGCCCTGCACCGCCTCGCCCGCCGTATCGACCGCGAGACGGCCCTGGGCGTGTTCCGGGCCTCCGGCTTGGAGTGAGGTGGTGCCGGCCCAGGACATGACACTCGGTGGCCGTCCCGGCGTGGCGGTGGGGGCCGTTGCCCCGGACGGCCGTGCTCCCGGCCACCGGCTCCGGCCTCGCCTTCTTGATGCGACTGTGCTGCTCTCGCGCCATTCTTAACGCAAGATTGACGCCTCCCGAGCCCTGATCCATGGGCCCAGGCGTCACTCTCTGCTTACGCTGGTGCCGCCGTCCGCGTGATGGCCGGAAAAGAGCTGAGCCGCACACAGGAGCACGCCGATGGCCACGACCGAGCACCCCCCTCCCAGTCGCTTGCGCAACTGGATGCTGGAGGGGCTGTCCGACATGGGCAAGCACGGCGGCCACACCGGGCCCCACGCCGAACCGGAGCCCCCGCACAAGGGCCAGCGCTGGTGGCGCGTGATGTGCCTGACGGGTGTCGACTACTTCTCGACCCTCGGTTACCAGCCCGGCATCGCGGCTCTGGCGGCCGGCCTGCTGTCCCCGATCGCGACGATCGTGCTCGTCGTCGTCACCCTGGCCGGCGCCCTGCCGGTCTACCGCCGCGTCGCCGAGGAGAGCCCGCACGGCGAGGGCTCCATCGCGATGCTGGAACGGCTGCTGTCGTTCTGGCAGGGCAAGCTGTTCGTACTCACCCTGCTGGGCTTCGCCGCCACCGACTTCCTCATCACCATCACCCTGTCGGCCGCCGACGCCTCCACCCACCTGGTGGAGAACCCGCATCTGACCAGCGCCCTGCACGGCCACCAGATGGTGATCACGCTGTTCCTGGTGGCACTGCTCGGCGCGGTGTTCCTGAAGGGCTTCCTGGAGGCGATCGGTGTCGCGGTCGCCCTGGTCGGCGTCTACCTCGCGCTCAACCTGGTCGTCGTGATCGTCGGCCTGTGGCACGTCCTCACCGCCGGGCATGTGGTCACCGACTGGTCCAGCGCCCTGACGGCGGAGCACGGCAACGTGTTCGTCATGGTCGGCGTGGCTCTGATCGTGTTCCCGAAACTCGCCCTCGGCCTGTCCGGCTTCGAGACCGGTGTCGCCGTCATGCCGCACGTCCAGGGCGACACCGGGGACACCGAGGACAAGCCGACCGGCCGGATCCGGGACACCAAGAAGCTGCTCACGACCGCAGCGCTCATCATGAGCTGCTTCCTGATCGCCACCAGCTTCATCACCACACTGCTGATCCCGGAGAAGGACTTCAAGACGGGCGGCCCGGCCAACGGCCGTGCCCTCGCCTACCTCGCGCACCAGTACCTCGGCGGCGCCTTCGGCACGGTCTACGACATCTCGACCATCGCCATCCTGTGGTTCGCCGGCGCCTCCGCGATGGCAGGCCTGCTCAACCTCATGCCGCGCTATCTGCCCCGCTACGGCATGGCCCCGCACTGGGCGCGCGCGGTACGCCCGATGGTGATCGTCTTCACCCTGGTCGCGTTCCTGGTGACCTGGATCTTCGACGCCAACGTCGACAAGCAGGGCGGCGCGTACGCCACCGGTGTGCTGGTGCTGATCAGCTCGGCCGCGATCGCGGTGACCATCGCCGCGCACAAGGCCGGGCAGCGCAACTGGACCATCGGGTTCGGCGTGATCGCGGCGGTGTTCCTCTACACGACCGTCGTGAACGTCATCGAGCGCCCGGACGGTGTGAAGATCGGTGCCTGCTTCATCGCCGGCATCATCCTGGTCTCGCTGGCGTCCCGGCTGGCCCGTGCCTTCGAGCTGCGCGTGACCAGCGTGACGCTCGATCCGATGGCGGAACGATTCGTCCGGGACATGGCCAGCCGGAAGATGCGGTTCATCGCGAACGAACCCGGCCACCGGGACAAGGCGGAGTACCGCGACAAGATCGAGCAGATCCGCGCCGACAACGACATGCCCGAGCAGGAGGACTTCGTCTTCGTCGAGGTCACGGTCACCGACCCCTCCGAGTTCGAGGCGAGCATGACCGTGCGCGGCGAGGTCCTGCACGGCCGCTACCGCGTGCTGACCCTGGAGTCCGCGTCCATCCCCAATGCCCTGGCCGCACTGCTGCTCCACGTCCGGGACAGCACGGGCTGCACCCCGCACATCTACTTCGAGTGGACCGAGGGCAACCCGTTCGCCAATTTCCTGCGCTTCTTCCTCTTCGGCCAGGGCGAGGTCGCTCCGGTCACCCGCGAGGTGCTCCGGGAGGCGGAACCGGACCGGGTACGTCGGCCGCGCGTGCACACCGGGTGAGACCGGACGCATACCGACAGGGCCGTATCGCGTTGTACCCAACGGCCGACCCGCGTCCACGGTTCCCAGCCGGTGGCCCTATCGTGACCGGCATGCAGTCCTACACGATCGGCCAGGCGGCACGGTTGCTCGGCGTGAGCCCGGACACCGCCCGCCGCTGGGCCGACGCGGGCCGGGTGGCAACCCACCGTGACGAGGCCGGGCGGCGGCTCATCGACGGCAGGGACCTGGCCGCGTTCTCGGTTGAACTGGCCAAGGCGGGCGGCGGCGAGGAGGACGCCTCCTACACCTCCGTCCGCAACGCCTTCCCCGGCATCGTCACGGCGATCAAGCTCGGTGACGTCGCCGCCCAGGTGGAGATCCAGGCGGGCCCGCATCGGCTGGTGTCGCTGCTGACCCGGGAGGCCGTCGAGGAACTGGGCCTGGAGGTCGGCATGGAGGCCACCGCGCGTGTGAAATCCACCAACGTGCACATCGACCGCGTCTGACACCGTCCCGGTTCACGGAGCTGCCGCCGACGCACGACCGGGTACGGCCGGCACCGGAGCGTCACAGCGGTAACCGCCGTCCACCCGGATCGCCGTGACACCGCTGATGTGCCGGGCCCCGCACCGGTCCTGCGGCAGCACCAGCTGGGGGCCGGCCGTATCCAGCGGGGTGTCGTCGATGCGCACGCCGAGCAGGACGGGCGCGTCCGCGAAGTCCGGGTCGATCTCGGCCCAGGAGAGCACCGCGTGGTGGCCGTCGGTGCCGGTGACGGCGATGAGAAAGCGCAGCCGGTCCTTGCGCCGTGCCGGGTCGAAGCCGGGCCCCGCGTCGGTGAGGACGTCGTACAGGCGTGGGCCGGCGAACCGGTGGTGCTGGAGGCCGCTGGTCGCGCACTCGAAGCTGACATCCACCCGGTGCTGTGGCCAGCGCAGCAGGTCCGGCACCCACAGCCGGGCGGGCCGGGCCAGATCACCGGTCAGGGCGAGTACCGCGAGCGTCACCTGCGACCACCTCCCGCAGCACCGTACCCGCCGCGGCGCACCGTGCAAACGCACATGCAAGCTACAAGTCGTAACTCCGCAGCTCATGCGATGAGACAGGAGACTTACGGCTGGCAGATGCGGCAGTATCATCGCCGCACGGCCGGTCCCCCGGCCGTGTCAGGGCGCGACAGCTGTTCCGCAGAACCAGAGGAGTAGATCCGTGATGACCCGTTCCGTGCGCCGGACCCGGCGAGTGCTGCAGCTGGCCGGTGCGGGAGCCGCCCTGATGGCACTCAGCGCCTGCTCCTCCTCCAGTGACTCCTCCACCGAGCCGGCCAAGCCCGGCTCCGCCTCACCCAAGTTCTCGGGCACGGTCACCGTCTTCGCCGCCGCCTCCCTGAAGGAGAGCTTCACGACGCTCGGCAAGCAGTTCGAGCAGCAGCACCCGGGCACCAAGGTCAGCTTCAACTTCGGCGGCAGCGACATGCTCGCCGCGAGCATCACGGGCGGCGCCCCGGCGGACGTCTTCGCCGCCGCCAGTCCCAAGACGATGAAGATCGTGACGGACAAGAAGGACGCGGTCGGCACCCCGGCCACCTTCGTACGCAACCAGCTGGAGATCGCGACCCTGCCGGGCAACCCGGACAAGGTGTCCTCCCTGAAGGACCTGACCAAGTCCGGTCTGAAGGTCGTGCTCTGCGACAAGACCGTGCCGTGCGGTGCCGCCGCGCAGAAGGCCCTGGACGCCGCCGAGCTCAAGCTCACCCCGGTGTCCTACGAGCAGGACGTCAAGAGCGCCCTGAACAAGGTGGAGCTGAAGGAGGCCGACGCCGCGGTCGTCTACCAGACCGATGTGAAGGCCGCGGGTGGCAAGGTGGAGGGCGTGAAGTTCCCCGAGTCCGCCAAGGCCATCAACGCCTACCCGATCGCCCAGCTGAAGAACGGGCAGAACGCCGAGGCCGCCAAGGCGTTCATCACCCTCGTACAGTCCGCCGAGGGCCAGAAGGTGCTGATCGAGGCCGGGTTCCTCAAGCCGTGACCTCGCTTCACAAGCCCGGCGTCGCGGCCGGCCCCCGCACGGGCCGGCCGCGGCGTCGGCGCGTCGGCGCGGGGGTCCTGCGCGGAGTGCCGTTGCCGCTGCTGCTGCCGGGCGTACTGGCGCTGGCGTTCCTGCTGCTGCCCCTGCTCGCGCTGCTGGTCCGCGCGCCCTGGCGCAGCCTGCCGGACCAGCTGACCAGCACGGAGGTGTGGCAGGCACTCCAGCTGTCCCTGGTCAGCGCCACCGCGGCGACGGCCGTGAGTCTCGTGCTGGGCGTGCCGCTGGCGTGGCTGCTGGCCCGTACGGAATTTCCCGGCCGGGGCCTCGTACGGGCTCTGGTGACTCTGCCCCTGGTCCTGCCTCCGGTGGTCGGCGGTGTCGCCCTGCTGCTGGCCCTGGGCCGCAACGGGGTCATCGGCAAGTGGCTGGACGCCTGGTTCGGGATCACCCTGCCGTTCACCACCACCGGGGTCGTGATCGCGGAGGCGTTCGTGGCGATGCCGTTCCTGGTCATCAGCGTCGAGGGCACCCTGCGCGCGGCCGACCCGCGCTTCGAGGAGGCGGCGACCACGCTCGGCGCGTCCCGGTTCACCGCGTTCCGCCGGGTCACCCTGCCGCTCATCGCTCCCGGCATCGCCGCGGGCGCGGTCCTGGCGTGGGCACGGGCGCTCGGCGAGTTCGGGGCGACGATCACCTTCGCCGGCAACTTCCCCGGCCGCACCCAGACCATGCCTCTCGCGGTCTACCTGGCCCTGCAGAACGACCCCGACGCCGCCATCGCCCTCAGCCTGGTCCTGCTGACGGTGTCGATCGCGGTGCTGGCGGGTTTGCGAGACCGTTGGATGACGACACCATGACCACTCCTCGCCCCGCAGCCGCCGACGGCGCTCAGCCCCCGCAGGGGCCACCCGTACCCGACGACAAAACCTGCACGGGCGGTGCGGGTGGCAACCCACAGCCGGCCGAAGGCCGGCATCCCACCAGGCATGCGCACCCGACGACCGGCCTGGACGCCCACCTCGTCGTGGACCGCCCCCCTTTCCGCCTGGACGTGCCCCTCACCGCCGCCCCCGGAGACGTCGTCGCGCTCCTCGGCCCCAACGGTGCCGGCAAGACCACCGCCCTGCGCGCCCTCGCCGGCCTCACCCCCCTCACCGACGGCCATCTCCGCCTCGACGGCGCGGACCTGGATCGCACTCCCCCGGAGTCCCGCCCGGTCGGCGTGGTCTTCCAGGACTACCTTCTCTTCCCCCACCTGTCCGCCCTCGACAACGTCGCCTTCGGCCCGCGCTGCCAAGGCACGACGAAGGCCGAGGCCCGCGCACAGGCCGCGGCCTGGCTGGAGCGCATGGGCCTCGCCGACCACGCGGGCGCCAAGCCCCGCCGTCTCTCCGGCGGCCAGGCCCAGCGCGTGGCCCTCGCCCGCGCCCTGGCCGTCGGCCCCCGACTGCTGCTCCTGGACGAACCGCTCGCCGCCCTCGACGCCCGTACCCGCCTCGAGGTCCGGGCCCAACTCCGCCGCCATCTGGCCGAGTTCGAAGCGGTCGCCGTCCTCGTCACACACGACCCGCTGGACGCCATGGTGCTCGCGGACCGGCTGGTCGTCATAGAGCACGGCCGGGTCGTCCAGGAGGGCACCCCGGCGGACATCGCCCGCCATCCGCGCACCGACTACATCGCCCAGCTCGTCGGCCTCAACCTCTACCGGGGGCAGGCGGACCGGCACACGGTACGCCTCGATGCGGGACCCTCGATCACCACCATGGAAGACCTGTCCGGCCCGGTCTTCGTGGCCTTCCCGCCCAGTGCCGTCACCCTGTTCCGGGACCGCCCCACGGGTGCCAGTGCCCGTAACCTGTGGCGCTGCGAGGTGGCCGGGCTGGAGACGCACGGCGACCAGATCCGCGCCGACCTCCGCGGTGAACTCCCCCTCGCCGCCGACCTCACCACGATCGCCGCCGCCGACCTGGACCTGCACCCCGGCACATCCGTCTGGGCGACGGTCAAAGCGGCGCAGACACACGCATACCCTGCCTGATCGGGCAGGCACTCTACCGTGAGTGCCCATGACCCTCAGCATCCGCAACCAGCTCACCGGCACGGTCACCGCGATCCAGCCGGGCGAGGCCATGGCCACCGTCAAGCTCCGTCTCGACGGTGGGCAGACCCTCACCGCGGCCATCACCAAGGAGTCCGCCGAGGACCTCGCCCTCGCTCCCGGCTCGTCCGTGCGGGCCCTGGTCAAGTCGACCGAGGTCTCCCTCGCCACCCACCGCGTCGAGGGTCTGTCGATCCGCAACCAGCTCCCCGGCGCGGTCATCGGCCTCACCACCGGCGCCGCGATGGCCTCCGTGAAGATCTCCGTGCCCGGCGGTGAACTGACCGCTGCCATCACCAAGGACGCCGCCACCGACCTGGGTCTCTTCGTGGGCTCCGACGTGGTCGCTCTCATCAAGGCGACCGAGGTGTCCCTGGCGACGGCCTGACACGGCGAGGGCCCCGCCCGGAAACCGGACGGGGCCCTGAGAGCCACGCTCGCTCAGTCCTCGTACGCGTCCAGCGGCGGGCAGGAGCAGACCAGGTTGCGGTCGCCGAAGGCCTGGTCGATACGGCGCACCGGCGGCCAGTACTTGTCCGCGGCCGAGACACCGGCCGGGAAGACGGCCTCGTCGCGGCTGTAGGCGTGCGTCCACTCGCCGCCGAGCGCGGCGGCCGTGTGCGGGGCGCCCGACAGCGGGTTGTCCTCCGCCGGCCACGCGCCGGAACCGACCTTCTCGATCTCCGCGCGGATGGCGATCATCGCCTCGCAGAACCGGTCCAGCTCGGTGATGTCCTCCGACTCGGTCGGCTCGATCATCAGCGTGCCGGCCACCGGGAAGGACATGGTCGGCGCGTGGAAGCCGTAGTCGATCAGGCGCTTGGCCACGTCGTCCACGCTCACGCCGGTCGCCTTGGTCAGCGGGCGCAGGTCGATGATGCACTCGTGCGCGACCAGGTTGCCGGGGCCGGTGTAGAGCACCGGGTAGTGCGGCTCCAGGCGCTTGGCGATGTAGTTCGCCGAGAGCACGGCCACCTGCGTGGCGCGCTTGAGGCCCTCGCCGCCCATGAGGCGGACGTACGCCCAGGAGATGGGCAGGATGCCCGCGGAGCCCCAGGGCGCGGCCGAGATCGGGCCGACGCCCGTGTCCGGGCCCGCCTCCGGCTGCAGCGGGTGGTTCGGCAGGTACGGCGCCAGGTGCGAGCGGACCGCGACCGGGCCGACGCCGGGGCCGCCGCCGCCGTGCGGGATGCAGAAGGTCTTGTGCAGGTTCAGGTGGGAGACGTCACCGCCGAAGTGGCCCGGCTTGGCGAGGCCGACCAGGGCGTTGAGGTTGGCACCGTCGACGTACACCTGGCCGCCGGCCTCGTGGACCTGGGCGCAGATGTCGGCGACGTGCTCCTCGAACACACCGTGCGTCGACGGGTAGGTGATCATCAGCACCGCCAGCTCGTCGCGGTACTGCTCGATCTTGGCGCGCAGGTCCTGGACGTCGATCTCGCCGTCCTCGGCGGTCTTGACGACGACGACCTTCATGCCGGCCATCACGGCGCTGGCGGCGTTGGTGCCGTGCGCGGAGGACGGGATCAGGCACACGGTGCGCTGCTCGTCGCCGTTGGCGCGGTGGTAGCCGCGTACGGCCAGCAGACCGGCCAGCTCGCCCTGGGAACCGGCGTTCGGCTGCAGGGAGACCTTGTCGTAGCCGGTGACCTCGGCGAGACGTTCCTCCAGCTCGCGGATGAGCGTGAGGTAGCCCTCGGCCTGCTCGGCGGGCACGAACGGGTGCAGCTGGCCGAACTCGGGCCAGGTGACCGGCTCCATCTCCGTGGTCGCGTTGAGCTTCATGGTGCAGGAGCCCAGCGGGATCATGCCGCGGTCGAGCGCGTAGTCGCGGTCGGCCAGCTTGCGCAGGTAGCGCAGCATCGCGGTCTCGGAGCGGTACTGGTGGAAGACCGGGTGGGCCAGGTAGGTGTCGGTGCGCAGCAGTGCCTCGGGCAGGGTGTCCTCGGCGGTCGCGTCCAGCGCCTCGATGTCGGCCTCGACGCCGAAGGCGGAGAAGACGGCGGCCAGCTGAGCCCGCTTGGTCGTCTCGTCGCAGGCGAGGGAGACGTGGTCGGCGTCGACGAGCCGCAGGTTGACGCCACCCGCCCGGGCGGCGGCGACGACCTCGGCGGCCCTGCCGGGCACGCGCGCGGTGAGGGTGTCGAAGTAGGCGCCGTGGACGATCTCGACCCCGCCGGCCTTCAGGCCCGCGGCGAGGATCGTGGCGTACCGGTGCGTGCGCCGGGCGATGGTCTTCAGACCCTCCGGCCCGTGGTAGACGGCGTACATGCCGGCCATCACGGCGAGCAGCACCTGCGCGGTGCAGATGTTGCTGGTGGCCTTCTCGCGGCGGATGTGCTGCTCACGGGTCTGCAGCGCGAGCCGGTAGGCCTTGTTGCCGTCGGCGTCGACGGAGACGCCCACGAGGCGGCCGGGCAGGCTGCGCGCGAACTTCTCGTGCACGGCCATGTAGCCCGCGTGCGGACCGCCGAAGCCCATCGGCACACCGAAGCGCTGGGTGGTACCGACGGCGATGTCCGCGCCCAGCTCACCCGGCGAGGTCAGCAGGGTCAGCGCCAGCAGGTCGGCGGCCACGGTGACCAGGGCACCCAGCTCGTGCGCCTGGTCGATGACCGGCTTGATGTCCCGTACGGCGCCGGAGGCTCCCGGGTACTGGATCAGCACGCCGTTGATCTCGCGCTCGGCCACCTCGGCCGGAATGCCCTCGCTGAGGTCGGCGACGACGACCTCGACACCGGTGGGCTCCGCGCGCGTCTCGATGACGGCGATGGTCTGCGGCAGCGCGTCCGCGTCGACCAGGAACAGGCCCTTCTTGTTCTTGCCCATGCGCCGCGACAGGGCCATCGCCTCGGCGGCGGCCGTGCCCTCGTCGAGCAGGGAGGCACCGGAGGTGGGCAGGCCGGTGAGGTCGGCGACCACGGTCTGGAAGTTCAGCAGGGCCTCGAGCCGTCCCTGCGAGATCTCCGGCTGGTACGGGGTGTACGCGGTGTACCAGGCCGGGTTCTCCATGACGTTGCGCAGGATGACCGGCGGGGTGAAGGTGCCGTAGTAGCCCAGGCCGATCATGGAGTCGAGGACCTGGTTGCGGTCGGCGAGCGAGCGCAGCTCGGCGAGCACCTCGGCCTCGGTGCGGGCGCCCGGCAGATCGAGGGCGTCGGCGTTCTTGATCACATCCGGGACCGCGGCGGCGGTCAGCTCGTCGAGGGAGCCGTAGCCGACGTGCGCGAGCATCTTGGCCCGCGCCTCCTGGTCGGGCCCGATGTGGCGCTGCTCGAACGGGATGCCCGCTTCGAGCTCCGAGAGCGGAATGCGGTGGGCGGTCATTGCGGAGGCCTCCTGGTCTGACGCGACCTTCGAGGGGCACCACGGCGCGGGTGCCCCGACGGCCTCCCCCTCTGTCATCTCAACCTGAGAGCTTCACCGGGCCCCGAGAGCCCCGGCTTTCACCGTCGGTGAGAGCGGAAGCCGTCGACACCCGCTCTGCTTTCCAGAGTGACCTCGTCCGTGCGGTACGTGAGCCTGAGAGATTCCGGGGAGGATTTGCTCCTTCGGCGCCTCCGAGGTGGTCGGAGGACTCTCCCGCACGGGGTCAGCAGCCGCTGTCAGCCTACCAGCGAGGTCAACGCCCGAGCCTTCGAGTGGCCGCCTCCCTGATTGTGCTCTTTCGTAGTGGTTACGGATGAGTTGCGACCAAGTGGAGGGAGAGGGACCGTGCAGACCGAGATCGATCCGCGCAACCTGATCGGCCGCAAGGCGTTCGACCGCAATGGGACCAAGATCGGCACCATCGACGAGGTCTACCTCGACGACGCGACCGGCGTGCCCGAGTGGGCGGCCATACGCACCGGCCTGTTCTCCCGGGACGCCTTCGTCCCCCTGGAGCCCAGTGAACTGATCGAAGGCTCCCTCCACGTCCCCTTCGACCGCGCCCTGATCAAGGACGCCCCCGACTTCGGCGTGGGCCGCCATCTCTCCCCCGAACAGGAACTCCAGCTCTACCACCACTACGGCCTCGACGTGACCCCGCCCCCGTCGGTCCCGGACCACGACTTCGGCAAGCTGGCGGGTTCGGAGGAGACCTGAGGCCTCTCGTCCTGGCCTCGCCCCGGCGCCGGCCGCTCCTCGTCCCCGTCCGGCGTCGGACGCTCCTCATGGGCGGAATCCGAAACCAACGGCAATGGATCGGCCGACTCCAGCGCGGGATCGTCGACAAAGAACGTCCGCACCCGTCCCGGAGGGGACTGCGGCGTTTCGAACCGCACGGTCACCCGCCCCAGTCCACTGCCCTGCACCCACCCGTGCCCGTACTCGGCATGCCGCACATCCTGCCCGGCACGCCAGTGCCGTTCGACAGACTCCGGCCGCTCCACCATGACCTCGACCGCGCCCTTCTCCGGCTCTTCTGCCGAAGGCACGGGCATGGCCTGGGCGAACAGGTCCTCCTGGGTGTAGTCGGCGAGCCCGGAGACACCCACGCCGAGCAGCCGTACCCCGCCCGTGGTGTCCACGGAGTCCAGCAACCGCGCGGCTGCCTCCCGCACGACCGCCGGATCGTCCGTCGGTCCCCTGAGCGTCTCCGACCTGGTCAGCGTCGAGAAGTCGTACCGCCGCACCTTCAACACGATGGTCCGCCCCGACAGCCCGGCCTCGCGCAGCCGCCCCACACACCGGTCGGCGAGCCGCTGCACCTCAAGGCCGATCCTCAGCCGGTCATGGATGTCCACGTCGTACGTGTCCTCGACCGACACCGACTTCGCCTCGCGCTCGGCCACCACGGGCCGCTCGTCATGGGCCAGGGCCATGGCGTACAGCGCATGCCCGTGGGCCTTGCCGAGCAGCCGGACCAGTTCGTCCTCGCCCGCTTCCGCCAGTTCCTCGACCGTCGTGATCCCGGCTCTGCGCAGATGGTCGCCGGTGGCCGGGCCGACCCCGGGCAGGGTCCGCACCGGCATGGGCCCCAGCAGGGCCCGCTCGGACCCCGGCTCGATGAGCACCAGGCCGTCCGGCTTGGCCTGCTCGGAGGCGATCTTGGCGAGCATCTTGGAGGCGGCGAGCCCGACCGAACCGGTGAGCCCGGTGACCTCCCGGATGTCCGCGCGGAGCCTGATCCCGGCCAGCCGCGCCGACTCCTCGTCCCAGGCCGTCCCCCCGGCCTCCAGGTCCACGAACGCCTCGTCCAGACTGAGCGGCTCCACCAGCGGTGACAGCTCCCGCAGCAGCGCCATCACCTGTTCGCTGACCGTCCGGTACAGGGTGAAGCGCGGCACCAGATAGGCGGCGTTGGGCGCCAGCCGGCGGGCCTGGGCCATGGGCATCGCCGAGTGGACCCCGAAGGCCCGTGCCTCGTACGACGCGGTGGCCACCACCCCGCGTGGTCCGAGGCCGCCCACGACGACCGCCTTCCCGCGCAGGCTCGGCTTGGATGCCTGCTCCACCGAGGCGTAGAAGGCATCCATGTCGAGATGCAGGATCGTGGGCGTGTTTCTCACATCTCCGATGCTGCACCACGGCACTGACAATGCCCGGCCCCGGAAGGGGCAGCGTCAGACCGCCCGGTTGCGGCGCCGCGCCAGCTCGTCCGCGGGGTTGTGCCCGACGAGGGTCTCGCCCGTGTCGATGCGCTCGCCGTGCAGCTGGGAGAGTGCGCTTTCCACGTCCCGCCACACCACGCCGACGGCGATCCCGAAGATGCCCTGACCGCCCTGGAGCAGGGCGTGGACCTCGTCCGGCGAGGTGCACTCGTAGACCGTTGCGCCATCGCTCATCAGGGTCATCCGCTCCAGGTCGCGGAAACCGCGTTCTCTGAGGTGCTGCACGGCCGCGCGGATGTTCTGCAGCGAGACCCCGGTGTCCAGGAAGCGCTTCACGATCTTCAGGACGACCACGTCCCGGAAGCTGTACAGCCGCTGGGTGCCCGACCCGTAGGCGGGCCGCACGCTCGGCTCGACCAGGCCGGTGCGGGCCCAGTAGTCGAGCTGCCGGTAGGTGATGCCGGCTGCCGCGCAGGCCGTGGGCCCCCGATAGCCGATCTGCTCGGATGTCATGGACGCCGCCCCTCCGCCGTTCGGCACCGCCGTCGGCCGTTGCGGAGCGTGATCCACCGCGCTGCTGTGAACCGGGTACGGACCGCTCTCCCCGAAACCGCGCACGGGAGCACCCCCAGCCGTACCGTCGCCGCTGGTTCTCACGCCGACCTCCGTCCTTGACCTGCCTTCACGACGGTAGGCAGTCACCAGGGGTGCGTCAACGATCGCCACACTCGGCACGCCGAGTGATAATCACCCTAGGAGTGGTTTCCCGTGTCCCGCCGCGGGGAAAGGCTAGCCGAATGCCTTCGGGGGAAGCCGTAGGACGCTCTCAATGGCCGGTGGCACATGCCCGTCCCACCAGGAGGATCGGCACTTACCGGCCGCTCCTGATCACTGGCTGCTGGTGCCGAAGTCCTCGGGCGAGATCTGGTCGAGGAACTCGCGGAACTTCTCCACTTCGTCCTCCTGCTCGTCCGGAATGGCGATACCGGCGTCGTCCAGGACCGTGTCACTGCCGTAGATGGGCGTCCCGGTGCGCAGGGCCAACGCTATGGCATCGGAGGGGCGGGCGCTGACCTCGACGCCGCTGGCGAAGACCAGCTCCGCGTAGAAGACGCCTTCCCGCAGATCGGTGATGCGTACTTCGGTCAGCTCCTGGCCGACGGCCTCCAGCACGTCCTTGAACAGGTCGTGGGTCAGTGGCCTGGCGGGGGCCATGCCCTGCTGGGCGAAGGCGATCGCCGTCGCCTCCCCCGGCCCGATCCAGATGGGGAGGTAACGATCGCCTCCCACTTCGCGCAGGAGCACGATCGGTTGGTTGGAGGGCATTTCGACCCGGACACCTACGACATCGAGCTCGTTCACACAGCAACCCTAGGCCGTGCCCGGGACGTTTGGGTAGTCGGGCCGGGAACAGCTGCCCGATCCGGCCGCCGGGGAGCCGCCGAGCTCAGGGCAGCCGCACGCCGAGAGCGGTCTGCACGAGGGCCGCGTGCAGCTTCACGGTGAGCGCCGCCAGCTCCTTCGTACGGGCCTCGGCATGTGCCCTGGTCTGCGGGTTGCGGTGGCGCTTGAGCGGGGCGACCACCTGGTCGACGAGTCCGGCTTCACGGTCGGCGGCGGCCTTCATCACCCTCAGGTGGCGCGGCTCGATCCCGAAGCGGCCCAGTTCGGCGACGAGCGAGGCCACGGTGACGGCCTCGGCGTCGTACACCCCGTCCTCCAGGGGAGCGATGAGGCCGTACGACTCCCACTCCTTCAGCTCACCCTCGTCGATGTCCGCGGCCGCCAGCAGCTCGGCCCTGCCCACCCGGGCCACCGTGGGCGCCCCGGGCGGTTCCGGAACGTCTTCCGCGGTGCGCTGACGCCCCACGAGGGGGAGCTGGACGGCCTCGCCCCGCTCCATGGCGTCCAGCCGCTCGCGGATCACCTTGAGCGGCAGATAGTGGTCCCGCTGCATCCTCAGCACATGAGCCAGCCGCTCGACATCCCCGGCGCTGAACTTGCGGTACCCCGAAGGGGTCCGCTGCGGCTCGATGAGCCCCTCGGCCTCCAGGAAACGGATCTTGGAGATGGTGACTTCGGGAAACTCGTCACGCAGCACGTTCAGCACCGTGCCGATGCTCATCAGCCCACTGTCCCTGGCGGCGGTACCGCTTCCGGCACCGCCGCTCGGTGTTTGAAGCATGGACCTTCCCTGGGAGTCCCCCCGGACGCCGGTCCGGGGGCGGGTCAGATGCCCTGCCGGCTCGCGTAGAACACCAGCCGGTACTTGCCGATCTGCACCTCGTCACCGTTCGACAGAGCGACCTGGTCGATCCGCTCGCGGTTGACGTACGTGCCGTTCAGACTGCCCACGTCGGCCACGGTGAACGAGCCGTCCGGGGAACGCCGGAACTCCACGTGCCGGCGCGAGACCGTGACGTCGTCCAGGAAGATGTCGCTCTGCGGATGACGGCCCGCCGTGGTCAGGTCGCTGTCCAGCAGGAAGCGGCTGCCCGAGTTCGGTCCCCGGCGCACCACCAGCAGCGCCGAGCCCAGCGGCAGCGCGTCCACCGCGGCCTGCGCCTCCGGCGACAGCATCGGCATCTGCGTCTGACCGGTGACCTCGGAGTCGTAGGCCTCCAGACCGGAGATCGAGATCGTGGACGTCGTCTCGGAGGCACGCTCCGGCGCCACTCCCGGGCGCAGCGGCGCACCACAGTTGGAACAGAAGCGCGCGTTCTCCGCATTGCGGTTACCGCACCTCGTACACACCAGGGCCGACATGGACGGATCCTCCTGCTGCGGCTGCCCCGCCGGGGCATGGGACGCGTACGGACCGGGGGCGAACCCTCCGCCCGCACCTGAGGTTGACGGTTGCCCGAAACCTATGCCGCCGGACTGGGCAGGGTCAACCGACGCCCCGCCCTGACCTCCGGAAATGTCACCGCCCGGACCAGCGACCTGGTCCCGGAACAGCGGGCGCTGGCCCTCCGCGTCAGGCTGTGCGCGATGCCGAGCGGTCGCGTTGCCGCTGCCCTCTCGTGCGCTCTTGCCGAACAACTTCGCAAACAACTTCACGGGCGATTCCCCTTGACCGAAACAGACCCGCCCGTGGGGCAGGACGAACCCTGATTGCCTACACCGGCCGAGCCGGACATTCTCACAACGTCCGTATCCACCAGACAGTTTCCACCACGCACCACCCCTTCGGTGCGCCGACCCCCCGCAACCTCATGCCCCTGCCGGATGTCCCCCATGCACCACCGGTTCACTGGGAGGACGACCGAGCGTAGTCAGGCCGCTTCGCCTGTCGCAAGGCGTCCACGACGATCTTGTCCGACTGCTGAACGGTCACCGTGGCCTGCTCCTTCTCCAGCGTCTGCACCACGCCTCCTGGGATGTTCAACGCCGGCTCCAGGTCCTGCGGCTTGCCGATGACCTTGAAACGATAGGGGGCGTTGATCTTGTTCCCGTCGACGCCGACACTGTCGCCGGCGTCCGTGAAGTAGGTACCCGCGACCACCCGTACCCCGTTGACCTGGATCGCCTCCGCGCCGGCCGCACGCAACTCCTGGATCGCGTCGAGCAGCATGTCCGCCTTGACCGTCCCCTTCGTGTCCTCGATCGTCATCGTGATGCCGGGACCCTGCGCCGCCACGGTGCCCGCGAGAATGCCGAGTTGCTTCTCCTTCTCGGCCGTCTGCTTGCGGGCCTCCGCGGCCCGGTCGGAGCTGCTCTGCAGTTCCTGGCGCTGCTTTTCGAGTCCCTGCTTCTCGTCCTCAAGACGCTGAGTACGCGAATCGAGTTCATCGAGGATGCGAACAAGATCTTCCTGACGGGCGCCGCGCAGCGCGCTGTCGCTGTCGCTGTTGGACGCCACCTGCACCGCCAGCCCGAAGCCGAGGCCGAACAGCAGTACAGCGACGATCAGTTGGGCCCGGGTGACCCGCGGCGGCCACAGCCCCTTGACCAGCCGCTGCCTGCCGGTCAGCGCTTCCTGCGTCCTCGGCTCGGGCCCGGGCTCGGGTTCCGGTGCCCGCGCGGGCACCTCCTCGGGCAGCTCCTTGCGCAGCTTGTGCTCCGACTTGTCCGGAGTATCCCGCTTCTCCGGCTGCTCGTTCCGCTCGTTCTGCTCGCTCATCGGTGTCACGCCCGGAACACGTGCCGCCGGATGGCCGCGGCGTTGGAGAAGATCCGGATACCCAGGACCACCACGACACCCGTGGACAGCTGCGCACCCACGCCCAATTTGTCACCCAGGAACACGATCAGCGCGGCGACGACCACGTTCGACAGGAACGACACCACGAAGACCTTGTCGTCGAAGATGCCGTCGAGCATGGCCCGCAGACCGCCGAACACGGCGTCCAGTGCCGCCACGACGGCGATCGGCAGATAAGGCTCGACAACCGCCGGAACCTCGGGCCGGACCAACAGGCCGGCCACGACTCCCACGACGAGGCCCAGTACGGCGATCACGATGTGCCCTTCTCAGTCTTCTCGGTGCTCGGCTGTGCTGTGCGTACGATCACACTGGGTGCGGCGGGCAACCGTACGTCGCCCTCGGTGGAGATGGTGGCGCGGATGCCGAAGTTCTGCTCCAGGGCATGCAGATACAGGCCGTCGGCGCTGTTCTGGAACCCGTTGCTCAACTTTTTCCCGTCGCCCACCGCCAGCACCGTGTACGGCGGCACCAGCGGCCTGTTGTCGACCAGTATCGCGTCCCCCGCGGCCCTGATCGCGGACAGGGCGGTCAGCCGCTGACCGTTGATGGAGATGGCCTCGGCGCCCGACTCCCACAGCCCGTTGACCACGCGCTGCATGTCCCGGTCGCGGACCCGGCCGGTGTCGGAGAACCCCGAAGTCTCCCGCGGATTGGTGCCGTCACCGCCGGAGCTGGCCTCCTTGGCGTCGTTCACCACGAGCTTGACGCCCGGCCCATGGACCGCGGTGGCGCCCGACAGAACGTCCACCAGGTCCGCCTGCGTGCTGCCGCCGGTCGACTTCAGCGCCGCCCGCTGGCGCGCGCCGACCTCGTCACGCAGCGTGTCGACGGTCCCCTCCAGCTTGTCCGCGGCCGCGGTCTCACTGTCGATGCGGTCGATCAGCTCCTGACGCTCCTTCGCCACCACGGGCGCCGCCGCCCGCGTCTGGGCCGCCCCGACGGTCACGACCAGCGCCGCAAGGACGAGCCCGGCCGCGAGGCCCAGCTTCGCCCTGAGGGTCCTGGGCAGCCCGCTCTCACCCTGGGACTTCCTCCGGGCGGCGGCCTCGGCGTACCCGTCGTCGAGGCTGTGGTCCATGACGTTGGTGATCAACGACATGGAGGCGTCCGGGCGCTGCGGCCGCGTGGGGCTGCTCCGAACGGGGGGTTGCTGCGGCATGCCGCACATCGTCGCATGTCGCGACCAGTACCTCCGAACGGCCCCACCGGCGTGCCGGACAGGCCCCCTTGGGGACACTTGTCCGGCACGCGCGCGTGCGTGGGTTTTGCCGTCCGGTGGCGCGGCCTCCCTTACGCCTGGCCCTACCTCCCGGCACTGTCCACGACGGCCGACCACTCGTCGAGCAGGGCCTGTGCCGAGGCGTCGTCGGGCCCCTCGGCCCACAGATGGGTGACGGCCTCGGCCGGGTCGGGCAGCACCATCACCCAGCGCCCGTCCGTCTCCACCACCCGCACACCGTCGGTCGTGTCGACAAAGCGATCCCCGGCCGCCTCGACCACCCGCCGCATGACCAGACCCTTGACGGCCCACGGTGTGGCCAGGTCCCGCTTGAGGACGTGCGCCCGCGGGATCCGCGCGTCGATCTGGCTCAGCGTGAGCTGCGTGCGCGCCACCAGCCCGATCAGCCGTACGAAGGCCGCCGTACCGTCGTAGACACTGCTGAACTCGGGGACGATGAACCCGCCCTTGCCGTCACCTCCGAAGATGGTGCCCTCCTCGCCGCCGACCCGTGTCAGGTCGTCGGGCGAGGTGGTGGTCCACTCCACCTGGGTGCCGTGGTAGGCGGCCACCTGCTCGGCGATCCGGGTCGTGGTCACCGGCAGCGCCACCCGGCCGCTGCGCCGCTCCGCGGCCACCAGGTCCAGCATCACCAGCAGCGCGCGGTCGTCCTCGATGATCCGGCCCTTTTCGTCCACGAGCGACAGCCGCTCGCCCACGGGGTCGAACCGGACACCGAACGCGGCCCCCGAGGACGCCACTATCTCCCCGAGCCGGACCAGACCGTTGCGCCGCATCTCGCCCGTCTCCGTGGGCCGGGACTCGTCGAGACCGGGGTTGATGGTCAGCGAGTCCACGCCGAGCTTGCCCAGCAGGCTGGGAAGCACCAGCCCGGCACTGCCGTTCGAGGCGTCGACGACGACCTTCAGACCCGACTCGGCGATCCCCGTCGTGTCGACATTCCGCAGCAGCGACCCGGTGTACGAGTCGAAGACACTGGCCGGGAAGTACAGGTCGCCGATCTCACCGGGGAACGCCCGCCGGTACTCCTGTCGCGCGAAGACCCGGTCCAGCTTGCGCTGGCTGCCCTGCGACAGGTCGGCGCCGTTGCCGTCGAAGAACATGATGTCGACCGAGTCCGGCACACCCGGCGAGGTGCGGATCATGATGCCGCCGGCACTGCCCCGCGCGGTCTGCTGCCGGGCCACGGGCAGCGGCACGTTCTCCAGGTCGCGTACGTCGATGGCGCTGGCCTGCAGCGCGGAGATGACCGCCCGCTTGAGCGCACGGGCGCCTCGGGAGTGGTCGCGGGCCGTGGTGACCGTGGAGCCCTTCTTGAGGGTGGTCGCGTAGGCGCCGGCCAGCCGCACGGCCAGCTCCGGTGTGATCTCCACGTTCAGGATGCCGGACACGCCGCGGGCGCCGAACAGATGGGCCTGTCCTCTGGACTCCCAGATGACGGAGGTGTTGACGAAGGCGCCGGCCTCGATGGTCTTGAAGGGGTAGACCCGGACGTTGCCCTGAACGATCGATTCCTCACCGATCAGACACTCGTCGCCGATGACCGCGCCGTCCTCGATCCGCGCGGCACGCATGATGTCGGTGTTCTTTCCGACGACACAGCCGCGCAGATTGCTGTGCTGCCCGACGTACACGTTGTCGTGCACCACGGCCTTGTGCAGGAAGGCGCCGCTCTTGACGACGACATTCGAGCCGACGACGGTGTGCTCGCGGATCTCGGCGCCGGCCTCGACCTTCGCATAGTCGCCGATGTACAGCGGTCCGCGCAGTTCCGCATCGGGATGCACCTCGGCGCCCTCCGCCACCCACACGCCCGGCGAGATCTCGAAGCCGCCGATGTCGACGTTGACCTTGCCCTCGAGCACGTCGGCCTGGGCCTTCACATAGCTCTCGTGGGTGCCGACGTCCTCCCAGTAGCCCTCGGCGACATAGCCGTAGATCGGCTTGCCTTCCTTCATCAATTGCGGGAAGACATCGCCGGACCAGTCGACCGGAACATCCGGTTCGACGTAGTTGAACACCTCGGGCTCCATGACATAGATGCCCGTGTTGACCGTGTCGGAGAAGACCTGCCCCCAGGTCGGCTTCTCCAGGAAGCGCTCGACCTTGCCTTCCTCGTCGACGATGGTGATGCCGAACTCCAGCGGATTGGGCACCCGGGTCAGACAGACCGTGACCAGCGCGCCCTTCTCCTTGTGGAAATTGATCAGCTCCGTGAGGTCGAAGTCGGTCAGCGCATCGCCGGAGATGACGAGGAAGGCATCGTCCTTCAACGCCTCTTCGGCGTTCTTGACGCTTCCGGCGGTACCGAGTGGCTTCTCCTCATTGGCATAGGTGAGCTCCATTCCGAGCTCTTCGCCGTCGCCGAAGTAGTTCTTGACGAGCGATGCCAGGAACTGGACGGTGACTACGGTCTCGGTGAGCCCGTGCCTTTTGAGCAGCCGTAGCACATGCTCCATGATCGGGCGGTTGGCCACGGGCAGGAGCGGCTTGGGCATGCTAGAGGTCATGGGGCGCAGGCGGGTGCCTTCGCCCCCGGCCATCACGACGGCCTTCATGTCGGAAGCGTCCTCCTCCAAGAGACGACGGTCTAGCCGACTTCACCCGTCCAGATTGTCCCGCACTTTTGCACCACGGGCCATCGAGGCGTACGTCCGGACAATCGCCGAGCTCAATCGGCCATGGCGTCCGCACGAACCAATCGGCGGACCTGTACCACGTAGAGCACTCCTGCCCACCAGTAGAGGGTTGTACCCCATCCGGCGAACGCCCATCCGAAAATAGCAGCGACTGACGCGATCCACGTGCTTCCGTCGCTGAGGAGCAGCAACGGGAAGGCGTACATCAAGTTGAAGGTGGCGGCCTTCCCGAGGAAGTTCACCTGCGGCGGCGGATACCCGTGCCGGCGAAGGATGCCCACCATCACCAGGAGCATCAGCTCTCGCGCCAGCAGGAGGGCGGTCAACCAGATCGGGAGGATCTCCCGCCACGTGAGACCTACCAGCGTCGAAAGCACGTACAGCCGGTCGGCGGCGGGGTCGAGGAGCCGGCCGAGGCTGCTGATCTGATTCCAGCGCCGGGCGAGCTTGCCGTCCAGATAGTCACTGACCCCGCTGAAAGCCAGCACGAGAAGAGCCCAGCCGTCGCTGTGGGGGCCCCCGAACTCGGGCCTGAGGATCAACCACAGGAAGACGGGTACGCCGACGAGCCGTGCCATGCTGAGGATGTTGGGGATGGTGAGGACCCGGTCTGTCTGGACACGGGTCTCCTGGACCTCCACCCGGGGGCCTCCTGTGCGAAACGAGCCAACGATGCCCCCTGACCCTACCTCAACGCAAAAAAGCTCCGGCCCCTGGGCAGTACCCAAGAGCCGGAGCTGTAAAAGGAGTTCGGCGGCGTCCTACTCTCCCACAGGGTCCCCCCTGCAGTACCATCGGCGCTGTGAGGCTTAGCTTCCGGGTTCGGAATGTAACCGGGCGTTTCCCTCACGCTATGACCACCGAAACACTATGAAACTGACAACCGCACCATGTGTGGCACATGGGGCTGTTCGTGGTTTCAGAACCAACACAGTGGACGCGAGCAACTGAGGACAAGCCCTCGGCCTATTAGTACCGGTCACCTCCACCAGTTGCCTGGCTTCCAGATCCGGCCTATCAACCCAGTCGTCTACTGGGAGCCTTACCCCATCAAGTGGGTGGGAGTCCTCATCTCGAAGCAGGCTTCCCG
>NZ_JBVIDS010000001.1:749181-868521 GCF_055572255.1 Streptomyces sp. NPDC030799 | reverse complement strand
ATCAGCAGCATGATCGTGCCGTGCATCGTGAACGCCTGGTTGAACTGCTCGTTCGACATGATCTGCAGGCCCGGACGGGCCAGCTCGGCGCGCATCAGCAGCGCCATCACGCCGCCGATCAGGAAGAACGCGAACGACGTCGTGAGGTACATCGTCCCGATCGTCTTGTGATCGGTGGTCGTCAGCCACTTCACCACGACATTGCCGGGCTGCTTGCGCCTGACCGGCAGCTCGTCCGCGTACGCGCCTTCAGCTGCCGCGGCACCCTGGGGTTCGTTGAGGATGCTCACAGGTTGTTCGTCTCCCGGTTCTTCTCGTGGCTCGTCTGCGCGATGCCGGCGGGAATGTAACCGGTCTGCCCCTTCTTGGCGAGGTCCTGGAGGTGCTTCTGGTACGCCGCAGGGGAGACGACCTTCACGTTGAACAGCATGCGCGAGTGGTCGACACCGCAGAGCTCGGCGCACTTGCCGAGGAAGGTGCCCTCGTGGTTGGGGGTCACCTGGAAGGCATTGGTGTGGCCCGGGATGACGTCCTGCTTCATCAGGAACGGCACCACCCAGAAGGAGTGGATGACGTCACGAGAGGTCAGGACGAAGCGGACCGTCTTGCCCTTGGGCAGCCAGAGCGTCGGACCGGGGTTGTTCGTGTCCGGGTTCCGCGTGCCCGGGGTACCGACGTCGTAGACACCGCCGGCGTTCGCCGGGAAGTCCTTCTTGAACCGGTCCGGAATGGCGTCCAGGTTCTTGTCGGTCTTGGCGTCGCCGGAGACACCCGGGACGTTCTCGACGTAGTTGAAGCCCCAGCTCCACTGGAAGCCGACCACGTTGACCGTGACGTCGGGCTTCTTGGAGAGGTCCAGGAGCTTGGACTCGTCCCGGGCCGTGAAGTAGAAGAGCACCGAGATGATGATGATCGGGACCACTGTGTACAGGGCCTCGATCGGCATGTTGTACCGAGTCTGCGGAGGTACCTCGACCTTGGTGCGGCTGCGCCGGTGGAACATGGCGCTCCACAGGATCAGGCCCCACACCAGCACGCCGACGGCGAGCGCGGCAGCCCAGGAGCCCTGCCACAGCGAGAGGATCCGCGGAGCCTCTTCCGTGGTCGGGGTGGGCATGCCAAGGCGGGGGAAGTCCTTGTATGTGCAACCGGTTGCGGTCGCCAGGACCAGGCCCGCGGTCAGTGCCTGCAGCAGCTTCCGCCGCATCGGGCGCCGCGGCGAGCGGTCGGAGCCGTTGGGACTCACGTAGCGCCTTCCCGAGAGTCTCGCCCGCGCGGTCGGCTGCGGCCTTCTCGCTGGTCGGTCGCCGCCCTGCGTCGGGCAGGGGTTTGGATGTTTATGCGGACCAAACCCTAGCCCACCCTCTCCAGGGGTTCGCGGGGAGGGGTGCCTACTGACTCGGGTGGTTCGCTGAATTGGCGGCTGCGGGCCCGTTGTGGCTGGTCGCGCCCCGCGGCGGAGCCGCTGATGTCGCAGCCCCGCGCCCCTTTGAGGCGCTGCCCCGACCGGCGGTTTAGCGTTGCCGTATGGCCTACTTTGACGCTGCTTCCGCCGCTCCCCTCCATCCCGTGGCCCGTCAGGCGCTGTTGGCCTCTTTGGATGAGGGATGGGCCGATCCTGCACGGCTGTACCGGGAGGGACGCAGGGCCCGGATGTTGCTGGACGCGGCGCGGGAGGCAGCTGCCGAGGCCGTGGGGTGCCGGGCGGACGAGGTGGTGTTCACGTCGTCGGGGACCCGGGCCCTGCACAGCGGGATCGCAGGGGCGTTGGCCGGGCGGCGGCGGGTTGGGCGTCACCTTGTCGTGTCAGCTGTCGAACATTCCTCCGTGCTCCACGCGGCGGAGGTGTTCGAGGCCGATGGCGGTGCGGTCACCCGAGTGGCCGTCAACCGGGCCGGAGCCGTCACCCCCGCGGACTACGCCGCCGCCCTGCGCCCGGACACCGCGCTGGCGTGTCTGCAGTCGGCCAACCACGAGGTGGGCACCGCGCAGCCGGTCGCCGAGGTGGCCGAGGTGTGCCGGGGCGCCGGGGTGCCGCTGCTGGTGGACGCGGCGCAGTCGCTGGGGTGGGGGCCCGTCGGGGGCGACTGGTCGCTGCTCGCGGCCAGTGCGCACAAATGGGGCGGGCCGTCCGGGGTCGGACTGCTCGTCGTGCGCAAGGGGGTGCGGTTCGCCGCCCAAGGGCCCGCCGACGAGCGGGAGTCCGGGCGGGCGCCCGGGTTCGAGAACATCCCGGCGATCGTGGCGGCGGTGGCCTCCCTGCGGGCGGTACGGGCCGAGGCGGCCCAGGAGGCGGTACGGCTGCGGGAGCTGACGGAACGGATCCGGACGCGGGTACCGCAGGCCGTACCGGACGTGGAGGTCGTCGGCGACCCCGAGCGGCGGCTGCCCGGGATCGTCACCTTCTCCTGCCTCTACGTCGACGGCGAGGCCCTGCTGCACGAGCTGGACCGGGAGGGCTTCTCGGTCTCCTCCGGTTCGTCCTGCACGAGCAGCACCCTGACGCCCAGCCATGTGCTGAGGGCGATGGGGGTGCTGAGCGAGGGGAACGTACGGGTGTCCCTGCCGATGGGGGCGGCCGAGGAGGACGTGGAGCGGTTCCTCGCGGTGCTGCCGGGGGCGGTGGCGGGGGTCCGGGAGAAGCTGGGCGCACCGGCGGCACCGGCCGCCCAGCAGGGTCCCGGGGAGGTGCTCGTCGACTCCCTCGGCAAGCGGTGCCCCGTCCCGGTCATCGAACTGGCGAAGGTGTTCGGTCAGGTGCCGGTCGGCGGGACCGTACGGGTCCTCTCCGACGACGAGGCGGCCCGCCTGGACATCCCGGCATGGTGCGAGATGCGGGGGCAGGAGTACGTCGGGGAGGAGCCGGCGGAAGGAGGTACGGCGTACTTGGTCCGCCGGACGAGCTGACCGGCCTCGGGGTGCGGGGCTGGGTGGCAGACGAAAAGCCGCAGCTCAGCTCAGGTGGGCCTGGACTTCCTGCGCGGCCTCGTCCCCGTACGCCTTGGTGAATCGCTCCATGAAGTGCCCGCGGAGCAGCCGGTACTCCTGCGTCCCCACGGTCTCGATGACCAGCGTCGCCAGCATGCAGCCCACCTGAGCGGCGCGCTCCAGCGAGACGCCCCAGGCCAGTCCCGACAGGAACCCCGCGCGGAAGGCGTCGCCGACACCCGTGGGGTCGGCCTTGCGCTCCTCCTCCGGGCAGCCGACCTCGATCGGGTCCTCGCCGACCCGCTCGATGCGCACGCCCCGCGAGCCGAGCGTGGTGACGCGGTGGCCGACCTTGGCCAGGATCTCGTCCTCGCTCCAGCCGGTCTTGGACTCGATGAGGCCCTTCTCGTACTCGTTGGAGAACAGGTACGTCGCGCCGTCCAGCAGTATCCGGATCTCCTCACCCTCCATCCGGGCGATCTGCTGGGAGAAGTCGGCGGCGAAGGGGATCCGGCGGGAGCGGCACTCCTCGGTGTGGCGGAGCATCGCCTCCGGGTCGTCGGCGCCGATGACGACCAGGTCGAGGCCGCCCACACGGTCGGCGACGGTCTTCAGCTCGATGAGCCGGGCCTCGCTCATCGCACCGGTGTAGAACGAGCCGATCTGGTTGTGGTCGGCGTCGGTGGTGCACACGAAGCGGGCGGTGTGCAGGGTCTCGGAGATCCGGACCGAGTCGGTGTCCACGCCGTGCCGGTCGAGCCAGGACCGGTACTCGTCGAAGTCGAAGCCGGCGGCGCCGACCAGGATCGGCCTGGTGCCGAGCTGGCCCATGCCGAAGGCGATGTTGGCGCCGACGCCGCCCCGGCGCACGTCCAGGTTGTCGACCAGGAAGGAGAGCGAGACCGTGTGCAGCTGGTCCGCGACGAACTGGTCGGCGAAACGGCCGGGGAAGGTCATGAGGTGGTCGGTGGCGATGGAGCCGGTGACTGCGATGCGCACGTCGGCATTCTCCTGCGGGAGGCTGGATTGACAGTTCACGCTACCCGGTCGGCTGCCGGGGCTGTAGGTGGCGAAACTACCCGATAGTAGATCTTTCTTCGCGGCTTGAGCAGGCCTACGGTGCGGTCATGACGAACCTCAAGTTCCGCTCCGCCGCCCCGGCCGACCTCGACGGCGACCTCGACGGCGGCCTCGCAGCGCTGCGCGGCGACTGCGCCCGGATGGCTCCGCACTGGACGGTTCCCGAGCACGCGACGTCACGGCCGGTGCCGCCGTCCCTGATTCACGGGGTGAACGTGCCGGCGCGGTCCGCGCGGCTGCTGGACGCGATGTCGGACTACGGCGACTGACGCGCGGGCGCACTCCGCAGGGAACCGCACGCTCCCCTCGCGCGTCCCATCGCCGTCCCCCAGGCGGGGGATGCGGGATACGACCAGCGAGGAGCGATGCGGTGAACACCGAGCGACCCGAGAACCGCGAGCACCCCGAGGGCTCCGAGCAGCCCGAGAGCGCCGTGGGCCCTGGGGGTGCCGGGAGCCAGGAGGGCTCCGAGGGAGCCGAGGACTCGGGAAAGCCCGAGCCGACGATCGCGACGGAGGACGGCGCGCCCGGGAAGGACGACGGCAAGCACAGCACGGACGACGCGGACGACGTTGTCGGCGCTGAGGCCGCTGTCGGCGCTGAGGTCGCTGATGGCTCTGAGGCGGCTGTCCGCGCTGAGGGGCCCGGCGGCCCGGAGAGCGACATGGAGGGTGGGCGTGCCGGGCGGCGGCGGTCGCGGCTCGCCGTCGTCTCCGTCGCCGCCGCCGTGCTGCTGGTCGGCGGCGGTGGCGCCTATCTCGCGGCGAGCAGTGACGCCGGAGGCCGTACCCCCGGCGACGGTGCCCCTCCCGGGCCGCTCGCCCTGGACGGCTGGAGCGGCACGGGCGGTATCGCCCCGGGCGAACCGGACCCGTACGGGGCGACGTACATGGCCCGGGGCGATCTGCCGGCCGGGCCCGGCTCCGCGCCGGTGTACGTCCCGGAGGGCCAGGTCGGCAAGGACGCGGTGGTCCGGCTGGCCAGGGCGCTCGGTGTCGGCGGCGCTCCGGTGGCCGAGGGGCGGATCTGGCGGGTCGGCGGCAAGGACGGCTCCGGGCCGAGCCTCCAGGTGAACCGGGACGCGCCGGGAAGCTGGACCTACAGCCGGTATGCGCCGGGCACCGACGACTGCAGGAAGGGTGTGCTCTGCGTGCACGACCCGATGGCCCCCGCGGGCACCGCGGTGAGCGTGGCGAAGGCGACCGGGGCCGCCGCGCCGGTGCTGAAGGCGGCCGGTCTGGACGACGCGAAGATCGACGCGAGCCAGGTCATGGGCAGCCAGCGGGTGGTCAACGCCGATCCGGTGGTCGGCGGGCTGCCGACGTACGGCTGGACGACCGGCCTGACCGTGGACCGGCGGGGTGAGCTGGTGGGCGGGCACGGACTGCTCGGGGCTCCGGCGAAGGGCGACACGTATCCCGTGCTGAGTGCCGGGAAGACGCTGAAGCTGATGAACGCGGCCCCGAAGGGCGACCACCGGATGGGGATCGGCGGCTGTGCCAGCCCGATGCCGCTGAAGGACCGGCTGGAGCGGCCCTGCGGGGAGTCCACGGGCGTGCCGAAGCAGGGAGCGGACCCGGGCACCGACACCGTCACCGTGGAGAAGGCGGTCTTCGGGCTGGCCTCGCACTCCGTCGCCGGGCGGCAGACGCTGGTGCCGTCCTGGCTGTTCGAGGTGCGGGGGCCGGCCGGCCAGGGCGCGTCCACCGTTGCGTATCCGGCGGTCGATCCCCGGTATCTGGCCTCGGCGGCCACGCCCCCGGCTCCGTCGGCTTCCGGGACGCCGACGCCCCGGACCGTGCGGGTGACCGGCTACCTGGCCGACGATCGGGAGCTGACCGTGAGCTTCTACGGCGGGGTGTGTGCCGACTACGAGGTGGCCGCGAAGGAGAGCGGCGAGCGGGTGACCGTGACGGTGACCGAGCATCGCCGGCCGGACAAGGTGTGTGTGCTGATCGCCAAGGAGTACGTGAAGACGGTACGGCTGGCTGCGCCACTGGACGGGCGGACGGTGGTCGGTGCCGACGGCAGCCGTATTCCGCAGGGCAAGCCGGGGGCACTGCGTCCCCACACGCCGGCACGGACTCGCTAGCCTCCCGGCGTACGACGAAGGCGGCGGCCCCGTGCCGGGGTCGCCGCCTTTTCAGACCGTCGGCTCAGCTGAAGGAGTCGCCGCAGGCGCAGGAGCCGGTCGCGTTCGGGTTGTCGATCGTGAAGCCCTGCTTCTCGATCGTGTCCACGAAGTCGATGGTGGCGCCGCCCAGGTAGGGAGCGCTCATCCGGTCGGTGACGACCTTGACCCCGCCGAAGTCCTTCTCGACGTCGCCGTCGAGCGAGCGCTCGTCGAAGAAGAGCTGGTAGCGCAGGCCGGAGCAGCCGCCGGGCTGGACGGCGACACGCAGCGCGAGGTCGTCACGGCCTTCCTGGTCGAGCAGGGCCTTGACCTTGGCCGCGGCGGCGTCGGTCAGGATGATGCCGTCGGTGACGGTGGTGGTCTCGTCCGATACGGACATCTACATCTCTCCCGGGTTGTACGGAGACTGCTTGCCGACGAGTGCAACCGGCGCTTCCGCGGATTCATTCCGGGCCGGGCAGTCCTGTCGCGTTTTTCCTTCTCTTCATGCTCGCACATGCCCGTGAGCACCGGCAGCGGCCTGTGGAGGGACCTTGCGGGGAGTCGGGCGGGATTCACGTCACATCGACGCTATGGCCATCGTCAAACTGACGTGAACCAGTTATGATAGATAGCGTCAGTTAGACGAAAAGTAGAAAGGGTGCGTGTCGTGACCACCGCCCAGACCCCGGAGCTCGACGTGCAGCCGACTCCGCTCGCCCTGCTGCTGCTCGGCCGTGAGGCCGACCCGAAGAGCGAGCGGGGCGTCGAGTGCCCCGGTGACCTGCCGTCGCCGTCCGACCCCGACCTGGTCGAGCGCGCCCGCGCGGCCAAGGAGAAGCTCGGCGACAAGGTCTTCGTGCTCGGCCACCACTACCAGCGCGACGAGGTCATCCAGTTCGCCGACGTCACGGGTGACTCCTTCAAGCTGGCCCGGGACGCGGCCGCGCGCCCCGAGGCCGAGTACATCGTCTTCTGCGGTGTGCACTTCATGGCCGAGTCGGCGGACATCCTCACCTCCGACGACCAGAAGGTCGTACTGCCCGACCTCGCCGCCGGCTGCTCCATGGCCGACATGGCGACGGCCGAGCAGGTGGCGGAGTGCTGGGACGTGCTGACGGAGGCCGGGGTCGCCGAGCAGGTGGTCCCCGTCTCGTACATGAACTCCTCGGCGGACATCAAGGCGTTCACCGGCAAGCACGGCGGCACGATCTGCACCTCGTCCAACGCCAAGCGGGCGCTGGACTGGGCCTTCGAGCAGGGCGAGAAGGTGCTGTTCCTGCCGGACCAGCACCTGGGCCGCAACACCGCCGTCCGGGACATGGGCATGTCCCTGGACGACTGCGTGGTCTACAACCCGCACAAGCCGAACGGCGGCCTGACCGCGGACGAGCTGCGCGCGGCGAAGATGATCCTGTGGCGGGGCCACTGCTCGGTCCACGGCCGCTTCAGCCTGGACTCGGTCAACGACGTGCGCGCCCGCATCCCCGGCGTGAACGTCCTCGTCCACCCCGAGTGCAAGCACGAGGTCGTCGCCGCCGCGGACCACGTCGGCTCGACGGAGTACATCATCAAGGCCCTGGAGGCGGCCCCGGCGGGCTCCAAGTGGGCCATCGGCACCGAGCTGAACCTGGTCCGGCGGCTGGCGAACCGTTTCGCGCCCGAGGACAAGGAGATCGTCTTCCTCGACAAGACGGTCTGCTTCTGCTCGACCATGAACCGCATCGACCTGCCGCACCTGGTCTGGGCCCTGGAGTCCCTGGCCGAGGGCAACCTGGTCAACCGGATCGAGGTCGACAAGGAGACGGAGGCGTTCGCGAAGCTGGCGCTGGAGCGGATGCTGGCGCTGCCGTAGTCCGAGAGCCCCAGGAGTCCACGGCCCCCGGCCGGCCTCTTCGGCCGGCCGGGGGCGTCGTCGTCAGGGATGCCCGCAGAACGGTGCCGAAATACTCAGGCCGCCGTCGACCACCAGGTTCTGGCCGGTGATGTACTCGGCGGCGGGCGACAGCAGGAAGTCGACGGCGTCGGCGACCTCCTGGGGGGAGCCGGGGCGGCCCTTGGGGATGTGCGGGACGATGTCGTCGGCGGTCAGGCCGGTGGCCCTCAGGTAGTGGCCCAGGGAGTCCGTCGTGATCATCCCGCCGGTCACCACGTTGACGTTGACACCCTTGGGCGCCAGCTCGGCCGCGAAGTAGCGGGCCCAGGCCTCCAGGGCCGCCTTCTGGGCGCCGATGGCCGCGTATCCGGGGATGGCACGCCCGGCGGCCAGCGACGAGACGGCCGCGATCCGTCCCCCGCGGTCCATGAGCCGGACGGCGTGCTGGGCGGCAACCACGAAGGACTGGGAGTTCATGGCGTGGCTGCGCGCGAGGTGGCGCAGTTCCACCTGCTCAACGGTCTTCGCGGGACCCGCCGCCGCGTTGGCGACGAGGTGGTCGAGCCGGCCGTACCGCTCCTCGACGAAGGCGAACAGCTCCGCGATCTGCCCGGGGTCCTCCACGTCGGCCCGGCACAGGCTGCCCTCTCCCCCCGCCTTCTCCACCTCCTCCAGGGCGCTGTGCGCGGCCTCCTCGTCCTGCTTGTAGTTGATCACCACATGGCCCCCGCGCCGGGCGAGCGTGACCGCCACGGCCCGCCCGATGCCTCGGGAGGCGCCCGTGACGAGGGTGACCTGGTCCGATCCCGTACGTCCGCTCACGCGGCATCCCTCCGCCCGGCGCCGAAGTCCTCCGGCCCGCACCAGCGCAGCACCGTGCCGCCGTAACTCATGCCCGAGCCGAACGAGACCAGCAGGACCTCGTCGCCGGGGCGCAGCCGGCCCGACTCGACGGCCTCCCACAGGGCCAGGATCACGCTGGACCCGCTGGTGTTGCCGAGCCGGTCCGCCACGACGACGCCCTTGCTCTCCGGCTGGCCGAGTTCGCGGACCAGCCGGCGCAGCAGTGTCGGGTTGGCCTGGTGGGAGACGATCAGGTCGACGTCGTCCAGCGTGGTCCCGGCCGCCTTGACGACCTGTTCGACGAAGTCCGGGATGACGTCCAGCGCGAAGTCGCGCACTCCCCCGCCGTCCATGCGCATGTAGTTGGGCCCGCTGAAGCGGTTGGGCAGACCCTCGGGCGGGTCCAGACGCTCCGTGAAGGCCGTGTAGTACAGCTCCGGTTTGGTGCGCATCAGCGTGGGCCCGACCCCCTGCCCGTCCCGGCACGCCTCCAGCAGGTAACAGCCCGCGCCGTCACCGAAGATGGCGTGCCCGGTGCGGTCCTCGGGGTCCAGGCACTGGGCGACCGTGTCGGCGATGACGACGGCGACCCGGTTGTACTCCCCGGAGCGGATGTACTTCACGCCGACGTCGAGCGCGAACACGCCGCCCGCGCAGCCGCCCGCGTTGATGTCGAAGCCCCTGATGTCGAAGAGGCCCGCCTTGCGCAGCACGGCCGCGGCCATGGCCGGCAGCATGTGGTCCGGGGTGCCGGTGCAGCAGATGACGAGGTCTATGGTCTCCGGGGCGATGCTCGCGCGGGCGCAGGCGTCCTGGAGCGCCCCGACCGCGAGGTCGGAGGTCAGCTGGCCGGGCCGGGCCACCCGGCGCGTGGTGATTCCCAGCTTGGTCCGAATCCATTCGTCACTGGTGTCGAAACGGGCGACGATTTCTTCGTTCGATATCTCGAGGTCGGGCACAAAACGCCCTACCGACCGAATGCCCACGGATACCGGAGCAGTATTCCACACCGTCCGCACACCCCTTTCCAAAAGGCTTGCCTTGTATTGCACGGTCACTCACGATTAAATAATCCTGCCGCGTTTCGGCTCCGTTTCCAGGAAAGGTCCTCATGTCTCGTGCCGTTGCTCTCATCACCGGCGGAACCTCGGGTTTGGGTCTCGCGACCGCACAGCGGCTGCAGGCCGACGGCATGCGGGTGGTGCTGGTCGGCCGCTCACGGGAGCGGGGTGAGGAGGCGGTCTCGCGGCTGGGCGGCGAGGCGGTGTTCGTGCCCGGGGACGTCGCTGTCGAGGGCGATGTGGAGCGGGCCGTCGGGGCCGCCGTCGAGCAGGGGGCGCTGCGGGCCGTGGTGAACTGCGCGGGCCGCGCGCACGCGGCGCGGGTGGTGAGCCGCTCCGGTCCGCACCCCCTGAAGGAGTTCACCGAGGTGATCGAGGCCAATCTGATCGGCACCTTCAACGTCGTCCGCCTGGCCGCCGACGCGATGGCGGCCAATGAGCCGGTCTCCGCAGAGCGCGGAGTCATCGTCAACACCGCCTCCATCGCCGCGTTCGACGGCCAGATCGGGCAGGCCGCCTACGCCGCCTCCAAGGCCGGAGTGGCCGGCATGACCCTGCCTCTGGCCCGGGACCTCGGGCCGTTGCTGATCCGGGTGGTCACCGTGGCCCCGGGGCTGTTCGACACCCCGGCGGCCGATGTGCTGCCCGCCGACAAGAAGGCCGAACTCGCCGGACTGGTGCCTCATCCGCGCAGGTGGGGAGCGGCGGAGGAGTTCGCGGAGCTGGTGCTCCACATCCTCCGCAACCCCATGCTCAACGGCGAGACGATCCGGCTCGACGCCGGCCTGCGGCTGCCGGCCCGCTGAGCCGGCCGGGCCGTTCGCACGGCGCGCGGGGCGGGCATCGGTTGGCCCCGCGCGCCGTGCAGCTACCACGCGACCGGCAGTTCCTGGCATCCGTAGACGATGGCGCCGTCCCGCATCCGCACCTGGTCCGCCGGGACCGTCAGGCGCAGTCGGGGCAGCCGGTCGAGCAGGACCTGGAAGCCGATCCGCAACTCGGCGCGGGCCAGTTGCTGGGCCACGCACTGGTGCACGCCGAAGCCGAAGGCCACGTTGCCGGAGGGCACGCGCGCGATGTCGAAGCGGTCCGGGTCCGTGAAGCGCTCGGGGTCCCGGTTGGCGGCGGGCAGCGACACGGTGACGGTCTGCCCGGCGCGCACGGTCTCCCCGCCCAGCTCCACGTCCTCGGCCGCGCCGCGCGAGATGCCGAACTGGATGACGGTCAGATAGCGCAGAAGTTCCTCGACGGCGCTGTTCATCAGTCCGGCGTCGGCGCGCAGGGCGGCGAGCTGGTCCGGGTGGGTCAGCAGGGTGTAGGTGCCCAGCGAGAACATGTTCGCGGTGGTCTCGTGGCCCGCGGTGAAAAGCTGGAACGCCACACTGGTGAGTTCCACATCGGAAAGTTCCGCCGACTGCACGAGTCCGCTCAGCAGATCGTCGCCGGGCTCTTTCTGCTTGAGCGCCACGACATTCGCGAGGAATTCGAAGATGATGCGGTAGCAGTCCTTCACCTCCTCGGCGGAGGAGTCGATGCGCAGCATCTTCTCGGAGACGGGCTGGATGTCCTGCCAGTCGGCGTACTGAATTCCCAGGAGATCGCAGATGACCCGGGACGGCAGCGGCATGGCGAACGCGGTGACGAGGTCCGCGGTGTCCGCGCCGTCCGCCTGCATCCGGTCGATCAACTCGTTCGCGACCGCGGCGATCTTCGGTTCCATCTCCCGCATCCGGCGGGTGCTCAGCTCGCCGGTGAGCAGCCGCCGGTACTTGGTGTGCTCCGGCGGGTCCATGCCGACGAACATGCCGGGCACGTCCTCCTCGGGTGGCTGGCCGTCGCCCAGGACGTCATGCACCGCGGAGTGCCGGATGCGCGGGTTCGAGCTGAACCGGGAGTCGGACAGCACCTGCCGGGCCAGCTGGTGGCTGGTGACGATCCAGCCCTCATGGCCGTCGGCATAGGTCAGCGGGGCCACGGGGCAGCGCCCGCGCATCTCGGACAGCTCCGGCGGGGGATCCAGCGGGTGGACCCGTGCCGTGGGGATACGGGGTGGCGTGGTTTCCTGCTGGGTCATACGCGCTCCTGGTTCGTGGTGCGGGCGCGGAGCAGTTCCGCGGTGCGCTCCGCGAGGGCCGTGCGCTCCGCTGCGGACAGCAGGCCCTCGGGCGAGGTGATCTCGATGCTGAGCCGGCCGTCGTACGAGGTGACGACGAACAGCAGCAGGCCGTGCATGGTGGTCGTGGTGTAGCCGCGGAAGTCCGTGATGCGCAGACCCCGCGGTGCGGTGAACTCGGGGATGGGACCGAGATTGGTGACGACGAGGTCGACGGAGACGGGTTCGGCGGCGGCGAACTGGCCGGCCTGGAGGATCGCGCGCTCGGCCTCGCCGTCGTCGATGGCCTTGTCGAGGCGCTCCTTGATGACCCGGCCGACTTCGGTCGGATCGGCGCCGCGCGGGACGGAGACGGCCGTCTCGACGCCGCTGACGAAGTTGGTGGACTCCTCGACGGTCACCACCGGTTCGGTCCGGTTCCGCAGGTCCACCGGGCAGCCGCAGACCAGGTCCAGGGCGTCCGCGCCAGGGCGTCCCTCGCGTACGGCGACGGTCGCGGCGCCCGCCACGAAGCCGTGCACCGAGAAGGAGTCGGCGCGCAGCACGTCCCGCAGCAGGGCGGTGTCCTCGGTGTCGAGCCGCAGCCGCTGGGGCACCACCCGCAGCGGCTCCGGGGAGGGGGCAGCGGCCAGGGCCGCGCGCAGTGCGTCCCGGTCCACCGCGCTCTCCACGACACCGGCCGTGTGACGGTCCTTCAGCAGGGTCTCGGCGGACAGCTGGGCCGGGGCCGCGGGGGTGGCGTAGGGCGATGTCCGGCCCTCGGTGAGCGCGGTGTAGTTGCGGCACAGCTTCTCGAGCAGGGTGACGCCGCCGCGCCCGTCGATCATGCTGTGGTGCAGGACGAGGATGATGCGCGCGCTGTGCTCGGAGCGCACGAGGACGAGCCGGCACAGCTGCTCGGTGGAGTCCAGCGGGCGTGCCATCTCGGCCAGGTAGACGGCCTCCTCGTCCTCGGGTGTGCCGTCGGTCTCCCGCAGGGTGACCTCGGGCAGCCGACCGGGCGGAATCCGGAAGAAATAGCCGTTCTCGTCCCGTCCGAGATTTCCCGTCAGGAGTGGAACCGCATGGCACAGCGCCTTGAACGCCTGGATGAGTCGGCCCGGGTCCACTGCGCCGGCGGCGGCTATCGAATAAGAACCGGACCAGTCGACAAACGCGTGATAAGCCTCGCTGGGATCCAGGTACCGCAGCCGTGACATCAAGACTCATTCCCATCGGAGCCGTCCAGTAAAATACCGTGCGCCGGCGTTCCGAATTGGTTCGGCAAGAATTCTCACGGAACGCGTGACCTCAGTATTTCCGGACGTCACCCGAGGTGTCTTCCGCCCAAGAACCAGGTCCGCGAGCCCGTCTCCGGGCCGGGCTCGCCGAGCTGGGACCTGGACCATCGACCAGTGTGGTGAACGCCGCGTGGAACGGGTCAGGCGCCGCGGGCTCCGATGGAATGGCCGTGGGGCGTGGTGAAGGAGCCCATGGCGGCGATGAGCTGGGCTCTCGTGCTGACGCCGGACTTGGCGAGCACGTTGGAGACATGGAACTTGACAGTTTTCTCGGTGACGCACAGGGCCGTCGCGATGGCCTTGTTGGACAGCCCCTGACAGAGCAGGGCGAGGACGCCGTTCTCGCGCTCGGTGAGCAGGTCCCGGAAGCGGTGGTCCACTCCCGGGGGCGTACAGCCTGCTCGGACGGCCTGCAGCAGACAGGCGGTGAGCTCCGAGGAGGCGAAGCCGCCGTCATCCACGACCGCGTGGACGGCGTGGACGACGTCGTCGTTGGCCGCGTTGCGGTGGACGACTCCGCGCACATTGCCTCTGACCAGGTCGGCCAGTCGCTCGGGGCTCATCGCCTCGATGCCGTAGACAACGGTGGCAGGAGGGCTGGAGACGGCCCGGTCCAGTTCCTGGACCAGTTCGGTCAGCCCGGCCTCCAGCAGGACGACATCGGGTCGGAATTCGGCAACCCCCTTCACCGCCTGTCGTTCGTCCGCCGCTTCCGCGACCACGGAGATTCCCGGGTCCTGAGCGAGCAGCATTTTCAAACCGAATCGTGCGTGCGGATGACTGTCGCACACCATGACATCGACCGGGTTCCGTATGGAATGGAACCGACTCTTACCCGTGAGACTGACCGGCAATGGGCTCCCCCTACCTCGTACCGTCAACCTCAGGCAGGCTAATCGAACGCCGGTGCGCCACACAAGAGTTCAGCCACCTCGACTCGATCACATCGCAAATATGTACGCTTTCATTCATTTCTCCGTTCGCGCTCGCCCAGTACCACGTCTGTCACGGAAATCGCCTCGCACGGGCAGTTGTCCGACGCGATCTTGACTGATTTCTCGCTGCCGGGTGGCGCAAAATGCTCGTGGAGGATCACGCGGCCGTCCGTGTCCCGTTGGTCGAATATCTCCGGCGCGCTCAGCGCGCACATGCCCGAGCCGCAGCAGCGGTCCAGGTCGACGGTGATGCGCAGGGTCACGGACAGGCCACCGGCTCCCGGCGCCGGACCGGCGACACCGTCATAGGCATGTGATTGGGGTTGACCGTGGCCCACGGCATCTCCTTGACCTTGACTCCGTCGGCGAGCGTCAGCTGCCAACGGCGGACGATCGTGCCCAGCACCACATGCATCATCGCCCAGGCGAACTGTTCGCCGATGCAGTGCCGGGGACCCGCCCCGAACGGTGTGTAGGCGCCCTTGGGGAGACGTGCGACCGGCATGTCCAGCCAGCGGTCCGGGTCGAAGCGCAGCGGGTCGGGGAAGAGGTCGGGGTCGCGGTGCACGGCGTACGGGCTGTAGAACAGCTCGGTGCCGGCCTTCACATGGCCGCCGCCCAGCGGGAAGTCCCGTACGGCGCGCCGGGAGATGACGAGGATCGGCTGCCGGACCCGCATGAGCTCCTGCAACACCCGCCGGTTGTAGGGCAGGTTGCCGACGTCGGCCATCTCGAAGTCCCGCTCGCCGACGACCTCCAGGACCTCCGCGCGCACCCGCTCCGCCATCTCCGGGTGCCGGGCCAGCTCGTAGAAGAGCCAGGCCATGGCGGTGGCGGCGGTCTCCGAGCCGGCCATGGTGACCGAGACGATCTGGTTGCACAGCTCCTCGTCGGTCATCGGACGTCCGGTCTCCGGGTCACGGGCCGCGAGCAGCATGGACAGCATGCCCGCCGTGCCGGGTTCGGCGGCGCCCTGCCGGTAGGCCAGCATGACGCGGCTGATCGCCTCGCGGAGCTGGGCGAAGGCCGCGTCGAAGCGGCGGTTCATGGGCAGCGGCAGCTTCTCCAGCAGGTCGCCCGGCGACACCGTGCGCCACATGATGGCCTCCAGCACGGTGGGCAGGATCGCCGCCAGCTCCTCGTGCGCGGCCCGGTCCACGACCGAGCCGAACATGGTGCGGGCCAGGATGTTGAAGGTGATGTCCCGCATGGCCTTGTCCACCGGGATCTCGTCGCCGGCCCGCCAGTGCGCGGTCTTCTCCTCGGTGACCTCGCGCATCACCTCGACGTACCGGGTGATCTCGTCACGGTGGAACGAGGGTTTGATCATGGCCTGCTGGCGGCGGTGCTCGTCGCCGTAGGCGTGGATCACGCCGTTGCCGGTGAGCGGGCGGACCTTGTCGTAGAACCGGCCCTTGTCCAGCAGATCCTTGCGGTCCGTGAGCAGGGCGTGGATCAGCGGCGGTGAGGTCACGAACAGCGAGGGCATCGGGCCCAGGTCCACGCGGACCAGGTCGCCGTGGGCGCGCAGCGAGGTCAGAAAGCCCAGCGGGCCGCGCATCAGGGCCAGTGCATGGCCGAGTCCGGGCACCCGCCCGGGGGCGGTCGTGTACGAGACGCTCACGCGTGCGCCTCCGAGGTCGGCGCGGCCAGCCGGCAGTAGGCGCGGTCGCTGTAGACGGTGCGGTCCAGGTGCAGGGTGAGCATCCCGGAGCGGACACCGTTCCACCGGTGCCCCGGCCCGTTGTAACGGGACGTCAGGTACGACCACTGGAGGTTGCCGGCCATCATGTGCCACAGCGCGTCCAGGTAGGCGCGGATGTCGTCGCGGCGGCCCAGTTCGCCCGCCTCGATGGCCGCCCTGGCCTTCATGAACTCGGCCCGCTTGCCGTCGATGAGGGCGAACAGGCGGTCCACACCCTCCTGGAGGCCGAGTCCCTCGCTCAGCCGCAGGACCGAGAGGGCGTTGACGTAGTCGTCCATCATCGCCTCGGCCCGGAAGGAGAACATGTCGTTCGTCAGCATGATGTGCACCAGCGCGATGTCGATGATCTCGCGCAGTTCCGCGTGCCGCTCAAGGTCCTCGGTCAGGTCGATGCCGAGCCCGTACTCGCCGAGCACGAAGTACATGCCCATGCCGACGCTGTCCTTGCGGACGCCTATGTAGGTGTCGTAGTCGAAGACCCGGTCCTCCGTGCGGGAAGTGATCTCGTGGACGCACCCGGCGAGGAAGCGCCGCACCTCCGCGAGGAACCGGTCCCACACGGCGGGCGGCATGTCCGCGCGCATCTCCTTCCACAGTCCCTGGAGGACCGAGCCCCACATCTCGGTGCCGTCGGCCTGCTCGTCGAGGATGCCTGCCAGCAGGACGAACAGTTCCTGGGCCGCGGCGGGGTCCTTGCCGAGCTTGTCCCGGTCCACCATCGCGTTGTCGAACACCGAGAGGTACTCGGTGTACTTGCACAGGTGGCGCAGCCGGTCCTCGCGGGCCGTGGGCAGCACCAGACAGGTCCACAGGGAGGCGGTCTCCTCCAGGAGGAGGTCCATCTCCCGGGGGTCGTCCATGGCGAAGCCCATGGTCTCGCGGACCCAGGCGTCCGACTCCCGCCGGATGTCCTCCGTCTGCGGGTGGCTGCACGCGGGGAGCAGATAGGGGAACTCTGGGAGATAGATCTCCGTGCCGTCCGAGAACGGCTTCGGGATGGTCGACATCCGGTCATTCACCTTTCACGATGCACGCAGGCTGCCGCCAGCGACTCCAGCTCGGTCAGCGCGGGAGGCTGGAGGCCGGCGCCGCGCAGGGCCTGGACCGCTCCGGTGTGCCGCTCGCCGATCATCCGCTCGATGACGGCGGGCGCTCCGGTCGCGCGGACCACGTCCCGCAGTTCGGCGAGGTCGTCGAGACCGAGCCACTCGGATCCGTAGAGCAGGTCCAGCCGGGCGTGCTGCGCGGGGTCCGCCATGTTCCGGGCGACCGTGATGAGCGCGGTCGGCTTGCCCTTGCGGGCGTCGTCCAGCGGCTCCTTGCCGGTCAGCTCGGGCGCGCCGAACAGGCCGATCATGTCGTCGCGCAGCTGGAAGGCCTCGCCCAGCAACAAGCCGAAGGTGTCGTACGCCGCGAGCAGCGCCTCGTCCGCGCCGGCCAGCGCCCCACCGATCTGCAGGGGATAACGGATGGTGTAGCTCGCCGTCTTGTGTCGGACGATCTTCAGCGCGTCGGAGAGGTCGCCACCCCGTGCCTCGCCGACGAGGTCGAGGAACTCCCCGTACAGCGCCGAGATGCGCAGCCGGGCGAACAGCCGGCGGGCACGCTCGTCCTGTACCACCAGGGGGCTGTCGTGGTAGATCTCCTCCGACCAGACCAGGCAGGCGTCCCCGGCGAGCAGCGCACCGTGGTGCCCGAACGCCTGGCTCTCGCCCTGCCAGTCCTGTTCGGCGTGCCACTTGTCGAGGGACAGGTGGACGGTGGGCCGGCCGCGCCGCAGATCGCTGTGGTCGATGATGTCGTCGTGGATCAGGGCCGCGGTGTGGAACAGCTCCAGCGCGGCGGCCACCGCGACGAGGTCGGTGTCGTCCGCGGATCCGCCGGCGCCGCGCCACCCCCAGTAGCAGAACAGGGGGCGGATCCGTTTGCCGCCGTTCAGGATGAAGTCCCGCAGGACCACGAGCACCTGGCGGGCCGCCGGGTCGGGCTCGTCAGTGATCCGCCGCTGCAGGAAGCACTCGAGACTCCGGTCGACCCGCGCCGTGACGGCCGCGCTTTCCGTCAGCGCGTCGGTGAGGGTCACCTGTCGCGCCTGACGACCTTCATGGGCAGCTCCCCGGGAACGAGGGCACCCATGGCGATCGGCTTCACCGGCTCGCCGGTGATGGGCTGCACGGACCAGCGCTGCAGCAGGGTCGCGAGGACGGTCTGGGTCTCGAACCAGGAGAAGGACTCGCCGATGCAGTTGCGGACACCCGCGCCGAACGGCATGAACGCGCTGCGCGGCACCTCCTTGGCCCGCTCGGGCAGCCAGCGGTCGGGGTCGAACGCCTCCGGGTTGTCGTACACCTTCGGGTCGTGGTGGACGGCGTAGATGGAGTACAGGACCTCGGTGCCGGCCGGGATGAGGTGACCGCCGAGTTCGGTGGCCTTCACGCACTTGCGGCCCAGCGCCCACACCGGCGGGTACAGCCGCAGCGCCTCCTGGATGACCCGCCGGGTGTAGTCCAGGGCGCGCAGGTCGCCGGCCTCGACCGGACGGTCGCCGACGACCTCGTCGACCTCCTCCTGCATCCGGCGCTGCACCTCGGGGTGGCGGCCGAGCAGCATGCAGGTCCAGCTCATGGCGCTCGGCGTGGTCTCGGACCCCGCCGTCAGGAGCGTCATGAACTCGTCCTGGATCTGCTTGTCGGTCATCGACTTGTTGCCCTCGTCACGCGCGGTGAAGAGGAGGTTCATCAGGTCGTCCGGCCGCTCGCCGATGCCCTTGTCCTTGGCCCGGTAGTCGGCGATGATGCGCCGCCCCATCGAGTAGAGCCGGCCGATCGCGCTGTGGAACTCCCGGCTGGACTTGTTGGGAATGCGGTCGAGCAGGCCGGGCGGAATGGCCGCGCGCTTCTCCACACCGGAAATCACGATCGGCATGGACTTGTAGACCTCGGCCACGTCCTGTTCCACCATGTCCGTGGAGAACAGCGCCTTGATGACGATGCGTACGGCGAGTTCGTAGAACATGTTGTACATGCCGACGCGCTGGCCGTCCCGCCAGGTGTCGAACACGTCGGTCGCCGACTCGCGCATCACGTCGACATACGTGGCGATCTTCTCGTGGTGGAAGGCCGGCTGCATGAGCAGGCGCTGCCGGCGGTGGAAATCACCCTCGGACAGCAGGATTCCGTTGCCGAGCAGCGGGCGCGCCTGGTCGAACTGCATCCCCTTTTCGAAGGACTTGGCCTTGCGGACGAGAATGTCGTACAGCATGTCGTGGTCGCTGACCACATAGGCCTGTTTGGTGCCGAGCCAGATCCGTACCAGGCCGCCCTGCTCGCTGACGCTCTGGAAGAACCTGAGCGGGTTGCGGAACATCTGTACGGCGTGGCCCGCGAGCGGAATGCGCCCCGGCATCGGAGGAACTGACGGTGCGGCGGTCGCGAGTGCCATGGTTCTTCTTGCCTCCGTGGGTGGGACGTAGAGGGGGGTACGTCGAGGGGATGCAGGACGGCCGGGCGCGGGTCAGGACCAGGTGACGGGCAGCTCGGCGAGGCCTCGGAAGACGAATCCGCCCGGCAGGTACCGGGGCTCGAAGCCGTCCGCGAGGCGCAGTCCGGGCAGCGCCTCCACCAGCGTCTGCAGGGCGATCTGCGACTCCAGGCGGGCGAGGGAGGCTCCCACGCAGAAGTGGATGCCGTGGCCGAAGCCGAGGTGGCGCGGCGGGCCCTGCCGGTCGAGGCGGAAGGTGTCGGGGTCGTCGACCCACTCGGGGTCGCGTCCGGCGGCGGCGAACATCACGCGCAGCCTGGCCCCTTCGGGGACCTCGGTGTCGCCGACCCGCAGGGCCTTGGTGGCGACGCGAGGCGCGCCCTGCACCGAGGAGTCGAAGCGCAGCGCCTCTTCCACGGCGGCGGGGACCAGCTCCGGGTCCTTGACGATCTGCTCCCACAACGCGCGGTCGCGCAGCAGCTGGTGGACCGCGTTGGAGATCAGGTTGGTGGTGGTCTCGTGCCCCGCCGCGATCATCACGCGCAGGGCGACGACGGCGTCCTCGACCGTGCACACCGGGTCGTCCGCGTCGGCGGCCCGCACCAGTTCGGTGAGCAGGTCGTCGGCGGGCTCCTGGCGGCGCTGCTCCAGCAGGCCGAGCACGTACTTCTCGTACGTCACCACGTTGCCGGCGCAGTGCACCTGCTGCTCCGGCGGCAGCGGGACGACCTGCAGGGCGAGCCACTCGTTGTTCCACTGCTTGACCGTGGCCCGGTCCTCCTCCGGGATGCCGATGATGTCGCAGATCACCGTCATCGGAAGCGGGTAGGCGAATTCCTGGAGGAGATCGCAGCCGTCCTTCGCCGTGATGTCGGCGACGAGCCGCTTGGCTATCTCCCGGATCGACGCCTCACGGCGCCGCAGGGCGCGCGGGGTGAAGTACTCGCTGATGAGATTCCGGAACCGGGTGTGGGCGGGCGGGTCCACGTTGTAGAGGGCGACCCGGAAGAACAGGGAGTCGTCCAGGATCTCCTTCGCCTCCGGGCAGAAGGGATAGGAGCCGTCGAGGTTGTAGCGGCTCGTGAAATGCTCGTGGTCCCGCTGGACGGCCTCGATTTCCGCGCGTCCGGTGACGATCCATTCGTCCAGCGCGGTCTGGTGGGCGACCGGCTGTTCCTTTCGGGCGCGCGCGAATGCCGCGTAAGGACACGCGGTGTATTCCGGCGACATGGGGTCGAAGAGTTCTGCGGCGGAAGGGTCGGGCGACATCGGGAGCGCTTTCCTCCTGTATTCGGGCGGTCGCCGACCGCCGGTGGCGGCAGGATCTCGCCCGCACGATCGGATTAAAGGATCACCGACCGGCGATACGGGTGTCTTCCGCCGAGAGGCCAGGATCCGCGTGCCCGGCCAAAGACGAGGAGGTGCGGTTTCCTGGTCGCCGGACCAGGAAGCCGCACCTCCGTGAGAGCCGCCCGCGGGCCGCTGCACCCCTGCGGGCTCCGCGTCCGCGGCGTGGACGTGATCAGGCCGCCGATGGCGACCACCGCGAGAGGCTGGGCGATGAAGCCGCCCTCGCCGGTGACACCCAGGGCCATGGGAAGCAAGGCGAAGATCGTCGCGGGCGCCGTCATCAGGATGGGGCGGAGGCGGTGGCGGCCGCCCTCGATCACCGCGTCCACGACGCCGTAACCCTGTCCGCGGTACTGGTTGATCAGGTCGATCAGCACGATCGCGTTCGTCACCACGATGCCGATCAGCATCAGCATGCCGATCATCGCCGGGACGCCCCTCGGGGTGCCGGGGGCGACCAGCAGGCCGATCGCGCCCGTCGCCGCGAACGGGACGGAGACCAGGAGGATCTTCGACCGGAGCTCGGTGCCGATCGCGCCCGTGTTGTCACCCGTCGGCCCGGCCGTGACGGTGGCGGAGCGCCGGCCGTCGATCCGGGTCAGCGACACCGGGCCGTCCACCAGCTTCACCGTGGCGATGTCACCCGGCTTCACCGGGCCGAGGCGCAGCGCCTTCAGCTCCTTGTCCGGGCCCTGCTCAGCCCGCAGTACGCCGGGGTGGAGACCCGCAGTACGCCCGGGTGGAGATCAGTCCATCCGCGGACGCACCAGCCCCGACTCGTACGCGATCACCACGAGCTGTGCCCGGTCGCGCGCGCCCAGCTTGGCCATGGCCCGGTTGACGTGCGTTTTCACCGTCAGCGGGCTGACCTCCAGGCGCTCGGCGATCTCGTCGTTGGAGTGGCCGCCGGCGACCTGGACGAGCACCTGCCGCTCCCGGCCGGTGAGCGCGCCGAGCCGCTCGGAGCGGGCGGGGTCGCGGCCGTCGTCGTCGCCCTGGGCGAGGAAGCGGGCGATCAGGCCCTTGGTGGCGGCGGGAGACAGCAGGGCCTCACCGCCCGCCGCGACCCGGATGGCGTTGAGCAGCTCCTCCGGCTCGCTGCCCTTGCCGAGGAAGCCGGAGGCGCCCGCGCGCAGCGCCTGGACCACGTAGTCGTCCACCTCGAAGGTGGTCAGGATGACCACGCGGACCTCCGCCAGGGAGGGGTCGGCGCTGATCAGCCGGGTGGCGGCGAGCCCGTCCGTGCCGGGCATCCGGATGTCCATGAGGACCACGTCGGCGGCCTGCTCCTTGGCCAGCCGGACCGCCTCGGCGCCGTCGGCGGCCTCCCCCACGACCTCCATGTCGGGCTCGGAGTCGACCAGTACCCGGAACGCGCTGCGCAGCAGTGCCTGGTCGTCGGCGAGCAGGACACGGATCGTCATGCGGGCTCCCCCGGGGCCGTCGTACGGGTCTCCGTACGGCTCTCCGTACGGCTCTCGGTACGGGTCTTGAGGGGCAGGATCGCATGGACGCGGAAGCCGCCGCCGAAGCGGGGTCCGGTGATGAGGGTGCCGCCGACGGCCGTGACCCGCTCGCGCATGCCGAGCAGTCCGTGCCCGCCGCCCGCCCCGGGCACCCCGGCCGCGCCCGCCCCGTCGTCCAGCACGGTCACCTCCATGTGCGTCCCGACCCGGACGACGCTGACCTCGGCCCTGGCCTCGGACCCGGCGTGCTTCTGCACATTGGTCAGGGCCTCCTGGACGATCCGGTAGGCGGCCAGGTCGACGGCGGCGGGCAGTTCGGTGCCCTGGTCGGCACGGGCCACGTGTACCGGCAGTCCCGCGTTGCGGAAGGTGGCGGCCAGCTCCTCCAGGCGGCTGAGGCCGGGTGCGGGCTCGGTCGGTGCCTCCGGGTCACCGGACTGCCGCAGCAGTCCGACGGTGGCGCGCAGCTCGTCGAGCGCGGACCGGCTGGCCTCCCGGACGTGGGCGAGGGCCTCCTTGGCCTGGTCGGGCCTCTTGTCCATGACGTGCGCGGCGACCCCGGCCTGCACGTTCACGAGGGCGATGTGATGGGCGACGACATCGTGCAGGTCCCGGGCGATGCGCAGCCGCTCCTCGGCGACGCGGCGGCGGGCCTCCTCCTCGCGGGTGCGTTCGGCTCTCTCGGCGCGTTCCCGGATGGCCTGGACGACCGCGCGCCGGCTGCGTACGGCGTCCCCCGCGGTGGCGCCGATGCCGGTCCAGGCGAGCACGCCCAGGTTCTCCTGCGCGTACCAGGGCAGCGGGCCGCCGAGCATGGCGGCGGCCGTCAGCACGGTCATGGTGAGCAGGCCGACGCGCCAGGTGGTGGTGCGGTCGGTGGTCGCGGCGACGGTGTACAGGGCGATGACGGCGGACATCGTGACCGGGGCGCGTGGGTCGCCGGTGACGCACTCGATCACCGAGAGGGCGCCGGTGGTGGCGAGGACGGTCTTGGGGGCGCGGCGGCGGAGGACGAGCGCTACCGCGGCGAGGAGCATGAGCAGGAGGCTGAGGGGGTCGGGGGTGCGGACGCCCCAGGTGACGCCGTGCGCTCCGCGGGGGACGACGAACGAGCCGGCGACCATGCACACGAGGGCGCCTGCGGCGATGGACGCGTCCAGGGCCCAGGGGTGGGCCTTGAGGCTGCAGCGGGCGCGGTCGAGCGTGCGGGCGGAACTCACGGGTGAACAGTACGGGTGCCGTGCGGTGCCCTGTACTGGTGCCGGTCGGGGGTGGGACCGGGCGCTGCTCGCTGAAGGTGCCTCCCCCGGAGGGGGTACCCCAGCGTCCGCCTGTGCCGCCCCGGGGGCGCGGGGAACTGCGCGATCAGGCGTCGGCGGCCCGCAGTCCGCGGGCCGCCCGAGCCGGCCGGGCTCTCACCCGGGGATCAGCCCGTCGTCGCTGAGCATGTCCCGGACCTCCTCCAACGACGCGTCGGCCGACGGCAGGATCAGCTCCGAGGGTTCCAGCGAAGCGTCCGGCAGGGGCCGGCCCAGCTCACGGACCTTGTCCAGGAGGGCGTGGAGGGTGGCGCGGAAGCCGGCGCCGTCGCCGCTCTCCATCGCGGCCAGCAACTCGTCGTCCAGCTTGTTCAGCTCGACGAAGTGGGAGTCGTCCAGCTGCACCTGGCCCTCCCCCATGATCCGTACGATCACGTCGGCCTCCTCGGCTCGGGTCCCGGCCCGGGCTACTGCTTGTCGAAGCGCGGGGTGTCCTGCGGCTGCTGCTGGGTCTGCCCCTGGCCCGTGCCGCCCTCGATCGCCTGCTGCGGGGAGCCTCCGGCCAGCTCGGCCTTCATGCGCTGCAGTTCCAGCTCTACATCACTACCACCGGACAGCCGGTCCAGCTCGGCCGCGATGTCGTCCTTGGCCATGCCGGTCGGGTCGTCCAGGGCACCGGAGGCGAGCAGCTCGTCGATCGCGCCGGCGCGGGCCTGGAGCTGCTGCGTCTTGTCCTCGGCGCGCTGGATGGCCAGGCCGACGTCGCCCATCTCCTCGGAGATGCCGGAGAAGGCCTCGCCGATGCGGGTCTGGGCCTGGGCGGCGGTGTAGGTGGCCTTGATGGTCTCCTTCTTCGTCCGGAAGGCGTCGACCTTGGCCTGCAGGCGCTGGGCCGCGAGGGTGAGCTTCTCCTCCTCGCCCTGGAGGGTGGCGTGCTGCGTCTCCAGGTCGGTGACCTGCTGCTGGAGCGCGGCGCGCCGGGACAGCGCCTCGCGCGCCAGGTCCTCACGGCCGAGCGCGAGCGCCTTGCGGCCCTGGTCCTCCAGCTTGGTGGACTGCTGCTGCAGCTGGTTGAGCTGGAGTTCCAGACGCTTGCGGCTGGTGGCCACGTCGGCGACGCCGCGGCGGACCTTCTGCAGCAGCTCCAGCTGCTTCTGGTACGAGTAATCGAGGGTCTCGCGCGGGTCCTCGGCCCGGTCAAGGGCCTTGTTCGCCTTCGCGCGGAAGATCATCCCCATACGCTTCATGACACCGCTCATGGGCTTCGCGCGCCCCCTTCTGACGGACTCCAGCTCACAGATCCTGCGACAGGACCCACAGTACGGGCCCTGACTCCATTACCGCACTGTTCGGGGAGTGATGCGCTCATCCCCGAGGACGACTGCGGACGCTCCCGCTCCGGCGTGAGGAGTAGGTGATCCCCCACCCGCCCGCACCGGAACGCCCCCTCTGTCCCCCTACAGACGTCCGGTGTTGCCGGATCGTTCCCGGCCGGGCTGGGGTCCATGCCGGTGCAGCCCTTACCCTTGGGTTTTGTGTTCCGTAGCCGTGCCAAGGACGAGAAGGCTCCCGCCGACAAGACGGCGGTAGACCTCTCCAAGCAGCCCCGTGACCCGCAGGCCCCGAAGGGCAGGCCCACGCCCAAGCGCAGTGAGGCCCAGTCCCAGCGGCGCAGCGTGGCCCATACGCCGACCACCCGCAAGGAGGCCGCGAAGCGTCAGCGCGAGGAGCGGCGCCAGGCCCTGGAGCGGCAGCGCCAGGCGCTGGCCAGCGGGGACGAGCGCTACCTGCCCGCCCGGGACAAGGGTCCGGTCCGCAAGTTCGCCCGCGCCTGGGTGGACTCGCGGTTCAATGTGGCGGAGTTCTTCCTGCCGCTCGCCGTGGTGATCCTCGTGCTGAGCGTGGTGCGGGTGCCGGCGATCCAGTCGACCGCGCTGCTGCTGTGGCTGGTGGTGATCGTGCTGATCGTGGTGGACGCGGCGATCAGCGGGTTCCGGCTGAAGAAGCGGCTCGCGGAGCGCTTCCCGGACGAGAACACGCGTGGCGCGGTGGCCTACGCCCTGATGCGGTCCCTGCAGATGCGCCGGCTCCGGCTGCCGAAGCCGCAGGTCAAGCGCGGAGAGCGGCCCTGAGCGCAGAGGCTTTCACCGGGGGTGCGGCCAACGCGTGGCTGAGCAGGCTGGGCAGGCTGCGTGATGTCGTACGGCAGGAACTGGTGGCCCGGCAGCTGGACGAGCAGATAGCCGGGCGGTTCCCGGTCGGGCAGCGGCTGCGGGTGCTCGACGTGGGCATGGGCCAGGGCACGCAGGCGCTGCGGCTGGCCCGGCTCGGCCATCGGGTGACCGGCGTCGAGCAGGACCCGACCATGATCGCCGCCGCGCGTGAGGCGCTGGCCGCCGAGCCGGAGGGCATCCGCGAGCGGGTCCGGCTGGTGGAGGGCGACGGGCGGGACACCGGTGTGCACTTCCTGCCGGGCAGCTTCGACGTGGTGCTGTGCCACGGGGTGCTGATGTACGTGGAGGAGCCCGACCCGCTGGTGGCCGGCCTGGCGAGGATGCTCGCCCCTGGCGGACTCCTCTCCCTGCTGGTGCGCAACGGCGACGCACTGGCCATGCGCGCGGGCCTCGCCGGTGACTGGGCGGGCGCGCTGGCCGCCTTCGACACGACCGCTTACCGGAACCGTCTGGGCCTGGACGTCCGCGCCGACCGGCTCTCCGCGCTCACCGCCACGCTCGCCGGGATCGCGGCCCCGCTGCACGCCTGGTACGGCGTCCGGGTCTTCACGGACACCGCGGCGGACGACGCGCCGATCCCGGACGACCTGGAAGCCCTCCTCGCGGTCGAGGAGAGGGCCGGGCGCACGGACCCCTACCGCGGGGTGGCGGCGCTGCTGCACCTGTGCGGCGTACGCGGCTGAGACCGTTCGGGGGAACAGCGCGGGCCGGGTGATCACCGCCCGGTGAGACTCGGGGCATGGACGCTTCCCTCACCCGTGCCCTCCGGAAGGCCGTGTCCGCCGTCGCGCCGGTCTGCTGCGCGGCCCTCGCCGTCGGCTGCACCGGCTCCTCCGCTCCGGCCGTCCAGGACACCGCCGCACCGGCACGGACGGCCGTGCTGCCGGCCGTGAACGAGCTGCAGGCCCAGTACCAGAAGGTCATCAAGGAAGTCCTGCCGTCGGTCGTGCAGATCCAGGCCAGCCATGACCTGGGTTCCGGGGTGGTGTACGACGACAAGGGGCACATCGTCACCAACGCACACGTGGTCCAGTCGGAGAAGACGTTCCAGGTGACCACGGCCAACAACGAGGAGCCGCTCACCGCGCGCCTGGTGTACTCCTACCCCGAGCAGGACCTGGCCGTGATCAAGCTGGACAAGGTGCCGGCCGGGCTGAAGGCGGCTCAGTTCGGCGACTCCGAGAAGGTGGAGGTCGGCCAGATCGTGCTGGCCATGGGCTCGCCGCTCGGGCTGTCCTCCAGCGTGACCCAGGGCATCGTCTCGGCGACCGGGCGGACCGTCAGCGAGGGCAGCGCGGGCGGGGGTACCGGCGCGACGATCGCGAACATGGTGCAGACCTCGGCCGCCATCAACCCCGGCAACAGCGGCGGCGCGCTGGTGAACCTCGCCGGGCAGGTCATCGGCATCCCGACGCTCGCCGCCGCCGACCCCGGCCTCGGGGGCAGCGCGGCGGCCGGCATCGGGTTCGCCATCCCCGCGTCCATGGTGAAGACGGTCGCCGGCCAGATCGTCAAGAACGGCAAGGTCGTCGACTCCGGGCGGGCCGCGCTCGGTATCACCGCGCGGACGGTCGTCGACGACCGCTACCAGCCCGCCGGGGTCGCGGTGGTCACCGTCAGCAGCGGCGGCGCGGCCGACCGGGCGGGCCTGCGCCCGGGCGACATCATCACCAGGCTGGGTGACCACTCCATCACCACCATCACCTCCCTCTCGGAGGCGCTGGCGACGGACAGGCCGGGCCAGCGGATGACAGTGACCTTCCAGCGGGACGGGGCCGTACGAACGGCGGAGGTGACGCTCGGCGAGCAGTGAGAAAGCGGGGGTACGGCCCCGAGCCGTACCCCCGGGCCCGGGCCTACGCCTCCATGGCGGCGTGCAGGCTCATCGGTCCGTAGATCTCGGTGTTCTCCTCGAACAGCCGCACCTGGTCGGCCCCGCCCTCCAGCAGCGCCTTCCAGTGCTCCCCGATCCAGGATTCGGCATCCCCCTGGGTGGTGAACTCCTCGGGCTGCACCGCGGGCTGGACCTCCGTCCCGTCGGCCTTCTCGAACCGCCACGTCCATGCCGTCATGTGGGCCTCCTTGTGATCCAACACCTGCCGGAAGACTAGCCGGAAGCGCAAGACCTGATCGGACGGGCGAAAATCGATCCGTGGACGTGACTCTGCTCGGTACCGGCGCCCCGGCCGGACTGCCCCGGCCCGACTGCCCCTGCGCCGCCTGTGCGACCGCGCTGGGGCCCGACGCGCGGGCGGCCACGGCCGTGTTGGTGGACGGGGCGCTGCTGCTCGATCTGACGCCGGGCGCGGCGTTCGCGGCGGCGCGGGCCGGGCATTCGCTGGCCGGGGTGCGGCAGGTGCTGCTGTCCCATCCGCACCACGGGCCGGTGGTGGAGGTGCCGGCCGGACTGCCGCAGCCCGGGCGGGTTCCGGACGGGCGGGAGTTGGCGGTGCTGACGGGGCATCGGGTACGGGCGCTGGCGATGGACGCGGGCGGCACCGGATACGACGTGACCGGCCCGGACGGCCGGCGGCTGCTCTACCTGCCGCCCGGCGGGGCCCCGGCCGGTCTGGAGGAGGCGACGGCGGAGTCGTACGACATGGTGCTCGCGGACGTCGTGGGCCGCCCGGACGCGCTGGCCCGGCTGCGGGCGGTCGGCTCCGCCGGGCCGACCACGGACGTGCTCGCCGTCCACCTCGACCACGACGTGCCGCCCGGTCCGGAGTTGCGGCGCCGGCTGGCGGCGGCCGGGGCGCGGGCGGTCGCCGACGGCACGACGCTGACCGTCGGCGCGTACGAGGACGTACCGGACGTGCCGCGCCGGACGCTGGTGCTGGGCGGGGCGCGCTCGGGCAAGTCGGTGGAGGCCGAGCGGCGTCTGGAGACCTTCCCGGACGTGCTGTACGTGGCGACCGGCGGGACGCGGGACGGGGACGGCGAGTGGGCGCAGCGGGTGGCTCTGCACCGGGAGCGGCGGCCGGGGTCGTGGCGTACGGCGGAGACGACGGACCTGGTGCCGTTGCTCCGCGAGGACGGGCCGCCGCTGCTGATCGACTGTCTGTCGCTGTGGCTGACGGACGTCATGGACTCCGTGGGGGCGTGGGACGACGCGGAGTGGGCGGGGGGCGGTGAGAAGTCCCTGCGGGAGCGGGTGCGGGAGCTGGCGGACGCGGTGCGCGGTACTCGGCGGACCGTTGTCGCCGTGTCCAACGAGGTGGGGTCGGGGATCGTGCCGGCGACTGCCTCCGGCCGTCGGTACCGGGACGAACTGGGGCGCCTGAACGCGGCGTTCGGGGCGGAGTGTGAGCAGGTGCTGTTGGTTGTCGCCGGTCAGGCTCTGGTGCTCCGGGGCTGAGTGGGCGCCCGGTGCCGGTGCGGGCCGGGGCCGGGGCTGTATCGCTGTGCGGCTCCGCCGCGTGGGCGCGACCAGCCACGACGCACCCGCGGTCAGCCGCGGTCCTTGCGGGCCACGATCCTGTACGCGTTGGAGAACGCGGTGCGGCGGAACAAGGGCGCCAGGATGTGGTCCACGGCCGACGCCAGGTCCAGCAGGGGCGCCGCGACGATCCTCAGCAGCAGATGGGGAGCCGAGGCCAGGGCGACGGCGCCTGCGAGGTCGTAGGGCACATGGGGGTCCGTGCGGTCGATCACGAGAACGGTGCAGCCCAGGGACTCCAACTCGGCGCGCAGATTGGCCAGAGGCATCAGGTGCAGGTGGCGGGGCTGGCCGTACGGCAGCCAGAGCCTGCCGAGCAGCGCGGCGAACGCGCAGCGCGGGTCGGCGACTTCCACGACGAGGTGGCCGCCGGGGCGGAGGACCGTCAGGGCCGCGCGGAGTTCGGCGCGCGGGTCGGGCGCGTGCTCCACATGCCGGAACATGCTGACCACGTCGTAGCGGGCGCGCAGCCGGGCCGCCATTCCGGGGGTGGAGAGGTAGCCGCGGTGGGCCTCCTCGACCCGCTCCTCCAGCTGGGCCTGCTGCACCCGGGCCGTCGGGTCCAGGCCGTCGAAACTCGTGTACGGGAAGAACTCCTTCGCCGCCTCGGGGAAGCGGGCGTGGCCCGTGCCCACGTCCAGCCAGCTCTCCGCCTCGGCCAGCGCCGACAGCCTGCGGGCGGTGGCGCGGTGCCGGCGCCGGACCGCCTCGGCGGACAGGATCCGGGCGGTGAACTCCTCCAGGTGCCGTTCGTAGACGTCCCGGTGGAAAAAGGTGAACCCTTCCGCCGTGAGCCGGGGGTTCTGGAAGACGTGGCCGCACTCACGGCACCGGTCGACGGCGAACCTGCCCGGCCGGTGTCGCAGGGGGTCCCTCGCGCGCACCCGGGTGCGCAGCTTTGCGGAGCCGCACCAGGGGCAGTTCTCGCGGCGCGGCTCAAGAAACGGGTCGGCCGACCGCGGGAGGGTCGTCGGCGTGAAAGGCGAGGTCGGCATGGACGGCTCCCTGTGCGACATTCCGCTGCAAACCGGAACGTATGGGATCCCGATCTTGGGTGCAATGACGTCGTGGGGGTGTGGTGGTGATGTGGCGCGGAAGCGTGCGTTCTCTGGCGGTACTGTTCGGCGAATGAGCAGGCTTAATCTGGACGACTTCACCGATCTGATCGAGCGCCCGGACGGGGGCGTGCGCCGCGACGCCGAGGCCCGGCGGGAGCGCCAGATCGTGCCGCCCGGGGCGCTGGGACGCCTCGACGAGCTGGGCGAGTGGCTGTCCGCCGCGCAGAGCGCCGTACCGGTACGGACCGTGGAGCGGCCGCGGGTGATCCTCTTCGCCGGTGACCACGGGGTCGCCGAGCTGGGCGTCTCGGCGCGTCCCGCGGGCAGCGCGGAGCAGCTGGTGCGGGCGGTGCTGGAGGGCGCGAGCCCGGTGTCCGTGCTCGCGCGGCGGCAGGAGGTGCCCGTACGGATCGTGGACATGGCCCTGGACTGCGCGCCCGACGCCTTCCCGGAGGACGTCGTACGGCACCGGGTGCGACGCGGCAGCGGCCGTATCGACATCGAGGACGCGCTCACCCTCGACGAGGCGGAGGCGGCGCTGCGCGCGGGCGTCGCGGTCGCCGACGAGGAGGCCGACTCGGGTACGGACCTGGTGGTGCTGGGCGACATCAGCGTGGGCGGGACCACGGCCGCGGCGGTGCTGATCGCCGCGCTGTGCGGGACCGACGCGTCGGTGGTGACCGGGCGGGGCGGGCTCGCGATCGACGATCTGGCGTGGATGCGCAAGTGTGCGGCGATCCGGGACGCGCTCAGGCGGGCGCGGCCGGTGCTCGGGGACCAGCTGCAGCTGCTGGCGACCGTGGGCGGGGCGGACCTCGCGGCGATGACCGGGTTCCTGCTGCAGTGCGCGGTGCGGAAGCTGCCGGTGATCCTGGACGGGGTCGTGGCCGCCGCGTGCGCGCTGGTCGCGCAGCGGGTCGCGTTCCGGGCGCCGGACTGGTGGCTGGCCGGGCACGACAGCGGGGAGCCGGGGCAGGCCAAGGCGCTGGACCGGATGGCCCTGGAGCCGCTGCTGGAGCAGGGCGTGAAGGTCGGCGAGGGCGCGGGCGCGCTGCTGGCGCTGCCGTTGGTGCGGGCCGCGGCGGCGCTGGCCGCCGAGCTTCCCGAGCAGGAGCCGGAAGAGTCCGAGAAGGAGTCGGCAGAGCTTTTCGAGAAGGAACCGGAACACACGAACGAGTAGGCGTGTTCCGGTCGGTCCGGCACCCAGGACGTGCCGGCCGGGTCGGCGGTGGAACAGCGCGCACGCCACGGAGACCGGAAAAGTACGGTTGGTCAGGGCAGCACCCATATCATCCTGCCCCATGGGAGATGCCCGAATTGCCGTGCGGCTGCAGGCCGAGCCGGGGCGCACGGGTGAGGAGGGGCGGCGGTCCACCGGGGCCTCCCGGCGGGCCGCCGCCTTCGCCGTCTGGTATCTGCGGACCGTCGCCTTCATCAACTTCCTCAGCGCGGTCTGGGTCTCGCTCGGCCGGGACGTGCGCCGGCACAACCAGGACGACTTCTTCACCCCGTACCTGTTGACGGCCGGCTTCGCCTCGGGCGTCTTCACCGCGTTCCTGGCCATCACCATGCGGCGCAGAAAGCGGGCCGCCTGGATCCTCAACCTCGTGCTCAGCGGCTCCTTCCTCGCCCTGTTCGCGCTGGCCATGGCCTTCCCCGACATCCAGCGGTACGCACAGAACTGGATCTCGCTGGGCCTCACCGCCGCATTCGTCGCCGCGCTGCTGGTGGGCCGCCGGGAGTTCTACGCCAAGGGCGACCGGTCCAACCCGCGGCTGGCGGCGACGGTCGCCGTGGGCGGCGGGCTCATCGCCAGTCTGCTCGCCGGGCTGCTGGTGACCGTCACCAACCAGGCGCCGGACGCGGCCCGTTCCACCTTCCTGGAGCGCTGGCACTACGGCACCCTGCGCCTGGTGTCGGTGGCCGCCGAGGAGTCCCGCTTCCAGGGGATCGACCCGCCGAACTGGGCCAACGTCGCCGTGAACGTGCTCAGCACGGCCCTCGTCCTCGCCGTGCTCTACGCCGCCTTCCGCTCCCGGCGCGCCGTCGACCCGCTCACCGAGGACGACGAGAAGCAGCTGCGGGCCCTGCTGGAGCGGCACGGCGAGCGGGACTCGCTGGGCTACTTCGCGCTGCGCCGGGAGAAGAGCGTGGTGTGGTCGCCGACCGGGAAGGCGGCCGTCGCCTACCGGGTGGTCGGCGGGGTGAGTCTGGCCTCCGGTGATCCGCTCGGGGATCCGGAGGCCTGGCCGGGCGCGATCGCGCCGTGGCTGGCCGAGGCGCGGGCACACGGCTGGATCCCGGCGGTGATGGGGGCGAGCGAGGAGGCGGGCACCGTCTACGCCCGGCACGGGCTGGACGCCCTGGAACTCGGCGACGAGGCGATCGTGGAGGTCGCCGACTTCACACTGGAGGGCCGGGCGATGCGGACGGTCCGGCAGGCCTGCAACCGGGTGAGGCGCGCCGGGTACGAGGTGCGGATCCGGCGCCACGAGGACATCCCCGCGGACGAGATGGCGTATCTCGTGGGGCGTGCGGACGACTGGCGGGACGGGGCGACCGAGCGCGGGTTCAGCATGGCGCTCGGCCGGCTCGGGGACCCCGGCGACGGACGGTGCGTGATGCTGGAGTGCACGGACGCCGAGGGCCGGCTGCGCGCGCTGCTGTCCTTCGTGCCGTGGGGGCCGCACGGGCTGTCCCTGGACCTGATGCGCCGCGACCGGGACTCCGACAACGGACTGATGGAGTTCATGGTCATCGAACTGCTGCGGCGCGCCGACGAGATCGGGATCACGCAGGTGTCACTGAACTTCGCGATGTTCCGTTCGGTCTTCGAACGTGGCGCGCGCCTCGGTGCCGGTCCGGTGCTGAGGCTGTGGCGCTCGCTGCTCAGCTTCTTCTCGCGCTGGTGGCAGATCGAGTCGCTGTACCGCGCCAACGCCAAGTACCGGCCCATCTGGGAGCCACGGTTCCTGCTCTTCGAGAAGAGCGCGGACCTGCTGCGCATCGGCCTCGCCTCGGCCCGCGCGGAAGGCTTCCTGGAGGCGCCGGGACTGCCGAAGTGGCTGCACCGCAGGCACCTCGGCACGCACAGATGACCGTACGGGGATGAGGAACGCTTGATGGGAACGCTCGCCCGCTGGGCGCGTGAGGAGTGGGGTCTGCTGTACGTCACCGTACGGCAGGCCCTGCCGAAGCGGCGCCTGCGGGCGGTCCCGATGACGCTCGGTGCGGTGTGCCTGACGGCCCTGCTGCAGCATGTGCAGAACCAGTCGTGGGGCTACCAGCTCGTGCTGAACGCGGGCGGCGTACGGGCCGAGGACCCGCTGTGGCTGGCCCTGCTGCGCACTCCCCTGTCGCTGTTCGTGCCTGCGCTGGATCTGCCGGTGTGGGGCGCGCTCGCGCAGATCCTGCTGGTGTTCGGGATCGCCGAGATGTGCATCGGCTGGTGGCGGACGCTGGCCATCGCCTACGTCGCCACGCTCGCCGGCACGCTGTACGCACGCATCGGCATCACGCTCGGCACGCACGCCCCGTTCGGGTTGCCGTGGACGGACGCGCAGGTGGTGGACACCGGTCCGTCGGCGGCGGTGGTGGGGCTCGCCGTCTTCGTGAGCTGGCGGTACGGCGCCTACCTCACCTCGGGCGCGGTGACGTTGGCGATGGTCGTCGAGGTGCTGCTCAAGGAGAACCTGGCGGGCAAGGAACACCTGGCCGCGCTGATGGCCGTGGGGATGCTGTGCCTCGCGGTGGCGCTGCGGCACCGCCGCGGGCACGGGCTGGGGCGGGCGTACGGCCGCCTGCTGCAGCGCGGTCAGCGGCCGCCGGGCAACCGGGCCGGGCGCGGGTCGGGCTTGCCGCCGATCCAGTCCTGAAGGGCGCGGCGCGGCCCGGCCCAGCGGCGGTCGTGGCGGTAGGCGCGCAGGGCCGCCTTGGCGCGGGCGCGGGGGCGGCGGCCGTAGCAGCGGCGGGCCCACGGGGAGCCGGGGCGGGCGAGCCGGATCGCACCGACGAGCGCGACCAGCGGCACGATCACACCGAACACCGCGGTGCGGGCCTTGCCCTTGCTCAGGGCCACGAGGGAGAGCAGGAAGTTCCCGGCGATGTTGGAGATGACCGTACCCCGGTCGGCCAGTTCCTGCTGGGACAGGTCGTTCACACCGAACGGTGCGAAACCGGCCAGCAGCAGCCCGACGATCGCGGCGGTGAGCACGACGACCTCGACGCTCTTGCGGCCCTCCTCGGTCCAGTAGACGTCGTCCAGGTGCAGGATCAGTGCGAACTCGTCCAGGACCAGACCGGCGCCCGTCCCGAACAGGACGGCGGCGACGGCCCCGCCCGTACCGTGCCGGTCGCTGGCGACCGCGCCGAATCCGCCGACGAGGGTGAGGACGACCCCGGGGACGACGTGGTGGATGTGCAGCCCGCCCGCCTTGACGTTGCCGAACGGGCCCTTGCCGGCCCGGATCAGCCGGGTGATCACCCGGGTGATCATGAAGGTCAGCAGGAAGGCGGCGAGGGCGAGCAGCAGCGGGAGTTTGCCCGGTTCGGCGATGTTCCGTACCCACCAGTGCCCCATATGCGCACCATATCCCCGGGCGCGGACGACGGCTCCGCGACCGCCGGATAACCTTCGCCGGTGCTCAAGTCCAGTCCTCTCGACGGCCTCCGCTTCGCCTTCGGCACCCTCACCGTGCTGCCCGTCCGGGTGCACCGCTGGGACCGGCAGGCCGCACGCGGCGGCATGCTGGGCGCCCCGGTCGCCGGGCTGGTGGTGGGCGCCTGCGCGGCCGGACTCGGACTGCTCCTGCTCCTTCTGGGCGCCGGTCCGCTGCTCGCCGCCGTCGCCTCGGTCGCCGTACCCGCCGCCCTGACCCGCGGGCTGCACCTCGACGGCCTCGCCGACACCGCCGACGGGCTGGGCAGCGGCAAGCCCGCGGAGGACGCCCTCAGGATCATGAAGCAGTCGGACATCGGCCCGTTCGGGGTCCTCACCCTCGTCCTGACCCTGCTGGCCCAGGTCGCGGTCCTGGCGCAGTTGTACGGCGACTCCTGGGCCCGGGGCGCACTGGCTGCCGTGGTCTCGGCCGTCGCGGCCCGGCTGGCCCTCACCCTCGCCGCCCGAGCAGGGGTCCCGGCCGCCCGGCCGGAGGGGCTGGGCGCAGCGGTGGCCGGGGTGGTGCCGGTGGCGGGGGCGGCGGCGGCTGCGGCGGCGGTCATCCTCGGTTCGGCCGCGGGGGGTTGGGCCTGGGGCCCGTACGGTGCCGTGCGCGCGGCGGCCGCGGTACCGCCGGCTCTCGTAGCCGCCGAACTCCTGCTGCGCCGCTGCGTGAGGCGCTTCGGCGGAGTCACCGGGGACGTCTTCGGCGCGCTGGCGGAGACGGCCGCGACGACCGCCCTGGTGGTCCTGGCACTGGGTGGCTGAGGCGCGCCTCCTCCCCCGTCGGCGCTAAGCTCTTCGCCCGCACACGGACAAGAGAGTTGCATTCGGGGGAATTCCGTGCTGAAGCTGCGCCGCTTCACGGCCTGGTCCATAGACTTCGCACTTGTTGTCACGGCAGCCACCGTGCTGGCCGTCCTCACCTTCCACAGAGTCACCGCGCTGGTGACGGACGTGCCCGAGTTGGCGACGAAGGGCGGCCTCGACCTCGTCACCTCGCGCGGCGACGTCATCGGCGCCTCCGAGCACCTCGGCCTGTCCCTCTGGGACAAGGTGGTGCTGGACGTCGAGGAGGCCTTCGGCGCGCTCGTCCTCGTCACGTTCCTCTACCAGTGGGCCTGCCTCACCTGGCTCGGCCGCACCCTCGGCAAGGGCCTGCTCGGCCTCCAGGTCACTCCACGGCTGTCCCGGCACGCCCTGCGCCGGGCCGCGGTCAGCACCGCCGCCGACGTCGCGGTGTACGCGCTGGCCTGTGTGCTGCTGATCGAGGGGCACTTCGCGCTGTCGGTGCTGGTGTGGGCGGTCGCGGTGGTGCTGTTCCTGGTCAACGCGCTGACGGTGTTCTCCCCCGGCCGCCGCTCCCTCGCCGACCGGCTGGCCGGCACCTCGGTCGTGGGCGCGTTGAGTGGCCACCGCGCCACACGCGGGTGAACACCCGAAGGAATGAGCGAACGGGCACACGCGCGTAGTCTCGTCCCGGGTGTTCGCCGACAGGGTGAAGGCCCCGGTGGCCACCTGCGCCCACGCATGGACCTAGGGTCGGCTCTCGGGCCCGGTCGACCCACCCCATTTCGGCCAAGCAACTTCACATCGGAAGCGAGATTTCACCACCGTGACTGCTCTGACTCTCAGCACCGCCGCGGCGCCCGGCCTGCGGGCCGACGCGATCGTGATCGGTGTCGCCAAGGGTGCCCAGGGGCCCGTCGTCGCGCCGGGCGCCGAGGCCGTGGACAAGGCGTACGACGGCAAGCTGGCCGGCCTTCTGGAGACCCTCGGCGCCTCGGGTGCCGAGGGCGAGCTGACGAAGCTGCCCGCTCCGGCCGGCTTCAAGGCACCGCTCGTCGTGGCGGTCGGCCTGGGCGCGGAGCCGGACGCCAAGAGCGAGAACGCGGACGGCGAGGGCTACGACGCCGAGGCGCTGCGCAAGGCCGCCGGTGTGGCGGCCCGGGCGCTGGCCGGCTCGAAGAAGGCCGCGTTCGCGCTGCCCGTCGACAGCCCGGGCGCCGTCGGCGCGATCAGCGAGGGCATCCTGCTCGGCGCGTACTCCTTCGACGTCTACAAGGAGAACGCCAACGGCAAGGACGCCAAGGCCAGGAACGGCAAGGCGCCGCTGGCCGAGGCCGCGGTGCTCGGCGGCAAGCCGCGCGACGCCGCCCACAAGGGTGCCGTCGCCCGCGCCGTCGCGGTCACCGAGGAGATGAACCGCGCCCGCGACCTGATCAACACCCCGCCGAACGACCTCACCCCGGCCGTCTTCGCCGGCCTCGCGCAGACCGCGGCCAAGGAACACGGCATCAGGGTGCAGGTGCTCGACGACAAGGCCCTGGCCAAGGGCGGCTACGGCGGCATCCTGGGCGTCGGCGGCGGTTCCGCGGCCACCCCGCGCCTGGTGAAGCTGTCGTACAAGCACCCGAAGGCCGAGAAGCACCTCGCCTTCGTCGGCAAGGGCATCACCTACGACTCGGGCGGCATCTCGCTGAAGCCGGCCGGGCACAACGAGACGATGAAGTGCGACATGAGCGGTGCCGCCGCCGTGTTCGCCGCCGTCGTCGCCGCCGCGCGGCTCGGCCTGGAGGTCAACGTCACCGGCTGGCTGGCGCTGGCCGAGAACATGCCGTCCGGTTCCGCCGTGCGCCCGGGTGACGTGCTGCGCATGTACAGCGGCAAGACCGTGGAGGTCCTCAACACCGACGCCGAGGGCCGGCTGGTGCTCGCCGACGCGCTGTGGGCGGCCTCGCAGGAGAACCCGGACGCCATCGTGGACGTCGCGACGCTCACCGGCGCGATGATGCTGGCGCTGGGCAGCCGGACGTTCGGGGTCATGGCCAACGACGACGCGTTCCGCTCCGCGGTGTTCGAGGCGGCGGAGGAGGTCGGCGAGCCGGCCTGGCCGATGCCGCTGCCGGAGCACCTGCGCAAGGGCATGGAGTCCCAGGTCGCCGACATCGCGAACATGGGCGAGCGGATGGGCGGCGGGCTCGTCGCGGGTCTGTTCCTGCGCGAGTTCGTGGGCGAGGGGATCACCTGGGCGCACCTCGACATCGCCGGGCCGGCGTTCAACGAGGGCGGTCCCTTCGGTTACACCCCGAAGGGTGGCACCGGCTCCGCCGTGCGGACGCTGGTGCGGCTGGCCGAGCTCACGGCTGCGGGTGACCTGGGCTGACTCGCTGAAGGCTCGGTCCGTTCCGTAGTACGGCTCCGCCGCGTGGGGGTGTTCGCGCCCGCGCGGCGGAGCCGCATATCGGACACAGCCCCGCGCCCCTTGCTCACGCGCGCTTCGTTTTCAGCTGTACGTGGGGTGTCTCACACCCCAGCCCGGCGTCTCGTCCGCCTCGAACAAGTGCAAAGATGGAGCCCGGCAGGACAGGGCCCCCACCGAAGGGCCGAAGCATCAAGCGGCCGGACACCAGCCGCCTGCCGGTCATCGGAGACCGGCGTACGGCGCACATGCATGGAGGACGTGACGTGGCGAACGACGCCAGCACCGTTTTCGACCTAGTGATCCTCGGCGGTGGTAGCGGTGGTTACGCCGCGGCCCTGCGCGGGGCGCAGCTGGGCCTGGACGTCGCCCTGATCGAGAAGGACAAGGTCGGCGGCACCTGCCTGCACCGGGGTTGCATCCCCACCAAGGCTCTGCTGCACGCGGGCGAGATCGCCGACCAGGCCCGCGAGAGCGAGCAGTTCGGTGTGAAGGCGACCTTCGAGGGCATCGACGTCCCGGCCGTCCACAAGTACAAGGACGACGTGATCTCGGGCCTGTACAAGGGTCTGCAGGGTCTCATCGCGTCCCGGAAGGTGACGTATATCGAGGGTGAGGGCCGGCTGTCCTCCCCCACCTCCGTCGACGTGAACGGTCAGCGGATCCAGGGCCGCCACGTCCTGCTGGCGACCGGCTCCGTGCCGAAGTCGCTGCCGGGCCTGGAGATCGACGGCAACCGGATCATCTCCTCCGACCACGCCCTCGTCCTGGACCGCGTGCCGAAGTCCGCGATCATCCTGGGCGGCGGTGTCATCGGCGTCGAGTTCGCCTCGGCGTGGAAGTCCTTCGGCTCGGACGTCACGATCATCGAGGGCCTGAAGCACCTCGTCCCGGTCGAGGACGAGAACTCCTCGAAGCTTCTTGAGCGCGCGTTCCGCAAGCGCGGCATCAAGTTCAACCTCGGCACCTTCTTCCAGAAGGCCGAGTACACCCAGGACGGCGTCAAGGTCACCCTCGCCGACGGCAAGGAGTTCGAGGCCGAGGTGCTGCTGGTGGCCGTCGGCCGCGGGCCGGTCTCGCAGGGCCTGGGCTACGAGGAGGCCGGGGTCGCCATGGACCGCGGCTACGTCCTCGTCGACGAGTACATGCGCACCAACGTCCCGACCATCTCCGCGGTCGGTGACCTCGTCCCGACGCTCCAGCTCGCGCACGTCGGCTTCGCCGAGGGCATCCTGGTGGCGGAGCGTCTGGCCGGTCTGAAGGTCGTTCCGATCGACTACGACGGTGTCCCGCGGGTGACGTACTGCCACCCGGAGGTCGCCTCCGTCGGCATCTCCGAGGCCAAGGCCAAGGAGATCTACGGCGCGGACAAGGTCGTCGCTCTGAAGTACAACCTGGCGGGCAACGGCAAGAGCAAGATCCTGAAGACCGCGGGCGAGATCAAGCTCGTCCAGGTCAAGGACGGTGCCGTGGTCGGCGTCCACATGGTCGGCGACCGCATGGGTGAGCAGGTCGGCGAAGCCCAGCTGATCTACAACTGGGAGGCGCTGCCGGCCGAGGTCGCCCAGCTCATCCACGCCCACCCGACGCAGAACGAGGCGCTCGGCGAGGCCCACCTGGCGCTGGCCGGCAAGCCGCTGCACTCCCACGACTGAGCCTTCGGTCAACGGGCGCGACGACACAGACTTCCGCAATTCGTTAGGAGCAACCGAAACCATGGCGGTTTCCGTAACCCTTCCGGCGCTCGGTGAGAGCGTCACCGAGGGCACTGTCACCCGCTGGCTGAAGGCCGAGGGCGAGCGCGTCGAGGCCGACGAGCCGCTGCTCGAGGTCTCGACCGACAAGGTCGACACCGAGATCCCCTCGCCGGCCGCCGGTGTGCTGGCCTCCATCAAGGTCGCCGAGGACGAGACGGTCGAGGTCGGCGCCGAGCTGGCCGTCATCGACGACGGTACCGGCGCCCCCGCGGCCGCCCCGGCCCCCGCCGCCGCCGAGGCCCCGGCTCCGGCTCCGGCCGCTCCGGTGGCTGAGGCCCCGGCCCCCGCCCCGGCCCCCGAGGCCCCCGCCGCTCCGGCCGCTCCGGCCGGTGGCGCCGAGGGCACGGACGTGGTCCTGCCCGCGCTCGGTGAGTCCGTCACCGAGGGCACCGTAACCCGCTGGCTGAAGTCGGTCGGTGACTCCGTCGAGGCCGACGAGCCGCTGCTGGAGGTCTCCACCGACAAGGTCGACACCGAGATCCCGGCGCCCGCCTCCGGCGTGCTGCTGGAGATCGTGGTGAACGAGGACGAGACCGCCGAGGTCGGCGCCAAGCTCGCCGTCATCGGCGCGCCCGGTGCCGCCCCGGCCGCCGCTCCGGCTCCGGCCGCGCCCGCCCCGGCTCCCGCCGCCGCTGCCCCGGCCCCGGCCCCGGCCGCCCCCGCGGCTCCGGCCCCCGCCCCGGCCCCGGCCCCCGCTCCGGCCCCCGCCGCTCCGGCCGCGCCCGCCGCTGCCGCCCCGGCTCCGGCGCCCGCTCCGGCCCCGGTCACCCCGACCGCCGCGCCCACCTCCCCGACCGCCACCCAGGCGACCGACGAGGGCGCGTACGTCACCCCGCTGGTGCGCAAGCTCGCCGCCGAGAACGGCGTCGACCTGGCCACCGTCAAGGGCACCGGCGTGGGCGGCCGCATCCGCAAGCAGGACGTCATCGCCGCCGCCGAGGCCGCGAAGGCCGCCGCCGCTCCGGCTCCGGCCGCCGCCGTCGCTCCGGCCGCCGCGAAGAAGGCCCCGGCGCTGGAGGTCTCCCCGCTGCGCGGCCAGACCGTCAAGATGCCCCGCATCCGCAAGGTCATCGGCGACAACATGGTCAAGGCGCTGCACGAGCAGGCCCAGCTGTCGTCGGTCGTCGAGGTCGACGTCACCCGCCTGATGAAGCTGCGCGCCCAGGCGAAGGACTCCTTCGCTGCCCGTGAGGGCGTCAAGCTCTCGCCGATGCCGTTCTTCGTCAAGGCCGCCGCGCAGGCGCTGAAGGCCCACCCGGTCATCAACGCCAGGATCAACGAGGCCGAGGGCACGATCACCTACTTCGACGCCGAGAACATCGGTATCGCGGTGGACTCCGAGAAGGGCCTGATGACCCCGGTCATCAAGCACGCCGGCGACCTCAACATCGCGGGCATCGCCAAGGCCACGGCGGAGCTGGCGGGCAAGGTCCGCGCCAACAAGATCACCCCGGACGAGCTGTCCGGCGCGACCTTCACCATCTCCAACACCGGTTCGCGCGGCGCGCTGTTCGACACGATCATCGTGCCGCCGGGCCAGGTCGCGATCCTCGGCATCGGTGCCACGGTCAAGCGTCCGGCCGTCATCGAGACCGAGGAGGGCACGGTCATCGGCGTCCGCGACATGACCTACCTGACCCTCTCCTACGACCACCGCCTGGTCGACGGCGCCGACGCGGCCCGTTACCTGACGGCGGTCAAGGCGATCCTGGAGGCGGGCGAGTTCGAGGTCGAGCTCGGCCTCTGACTTCCCTGATCGGACCGCAGTACGGCGCCCCGTCCGGAGCTTCTCCGGGCGGGGCGTTTCGTGTTTGTCGGCACACGTTGCGTGTAAGGCTCGTCTCACCTGCGCAAAAGCGGCCCCACACCTCCTACCCGCGGAGCGAACGCGCCGTATTGTCTAACCGTCAGCCCTCCCGAAGGAGCCCTCATGACCGCGCCCGTCGTCCACTCGCTGCGCGAACAGATCCGCGAGCACATCGTGGAGGGAATCGTCAGCGGGCGCTGGCAGCCGGGCGAGCGCATCGTGGAGCGCCGTATCGCCACCGAGCTGGAGGTCAGCCAGACCCCGGTCCGCGAGGCCCTGCGCGAGCTGGAGTCCCTCCGCCTGATCGAGTCGGCCCCCAACAAGGGCGTACGCGTCCGCAATCTGACCGCGGCGGACCTGGAGGAGAGCTACCCCGTCCGGGCCGGCCTGGAGGCCATCGCGGCGGAACTCGCGGCCGACCGCCTCGCCGAGGACTGCTCGGCCCTGGAGCCGCATGTGGCAGCGCTCTACGACGCCGACCGCAACGCCGACGGCACGGCCCAGGTCCGCCACACCGTCGGCTTCCACCGCGAGCTGGTCCGGGCCGCGGACAACTCGGTGCTCCTGCACACCTGGGAAGGCCTCGGTATCGAGGTGTTCACGGCCCTGTCCATCCGCTGGCTGGGCACGGTGCAGCAGTCGTACGCGGAGGAGCACGAGGAGCTGGTGCAGGCGTTCAAGCGCCGGGATCCGCGGATCGCGGAGCTGGTGAAGGCGCACGTCCTGGGCTGCGCGCCGCGCCCTTGATCGCACCCGAGCATCCCCCCGCTCACCTGCGAAAACAAGGCGATTCGGCGTCACCCGGTGCCATCCTCGAAGGCACCCCGTGCCGACTTTCTCGAAATCGAGAGGTTTTCCCCCCGAACCCTTTGATCGATCATCGATCAGGGAGTTACAGTCGCCGACGGACTTCCACCGAGGTCCGCGCCCTGTCCTGCCAAAGACCAAGGGCACCCCCGAACCCCTTACCGATGAGGGAACCCCCTTCGACTGAGGAAGGCGGCGACATGACCGACCCCAACGCCATCCAGCCGAGCGCGCTCGACCAGCTCCCCGACCGCGACCCGGAGGAGACCGCCGAATGGCAGGCCTCCCTCGACGCCGTCGCCAGGGAGGCCGGGCCGCACCGCGCCGCATACCTGATGCGCCGCACGCTGGAGCGCGCCGAGGCGGGCGGCATCGCGCTGCCGAAGCTCCTCGAGACGGACTACGTCAACACCATCCCCACCTCCGCCGAGCCGGGCCTGCCCGGCGACCCGGAGATGGAGGCCCGGATCACCGCCTGGAACCGCTGGAACGCGGCCGCGATGGTGACCCGCGGCGCGAAGTACGGCGTCGGCGGCCACATCGCCACCTTCGCCTCGGCGGCCTGGCTGTACGAGACCGGCTTCAACCACTTCTTCAAGGGCAAGGAGGGGGACGGCTCCGGCGACCAGCTGTACATCCAGGGCCACGCCTCCCCCGGCATCTACGCCCGCGCCTTCCTCGACGGCCGGCTGAACGAGCACCACCTGGACAACTTCCGCCAGGAGGCCGGCGGCAACGGCCTGCCGTCGTACCCGCACCCGCGCCGCCTGCCCTGGCTGTGGGAGTTCCCGACGGTGTCGATGGGCCTCGGCCCGCTCTCCGCCATCTACCAGGCGCGCTTCAACCGCTACCTCACCAACCGCGGCATCAAGGACGTCTCCGCGTCCCACGTCTGGGCCTTCCTGGGCGACGGCGAGATGGACGAGCCGGAGTCGACGGCGGCCCTCGCGCTCGCCGCCCGTGAGGAGCTGGACAACCTCACCTTCGTCATCAACTGCAACCTGCAGCGCCTCGACGGCCCGGTCCGCGCCAACTTCAAGATCGTGCAGGAGCTGGAGGCCCAGTTCCGCGGGGCCGGCTGGAACGTCGTCAAGACGCTGTGGGGCACCGCCTGGGACGAGCTGTTCCAGCTGGACACCACGGGCGCGCTGGTACGCCGCCTGCGCGAGGTACCGGACGCGCAGATCCAGACGTACCAGACCCGCGACGCCGCCTACATCCGCCAGGACTTCTTCGGCAAGGACCCGGCGCTCGTCGAGATGGCGAAGCTGCTGAGCGACGACAAGATCCTTGAGTGCTTCCACCTCTCGCGCGGTGGTCACGAGGCCCGCAAGGTCTACGCCGCGTACAAGGCCGCCGTCGAGCACAAGGGCGCGCCGACCGTGATCCTGGCCCAGACGGTCAAGGGCCACACCCTCGGTGAGGGCTTCGCGTCGAAGAACGCCAACCACCAGATGAAGAAGCTCTCGGTGGACGAGTTCAAGACGATGCGCGACCTGCTCGGCCTGCCGATCAAGGACAGCGACTTCGTCGACGGCGTGGTCCCCTACGGCCACCCGGGCGCCGACTCCCCCGAGGTCCGCTACCTCCAGGAGCGCCGCGCGGCCCTCGGCGGTCCGGCCCCGGCCCGCCGTACGCACGCGCTGGCCCCGCTGCCCGCCCCCGCCGAGAAGGCCTTCGCCTCCTTCGACAAGGGCTCCGGCTCGCAGAACGTGGCCACGACCATGGCCTTCGTCCGCCTGGTCAAGGACCTGGTCCGCGACAAGGAGACGGGCAGGCGCTGGGTGCCGATCGTCCCGGACGAGGCGCGCACCTTCGGTATGGAGTCGCTGTTCCCGTCCCTCGGGATCTACTCCCCCAAGGGCCAGACGTACGAGCCGGTCGACCGCGACCAGCTGATGTACTACAAGGAGGCCAAGAACGGCCAGATCCTCAACGAGGGGATCACCGAGGCCGGTTCGATGGCCGACTTCATCGCCGCGTCCACCGCGTACGCGACGCACGGCGAGGCGATGATCCCGTTCTACATCTTCTACTCGATGTTCGGCTGGCAGCGCACCGCCGACCAGATGTGGCAGCTCGGCGACCAGCTCGGCCGCGGCTTCCTGGTCGGCGCGACGGCGGGCCGTACGACCCTGACGGGCGAGGGCCTGCAGCACGCCGACGGCCACTCCCCGGTCATCGCGGCGACCAACCCGGCCGCGCTGACGTACGACCCCGCGTTCGCCTACGAGATCGCGGTGATCGTCCGTGAGGGTCTGCGCCGGATGTACGGCGAGGCCAAGCCGGGCGAGGACCAGAACGTCTTCTACTACCTGACGGTCTACAACGAGCCGCTGCCGCAGCCCGCGAAGCCGCAGGGTCTCGGCATCGACGAGGGCATCGTCAAGGGCCTGTACCGCTTCAACACGGCGGAGTCCGCGGGCGTGACCGCCCCGGCGAACGCCCCGCGCATCCAGCTGCTGGGCTCCGGTACGGCCATCCACTGGGCCCTCGAAGCCCAGAAGCTGCTCGCCGAGGAGTGGGGTGTCGCGGCCGACGTCTGGTCGGCGACCTCCTGGTCGGAGCTGCGCCGGGACGCGATGGAGGCCGACGCGGCGCTGCTGCGCGGCGAGGAGCGCGTGCCGTTCGTCCGCCAGGCGCTGCAGGGTGCCGAGGGCCCGGTCCTCGCGGTCTCGGACTACATGCGCCAGGTCCCGGACCAGATCGCGCAGTGGGTCGAGCAGGACTGGTCCTCGCTGGGCGCCGACGGCTTCGGTCTGTCGGACACCCGTGAGGCCGCCCGCCGCCACTTCGGGGTCGACGCCCAGTCGATCGTCGTCGCGGCCCTGGCCCAGCTCGCCAAGCGCGGCGAGGTGAAGGCCACGGCGGTCAAGGAGGCCCGGGAGAAGTACGGGCTGTAGTCACCGGGGTTCTGTGAAGGGGTACGGCTGCTGCCGTACCCCTTCCTTGTCGGTACCCCCCGGCATCATGAGACGCATGCGTGCCGCACGCCTGATCAAGATGGTTCTCCTCCTCCAGTCCCGGCCCTCCATGACCGCCGCCGAGCTCGCGCGGGAGCTGGAGGTGTCGGAGCGGACCGTGACGCGGGACGCGCAGGCGCTGTCGGAGGCGGGGGTGCCGGTGTACGCCGACCGGGGGCGGGCCGGGGGATACCGGCTGGTGGGTGGATACCGGACCCGGCTCACCGGGCTGGCCCGGAGCGAGGCCGAGGCGCTGTTCCTGAGCGGGGTGCCGGGGGCGCTGAGGGAGATGGGCCTGGAGGATGCCGCGTCCGCCGCCCGGCTGAAGGTGTCGGCTGCGCTGCTGCCGTCCCTGCGGGACGCCCCGGACAGCGCCGCGCAGCGGTTCCATCTGGACGCGCCGGCCTGGTTCCGGGAGCCGGAGACGCCCGCGCTGCTGCCGGTGGTCGCGGAGGCGGTGTGGGACGACCGCCGCGTCACCGCCCGGTACCGGCGGGGCGAGGAGGAGGTGGAGCGGCTGCTGGAGCCGTACGGGCTCGTGCTGAAGGCGGGCGTCTGGTACCTGTGCGCGCGGGTGGTCGGCGGTGGGGCCTTCCGGACGTACCGGATCGACCGGTTCGGCGCGGTGGATCCGCTGGAGGAACGCTTCGCCCGTGATCCGGACTTCGATCTCCCCGGCCACTGGGCCGAGCAGGCCGAGCGGTTCGCGCGCTCGCTGCTGCGCGCCGAGGTGATCGTACGGCTGTCCCCGGGAGGCGTGCGCGCGCTGCGGTACGCCTGCGACCCGATGTCGGCGCGGGAGGCGCTGAGCGAGGTGGGCGAGCCGGACGGGGAAGGCTGGGTGACGGTGACGCTGCCGGTGGAGTCCGAGGAGGTCGCACACACGCAGCTGACGGCGCTCGGCGCGGACGTCGAGGTGCTGGCCCCCGAGAGCCTGCGCGAGCGGTTCGCGGAGACCGCTGCCCGGCTGGCCGCGCTGTACGGCGGTCCGCGCCCCCCTGACCGTACGGGCGCCGGGTAACGATCCGCCGCACTCCGGCGCACTCCGCGTGCGTCCCTCCGGTGGAGGCCCGATGCTGGTGCCGTGATGGACGAGACGGAGTTCTGGGAGCTGATCGACGCCGCCCGCGAGACCGCCGAGGGCGATCCCGAGGAGCAGGCCGACGTGCTCGTGGACCGGCTGCTCCGGCTGGACCCCGATCTGGTCCTGGACTTCGCCCGTCACTTCGAGGCGCGATACAACCGTGCCTACCGCTGGGACCTGTGGGGCGCCGCCTGGGTGCTGCTGGACGGGGCCAGCGACGACGCGTTCGACTTCTTCCGGTGCTGGCTGATCGGCCAGGGCCGCGAGGTCTACGAGGGCGCCCTGCACGATCCGGACGCGCTGGCGGAGTTGCTGGGCGAGTTCGACGAGGAGATCGACGGCGACGGCGAGGAGCTGGGCTACGCGGCGGACGAGGCGTACGAGCAGTTGACCGGCACCGTCGCGCCCGATCTGGGTATCGCCCCGGCGCCCGCCGAGCCGGAGGGCACACCGGTGGACTTCGAGAACGAGCGGGCGCTCGCCGAACGGTTCCCCCGGTTGTGGAACCGTTTCAGGGAGTGAGCGGCCCCACCGCGCGGTGCAGCGGGGCGGCGTCGGCCCGGTCGAGCCTGGTGACGTGCACGACCGTAGGGCGCGCGGGGTTCTCAGGGCCCTGCGTGGCGGCTATGGCGTTCCTGTGGACGGCGGCGCGGGGGCGGTGCGGGGCCGGAGGGCGGCGGTGCGGCCCTGGAGGCGGGCGGCCTTCTCCCTGATCTCAGGGAGGCGGGCGGTGAGGGCGGCGCCGGGGCAGCTGGTCATGAACCCGGCGTTGTGGCCGGCGAGGGCGGGCAGGGTGGCGGTGGTGCCGGAGCGGTAGCGGCTGTGGCTGCTGCTGGAGACCAGGCGGACGGTCGCGCGCGGGTCGACGTCGGCGAGGCCGAGTTTCCAGGCGGTCAGGGCGGCGATCGCGTCGGTCATGGCCTGGGGCACGGGGACGCCGGCGGTGAAGGTGCCGAGGGCGGCGATGCCGGCGGTGCGGTGGTTGAAGCCCAGGGTGTGGGCGCCGGTGACGGGCCGGTCGACGCCTCCGGCGCGGCCTTCGTAGATGGTGCCGCAGCGGTCGACGAGGAAGTTGTACCCGATGTCGTCCCAGCGGCGGTCGCCGGTCTGCCCGGCGTACAGGTGCTGGATGATGCGCGGCGCGTCGGCGCAGTCGTACGCGCTCGGCGAGTCGGTGTGGTGGACGAAGACGGCGACCACCTTGTCGTCGTAGCGCGGGGGCGGCTGGGTGCGCCGGGCGGTGCCCAGCCAGACGGAGCGGGGCACGATGTGCGGCCGGGCGGCGCGGTGGGCCGGGGTGCGGGCCGGTCCCGGCCGGTCCGGACGGATCCCCTGGGGGCGCCCGGCATCACGGGCGCACAGGACGAGCGCGAGGACGGCCACCAGCCCGGACAGACCGCCGACCAGCAGCAGGACTCCGGGCACCCGCCGGCGCGCCCGGCTCCGCCTTCCCGGGCGCTCCGGCGGTTCCGGCGGTCCAGGCGTGGCCGCTGCCCCGGAGAGCCCGGGTCCCTGCGGTGTCCCGAGCATGCCAGGGTCTCCCGACGGCCTCGGCGCCCCCGCACTCCAGGCCTCCGGGATCTCCGTCCCCTCCGAACGCGCCTCCCCCTCCGCAGTCCCCACCCCCTCCGGACCCTCCCCGGTCTCCGCTCTTTCCGCTCTTTCCGCTCTTTCCGTGGTCCCCGGCGGCCCCGGCGGCTGTCGGGTTCCGGAGCTGTGCACTGTTCTTCGGGCGGCGTGCATGGTCCCACTCTCGGTGTGGCGGGGCGTGTCCGCGATGTGCGCTGTGCCACCCGGCGGAACCATCGTCCTGGTCCGGGACGTTTCTGGGGGTACACACATACGTGGCCGGTTCGACGCCCGGTGGCCGTGCCCGTACGGGTGACTGATCACCGGGCCCGTCCCGTCCGTACTGAGGGGTCCGAGAGAAAGGCGGCTCCGTGGACCTGCTCGACCTGGTGCTTGTGCTGGTCATCCTCGTCTACGCAGCGTCCGGTTACCGGCGCGGGCTGGTCGCCGGCTGTGTCTCGCTGGCCGGGTTCGTCGGCGGTGCCGTCGTCGGCGTATGGGTGCTGCCCTGGGTGACCGGCCTGGTGGAGCGGGGTACGGCGCAGGCGACGGTGCTCGCGGTGGTGACGGTGCTGGTGCCGGCGGTGTTGGGGCACGAGCTGGCGGGCCGGCTGGCGCTGCGGCTGCGCGGGGAGCTGGACCGGGGTCCGCTGCGGGTGGCGGACGGGATAGGGGGCGCGGCGGCGAACTCGGTCGCGGTGCTGATCGTGGCCTGGGTGGCGGCGAGCGTGCTGGCGGCGGCCCCCTCGCAGACCCTGACCACGGCGATACGGAACTCGACGCTGCTCGGCGCGGTGCAGCAGGCGATGCCGGACACCACGCCCGCGTGGTTCTCACGGGCCACGTCGGCGCTGACGGAGGCGGGTTTCCCGCAGGTCTTCAACCCGTTCGAGAACGAGTCGACGGCCCGGGTGGCCCGGCCCACGGGTGACAGCGTCACCCCGGCCGCGACGCGCGCCGCGAAGCTGAGCACGGTGAAGATCGAGGGCGTCTCGGGCAGCGAGGGCCGGGAGGGCAGCGGGTTCGTCTCTTCCGCGCGGCATGTGATGACCAACGCGCACGTGGTGGCGGGCATCGACCACCCGAGCGTGCGGGTGGGCGGCGTCGGGCGGTCGTACGGGGCCCGGGTGGTGCTCTTCGACCCCGACCGGGACGTGGCGGTGCTGTATGTGCCGGATCTGCGGGCCCCGGTGCTGCGCTTCGACACGGGCGCGGTGCGCGGCGCGGCGGCGGTGGTGGCGGGCTATCCGCAGGACGGCAGCCTGAACCTGCAGGCGGCGACGGTGGCGAGCCGGGTGCGGGCGACCGGGCAGAACATCTACAACGACGGCGTGGTCACCCGGGACATCTACTCGATCCGGTCCACGGTCCGGCCGGGCAACTCCGGCGGCCCGCTGCTGACCACGGACGGCAAGGTGTTCGGCGTGGTCTTCGCCCGCTCCACCTCGAACGCCGAGACGGGGTACGCGCTGACGGCGGACGAGGTGGCGGGCGACGCCCGGCGCGCCGCGGGGGCGACAGTGCCGGTGGACACGGGGCAGCTGGTCAGCTCCTAGCGAGCGGAGGGGGTCACAGCCGCCGGCCCATGAGCACGTCGTCGACGTAGGCGCCGTCGAGGAGGAACTCCCCCGGCTGCACTCCCTCGACAACAAACCCCTCGGACGCGTACAGCGCGCGGGCCGGGGCATTGTGCCCGAGCACCCGCAGGCTCAGCCGCCGTGCGCCGCGCCCGCGCGCCTCCTCGACGGCGGCCCGGATCAGCGCGCGCCCGAGCCCCCGCCCGCGTGCCTCCTCGGCGACGGCGAGGCCCTGGATCTGCAGGACGTGCGCGTTGGAAGCCAGCGGGGTCGGGCGGGCGATGCGGACATAGCCGACCAGCCGCCCCTCGGTCTCGGCGACCAGGTAGTCCCCCGGGAGGTGGCGCTCGTCGAAGAACGGCTTGTACGGCGGCTCCGGTCGCGGCGACACGGCGTGCAGGGTGGACCAGGTGGCCCGGTCGAGGACGGCCAGTTCCTCTTCGTCGGCGGCCACGGCGATGCGTATGTACGGCTCCGGCATGGCGATCACCTTACGGCGGGCGGCCGGAGCGCCTCACGCGTATTTCGGGCGGGCCTGCCGGGGCCGCGGGCATGCTGGGGCCATGGAGCGTATGCGAATCGCCGTGGCCGGCGCGTCCGGGCTCATCGGCAGCGCCCTGGTGCGGTCCCTGACCGCGGACGGGCACGAGGTGGTGCGACTGGTGCGCCGGGCGGCTGCGGGCCCGCACGAGGTCTGCTGGGACCCCGTGGGGCAGTACGTCGACGCGGCGGGGCTGAGCGGCTGTGCCGCGGTGGTCAATCTGGCCGGGGCGGGAATCGGCGACCGGCGCTGGACGCCGTCGTACAAGCGGCTGCTGCGGGACAGCCGGGTGCTGGGTACGGCCGCGCTGGCGGAGGCGGTGGCCGCGCTGCCCGAGCCGCCGCGGGTGTTCGTCAGCGGCAGCGCGATCGGCATCTACGGCGACACCGGCGACCGGGTGGTGGACGAGGACGCGCCGCCGGGCGACGGTTTTCTGCCGTCGCTGTGCGTGGAGTGGGAGGAGGCGGCGGCGCCCGCGCGGGAGGCCGGCGTGCGGACGGTGTTCGCGCGGACGGGTCTGGTCGTGGCGCGGGGCGGCGGTGCGTGGGGGCGGCTGTTCCCGCTGTTCCGGGCGGGGCTCGGGGGGCGGCTGGGTGACGGGCGGCAGTACTGGTCGTACATCGCGCTGCACGACGAGGTCGCCGCGCTCCGGTATCTCATCGACCACGGCACGCTGTCCGGGCCGTTCAACCTGACGGCCCCGCAGCCGCTGACGAACCGTGAGATCACGGCGGCGATGGCACGGGTGCTGCGCCGCCCGGCGCCGTTCGCGGTGCCCGCACCGGTGCTGCGGGCGGTGCTGGGCGAGCTGGCCGGGGATGTGCTGGGGAGCCAGCGGGTGGTGCCGAAGCGGTTGTTGGGGGCGGGGTTCCGTTTCGCCTTCCCTGGTATCGATGACGCGATCCGCTCCGCGGGCTGAGAGGAGAACCTGCAACACGGGCGAACAGACGTGACCGTATGCGACCTCCATGCGACCGTGCCCTGTTGATGCGCGACTGTTTGCGACCGATCACGGCCCTAACCTCGACCCGAACTCGGGTATCCCCGGAGCCAGTTGGGGGCATGACGTCTCCACCGGCCGCGCAACCACAGGAGGGGCCTCGTGCTTGAGCCCGCGTACCAGGTGGACGTCGTCATCGTGGGAGCCGGAATCGCCGGACTCTCGGCGGCTCATCGGCTGACCAGCGCAGGAATCTCAACCGCAGTCCTGGAGGCCGCCCCGTACGTCGGCGGCCGCATGTCGACGGAGAAGGTCGACGGCTTCCGGCTCGACCGCATCGGACAGCTGCTGTCCACGTCCTACCCCGAACTCCGCATCACCCCGGGCCTGGACTCTTTGGTGCTGCGCACCTTCGCGCCCGGTGTCCTGCTGCACCGCGACGGACGCGCACAGCGCGCCGGCGCACCGGCGGCCGGAGGGAGCGCAAGGGGCGCACTCCATGTGGTGCGCGCCCTTGCAAGCGCCCCCAGGGGGCCGGCGGCCACCCCGGGCCGGGTCGGCGCGCCGGTGGGCGGCGCGGTCGACCAGGCCCGGCTCGGCACCGCCCTCGGCCGGATCGCCACCACCCCGGTCGAACGCATCCTGGCGCGCCCGGAGATGCCCGCCGGACAGGCCCTCGCCCAGCGCGGGATGCCGGGGCGCACGATCGACGGCTTCCTGCGCCCGCTGCTCGCCACGCTGCTGTGCGACCCGGATCTCAGCACCTCCAGCCGGTGTGCCGACCTCGCACTGCGGGCCTTCGCGAGCGGCCGGCTGTGTGTGCCGGAGGGCGGCGCGGAGATGCTGCCGGTGCTGCTGGCGCGGGCCCTGCCGCCCGGCACCGTGCACACCGGGGTGCGGGTCACGTCGGTCTCCACGACCGCGGTGACGACCGCCGAGCACGGCGAGATCCGCTGCCGGGCGGTGCTGCTGGCGACGGACGCACGGGCCGCGGCGGAGCTGCTGCCGGGCCTGCGGGTGCCGGACTTCCACCCGGTGACCGTGGTCCACCACACCACCGACGATCCGGCGGCGGCCTTCTCGGCGGGTACCTCGCTGCTGCTGGACGCCGACCGCGGCGGGCCGGTGGCACACACGGCGGTGCTCAGCAGCGTGGACCCGAGCCGGGCGCCGGTCGGCCGGGTACTGATCTCCTCGACGGTGCTGGGCACCCCGCCCGAGGGCACCGACACCGCGGTGCGCATCCACCTCGCCCGGCTCTACGGCACCTCGACGCGCCGCTGGGAGACGCTGGCGGTCCACCACACCCCGGAGGCCGTCCCGGCCATGCGCCCCCCACACGACCTGCGCCGCCCCGTGCGCCTCCTGGCGGGCCTGTACGTCTGCGGCGACCACCGCGACACCAGCACGGTCCAGGGCGCCCTCCACTCGGCCCACAGGGCCGCGAGCGCCATCCTGGCCGACCTGGGCGCAGCTGGTTCCCTGCACCGGGCCGACCCGGCACCGACGTTGCCGCGGGCGGCGTAGGAGAGTGCGGCACCGCCGGTCACCCGACCGGTGGCGCCGGACCCTGTTCAGCCCGCCCTCATGCCAGCGCCGCCACCTTCTCCCGGTACCCCCTGACCGGTGCCGCGTCCCGGTACGGCTCCAGCCGGCGTTCGAAGTCCCGCACGTACTCCACCGCGCGAGCGCTCCGCATCTCCGCGGCCTGCCCCGCCGCCTCGGCGGCAAGCGCGCACGCCTGGTCGAGTTCGCCGAGCCCGAGGCGGGCCGTGGCGAGGACGACCCGGCAGAAGAGGCGGCTGCGGGCGTAGGAGGGGGCCCGCAGCTGCAGCGAGCGTTCGGCGTGCTGGGCGGCCGCCCGGAACTGCTGCAGATCCCGGTGGCAGTGCCCGAACTCGTCGGCGAGCTGCGCCTCGTCGAAGAACTTGGCCCAGTACGGCACCTCGTCGCCGGGCCGGGCCGCCTCCAGGGCGCGCTCGGCCCGCACGAGCGCCGCCGTGCACGCCCGCACCTCGCCGAGCACGCTGTGCGCCCTCGCCTCGGAGGCGTGCAGCAGCGCCTGCACGACCGGCGGGCCACCCGTGCCCGCGCCCTGCTGGGCGACCCGGGCCAGCTGCACGGCCTCCCTGCCGTGGCCGAGGTAGACGGCCTGGCGGCTCATGGTGACCAGGACGTACGAGCCGTACGCACGGTCACCGGCCGCCTGCGCGAGCCGCAGGGCCTGCACGAAGTAGCGCTGGGCGAGGCCGTGCGCGGCGATGTCGTACGAGGTCCAGCCGGCGAGCCGGGTCAGGTCGGCCGCCGCGGCGAACAGGCGGCGGCCGGTCTGCTCGTCGTAGGTGCCGCGGAGCATCGGCTCGCACTCGTGCTCCAGATAGCGCACCAGGGCCTGGCGGGCGTGGCCGCCGCCGAACCGGTCGTCGAGGGTGCGGAACAGCTCGCCGACCGAGCGCAGCGCATTGATGTCACCGCCCGTGACCTTGTGGCCGGGGGCCCGCTCGGCCTGTCCGCGGGCCCGGGGCGGAACCGGCAGCACCGGCCGGACCTGGGGCTTGGCCGGGGCCGGGCGACCCTGCGCGGGCACCCGGGGTGCCTGTTCGCGGGCCACCTTGTCGTCCGGCTTGCCGATCAGCCAGTCCCGGCTGGGCACCACGAGCCCCGCCGGGGTGAAGGCGATCTTGCGCAGCTCGGCGTGGCTGCCTGAGTCCTTGCGCCACAGCCCGCTGACGATGTCGACGGCCTCCTCCGGGGTGGCGGCGAACTCCAGCCCGGCGTACACCGGCGCACACGCGTCCAGGCCCAGATCCTGGGCGGTGAGCCGGCGCCCGAGCCGGCGTGTGAACACCTCGGCGATGAGGGCGGGGGTCGTACCGCGCGGCTGCTGTCCGCGCAGCCAGCGGGTGACCGAGGTCTTGTCGTATCTGAGGTCCAGCCCGTGCTCCAGGCCGAGCTGGTCGACGCGACGAGCCAGACCCGCGTTGGAGAACCCCGCCTCTGCGATGAGCGCGGCGAGCTGGCGGTTGGGGGTGCGCTGCGCGGGTCGGTCCGTCATCTGCGGTGCGGTCTCCTGCCTTCCGTGCTTCTGAAGTGCCCGGATTGCCTTTGAGCAGCCCTTATGGCCGCACGAACGGCGTGAATGTAGCGGAGAGTGAACAGGTGATCACAGTCTTCCCTCCGCATTCATCCGATCGTGTGAGGAACGCCCGCAGGGCTGACGTACGCCGGTCGGTCGTACAGTGGCGTGGGCGCGCTATGTGCCTGACACACCGGTCGCTGAGGGAGGCGCTTGCCGTGAGTGAGTTGCGGTTCGTCCGCATGGGGTTCGGTGCGGATGCCGTCGATTACCAGGAGGCGTGGGACGAGCAGCGGCGGGTGCACGCGGCCCGGTTCGCCGACGAGGTCCCGGACACCGTGATCCTCCTGGAGCACCCCCCGGTGTACACCGCCGGCCGGCGCACCGAGGACAGCGAGCGCCCGCTGGACGGCACCCCGGTCGTCGACGTGGACCGCGGCGGCAAGATCACCTGGCACGGCCCCGGCCAGCTGGTGGGCTACCCGATCCAGAAGCTCCCGCGCCCGGTGGACGTGGTCGCGCACGTCCGGCGCCTGGAGGAGGCCCTCATCCGCACCTGCGCCGAGTTCGGCCTGGAGACCACCCGGGTCGAGGGCCGCAGCGGCGTGTGGGTGCTCGGCGACCCGGTCGAGCAGCGGCCGGCCCTGGGAGGGCTGTCCCTGGACTTCGACCCGCGCCTCGCCGACGAGGAGTTCGACCCGCGGCTGAACGGTCCCGAGTACGCCCCCTCCAACGCGGGCCAGCGCCGCGAGGACCGCAAGATCGCCCAGATCGGCATCCGGGTCGCCAAGGGCGTCACCATGCACGGCTTCTCGTTCAACGTGAACCCCGACATGAAGTGGTTCGACCGGATCATCCCGTGCGGCATCCGGGACGCGGGCGTGGCCTCCCTCGCGAGCGAGCTGGGCCGGGACGTCACGATCGAGGAGGTCCTGCCGGTGGTCGAGAAGCACCTCAGGGACATCCTGGAGCACGCGGAACTGAAGCCGCGGGAGATCGAGAAGGCCTCCGCCTGATCCACCGCCGGGGGGAATGCGCCCTGCGGCTGTGGGGTTGGCCTCACCGCCAGGGCGTGCAGAGCACGGGCGTACGCTGGTGTACGCCGAAGAATCAAAGCTTAGGGAGCCGGTCGTGTCCGCAGTCGCACCCGACGGACGCAAGATGCTGCGCCTGGAGGTCCGCAACAGCCAGACCCCCATCGAGCGCAAGCCCGAGTGGATCAAGACCCGGGCGAAAATGGGCCCCGAGTACACCAAGATGCAGAACCTCGTGAAGAGCGAGGGCCTGCACACGGTCTGCCAGGAAGCCGGCTGCCCGAACATCTACGAGTGCTGGGAGGACCGCGAGGCGACCTTCCTCATCGGCGGCGACCAGTGCACCCGGCGCTGCGACTTCTGCCAGATCGACACCGGCAAGCCCGAGGCCCTGGACCGCGACGAGCCGCGCCGCGTCGGTGAGTCCGTGGTCACGATGGACCTGAACTACGCCACCATCACCGGTGTCGCCCGCGACGACCTGAAGGACGGCGGCGCCTGGCTGTACGCCGAGACCGTGCGCCAGATCCACCAGCAGACGGCGGACCGCGAGGGCGGCCGTACGAAGGTGGAGCTGCTGGCTCCCGACTTCAACGCCGTTCCCGAGCAGCTCGCAGAGGTCTTCGCCGCCCGCCCCGAGGTCTTCGCGCACAACGTCGAGACGGTCCCGCGGATCTTCAAGCGGATCCGCCCCGGCTTCCGTTACGAGCGCTCCCTGAAGGTCATCACCGAGGCCCGCGACTACGGCCTGGTGACCAAGTCCAACCTGATCCTCGGCATGGGCGAGACCCGCGAGGAGGTCAGCGAGGCGCTCAGGCAGCTGCACGACGCGGGCTGCGAACTGGTCACCATCACCCAGTACCTGCGCCCCTCCGTCCGGCACCACCCGGTCGAGCGCTGGGTCAAGCCGCAGGAGTTCGTCGAGCTGAAGGAGGAGGCCGAGCAGATCGGCTTCTCCGGTGTGATGTCCGGCCCGCTGGTGCGGTCGTCCTACCGTGCCGGGCGCCTGTACCGGATGGCGATCGAGAAGCGTGGTTCCTACATCGCCGTCCAGGCGGTGTGAGGCCAGCGTGTGAATTCACGCACAAGCACTTACCGGCCAGTAATGGCCGAGTCGACGCGGTCCTGACCGTCCTCGCTGATGAGGGCGGGCATCAGGGCCGCGTCAGCGTTTCAGGGCTCTGTATCAAGGCTTCATTGGCGTTTGACCGGTCGGACACGCCCTGGTAACACCAATCAGTGACTCTGGTATCACGCCCCGTACACCATCCGATCCGAGGGGGGACCTCGATCATGCAGGCCGCGCCCGTACGCGCCACCGCCATCCCGTCCTTCACCGATGCCCTCCGCGCCGTCGAGTCCCTGCTCATGAGCGGCGGCCAGCGCACCGCCCGCCGCAACGCGTGGACCTCCGTGCTGGAGGACCGCCGGCGCGCCAAGGACCGGGTCGAGGCGCAGCGTGTCCTGGAGCAGGCCGCCGACCGCTCCTGACCCGCGCCGCCCCGGGCACTGCCGTCGTCCGCACTCCCGGGGGCACGTAGACTTCGTGGCATGGCGAGGAAGGAAACCGCGGCGGACGCCGCGAACGCAGGGCGACTGAAGCAGATCGCTCTCACGTACAAGATGACCCGCAAGGCCGACAAAAAGATCGGTCTTGTACTCGCGGCCGTCGGCATCGGCACCCTCGGTGTCTTCCTCGCGATCGGCTTCCTGATCGGTCACCCGATCTACCTGGGCATCTTCGGCCTGCTGATCGCTCTGCTGGCGACGGCCATCGTGTTCGGCCGCCGGGCCGAGCGGGCCGCTTTCGGCCAGATGGAGGGCCAGCCGGGCGCCGCGGCCGCCGTGCTGGACAACATCGGCCGGGGCTGGACGACCACTCCGGCGGTGGCGATGAACCGCAGCCAGGACGTGGTGCACCGGGCGGTCGGGAAGGCCGGCATCGTGCTGGTCGCCGAGGGCAACCCGAACCGGGTGAAGGGCCTGCTGGCCGCCGAGAAGAAGAAGATGAACCGCATCGTCGCGGACGTGCCGGTACACGACGTGATCGTCGGCAGCGGCGAGGGGCAGGTCGAGCTGAAGAAGCTGCGTACGACGCTGCTGAAGTTCCCGCGCGTGCTCACCGGTCCCCAGGTGACGGCCACCAACGACCGGCTGCGGGCCATGGGGGACCTGATGAGCAACATGCCGGTGCCGAAGGGGCCCATGCCCAAGGGCATGCGGATGCCGAAGGGCCGCTGACCGTTACACCACCCCGCCCGATCAGCTGGGCCGGAACTGGGGGCCGTAGGTGCCCGGGGCGTCGGGGAGGGGGGTCTCCATCAGTTCCACTGCCGGGTCCTCCATGGCGCGCATGGCGCGTACCGCCGCGCCCAGGCTGCGGCCGCCACCGCCGCCCCACGCCTCGTCCAGGGAGTCCAGCACCGCCCAGTAGGTGCTGTCGAACTGGTCCAGCAGCCGCTGGACCTGGGCCGGCGGGCGGGGCCAGCCGTCGGGTGGGACCGCGGCCATGGGGCGGGCGTCGGGGAAGGGTACGGACGCGCCGGTGAACTGCCAGCCCTGGGAGGTCCGGCTCAGCCGCCGCCCGTGGTAGATCTCCGCGAAGGCGTAGTAGTGCGCCGGGTGGTCGTCCTCGAAGGCGTTGGCCGGGGAGCTGGTGGTGCCCTCGCCCTGCTCCCTGACGATCTCCAGGGAACGGTCGACGTCGTCGAGGCCGGTGACCGGCTCCAGCACGTCGGAGCCGATGCGGTCGGAGAGCTGTCCCTCGGCCGACAGATACGGCGCGGTGCGCCGGAACGCCTCCTGCAGGTCGCCGTAGAAGCCGCCAATGGTGGGCGAGTGGGCCGCCGTGCGGGCGAGCGGGGCCTCGGGGGCTTCGATCGCCATCATCACGTCGCGTACGTAGTCCCTGGTGAGGCCCGAGAGGTACACGTGCACCCCGGCGCGCACACCGCCGGGCAGCGGGCCGGGATAGTGCAGCGCCGCGTCCCTGATCCGTGGCCGCCCGCCCACGGCCACGAGCAGGTTGCAGACGACGCCCAGGTGGTACATCTCGTCGCCGACGATGCGCCGGATCAGCCGCGCGGCCTCGCCGCGGCGGTCCCTGACCGACCACCAGCCGCACAGGTACGGCGGGATGGTGGCGAGTTCGAGCCGCACGGCGATGTCCAGGGCCGCGCGGATCCACTCGATCCCGCGGTCGCCCTCGGGCACGGCGAGCAGACGGGCCATGGAGCCGCGGCCGGGCCCGGAGCCGGGCAGCGAGCCCGGCGCGGCGCCGGGCGTGGCAGCCGGACCGTCGGGCGGCCCTGCGGCTGCCGGTGCGACAGCGGGCGGCGGTGCCGGAGCGGTGCCCGGGACCGGTGCGGTGGCGGCCAGGGCGGCCGTTGCCAGGAAGCCTCTGCGCCCGACCGGGGCGGCCGTCGGCCCGTCCGGATGTTCGCTCGTGCCCGTCACCTTGCCTCCGCTCCGTCCTGCCCCGCCTGCGCACACGGCGGCCGGGGCCTCTTCGACAGCTCGCGAAGCTAGCAAGCCGGCGCGGCCGTTTCCGGGACGTCCGGCCGCCGGTGTGGCGCGGACCGGCCGCTGACACGCCGCCGAACGGAGCATCCTGCCGGTAATCGGCTCATGCGCTCCTAGCCTTCCGAATGTGACAAAACGCCATATCCCGTACGTTGCCTGCAGCACCGCAGTCCTCGGCGCGCTCCTCGGCGCCGCCCCGGCGTCGGCCGATCCCCAGGTGCACGTCGTGCATCCGGGTGAGTCGATCCAGAAGGCGGTGGACGCCGCGCGGTCCGGCGACACGGTGCTCGTGCAGGCCGGCACGTACCACGAAAGCGTCGAGGTGACCACGTCCGGGATCACGCTGCGCGGCGTGGGCCCGGACACCGTGCTCCAACCGGCCGCCGACAAGGCCGGGAGCACCGAGAAGGCCGGGAAGAGCTGCGCGGGGCAGGGCAACGGCATCTGTGTGGTCGGAGCCAAGAACCAGCCTGTCCGGGGCGTCACCGTCGCCGACCTGACCGTGACCGGTTTCTCCAAGATCGGTGTGGTCGCGGTGGGCGCGGACGGCCTGACCGTGCGCGCGGTGACGGCCGACAAGAACGGCCAGTGGGGCATCGCGGAGGAGCGCTCCACCCGCAGTGTCTACCGGCAGGACATCGCCCGGTCCAACGGTGACGCCGGCCTGTTCCTCGCCAACACCATCACGGCCGAGCAGGGCGCCGCCGACACCGGGGGCACCGTCCTCGAACAGAACCGGCTGGAGGACAACCGGATCGGCATCACCGTCCGCCGGCTGCGCAACCTCACCGTCAAGCAGAACTACATCACCGGCAACTGCGCAGGCGTCTTCGTCGTCGGCGACGAGAACAAGCCGAGGACGGGCGCCCTGACGGTCAGCCACAACCTCATCGAACGGAACAACAAGTACTGTGCGGCGACCGCACGGCTGCCCTTCCTGCAGGGCTCCGGCATCATCCTGACCGGCGCCGAGGACACCGTGGTGACGCACAACGTGGTCGGCGCCAACTCCGGAGCGTCCCCGCTGTCGGGCGGGATCGTCCTGTTCAAGAGCTTCGTGGGCGCCACGAGCGAGCGGAACCGGATCTCGGGCAACCGGCTGGGCGGCAACGGCCCGGCCGACCTCGTGAACCAGGAAGCCGCCAAGAGCAGCAACGTCTTCCAGCGCAACGTCTGCGGGACCTCGAAGCCCGCGGGTCTGTGCTGACCGGACGGCCGTACCCCACCCAGGCGCCGTACCCCACCCAGGCAAGGAAGGAAGGCGGCACATGACCGCACCATCCCCCGAGCTCTCGGCTCCCTGCGCGCAGGGCGCACCCCCGTCCCCGCCGCCGTCGATGCGGCTGAGAGAGCTCGTGTTCGGGGCGGCGTGCGCCGCCGCCGTCCGCGCGGCCGCCCGGCTCGGGGTCGCCGACGCCCTCGGGGACGCTCCGACGGCCGTGGAGGACCTCGCGGCCGCGGTGAAGACCGAGCCGAAGCCGCTGCGCCGGCTGCTGCGTGCCCTGTCCTGCTACGGCGTCTTCGCCGAGCACCCGGACGGGAGGTTCGGCCACACCGAGATGTCCCGGCTGCTGCGCGAGGACGACCCGCACAGCCTGCGCGACATCTCGCTGTGGTGCACCGAGCCCTGGACGTGGGACGCCTGGCCGAAGCTGGACGAGGCGGTGCGCACCGGCCGCAACGTCGTCGAGGGCCTCTACGGCAAGGAGTTCTTCGTCTATCTGAACGAGGACGCCCCGGAGTCGGCCGATGTCTTCAACCGGGCTATGACCACGTCCAGCGAGCAGTCGGCGCGCGATGTCGCCGCGCTGCTGGACCTGTCCGCCAGCAGGTCGGTGGCGGACCTGGGCGGCGGGCAGGGACACGTGGTGGCCAGCCTGCTCGACAAGTACCCGGCGATGCGGGGCTGGCTGCTGGACCTGCCGCGGGTGGTGGAGAACGCCCTGCCCCGGCTGCGCCCGGGCGGCGACCTCGCGGAGCGGGCGCGGATCGTGCCGGGTGACATCCGCGAGTCGGTCCCGGTCGAGGCCGACGTCTACATCATCAAGAACATCCTGGAGTGGGACGACGAGTCCACGGCCAGGCTGCTGGGCAACGTCGTCGAGGCGGGCGGCCCCGGCGCGCGGGTCGTGGTCATCGAGAACCTCGTCGACGACACCCCGTCGATGCGCTTCAGCACCGCGATGGACCTGCTGCTGCTCCTGAACGTCGGCGGGGCCAAGCACACCACGCAGAGCATGGTCGGGCGGCTGGAGGCGGCGGGCCTGACGGTCGGTGAGATCCGGCCGGTCAACCCCTATCTGCACGCGTTCGACTGCACGATCCCCATGTGAGCTGCGCATCCTCGCCGCACACCAGTGCCGGGGCCGCATCGGAGGCGGGCCCGGCACCGGTGTCCGGGAGGGGGATCAGACGCCGGCGTCGCGCTCCCAGAGGTAGAAGCGCTGTGCCATCGCGTCCTTCGGGGACCGCCAGGTCTCCGGGTCGTACGCGCTGACGTACGCCGAGAGCCGCTCGCTGACCCCCTTGAACTCGGGGTGCGAGGTGACCTTGGCGATGGCCGGTCCCGGCTCGCGCTCGGACTCGATGAGGTGCATGTACACATCGCCGAACTGGAAGAGGCTGCGCCGGACGACTCCGACGAGGTGCGGCAGCTCTCCGCGGTCCGACTCCGCGAACACCTTGGCGATGTCGGGGGCGGAACCCGGGGCCATGCGGGCGACGATCAGGGCCTGGTGCACGGTCGTGTCCTCCGTCCGGCTAGTCGGCCAGGGCCGGGGCGGGCCGGTGACCGGCGGCCGCCTTCTCGATCTTGTCGCGGATCAGGGCCATCTGGACCTTGGAGTTCTTGTTGATGTTGTCGGTCATCCAGGCGTCGTCGACGGGGGCGTCCGGCTTCATCGCGAAGTCCTGGGTCCACACCATCCGGGTGCCGGCCGGTACCTCCTCGTACCGCCAGTGGATGTTCATGTGGGCGAAGGGGCCGGTCTCGACGCGGCGGGCGGTGACGGTGAGGCTGTCGCGGTCCGGTTCGCGTTCGGAGACCCAGCTCCAGACGGTGCCGTTCTCGTCCGGGTGCATGGTCAGCCGGAACGTCGTCTTGTCGCCCTCTCTCTTGAGGACCTCCACCGACGCGTACTCGCTGAACAGCTGGGGCCAGCGCTCCAGGTCGTTGGTCATGTCCCAGACCAAATCCAGCGGGGCGGCGATGGTGATCTCGTTCTGGGTGTGTCCTGCCATCTCAGGCTCCTGCCATCAGGGTGCTGTTGACGAGGTTGAGGAACTGCTGGGGCGTCTTGCAGCGCTCCGCGTCGACCGGCATCGGGGTGCCGTGTGCGTTCTCCAGCTCGCCGACGATGCCGAGCAGGCCCAGCGAGTCGACGCCGAGGACGTCGAAGCCGGTGTCGGGCTTCTCCTGGAGCTGCTGGGGGCTGACGGTGACTCCGGCGGCCTTCTTCATCAGCGCGGCGAGTTCTTCCACGGTGATCTGGGACATGCGCTTTCCTCCTTTGCTGTGCTCACTGCGCGGCGCCGTGCCGCAGCACCAGCGCAGAGTTCGACCCCATGAGCCCGCGGCTGAGCACCAGTGCCGTGCGCAGCTCGGCGGGCCGGGCGCGGCCGGTCACGAGGTCGAGGTCGTGGCAGACGTCGAAGACGTTCGGCGTCGGCGGGATCAGGCCGTGCTGCAGGGCGAGCGCGGCCGCCGCGGTGTCGAGCACGGGGGCGGCGCAGTATCCCCGGCCGATTCCGGTCTTCGGGGCGGTGACGGGCACCCGGGTGCCGTGCTCGCCGAGGGCGTCGGCGATGGCCAGTGCCTCGGCCCGGTCCGCCTCCGGCACGCCGAGGGCGTCGGCGAAGACGACGTCGACCTCCTCGGGGGCGCAGCCGGCCTCCCGCAGGGCCTGCCGGATCGCGTGGGCGAGGCCGTCGCGGGACTCCGTCCAGCGGGAGGCGCCGGTGAAGGTGGCCCCGTGTCCGGCGACGAGGGCCCGGACGTCGGCGCCGCGGTCGCGCGCCGTGCCCGCCGCCTCGATCACGAGCATCGCGCCGCCCTCGGCCGGCACGAACCCGCAGGCGCCCTCCGTGAACGGCCGGTAGGCGCGGGCCGGGTCGCTCTCGCGGCTGAGTTCCTCGTAGCCGAGCTGGCAGACCATCGAGTACGGCGCGAGCGGTGCCTCGGTGGAGCCGGCCACGATCGCGTCGGTGCCGCGGCGCACCGCGCGGGCCGCGTGGGCGAGGGCGTCGAGACCGCCGGCCTCGTCGGAGGCGACGACCGAGCAGGGTCCCTTGAAGCCGCGGCGGATGGAGACCTGGCCGGTGCTGGCGGCGTAGAACCAGGCGATGGACTGGTACGGCCCGACGAACCGGCTGCCCTTGCCCCACAGCTGCTGGAGTTCGCGCTGGCCGAACTCGCCGCCGCCGGACCCGGCGGCGGTGACCACGCCGATGGAGTAGGGGGCGTCCGGGGTGTCGGCCTGGCCGAGCCGGGCGTCGTCGAGCGCGAAGTCGGCGGCGGCCATGGCGTAGTGCGTGAACCGGTCGGTCTGGACGAGGAAGCGCTCCTCGATCGTGGCCGCCGGGTCGAAGGCGCGGACCTCGCCGGCCACCTTGAGGGGAAGGTGCTCACAGCCCTCGCGGGTGATCCGGTCGAGGACGCTGAGGCCCTCCTGGGTGGCCTTCCAGAAGGTGTCGGTGCTGGTGCCGTTGGGCGCGACCACCCCGATACCGGTGACGGCCGCCTGCCGGTCCTGTGGTTCGCTCATCGTGTCCTCACTCCCTCGGCCGGGTCAGGATCACCGCGGACTGGAAGCCACCGAACCCGCTGCCCACGGACAGCACGCTGGTCAGCCGGCGTTCGCGGGCGACCCGCGGGACGTAGTCCAGGTCGCACTCGGGGTCGGGGATCTCGTAGTTGGCGGTGGGGGGTACGACCTGCTTGGCGAGGGCCAGCACGCAGGCGACCAGTTCTATGGCGCCGATCGCCCCGAGGGAGTGCCCCACCATGGACTTGATGGAGCTCATCGGGGTGTCGTAGGCGTGGTGGCCGAGGGCCCGCTTCACGGCCGCCGTCTCGTGGCGGTCGTTCTGCCGGGTGCCGGAGCCGTGGGCGTTGACGTAGTCGATCGCCGTCGGGTCGAGCCGGGCCTGGTCGAGGGCGGTCTTGATGGCCCGCGCCATCTCCAGGCCCTCCTTGGTCAGGCCGGTCATGTGGTAGGCGTTGCCGAAGGTGGCGTAGCCGCCGAACTCGCAGTAGACGCGGGCGCCGCGGGCCCGGGCGTGCTCCAGTTCCTCCAGGACGAGCACCGCGCCGCCCTCGCCCATGACGAAGCCGTCACGGTTGTTGTCGAAGGGCCGGGAGGCGTGCTCGGGGTCGTCGTTGTTCGGGGAGGTGGCCTTGATGGCGTCGAAGCAGGCCATGGTGATCGGGGAGATCGGCGAGTCCGCGGCCCCCGCGATGCATATGTCGGCCCGGCCTTCCTGGACGGTGTGGAAGGCGTATCCGACGGCGTCGAGTCCGGAGGTGCAGCCGGTGGACACCGTCTGCACCGGACCCTGAGCGCCGAAACGTTCCGCCACCGCGGAGGCCGCGGTGCTCGGCGAGAACGCCCGGTGCAGCTGCGGCTCCGCCTTGTGGTGGTCCACGTCCCAGCGCTGCCCGCGGCTGCTCACCAGGACGTAGTCGTGCTCCAGGCGGGTGGTGCCGCCGACGGCGGTCCCCAGGGAGACCCCGACCCGCCACGGGTCCTCCCGGGCGATGTCGAGACCGGAGTCCCGGACCGCCTCCTCCCCGGCGACCAGGGCGAACTGTATGTACCGGTCCGCCCGCTCCACCTGCTCGGCGTCCAGACCGTGCGCCGCGGGGTCGAAGTCGCACTCGGCTGCTATCCGCGACCGCAGCCCGGCGGGGTCGAAGAACGTGATGCCGCGCGTCGCGGTACGGCCTTCGGCGAGCAGATCCCAGAACGCCGGCACGCCGATCCCGCCCGGGGCCACGATGCCTATACCGGTCACCGCCACGCGCCGGGTCATGATCGGGCCTGCCCCGCCTCGGCGGCGACGGCCACCGGCTCCGTCTCCTCCGTGTCGACATGGCCGAGGCTCGGTCGCGGGGCCAGCGGCCCCAGGTGGAAGACGATCCGCGCCTCCACATTGCCGACGTTGCGGAAGCGGTGGCGCATGTTCATGGGGATCATCAGGCCCTGCTCGGGCCGCAGCGGGTGCGGCTCGCCGTCCAGGTCCACCTCCAGCTGGCCACAGACGACGTACACGAACTCCTCGGAGTACGGGTGGTAGTGCTCACCGATGCGGTCGCCCGGCTGCACGATGGCCACGCCCATGAAACCGCTGGTCGAGCCCACCGTGGCCGGGGTGAGCATGGCGCGCAGATCGCCGCCGCGCCGGGTGTTGGGCTCGACCTCGCTGAGGTCCACGATCTTCGGAAGGGGTTTGATCACGACAGTCCTCCGTGAGTGTGGTGCGGCTGTGGGTCTCAGGCGTCCGGCGAGCGCCGGTCGGTGACGAGCTGCATCCGGACGACCTCGCCGTCCAGCAGCGCGGTCAGCGGGGCCGCCGGGGCGACGTCCACGGCCACGCCGGCACGGTGGTCGACCAGCCGTACGACGACGTCGTCCCGCTGGAAGATCGTGCTGCGCAGCACCGGGCTGCGCGGGTCCTCCGCCGCCGCCTCGTCCCCCTGCGCGAGCAGTTGGGCCAGCTCCATCCCGCGGCCCGGCCGGGTCGGGTAGTACAGCGCGAGCCGCTCGCCCTCGACCAGCTCGTCCGCGGTGACGTGGTGCACGGCCGGCAGCGCCGCCCGGGTGAAGAACACCCGCGCCGACTCCTGGTCGTTGAGGTCCCGCTCCTGCTCCAGATACGGGTTGATGGCCTCCTCGACCGCTCTGACCTCGGGCTGCCGGGCGACGTGGCGCAGCGCCGCCAGCAGGTCTCCGCGCACCTCGATGGCCCGTACCACCCGGTTGCCGTGCATGAACAGGGAGGTGCGGCACAGCCGGGTGTTCTCGTCGACCCGTGCCTGGGGCGAGGCGTAGTCGGCGAGGATCTTCGCGACCTTCGCCTCGCTGCCGGGCTTCACCGTGAAGGTGAGCGCGTGCCGGATCACGCCGTCGCCGATCCTCGGGGAGGCCTGGAGCCGGCGCCGGCCCGCGGGGGCGGCCGCCGCCTCGCCGCCCGTCTCGCGCACGATGTGGAAGCGCAGCGACCGGGTGTCCCGGACGCAGCTGTGCAGCGGCTCCACCATGCGGACGTGCTCCTCGCTGTTCACCCAGGCGAGGAACGGCGGGGCACTCTCCCACTCACTGGTGATGAGCCATTGGGACGGGTTCTCGATCGACTGGCACAACTGGTCGCTGACATGGCCGGGCACCGACGCGACCTGGTTGCACAGTTGCTCGTAGGCCTCCAGGAACTGCTGCTGGGCGCCGTCGTATACGTCCACCAGCAGGACGACCCGGAGACGGGAGCCGTCGAAGACGGATTGCGAGACCCGTTTCGACACCTGCCGCGCCAGCTGTTCCGAAACCTTTTCCGACGTGGTGGTCATACTGCGCACATCTCCTTCAGGGGAGCAGAGGGGCAACGCCGCCCGTGACGCGACGTCAGCGTTCCTTGATCCTGTTCCTGTCCTCCGGAGTGCGCGACTCGTGTGAACCAGGAGGGTGATTGAGCACGCGAAGCCCCTTGGAGGGGGCATGGAAACTCCTAGGCCCTAGCTGCCCCACACCCCCGCCCCTGCCTCTGGAGTCGTCGATGCAGCACAAAGCCGATCACCACGTGCCCGTCCTTGTCGTGGGCGGCTCGCTGGTGGGCCTGTCCCTGTCCCTGTTCCTGGGCCGTCTAGGCGTCCGCCACATGCTGGTCGAGCGGCACTCCGGGACCTCGATCCACCCGCGCGGCCGCGGCAACAACGTGCGGACGATGGAGCTGTTCCGGGTGGCCGGCATCGAGCCGGACATCAAGACGGCGGCGTCGCTCCTCGCGGACAACCACGGCATCCTGCAGACCCCGACGCTGGCCGGGGACGCCGGCGAGTGGCTGTTCCGGGAGATCGATCCCGGCGGGGGGCTGGCCCGGTTCAGCCCCACCAGCTGGTGTCTGTGCAGCCAGAACGACCTGGAACCGGTGCTCCTGGACGGGGCCCGCGCCCTGGGCGGCGACCTCAGGTACTTCCACGAGCTGGAGTCCTTCGCCCAGGACGCCGAAGGAGTGACGGCCTACGTCCGGGACCGCGACAGCGACGGCCTCTACACCGTCCGCGCGGACTACCTGGTCGCGGCCGACGGCCCGCGCAGCCCCGTCCGGAACCGGCTCGGCATCGGGCAGAGCGGCCCCGGCGACCTGTTCGCGAACGTCAGCGTCACCTTCCGCTCCAAACTCCTCGCCGACGTGGTCGGCGACCGCCGCTTCATCTGCTGCTACCTCACCGACCCCGAGGCCGACGGCGCCCTGCTGCCGGTCGACAACAAGGAACGCTGGGTCTTCCACGCCCCCTGGCACCCGGAACACGGTGAGACCCTGGAGGAGTTCACCGAGGAGCGGCTCACCCGGCACATCCGCCGGGCCGTCGGCGTCCCCGACCTCGACGTCGAGGTCACCGGCAAGGCGTCCTGGCGCGCCGCCGAACGCGTCGCCGAACGCTACCGGCACGACCGGGTGCTGCTCGCCGGCGACTCCGCCCACGAGATGTCCCCGACCGGGGCGTTCGGCTCCAACACCGGGATCCAGGACGCCCACAACCTGGCCTGGAAGCTGTCCGCCGTCCTCGACGGCTGGGCCGGTCCCGGGCTGCTGGACACCTACGACACCGAGCGCCGGCCCGTCGCCCTCGCCACCAGTGCCCGGGCCTCGGCCCGCTCCGTGGAACACAGCCACCCCGGCTTCGCCCCCGCGCCCGGCATCGGCGGCGGCAAGCGCGGTGGCATCCTCAACGTGGTCCTCGGCTACCGCTACCCGCAGGGTGCCGTCGTGGGCGCCGACCCGGACCAGCCGGTCGTACCGGACGCGCTGCGCCTGGCCGGGGAACCGGGCAGCCGGGCCCCGCACATGTGGCTGCGCCGCGCGGGCGGGCGGATCTCCACGCTCGATCTGTACGAGCGGTCACTGGTGCTGCTGAGTGACGCTTCGACGCGAGCGGGGGCGGCCTGGCGGGCGGCTGCGCTGCGCATCGCCGAGACGGACGGGGTACGGCTCGAGGCGCACCGGATCGGCGGTGCCGGTGCGGAGGCCGAGCTGACGTACGACGGCCCGGACGGCGACTGGGCAGGGGCGCACGGTACGACGGCCGAGGGGGCGGTGCTGGTGCGGCCGGACGGGTTCGTGGCGTGGCGGGCGATGGACGCGGCACCGGACCCGGAGGCGGCGCTGCGCAAGGTACTGGGGGCGCTGCTGCGGCGGGGCTGACCCGATCCGGGTGCCTGGGCCGGGCCGGCGGGGACGGGGCGCGCGACTCGGCGCTTGCGAGGTGCCGCCGGCGTGGCTCGGCCGCAGCCACGGCGCGCTGCGAGCCTGCGGCGACCGCACCCCCTGGGGGCGCGGGGAACTGCGCGAGCGACCACGACGCGCCCGCACCCGGCAGACAGCAGGGCGGCCCCGGCTCAGACCCGCACTTCCACCGTCTTCGCGAGCCGATCGTGCAGGCCCCGCCCATCCCGGTCCCAGACCAGCGCCGGAATGGCAAGACACAGCAAGACCGTGCGGAGCATGCCCCGCAGCGGGCTGACCGTGCCCGTCTCCAGGGCCACCACCCGGATGCCGAAGAGCCGCTTACCCGGCGTGAAGCCGATCGTGCCGACGGTCAGCACGCTCATCACCAGGAAGACCCCGAGCGCCCAGTTACTCGTCGCGGGGACCTTGTAGCCGTGGGTGATCAGGCCGTATGCGATCAGGACGCTCAGCCCCCAGTCCACGGCGAGCGCGCCGACGCGCCGGCCGGGCCGGGCGATCGAGTTCGGCCCCTCCTCGGGCAGACCGAGCTGCTCGCCCCGGTAACCGAAGTCGGCACCGGCCTCTTCCATGGCCGCGCGGGGCCCGGAGAGCCACGATCCGAGTGCTTGCCTGTTGTCCACCCGACCACGGTACTGCGCCCGAAATGACCGGGGTACGGCGGGGTGTCCCGGGGCTAGGGTGGAACCGTGGCCGGTTAACTTCTGCGAAACAAACGGGTCACGCCCGAGAAATCACCCGTCCCTAGGGTCGAGACCAGCGTGTGCCACCGCACTGGCCGCACGAACGATCTACCACCCCGGCGAGGACGGTCGGGAGTAGGAGGAGCTGGATGTTCCAGAACGCCGACGAGGCCAAGAAGTTCATCGCGGACGAGGACGTCAAGTTCGTCGACGTCCGCTTCTGCGACCTGCCGGGCGTCATGCAGCACTTCACGGTGCCCGTTGAGGCGTTCGACCCGGATGAGGAGCTGGCCTTCGACGGATCGTCGATCCGTGGTTTCCAGGCCATTCACGAGTCCGACATGGCTCTGCGTGCCGACCTGTCCACCGCTCGTGTCGACCCGTTCCGCCGGGACAAGACCCTCAACATCAACTTCTTCATCCACGACCCGATCACGGGCGAGCAGTACTCCCGTGACCCGCGCAACGTGGCGAAGAAGGCCGAGGCCTACCTCGCCTCGACCGGTATCGCGGACACCGCGTACTTCGGTCCCGAGGCCGAGTTCTACGTCTTCGACTCGGTGCGCTTCGCGACCAGCGCGAACGAGTCCTTCTACCACATCGACTCCGAGGCGGGCGCCTGGAACACCGGTGCGGTGGAGAACAACCGTGGTTACAAGGTCCGCTACAAGGGCGGCTACTTCCCGGTCGCGCCGGTCGACCACTTCGCCGACCTGCGTGCCGAGATCTCCCTGGAGCTGGAGAAGTCCGGCCTGAAGGTCGAGCGCCAGCACCACGAGGTCGGCACCGCCGGCCAGGCCGAGATCAACTACAAGTTCAACACCCTGCTGGCCGCCGCCGACGACCTGCAGCTCTTCAAGTACATCGTGAAGAACGTGGCCTGGCGCAACGGCAAGACCGCGACCTTCATGCCGAAGCCGATCTTCGGCGACAACGGCTCGGGCATGCACGTCCACCAGTCGCTGTGGAGCAACGGCGACCCGCTGTTCTACGACGAGGCCGGTTACGCGGGCCTGTCGGACACCGCCCGCTACTACATCGGCGGCATCCTCAAGCACGCCCCGTCGCTGCTGGCCTTCACCAACCCGACGGTGAACTCGTACCACCGTCTGGTGCCGGGCTTCGAGGCGCCGATCAACCTGGTGTACTCGCAGCGCAACCGCTCCGCTGCGATGCGTATCCCGATCACCGGCTCGAACCCGAAGGCCAAGCGCGTCGAGTTCCGCGCCCCGGACTCCTCCGGCAACCCGTACCTGGCCTTCTCGGCCCTGCTGCTGGCGGGTCTGGACGGCATCAAGAACAAGATCGAGCCGGCCGAGCCGATCGACAAGGACCTGTACGAGCTGGCTCCCGAGGAGCACGCGAACGTCGCCCAGGTCCCGACCTCGCTGAACGCCGTTCTCGACGCGCTCGAGGCGGACCACGAGTTCCTCCTCCAGGGCGACGTGTTCACGTCGGACCTGATTGAGACGTGGATCGACTTCAAGCGCACCAACGAGATCGCGCCGCTGCAGCTTCGTCCGCACCCGCACGAGTTCGAGCTGTACTTCGACGTGTGATCGGGCCGCCCCGCGCGGTTCGTGACGGAGGGCCGCCACCCGGAATCGCTCCGGGTGGCGGCCCTCGGCCGTTTCGCCCTCCGCCGTGGTCACACCACGACGACGACCACGGGCACGCTGCCGAACCCGAACCCGTTGTTGAAGCCGAAGAAGCCGTTGTTGAAGCCGAAGCGGTTGTTGAAACCGCAGTCCCAGCCACCGTGGAAGCAGCCACGGTTGGTGGTGACCTGGGCCGGGGTGGCTGCCGACGCGGTGCCTGCCGTGCTGATCGCGGCTCCGCCGGCCATCAGAACACCGATGGCGGACACTGCGGCGAGACGCCTCGCGCGATGTGCATTCATGGATCCACCTTCCTTCCACCCCTCGTGCGGCCTTCTCGGGCACGAGACGGGATGGGCCGCGACCTCGGAGTGAAGAGTCCGGCGCGGTCGTGGGGGATGCCGCACGAGTAGGGGAAGCAGGGGCAGACCAGGTGGGCACCCCGCGGTGCGGCTCTCCCGTAAATGCTAGCCGTCCGGCGGCCACCCGGCATCCCGGGCAACCTTTGCCGCTTCCCATGCTTCCTACTCTCGGGGGATCATCCCCCTGGCTCTGTCCGACGAGAGAGGTTGAACGGGGATGACGGAGAACGAGGACTGGGAGCGGGAGTTCGATCACCGCTGGGCGAATTCCGCCGAGCACAAGGAGCCCTCGGCCCGGGCGCGGATGCTCGCCGCACGCTGGAAGGAGAACCCGCCGAATCCGGCGCCCTTCCGCGCCGACCCCGACCCGGTGCCGCGCCGGACGTCGTGGGCGTCGACGGCCATGGTCCTCGGCTGCGTGATCGCGGTCATGGTGCTCATAGGCCTGGTGCAGTTCGGCTCGTCGTACTGATCGCGGCACCGGTCGCGCGCTTTGCCGCTCCTGGGGCCGTTCGGAACCCCTTCATGGCAATCGGCAGGTGCACACTGGACAGCGGGACGAGTGCCTGACTGCGGGGTGATGCAAGATGCAGAGCCGCTTCCGGAGCGACCGACGGCTGACCGTGCGCATGGGGCTCACGCTGTTCCTGCTCGGGCTGCTGTACGTGGGCTTCGTCGCCGCGCTGATCGCGCTGCTGAAGTCCTGGGTGCTGGTCGTCGTGGTGGTCGGGGCGATGTTCGTGGCGCAGTTCTGGTTCTCCGACCGGATCGCCATGTTCGCGATGCACGGGCGGGTCGTGGAGCGCGAGGAGTACCCCGAGCTGCACGCGGTGATCGACCGGCTGTGCGGACTCGCGGACATGCCCAAGCCGGTGGTCGCGGTGTCCGACATGGACATGCCTAATGCCTTCGCGACCGGCCGGAACCCCGACCACGCGGTGGTCTGCGTGACCACGGGACTGCTGCGCCGGCTGGAGCCGGCCGAGCTGGAGGGCGTGCTCGCGCACGAGCTGTCGCACGTGGCGCACAAGGACGTCGCCGTGATCACGGTCGCGTCCTTCCTCGGCGTGCTGGCGGGCCTGATCGTGCGGTTCGCGTTCTACTCGCAGGTCTTCGGCGGGGGCCGCAGGGACCAGAACACCGCCGCCGTCTTCGCCGCGATCATGGGCGTCTCCGCCGCGGTGTACGCGATCAGCTTCCTGCTGATCCGGGCCCTGTCCCGGTACCGGGAGCTGGCGGCCGACCGCGCGGCCGCGCATCTCACCGGCCGCCCGTCGGCCCTTGCCTCGGCGCTCACCAAGGTCTCCGGGGACATCGCCCGGATCCCGACCAAGGACCTGCGCACCGCCCAGGCCTTCAATGCCTTCTACTTCACCCCGGCGACCGGCAGGGAACCCGGCATCGAGCGGTTCTTCTCCACACACCCCACCCTGGAGCAGCGGCTCGAACAGCTGGGCCGGATCTCGGCGGAGCTGGGCGGGGCCGCCGCACCGGGGAAGGCGGGCTGAGCGTTGGGGCTGCTGGACATCCTGCTGGGCCGTACGAAACCGGTCGCGCCCGATCTGGACCAGCTCTTCGCGCTGCCCTCGGCGGCCGTGACCCTGCAGGCCGCGGCCGGTTTCACCCCGACCGGAACCGGGGCGGTGTGTTTCGCCACGGTGGAGGGCGCGGCCTTCGAGCAGACCCACCGGGAGGTGCAGGCGCTGCTCGACGCGGACACCGGCCGGTGGGGGTCCCCCGGCTCCGGCGAAGCCGAGAGCGGGAGAAGCGCGCCGGTGGAGCTGCGCCGGGACGAGTACGGCTACTCCTGGCTGGTCTCGCAGCGCTCGCCCGACCAGCTGCCGGAGCTGGTCAACGACCTGCACGCGGTGAACAGCGCGATGGAGGTCAACGGCTTCGGTCCGCAGCTGCTGTGCTCGCTGGCCGCCTTCACGGACGACACCGGCCGCAAGCTGGCGCTGGTCTACCTCTACAAACGGGGCACCTTCTACCCGTTCGCCCCGCTGCCCGGTGCCGCGCAGCGGCGGGACGGGGCGCTCGAACTCCAGGTGAAGGCGACGCTCACGAACGATCTGCGGATCGAGCAGGATCTCGGCCGCTGGTTCCCGGTGTGGGGCGCCCCCGGTCTGTGACCGGGGACGCCCTGGCTCACCGCTCTCACCGGCTCTTCTCGCGCTGCTGCCGGCGGGTCTCGAAGGGGCGCTCACGACGGTAGCGGCGCTCCCACTTCGCCTGCCGGTCCCGGCGCTCGCGGTAGGCCCGGTAGCTGTCGGGCAGGGGCGGGGCGCCCGCTCCGGCAGGCGGTGTGGGGGTGCCGGGCGACCCGCGTCCGTGCGTCGCGTACAGATACAGCAGCGCGACGGCGGCGAGCCACCACAGGTGGTTTCCGATTCCGAGGATCACCAGGACGACGGTCCCGGACGCGACGATGCCACGCATGACGGACCTCCGTGGGGTGAGTGTGGCGGGGGTGGAGTGTGTCGGCTTCGTGCCGTTTGTTCAGCGTAGGGAGGCCGTGGCGGCGACCGCATCCGGTTTTCCGCCCGGCGGGGGCCCTGTGTGAGTGCACGACCCCATGAGTGAACTCTCCACACTCGCCCACGACTTCGCGGCGAACGGGTCCGCGACAGTTCGAGCAGGCGGTGGCAGGCCATCGGCTGGGCCCGTGGTCCGGGAGCACGCCGAGGACCGGCGGGAGTGCGTGACGGCGCCGGTGAGTGGTCTCGGCGGACAGCAGGTCTGCGGGCACTCCCGCTCGCTGTTCCGGCTTCGCCGGGCACCCCCGAGGACGCGCGGAGGCACCCGGCGCCGGCGTCAGCGGCTGTAGCGCATGAACGCCCTGACCATGCGGCACGTGGTGTCGGAGGGCGGGCGCATGCCGATCTCCTCCGCCGTGCTGCGGATCCTGTCGTCGCGGGCCTGGGCCGGCTGGTAGATCCCGGAGTCGAGCAGGGCTATGGCCAGCCGCATGGCCTTCAGACGGCGGTTGTGGCTGACGTACCACTCGCGCGGCCGTCCGGCCGGCAGCGGCCGCTTGATCACGGGCTCGTAGGGCGAGTCGAACAGCACGGGTCGCTGGACGGTGGACTGGGTGGGCAACGGCTTCGGCTTCAGGGCGGCAGCGGGCACAGGCATCCTCCTGTCGCGGGCAGGGCACCGGCCGGACAGTCCGGCGACGCCCTCGAACACTGCTTCCAGTCTACCGGCGGCCACTGACAATCGGAGTTCCGCGACAGCGGCCAAATGCCCAGGTGGGAAAGGAAATCCGGGTGTGTGACAGGCAGTCGAGGAGGGACTGCCGAGACGTCAGGAATTCGAACAGAGTCGAGGCCGAGTACCGTGTGCCGCATGGAAATCTGGATCAATCCGGCCTGCTCCAAGTGCCGCAGCGCCATCAGCCTGCTCGACGCCGAGGGGGCCGAGTACACCGTCCGCCGCTATCTGGAGGACGTGCCGAGCGAGGACGAGATCAGGGCCGTACTCGACCGGCTGAACCTGGAGCCCTGGGACATCACCCGCACCCAGGAGGCCGAGGCCAAGGAGCTGGGGCTCAAGGAGTGGGCGCGGGACGCGAGCGCGCGGGAGCGGTGGATCTCCGCGCTCGCCGAGCATCCCAGGCTCATCCAGCGCCCGATCATCACCGCCGACGACGGAACGGCCGTGGTGGCCCGCTCCGAGGAGGCGGTACGGGAGGCCCTGGAGCACAACAAGAGTTGAGCGGCGCTCAACTCCCCTGTGACGGAGGCCACTTCAGCATCTCCTGAAACCGCTGAGTAACCTCGTTCGGTATCTCGTACATAGCGGCGTACGCTCCCCTACCTCTTCAGGAGGCGCGCATGTCGCGCAGGAGAACTCTCGGTACGAAGAAGAAGATCGCGCTGCTCGTCAGCGCCGCGGCGGTGGCGGGCGGCGGGGCCTTCGCGCTGGCCACGACGTCCAACGCCGCGCCGCCCGCGCACAACGCCAAGACGCTGTCCGCCGGGGACTCGAACGTCTGCCAGGGGCTGGCCACGGCCCATGGCAACAACGACCGGTTCATCGCGGACCAGAAGGCCCATCCGGACGCGCAGTCGGCAGCGCGGATCGCCAACCGTGAGGCGGTCATCAAGCAGATCGAGGTCCAGCAGAAGGCCGCCGGATGCACCGTTGGGGAGTCGGCTCAGGGCTCCCAGGCGGCGCAGGGCGGCAACGGCGCGGGACAGCAGCAGGGTGCCGGCCAGCAGGCCGGTGACGCCCAGCAGCAGGGTGCGGGCCAGCAGGCCGGTGACGCCCAGCAGTCGGCACAGCCCTCGCAGTCCGCCGCCGGTGACGCGAACGCCGGTGGTGCCGCGGCGGGCTCGGGCCAGCAGGTCTGCAAGGGCTCCACGGTCACGCTCTCCGGCGAGGGCGGCGCCCCGGCCGCGTCCAGCGGCCAGTTCCCGGCCGGGACCACTCTGAAGGTCACCAACCTGGACAACAACAAGTCCACGACGGTGAAGGTCACCTCGGTGTCCGGCAGCTGCGTCCTGCTCAACAACGCGGCCTTCGAACAGGTCCGGGAGCCCGGCAAGTTCCTCATCCGCCACGCGGTCATCGAGAAGGTGGGGTGAGGCTCGGGGACCGGACAGAAACGTGGTGAGGCGGCGGGTCCGGCTCGCCACCTCACCGGGGTCATGGGTCCTGCTGTTCGCGGCCACGAACAGCAGGACCGGCACCCCGTGCCCGCAGCGCGTCCGGTGCCGGAGGGGGCCTGGCGACCGGAACACTCCCCGGTCTCCCTCCCACTCCGCGAACACGCGGACCCGGCACCGCGTGGGCCGCAGCAGCATCGGCAGGGCGTGGAGCAGGTACGCCGCCTTGGACCCGGCGAAGCAGTGGACCGGGTCCAGGAGGAACAGGCGGCGCACCCGCGCGGGCGCGCGCAGGGCGTGGTGCACGGCGATCCGGCCCGCCGTACGAGTGGCCGCCCGGGCCGGCCGAGTCGGCGCCCGGGCCGCCCGGGACCGCGTGCAGCCAGGCTGTCAGGTCGGCGACCGTGCGGGGGTGGCGGTCGCCGGCCCGACCACTCGGCCCCGGCGCGCCGACCACGTCGACCGCACACAACCGCCGGATCCGGCTCAGCCCGGCGGCCCGGTGGCGACCGTCAGCGCCTCCCGCTCGGCCGGGCGTTCTTGGGCCGCTGATCGAGCGGTCGGTGGAGCTGCTGCGCGGCCACGTCGGCCAACGGCGGGCCGCCGTCCGGGAGTTCCTCGACGGGGTGCGGGAAGCGGCGGCGGCGGGCACACATACCTCACCCGTCGGCGCCTCACAAGGTGAGCCGCGACACAAAACCACCAGGTAACACGGGGTTCACATAGGGGCAATGGTCGGGAAATGGCCTGTTGACAGGCTGCCGGGCAGATCGAGCGGCGCCCCAGTGCCGCAGCGCCGCAGCACCCGCGACGACGAGTGCGCCCGACTTACCCCTAAGGATGTGGCCCCGTGACCTTCAAGGCTGAGTACATCTGGATCGACGGCACCGCGCCGACGGCCAAGCTCCGTTCCAAGACGAAGATCATCACGGGTGCCCCGGCCGGTCTCGACGCGCTGCCGATCTGGGGCTTCGACGGCTCCTCCACCAACCAGGCCGAGGGCCACTCCTCGGACCGCGTGCTCAAGCCGGTCTTCACCTGCCCGGACCCGATCCGCGGCGGCGACGACATCCTGGTGCTGTGCGAGGTCCTCGACATCGACATGACCCCGCACCGGTCCAACACGCGGGCCGCGCTGGCCGAGGTCGCCGAGCGGTTCGCCGCGCAGGAGCCGATCTTCGGCATCGAGCAGGAGTACACCTTCTTCGACGGTTCCCGTCCGCTGGGCTTCCCCGAGGGCGGCTTCCCGGCCCCGCAGGGCGGCTACTACTGCGGTGTCGGCGCCGACGAGATCTTCGGCCGTGAGATCGTCGAGGCCCACCTGGACAACTGCCTGAAGGCGGGTCTCGCCATCTCGGGCATCAACGCCGAGGTCATGCCCGGCCAGTGGGAGTTCCAGGTCGGACCGGTCTCCCCGCTGGAGGTCTCCGACCAGCTGTGGGTGGCCCGCTGGCTGCTGTACCGCACCGCCGAGGACTTCGGCGTCTCCGCGACCCTGGACCCCAAGCCGGTCAAGGGCGACTGGAACGGCGCGGGCGCGCACACCAACTTCTCCACCAAGGCGATGCGCGAGGGCTACGACGCGATCATCACCGCCTGCGAGTCGCTCGGCGAGGGCTCCAAGCCGCTGGACCACGTCAAGAACTACGGCGCCGGCATCGACGAGCGCCTGACGGGCCTGCACGAGACCGCCCCGTGGGACAAGTACTCCTACGGCGTCTCCGACCGCGGTGCCTCGGTCCGTATCCCGTGGCAGGTCGAGAAGGACGGCAAGGGCTACATCGAGGACCGCCGCCCGAACGCCAACGTCGACCCGTACGTGGTGACCCGCCTGCTGGTGGACACCTGCTGCTCCGCGCTGGAGAAGGCCGGCCAGGTCTGATCCGTCCCGCTTCGCACAGGGGCGCCCGCCGCAACGGTGGGCGCCCCTGCTGCGTGTCGCGCGCTGTCCTATCGTGCGCTGTCATGGAGATCGACGCGGAGACCGACTGGGGGAAGCTCTCGCACGCGTACGGCCCGGCCGACGACATCCCCGGCCTGCTGCGGGCGATGGAGTCCGAGGACACCGGCGTACGCGAGGAAGCCTCGCACGACCTGTTCTCCGCCCTGTGCCACCAGGGGGACATCTACGACGCCTCGGCCGCCGCCGTCCCCCACCTCGCCCGGCTCGCCCTCCACGGCCCCGGCCACCGGCCGCAGCTGCTCGGGCTGATCGCCGGCATCGCGGACGGATCCGGAAAACCCGCCGAACGCGCCGCCGCACGGCGGGCCGTGGCGGAGGCGCTGCCGTCCCTGCTGCACCTCGCACACGCCCCCGACCCGGACGTCCGGGACGCCATGGTGCTGCTGATCGCGTGCCTCGGCCATCCCCACGCCCTGCCGCTGCTCCCCCTGCTGCGCGCCCGGCTCGACACGGAGCCCGACGCCGAGGTGCGCGGGCGTGTGGTGACCGCGCTGGCGCTGCTGGAGGCGGGTGACGGCGGCTGGCGGCACGGTCTGCTGTCCGACCCCGGGCCCCGGGTACGGCTCGCCGCCGCCGAGGACCTGCTGCGCACCGCCGATCTGCCGCTGCCCGCAGAGCTGGTCGACGTCTGCGCGCGGGCGTACACGGCCGACCCGCACGACCGCGGGACCGGGTACTGGCCGCACCCCTACCGCCCGTTCACCGACCGGCTCCTGGAGGAGGACCCGGAAGCGGCCCTGCGGGCCCTCGCCCAGGGCGTGCCGCTCGCCCATGAGATCACCGAGCGCTGGCGGGACCGCGAGGCGGAGGTGCTGCCGTGGGTCCTGGCGGAACTCGACGGCACGCCCTGGGAGTTGTACCGGCTGGCCCGGACGGCCTGCGCACTGCCGGCGCAGGCCCGCCCCCGCGTGCGGGAGCGGGTGCTGCCGTACCTGGGCGCGGACGACCCGGAGGTGCGGGCGGCGGCGCTCACCGTGCTGGCCCGCACCGGTGCGGCCGGAGTCGTACCGGAAGCGGTGCGGCTGATCGCGGAGGCACCCGGCCTGGACGGCACCGTCCGTGCCGTCACCGCGGTGGCGGACGTGTGCGGGGCGGGGGCGCTGCCCGTGGCCCGGGCCGTGGCCGCGCGGCTTGACGCGGCCCCGCCGCAGCTGGTCACCGTGCTGGCACGGTACCCCGAGGCGGCCTCGCAGGCCCTGGCCGGACTCGCCGCGCTGGTGGCGGAACGCACCGGCGGATCCGGCGGCGCGGTCGCCGTCCTCGGCGCGCTCGGCCCTGCCGCCGGTGCCGTCGGCACGCAGGCACTGCGGGCGGCGGCCGGGGACGCCGACTCCCCGGTGTCGACGGCCGCCGCGCTGGCGTACCACCGGGTGACCGGCGATCCGGAGCCCGCGCTCGCTCTCCTCGGTGCGCAACTCGCGGAGGAGACCACGGAAGCGCTCGCGCAGGCGGGAGAACTGGGGCCGGACGCCGCGCCGTTGCTGCCGCTCGTCGAGCCATGGCTGGCACAGGGGCACACGGCCGGCCGCCGGGGCCGGGCGGCACTCACCGTGTGGCGTATCACGGGCAGGACCGAGGACACGGTGGAGCCGCTCGCCCGGTGGCTGGTCGCGGACGACCACTGGCCCCCCTTCGAGCCGGCCGCCCTGCCGGCACTGATCGCGATCGGCCTGCTGCCCCGGTTCGCCGTGGACCCGCTGCGCAAGGTCGCCGAGTCGGCCCGCCGTGCCGCCCACGACCTGTTCGTGACGGGCGGCCCGCACCCGGACTACGTCCTGCGGTCCGCCGTGCGGGAGCTGCTGGCGACGGCGAGCGTGCTCGACTGAGCCGGCCGCGTCCGCATACCGAGACGGCATTTCGGACGGGCGAACGGCGGGCAGGCCCGCGATCAGGGCCTTGTGCGGGGCACGGCAATCCACGCGACGTCAACTTCGCACCAAGGAAGCGTCCAAGCAGTGAGAGGAGGGTCCTGCCCGGCGCCGGTGTCTGCTTCAATGGGCGCATGGCCAGCTTCCAGAAGATCTCCGCGACGGGTCGCCATGACCTCGAGCCCTTCTGGCCTTCCCGTCAGCACCACGACTTCGACCGGGTGTGTTGCCGCGTGATGAACGCGCGGGCCCTCTAAAGCCGTAACCCCCGGCCTTCGGCCAGCGCGGAACGACGTACGTCCCCGGCGCGCCCGACCACGAATCGCGGCCGTCGCATCAACCGACGAACCTCTCGCGCGAAAGAGCTGACCTCTCATGGCGACCACTCGTTCTCTCTCCTCCACCCCCGCCCTCACCGCCCCCGCCCGGCACCGGCTGCGCGCCGTCGACCGGGACGAGGTGGTCGACGTCGCGGACTTCCTGCCGCCGGGCGCCACCTGGCTGCCCGCGCCGCAGCACACCCTGCCCACCCTGCCCGGCCGGCCGCCGATGGTCGGCTACCTGGTGCTGGTCCCGGCCGACCAGCGGCCGCCGTTCCTGCCGGTCGCGGTGCCGGACCAGCCGGAGCCGGCCGTGGACACGGACGCCGAGCCGAGGGTGCGGATCGACTCCGTGCAGCGCACCGCCAGCGTCGACGGCCGTGTACTCGACCTGACCTACCTGGAGTTCGAGCTGCTGGCGCACCTGGTGGCCCATCCGCACCGGGTGCACACCCGCGACCAGCTGGTCACCACGGTGTGGGGCTACGGCCATGTCGGGGACGGCCGCACCGTCGACGTGCACATCGCGCGGCTGCGCCGCAAGCTGGGCGCCGAGCACCGTCAGTCGATCCAGACGGTGCGCCGGGTCGGCTACAAGTACACGCCGCCGGCCGCCCGCTGACTCCGGCTCTGCCCTCGGCAGAGCCCGGTACCGGCGCACGACCCGAGCGGGCATGATCACCGGTATGAGACTTCTGGTGCTGGGCGGTACGGAGTTCGTGGGACGGGCCGTCGTGGAGGCGGCGCTGGGGCGCGGCTGGGAGGTGACCGTCTTCCATCGGGGACGCCACCAACCCCCGCCCGGTGTACGGTCGTTGCACGGCGACCGCACCGCCCCCGACGGCCTGGCCGCGCTCGCCGCGGACACGGGCACCTGGGACGCCGTGGTCGACACCTGGTCGGCCGGGCCCCGTGCGGTGCTCGCGGCGGCGCGGCTGCTGCGGGGCCGTGCCGCGCGGTACGTGTACGTGTCCAGCCGGTCCGTGTACGCCTGGCCCTGGCCTTCGCTGGGCGGTGAGGCCGAGTTCGGGCCGCTGGTCGAGGGTGCCTTCGCCGACGCGGAGCAGACCGCGTACCCCCAGGACAAGCGGGGCGGGGAGCTGGCCGCCCTGGAGGTCTTCGGTGCGCAGGACTCGCTGCTGGTGCGGGCCGGGCTGATCCTCGGCCCGCACGAGAACGTCGGCCGGCTGCCGTGGTGGCTGACCCGAATCGCCCGGGGCGGCCCGGTGCTGGCCCCGGGGCCGCGTGAGCTGCCGGTGCAGTTCATCGACGTCCGGGACATGGCCGGCTGGCTGCTCGGCGCGGTGGCACAGTCGCGGAGCGGGCCGTACGACCTGATCGGCCCGCCGGGGCACAGCACCATGGGCGAGCTGCTCGACCTGTGTGTCCAGGTCACCGGTGCGGACGCCGAGCTGCGCTGGACCGACCCGGAGGCGGTCCTGGCCGCCGGCATCGAACCGTGGACCGGGCTGCCGGTGTGGGTGCCGCCGGACACCGAGCTGTACGCCTGCGTGCACCGCACCGACGTGTCCCGTGCGCTGGCCACCGGGCTGGTGTGCCGGCCCGCCGCGGAGACCGTCGCGGACACCTGGCGGTGGCTGACGGAGATCGGCGGCGTGGCCCCGATGCGGCCGGACCGGACGGTCAAGGGTGTCGATCCGGAGGTGGAGGCGCGGGCGCTGGCCGGGGCGGGGGGTGTACCCGGCAACACCCCGGAAGACGGGTCTTCGGGCGAATGACCCGCGCGTGGGCCCCGGGGCGACCGGCCGCCGCGCTCCTGGTCGTCGCCCTCCGGTACATCCCCGCACACCTTCAACGTCTTCGGCAACCCGACAGGGACCGCCGACCTGCCAACTCCTGTGTTCCTGGGAGGAATTTGTGAGACCGGTGAACACCTCTGGGGCGGCGTCCGTATGGAAGGACGCCGCTTCACTCCTGTCGGGCGCCTCGATGCTGCCCCGCAAGGAAGTCAGAGGAGTTCCATGGGACGCAACACACGAAAACGCCGTACGCCGCTGGCCACCAAGGCCATTGCCGCATCGGCGGCCCTAGCGCTCGGTGGGGGCGGGCTGATCTGGGCGAACTTCTATGCCTCGGCGCACGAGTCGAACAACCAGATGTGGGGAGGCAATCAGACGAAGGCCGCGACGGCGCAGGTCGCGACGGTCTCCTGCCCGGACGTCCAGCAGAAGCTGACGAACGTGCCCTGGCGGGCCCGTCAGGGCGTGGCGACCGAGCTGGCGAACCTCGACCGGCAGGTCACCGAGGCCTACAACCGGCTCGCCTCCACCCGGGACGCGCAGGCCAAGGATCCGAGCTTCGTGCAGAACGCGATCGTCGGCCCCCTCAAGGAGAAGCGGGCGGCGACGATCGACCGGATCCGGATCGACATCCAGCGCGTCGGCGGTTCCTTCGACAACTCGCTCAAGCAGCTCGCCGCCTGTACGACGCAGACCGCCAACCAGACCACCGCTGGGGGGAACACCGGTGGCCAGCAGCAGAACACCGGCGGCCAGCAGCAGAACGGCGGCCAGCAACAGCAGAACGGCGGCCAGCAGCAGGGCAACAACGGCCAGCAGGGCAACGCGCAGAACATCGGCGGGCAGGCCGGCAACGGCCCGGTCGCGGCCGACTTCGTCGACATCACCAAGGTCGCGCCGAACGTCCAGGGCAAGCCGCGCCGGCAGGGCAACGCCTCGACCGGTACGTTCACCACGCGCTGCGGTGTCAACGCCAACAAGAACCACAACACCGACAACGTCATCGTGGCGCCCGGCGTGACCAACGGCGCGCACCACCTGCACGACTACGTCGGCAACCAGAAGGTCAACGCCTTCTCCAGCAACCAGACGTTCCTGCAGGGCGGCACCAGCTGCCAGAACCGGAACGACCTGTCGTCGTACTACTGGCCGGTGGTCCGGGTCCAGGACGGCAGCCAGGACTTCGACCAGAACGCCGACGGCGGTGGCAAGGAAGGCAACGTCGGCAAGATCCTGACCCCGGTGCAGGCCCAGATCAAGTACGTGGGCAGCCCGGCGAGCAAGGTCGTCGCGATGCCGCAGTTCCTGCGCATCATCACCGGTGACGCCAAGACCACCACCAACGGTCTGGCGAACGCCAACGCGCACTGGAGCTGCACCGGCTTCGAGAACAAGGTCCAGCTGACGCAGCAGTACCCGATCTGCCCGCAGGGCAGCAAGGTGGTGCGTACGTTCGCCTTCCAGAGCTGCTGGGACGGGCAGAACATCGACAGCGCCAACCACCGTACGCACGTCGCCTTCGCGGACCCCGCGAGCGGTGTCTGCCCGAACGGCTTCAAGGCAATCCCGCAGCTGACGATGCGTCTGGTCTACAACATCACCCCGCCGGTCGTCCAGAACGGCCAGGTGAAGAACGCCTACGCGGTGGACGGCTTCCCGGAGCAGCTCCACAAGCCGGCCACCGACCACGACGACTTCATCAGCGTCACGACCGGCGGCCTGGCGAACCGCATCGCCGACTGCATCAACCGCGGCCAGAACTGCGCGTGACCATGCGCTGACCATCTGACCCGGGCCATGAACGAGGCCGGTGACGGACCCCCCTCCCGTCACCGGCCTCCGCCGTGTCCGCTCCCGGAAGGACCGGGCTCTCAGCCGTGGTGCGCGTGGTGGTCGGTGCCGATCTCGACGTCTCCGCCGAGCGTGCCGCGCAGCGCCTTGACGACCCCGTCGTCGCCGACGGCGACCCACTTGCGGCCGACGAGGTAGTAGCCGCCGTAGTCCTTGGCGTCGTTGATCCACTCGCGCTGGCCGCGGTCGGTGGCGAAGGTGGCGAGGATGAACCTGCCGTCGCCGTTCTTGCAGATGGCCTGGCGGATCTCGTCGGCGTCGGTCTGCATGTTCGGCTTGCACTTCACCTCGGCGGCCAGGCTCTCCAGGCTGCCCGTCGCGGCGGGCGGGACCGCCTTGGTGTCCCCGCCCGAGCCGCAGCCCGCCAGCGCGAGTACCGCCGCCGCGCAGAGCACCGTACGTGTCAGCCTCATCTGTTCCTCCGGTCCCGGTCGGCCAAGCATGCCTCAGCTCCTTCGGATACGGCTGCGGGCCGCCGGGCGCTCAATCGGGGCGCGGGACGGACAGGTCACCCCCGGAAGGGTGAATCACCCATCCGGGGGTGACCAACCTTCCGGCTCGTTCGTTCTTCCGGACGTGCAGTCACAGGATGTAGCCCAGCGTCACGCACCCGCCTCCGCCGACGAGACCGGACCGGTCGGCCTCGAACAGGCCGAGGCCGCGCTCGTCGAGCACTATCCCCGGCTGGTCCGGATCGCCTACCTGGTGCTGCCACCGGGCCTCGGCCGCAGCCGCCGAGTGCTGACCGCACACGCCCTCGCCCAGCGCTCCCTGCCCCCGGGCCGCGGGCAGCAGTGCACGATCCCGGCCCAGACCTCCGGCCGCGAGGGCGACCTGGGGTACGCCTTCCTACGGGAGCGCGTCCTGCGGGCGGCCCTGGAGGCGGCCCGCCCCCGCAAGGGCCTGCCCCGGCTCTCCCAGCTGCCGCCGCTGCTGCCCCAGGTGTGGGGTCTGAAACTGTTCCCGCGCTCGGGCGGCGCCGACGAACTGGCCCTGGACCAGCGGCTGTCCGCCCTGTCCGGCCCGGCCCGCGCCGCCTATGTGCTGCGGGGCCTGGAGGAGCTGTCCGACGCCGACATCCGTACGGTCCTCACGGCCGCCGGGGTCGACGACCCGGGCGGCGCGCTGGCCGACGCCAACGGCCTGCCGACCCAGCCCGCGCTGCTCTCCTCCCCCGAGTTCGACCCCTGTCTGCTCCAGGCCCGGCCCACCGATCTGATGCGCCGCCGCCAGCACACCAAGGCCGCGCTGGCGGCCGCCGCGGCGCTCGCGGTGTGCGGGGCGCTGGTCGCCCTGCCCCGCGGCGGCTGGGGCCCGGACGGCGCCGCCGCACCCGCCTACGCCGGGAATCCGGCCGCCGAGGCCGCCCTCGACCCCGGCAGGCTGATCCGGGTCTCCCCCATCACCTGGGAGTCCGCCGCCCGTAGCGACTTCTCGGTGTGGCCCGCGCGCGGCCCGCTCACCGGCGACACGGCCCTGCTGCGCCGCGCCCTCGCCGTATGGGCCCGCCCCGGCGAGACCGTCCATGTCTCGGCGACTCCCGGCACCGACACCGGCGGCCCGGCCGGTCCGCCCCAGCTGCTGTACGCGGGCCAGGTCGACAATGCCCGCGTGGTGATGCTCTACGACGGTCTGCGCATCGCCCGTTACGCCGAGCCGGTCGACGGCACCCAGGGCGCGGCCCTCGACCTCGCCCGTGCCGACGGCGCGACCGGTGCCGAGGCGAGCGCCCTGGTGCTGGGCCGCTCGGACGGCAACGTCCAGTATCTGACCGCGCCCTGGGTGAAGAAGGCGGCCTCGCGGGACCTGATGAAGCCGGAGGCGGCCGCGACGCCGCTGACGATCAGCAACGGCGTCACCGCCCCGCTGGCCAGCCCGGCACTGCGCCCCGGCAACTGCACCTCCTGGCCGGTGCTCCAGCTGACCGGCGCCACCGGCTCCCAGCTCAGCACCGACCTGGGCGAGTTGGTACCGGCCCACCTCACCGCCGGCCGGCCCGGCGCGGCCGGCGAGGCGTCCGGCGCGGCCGGGCTGCGGGCCTGGGCGCCGTACGCCTGCTCACTGTCGCTGGAGCGCTCCGCCGGGGTGCGCAGCGTCAACGCCTGGACGTTCGCCGGCCAGCCGCTGCCGGACGGCAGCGGGGCGGCCGACTGGGTGTGCACCCGGGCCGAGACCTGGCGCGGCGACGGTACGGGCGCGTTCGCCCAGTTCCACCCGCCGGGCGGACGGGTCGGTGCGGTGGTCGCCAAGGGCACGGACGCCCGTTCCTGCGGGCCGCGTGCCCCCCATGTGCTGGCCGGGGTGCTGTGGAAGTCCGCGGCCGGGCACTGGTATCTGCTGGCGGCGGGCGACAAGGACACCGCGACGATCCAGGCAGGGGGCGGGGTCTCCGCCGCCGGACAGGGCCGGTTCCTGGTGGCCCGGGCCAAGCAGGGGGCACGGGCCGACCTGAAGGGCACGCTGGTCGACGGCACGGAGATCAGCGGGTTGCGGTAGGAGAGGCACCACGGGGAGGGCCTTTGTTGACAGTCGCGTAAACAAGCGCTGCCGCAGGGGTTCTCAGCACCCCTACCCACCAGTACATTGACGCCATGTCTAACACGCAGGCCCGGGTGCCGCTCAAGGCACGCAAGGTGTCCTTCTCCTGGGACGGCACGCCGTTGCACTGGGTGCCGGGAGATCCCCTCACCACGCACACCATCAACGTGCTGCACCTGCTGCTGCCCGCCGGTGAGCGGTGGTTCGTGCATGTGTACAAGCAGGTGCTGCCGTACATCCGGGACGACCGGCTCCGCGAGGACGTCATCGGGTTCATCGGCCAGGAGGCGATGCACTCCCAGGCCCATGACGAGGTGCTGCCGCATCTGCGCGAGCAGGGCCTCGATCCGACGCCGTACACCGCGCAGGTCGACTGGTTCTTCGAGAAGCTGCTCGGCGACCGGACGCTGCCGCCGGGCAGGCCGCGCCGCTGGTGGCTGATGGAGCGGGTCGCGCTCATCGCGGCCATCGAGCACTACACCGCATTCCTCGGCAACTGGGTGCTCAACGCCGACGAACTGGACCGGCGCGGCGCCGATCCGACCATGCTGGACCTGCTGCGCTGGCACGGCGCGGAGGAGGTGGAGCACCGCTCCGTCGCCTTCGAGCTGTTCATGCACGTCGACGGCAGCTACCGCCGGCGCGTACGGACCTGGGCCACGGCCTTTTCGGCACTGGTGTTCCTGTGGCAGCGCGGGGCCCGGTTCTTCATGGAGAACGATCCGACCCTCGTCGGCGGCAAGGCTTCCTTCAGGGAGTTCCACGTCCGCGGCAGGCGGGGCCTGCTGCCCGCGACCGGAGACATGCTCAGGTCCATCCCCCGCTATCTCAGCCGCGACTACCATCCCTCACAGGAGGGCGACACCGAGCAGGCCATCGCCTACCTGGCCTCCTCGCCGGCGGCCACGGCGGCGGAGAAGAGGGCCGCCTGATGCCGAAGCTGCGTCATGTCGCGCTCGTCGCGGGCGCCGCCCTGCTGACCCGGCGGGCCCTGCGCCGCCGCATCCAGGCCTCACCGCTGTGGCCGATGCCCGCGCTGGAGGAGCCCATCTCGGGCCGACCGCGCTCGCGGGCCCTGCGGCTGCTGGTGACCTCGCACGAGACGGTGGCCGACGGTGTCGTCCGACTGCGCCTGGAGGGGCGGGACCTGCCGCGCTGGGAGCCCGGAGCCCATCTCGACCTCGTCCTGCCGTCAGGCCTCGTCCGGCAGTACTCGCTGTGCGGCGACCCCGAGGACACCTCCTCGTACACCCTCGCGATCCGGCTGGTCGAGAACGGGCGGGGCGGCTCGCGGGAGGTGCACGAGCAGCTCGCCGAGGGCATGGAACTGGAGGTGCGCGGCCCGAGGAACCGTTTTCCCCTGGTCGCGGCGCCCGCGTACGTCTTCGTCGCCGGCGGTATCGGCATCACCCCGGTCCTGCCCATGCTGCGGGCCCTGCCGGAGAACGCCGAGTGGCGGTTGCTGTACGCGGGGCGCGACAGGGCCTCGATGCCGTTCCTGGAGGAGGTCGAGAAGCTGGGCCATGACCGGGTGACCGTCGTGGAGGGAAGGCCGGACCTCGACGCTCTGGAGGTGAGCGAGGGGACCGCCCTCTACTGCTGCGGGCCCGAGGGGCTCATGACGGCGGTCGCGGCACGCTTCCCGGACGTCCGCCTCGAACGGTTCGCGCCCCGTACGTCGTCCGACGGCAACACGGAGTTCGAGGTGGAACTCAGGCGCAGCGGACGGACGGTGACCGTCCCCGCCGGCTCCACCGTGCTGCAGGCCGTGCGCAGGGAGCTGCCGGACACCGCCTACTCCTGCGAGCAGGGGTTCTGCGGGACCTGCCAACAGCGGGTGCTGGAGGGCGAGATCGACCACCGGGACGAGCTGCTGACGGACGACGAACGGCCCGACTCGATGCTGATCTGTGTGTCCCGGTCCAGGAGCGATCGTTTGGTGCTCGACATGTGATCACTCTCGCCGGTATCCGATCGGTAAGGTGTGCCCATGAGTACCGGGGTTCGCCGCAGGATGGGCGTCGAGGAGCGGCGGCAGCAGCTGATCGGTGTCGCCCTCGACCTGTTCAGCCGACGCTCGCCCGACGAGGTCTCCATCGACGAGATAGCGTCGGCCGCGGGCATCTCACGCCCGCTGGTCTACCACTACTTCCCCGGCAAACTCAGCCTCTACGAGGCTGCGTTGAAGCGTGCCTCGCAGGATCTCGCGGGCCGTTTCAGCGAGCCGCACGAAGGGCCGCTCGGCGCCCGGCTGCTGCGCGTGATGCGCCGCTTCTTCGACTTCGTGGACGAGCACGGCCCCGGCTTCTCGGCACTGATGCGCGGCGGCCCGGCGGTCGGCTCCTCGGCGACGAACGCGCTCATCGACTCCGTGCGGCAGGCCGCCTACGAACAGATCCTGTCGCACCTCGGCGTCACCGACGCGCCGCCGCGTCTGGAGCTGGTCGTGCGCTCATGGATCTCGCTCGCCGAGTCGACGGCACTGATCTGGCTGGACGGCCGCCGCGTCCCGCGCGCCGAGCTGGAACTCCAGCTCGTGCACGACTTCGCCGCGCTGGCCGCCGTCAGCGCCGCCTACGACGAGGAGATGGCCGACCTGCTGCGCACCATGGTCAAGGACGAGCCGGCCGACGGCCCCTTCGCGGAGCTCGTCGGCCGGCTGATCGCCCTCGGTTCCTGAACCCCGGGGTGAATCCCCCCGGGACGACCTAGTCCGCCACCCGTTCGAACACCGCCACGGTCCGCGCCGGGACGGTGAACGTGCCCGAGCCGGCCGCGTAGGCGGAGGTCTTCACCACCGGGTCGGCACCCTTCGCCTGCACCGGGTGCAGCCGGTAGCCGGTGCCGGCGAGGGCGCCGATCGTCTGCTCCTGCTGCTGCGGGGTGGCGTTGAAGACCACGACGAGGTCACCGAGCCGCATGGTGACGACACCCGGCGTCTCGTCCTTGCCGGACAGCGGGAAGGACAGCTCGTCCTGCACCCGTGCGGCCGTGCCCAGCGAGAACGCCTTCTCCGTCGTACGGATCCTCAGCAGGTCCCGGTAGGCGGCGGAGGCCCCGGTGATCTGCTCGCAGCCCACCTCGACCGTGCTCAGCAACGGCCGGGCGTAGTCCCACTTGGACTGGTTGTCGGCCGCCGGGGGCAGTCCGCGCCCGAAGCCGTTGCCGTCGGCGCAGTTCCAGTGGATGGCGTTGAACCAGTCCCCGCTGTCGAAGGAGTTGCGGTCCAGCGACTTGGAGCGCAGCAGGTCGGTGCCCGCCTGGGACAGGGACGGCCCCTGCGAGAGGCCGGCCGTGGCCATCGCCAGGACCTGCATCCGGGCCCGGTCGGACGCGGAGGTGTCCTTCGGGAGCTTGTAGGTGAGCGCGTCGAACAGCGACTCGTTGTCGTGCGCGTCCGCATAGGCGAGGGCGTCGCCGGGTGCGTCGGCGTATCCGGCGGGCGAGCCGTTGTAGTCGATCTCCGCTCCCGTGACCTCCTTGCCGTCCGTGTCCGTGAAGTGGTACTTGGCGAGGTTGCCGGTCAGGCCGACCTTGATGAGGTCCTGGTAGTGCAGGAGGCGCGCCTTCTGCTCCTCCTTCGAGCCGTTGGCGGTGGTGGAGTTGGGGTCGGTGTACAGCCCGGAGGCGAAGCCCTGGACGCCGGGGTCGGAGTCGAAGGGGCTGCCGCCGCGCACGGCGTCACGGGCGCGGTCGGAGAAGGTGGCGATACCGGTGCCGGCCATGTTCTTCTGCGTGGCCTGCACGAACCGGGCGTCGTTGGCGACCTCCCCGAAGTTCCAGCCCTCGCCGTACAGGATGATCTTCTTGCCGTCGACGCCGTCCTTCTGCGGCGTCAGCGCGTCCAGGGCCTTCCTGACCGCCAGGATGTTGGCCTTCGGGTGGTGGCCCATGAGGTCGAAGCGGAACCCGTCGACCTTGTACTCCTTGGCCCAGGTGACGATCGAGTCCACGACCAGCTTGCCCATCATCGCGTTCTCCGGCGCGGTGTTGGCACAGCACGTGCTGTTGGCCACCGACCCGTCGGCGAGGAGGCGCTGGTAGTAGCCCGGCACGATCTTGTCCAGCACGCTGGCGTCCGCCTGGCCGCCGGCCGCCGTGTGGTTGTAGACGACGTCCATGACGACCCGCAGGCCGTCCTCGTTCAGGCCCTGGACCATCCTGCGGAACTCGACCGTACGGGCCGTGCCGTCCGGGTCGGTGGCGTACGAGCCCTCGGGGACCGTGTAGTGGTACGGGTCGTAGCCCCAGTTGTAGGCGTCCTTCGCGGCCGTCTTCGCCACGCACTCCTGCTGCTTGTCGGAGTCGGCGGGGTAGGAGGCGAGGTCGCAGCCGGGGCTCGCCTGGTCGGCCTTCTTCTCGGGGACGGTGGCGAAGTCGAAGGCGGGCAGCAGGTGGACGTACGACGTCCCGGACTTCGCCAGCGCGCGCAGGTGCTTGGAGCCGTCGCTGTCCTTGTCGGTGAAGGCCAGGTAGGTGCCCGGGTGCTTCGAGGTGCGGTCCTCGACGGAGAAGTCCCGGATGTGCAGCTCCTGGATCTGCGCGTCCTTCAGCGGTACGGCCCTCGGCTTGCGCAGGGCCGACCAGCCGCTCGGGGCGAGGGACCTGTCGTCCAGGTCGACGACGAGGCTGCGCTCGGAGTCGGCGGTGAGCGCGAGGGAGTAGGGGTCGGTGACCTTGTTGGTGACCGTCTTGCGGACGCTGGGCGCCCAGACCTTCACGACGTACCGGTAGGGCTTGCCCTTCCAGGACGCCGGGCCGGTGACGGACCAGACGCCGGTGGTGTCGTTCCGGTGCATGGCGTGGACCGAGCCGTCCAGCTCCAGTGCGACGCTCTGCGCGGTCGGCGCCCACACGGAGAGCGTCGGCTTCCCGTCGTGGAAGACCGGCCCGAGCGCGGCCCGGGTGGCGCCGGGGTAGAGGTCGTCCAGCACGCCCGCGACCTGCACGCCGGTCGCGGCCAGCACGGCACCGTTCGCCGCCCGCTGCGAGGCCACCAGCTGGCCCTTCAGCGCCGCGCGCACCCGGTCGCGGTCACGTGGGTCGACGGACCAGGCGGTGTAGTCCTTCAGGTGCGGGAACTTCGCTTTCTGGGCATCGGTCAGCTGAGTCCTGCCCAACCGGATCCAGCGCTCGTCGTCGCTGGTCAGCGCCCCGTCCTTGACGGTGATCGAGCCGTCGTGGCTGTACAGCAGCTGGGTGGAGGCGGCGCCGTCCACGCCGTTCCAGGCGAGCGTGTTCCGGTCGATCCAGATCGCCTTGGAGGTGCTCAGGTCGAGGGCGGCGGCGCTGCCCGCCGGCTGCGGCAGCAGGTACTGCTCCTGGCCGTTCAACAGCCACACCTCATGGCCGCCGGCCTTGAGGTCCAGGGACTGGTCGGCCGGGAGATCCTTGTCGTCGCCCTTGTGGACGATGTAGCTGAGGCTGGTGGCACCCTCGGTGAGCGGCACCTCGAAGACCGCGCCATAGGCATCAGTCTTCACCGGCTTCAGCGGGGCCGACCAGTCGGTGGGGTGCGCGGCACCCGTCCAGACGTGCAGACCCCAGCCGTCGTAGTCGCCGTCGGCGCGGTGGTAGTGGATGACGGCCTTGGTCTTGTCCTGCGCGGGACGGTCGGGCTGCTGCGTCAGTACGTCCGTCTTCCCCTGCTCGACCCACACCTCACCCGTCCGGGTGACGTCGATGCTCCGGTCGGCGGAGACGTCCTTGTTCCCGTCCTTGTCGACGACCAGGAAGCCGACGTCGGACGCGCCGGGCTTGAGCTTGACCCAGGCGAAGGCGCCGTAGGCGTCCCGGCCGGTGAAGGGGTGGCCGGCCGGCCAGTTCGTGGCCTCGCCGTCGGCGATGTCGCCCCAGGCGTACAGGCCCCAGTCGGCGTAGTCGCCGTCGGTGCGCTTGTAGTGGACGATCGCGTAGTCGCGCGAGGAGGCCGTGGGGGTACCGGGCGCGGGCGGGGTGCCGGAGGTGCTGCTCGCCGTGGTGCTCGCGGTGTGCCCGGCCGAGTCGATCACGACGGCCTTGTAGCGCAGCGTGGTCCCGGCCGGGATGTCCTTGCCGAGGGTCTGGGTGACCTTGTACGGGGCGTGGTCGGCGGAGCCGAGGACCTGCCACTTGGCGTCGCCGGCCTGGGCGGCGAAGACGACCCGGTTCAGCTGACCACCGTCGACGTCGGCGCCGATCTGCACCGTGCCGGTGGCTCCGGCGGCCGGGGCCTTCAGGGCGACGGCCGGTGGTGCGGCGGGCTTGCCGAGCGGGCCGGTGGCCTTGTAGACGACGGCGGACTCGGCCGGGACGGTGACGGTGACCTTGCGGTCGCCGTCGGACTGCACCGAGCCGGAGGCGCCGTAGATGCCCTGGTACGCCATGCCGGCGGACCCGGTGGCGAAGCTCGCGGTCTGCGCGGTGCCCGCGTTGTTGAGGGCGACGACGTACTCCTGCCCGGACGCGGCGTCCGTACGGGTGAAGGCGTAGACCCCGGCGCCGTCGGCCGCGTAGCGCTCGGTCTGGACTCCGTCGGTCAGGGCCGGGTTGGCCGTGCGCAGCCTGGCGAGCGCGGCGATCTGCCGGTACAGGGGCGCCGAGGTGTCGTAGGAGTCGTCGGCGTGGGTGCGGTCGGTGCCGATCTCGTCGTCTTCGAGGTAGTCGGGGACCTTGGAGGCGAACATGGTCTGGCGGGCGTCCTTGTCGCCGCCGGAGCCGGTGAAGCCCTGCTCGTCGCCGTAGTAGACGACCGGGTTGCCGCGGCTGAGGAACATCAGCTCGTTGGCCAGCTCGTCCTTCTTGAGGATCTCGGCGTCGGTGGCCTTCGGGTTGTCCTGCTTCAGGAAGTACCCGATGCGGCCCATGTCGTGGTTGCCGAGGAAGGTGACCTGCTCGTACGCGTTGGCCTTGTCGGTCGTGTACTTGTAGTCGTCGCCGAAGACACCCGCGAGCTTCTGCGCGCTGCCGCCCTGGGAGGCGTAGGCGCGGGCGGCGTCCTGGAAGGGGAAGTCGAGAGTGGCGTCGAGGCGGCCCTGGGTGACGTACGGGGAGGTGATCGAGGTGTCTGCGGAGTAGACCTCGCCGAACATGAAGAAGTTCTTGCGGCCGTGGGCCGCCGCGCAGGTGTCCAGCGCGGTCGCCCACTGCGTCCAGAACGGCAGGTCGACATGCTTGACGGTGTCGATCCGGAAGCCGTCGACGGCGAAGTCCTCGACCCACCGCTCGTAGATCTTCTCCATGCCGTGCACGACCTCGGGACGCTCGGTCCACAGGTCGTCCAGGCCCGAGAAGTCACCGTAGGTCGTGGACTCGCCGGAGTACGTCGAGTCGCCCCGGTTGTGGTACATCGTCGGGTCGTTGAGCCACGCCGGGACCTTGGACCGGCTCGTGACCCTCGGGGTGTACGGGAAGGAGTCGCGGGAGACGGCCGGGAACTTGCTGGTGCCGTCCGCGTGGTCGGCGTCGTCGAAGGGCCGGCCGTCCTTGGTCAGGTAGGGGAAGGCGCCCTTGGAAAGGTAGTCGGAGGACTTCTCCTCGTGGTCCACGACGTCGGCGGTGTGGTTGGTGATGACGTCGAAGAAGACCTTCATGCCCTTGGCGTGCGCCTTGGAGATGAGGGTCTTGAGGTCCTTGCCGGTGCCGAAGTGGGGGTCGACCTGGGTGAAGTCGGTGATCCAGTACCCGTGGTAGCCGGCGGAGGCATTGGCTCCGGTGCCCTGCACGGGGCGGTTCTTGAAGATGGGGGCCATCCAGATGGCAGTGGTGCCGAGGCCCTTGATGTAGTCCAGCCGCTTGGTCAGACCCTTGAGATCGCCGCCCTGGTAGAAGCCCTTGTCGGTGGGGTCGTAGCCGGTGCTGAGTCGCGAACCGGTGAGTCCGCCCTCGTCGTTGGCCTTGTCCCCGTTGGCGAAACGGTCCGGCATGACGAAGTAGAACTGCTCGTGGGTGTCGCCGTGCCGTGCGGGCTGGGCGGCGAGGGCCGCGTCCGAGGGGGGCGCGGGCGGGCCGGCCGCGTGGGCGGCCAGTGGCTGGATCAGTGCGGCGGCGAGGGCTACGGCGGCTACGGCCGCGGCCCGTCTCGCTCTCGGTATCACAGGCGGTAACTCCTAGCGAATGCGGCTCTCTTGGGTCCGACCCGGCGCGACCGTATCGCTGCCGAAAGCTTTACAGCAAGAGTCTTGAAACTCATAGCAAGAAGTTTCAACGTCAACCTTGACGCATGCTCCGCGACTGCCGCAAAGGGACTCCGCGGGCAGGGTGACCTGGGAGTCGAAGGCCAACAGGTCGACGACGACCACGTCGGCCCTCTCGCTGAACAACTCCGGCTACGCGGCGAGTGGCACGGGGCAGCAGCTCAGCAGCTCGGCTTTCCCGCATAGATCGCCAGCGCCGTGTCGGCGCCCAGGGTGGCGGTGAACTGTCCGCTGGAGTTCACCGTCACCGTCGTGTTGTTCTGCACGTTGCAGTACGTGCCCGCGGGCAGTGACGTCTGGTACGTCCTGGTCTGGCTGCCGGACTCGTGGTTGATCGCCACATAGCCCTTGGTGCCGCGGCCGAAGGCGATCCAGTTGTTGCCGTTGTCCCACCAGTTGGTGACCGACTGGCCGCGGGTCGCATTGCGGAAGGCGACCATCGACTTGATCTCCGGCCACGCGTGCTGGCACTTCCAGCCGTCCTGCCAGCAGGCGTTGACCGTGCCGCCGTTGGGCGGGCCGGCGTCCGCGTCGGACCACTCGTAGCCGGAGTTGATGTCCGGGGCGCCGTAGGGCCACGCGAGCATGAAGACGTTCGCCAGGGTGTAGTCGGCGCCGTCCTTGTAGTTCAACGTGCTGCCGTTGCGCTCCGTGTCGTGGTTGTCCACGAAGACGCCGGCGACCGAGCTGTTCAGGTAGCCCCAGCCCTCGCCGAAGTTGTTCAGATAGGCCAGCTTCTCGTTGGTGAGGACGCGCTTGAGGTCGTAGGCGTAGCGGAACTCCTGGACGTCCCCGTTGCCGGTGTACTCGGAGGGCTGGACCGCCTCGTTCGCGCCGTAGATGACCTCCTGCTTCCAGTAGACGGAGGGGTTGGCCAGACGGGATTTGATGTTCGCCAGGTCCTCGGCGGGGATGTGTTTGGCCGCGTCGATGCGGAAGCCGTCGGCGCCCAGGGAGAGCAGGTCGTTCATGTAGCCGGCGATGGTCTTGCGGACGTACTCCTCGCCGGTGTCCAGGTCGGCCAGGCCGACGAGTTCGCAGTGCTGGACGTTCCAGCGGTCCTGGTAGTTGCTGACCTGGGAGGTGCAGTCGTCGAAGTCCGGGAACGAGTACAGGCCCGGATAGTCGTACTTCGTGTACGTCGAGCCGCCGGTGCCGGTGCCGCTGCCCGCCGACATGTGGTTGACGACGGTGTCGACGACGACCTTCAGGCCGGCCGCGTGACAGGTGTCGATCATGTTCTTGAACGCGGTGCGGTCGCCGAGGCGGCCGGCGATCCGGTACGACACCGGCTGGTAGGAGGTCCACCACTGCGAGCCCTGTATGTGCTCGGCGGGCGGCGAGACCTGGACATAGCCGTAGCCGGCGGGGCCGAGGGTGCGGGTGCACTCGCGGGCCACCGAGGCGTAGTTCCATTCGAAGAGGACGGCGGTGACGTCCTTCGTGCCGGGCGGAGAGGCCTCGGCGGCACCGGTGGGGACGGTGAGGGGGACCGCCAGGCCGGCCACGAGGGCGAGCGTGGCGGCCAGGGTCTTTCTGGCCATGTGTGCTCCTGCACTTCGTTGTGCGGGTGGGGGGAGTTTGACTGATCAACGACCAACGGGTGGCGTGAACCTAACTGTTGCACCAACGTTTCAGCAAGATGCAGAAAGAAATTCCAACAAGCGTCTTGACGAGGGCAGTTCGCCCGTCACAGGCTCCACAGGATCAACGCTCGCGCGTGCGGGCGGGCGGGGAGAGGGGGACTTCCATGGCCGAAGGGTTTCGCATACTGGGCCGTGTGCGGCTGGGCGGCGATCCGGCCGGGGTGCGGGGCGTCAAACCGCGTGCCCTGCTGGTGACCCTGCTGCTGCACGCCGGGCGCCGCGTCTCGCTCGATGTGCTCCAGGAGGCCCTGTGGGACGGGGAGCCGCCGCGTTCCGCCGTGGCCAACATCCGTACGCACGCCAGCGCCCTGCGCTCGGCGCTGGGCGGCACCGCGAGGCTGGCCGCGGGCGACGGCGGCTACGCGCTGGAGGCGCCCGCCGAGGCCTGCGACCACCTGCGCTTCCTGGACCTGGCGGGTGCGGGGCGGGCCGCGCTGCTCGCGGGGGACGCCGACCGGGCGACGCGGCTGCTCGCGGCGGCGCTCCTGCTGTGGGACGGCGACCGCGCGGCCGTCGGGGTGCCACGCGTCGGTCCGCTTCTCGGTGCGCTCGGGCATCTGGACGAGGAGCGGATGCGGGCGGTGGAGGACCTGGCCGAGGCCCATCTGCGGGTCGGCGAGCCGCGCGCGGCACTGCGTGATCTGACCGGTCTGCTGTCCTCGGCGCCCCTGCGCGGCCGGGGCTGGGCGCTGCGGATGCGGGCCCATCACCGGCTGGGCGAGGTGGGCGGTGTCCTGGAGGCGTACCGCAGCGCGTGCGCGGTCTACCGGGCGGAGCTGGGCATCGCGCCCGGTCGTGAACTGGCGGACGTGTATGCCGAGTTGATGGGCGGGCGGCTGCCGAGGAGCGCGTGACGCCCCGCTCCCCGGGGCGGGAGCGGGGCACGGACTCAGCGCGGGCGCCGCCGGGTCAGGAGCTGCAGCACTTGCCGGTGTTCGTCCAGCTGGTGCAGCTGCCGGTGCTGTCCCAGCACTGGCGGGTGTACTTCGCCTGGTAGGCCGGGTACGACGAACAGCCGCCCGCGCACTTGGTGTCGGTCCACCAGGTGGCGTCGGCCGTGACCTTCGGCGCGAGCTTGTTCACGAGCGCGTCCGCGATTCGCTGAAACAACGGATACTCCTTTTCCTTTCACTGCCGGCCGCCCGTCGCGACCGATTCCACCGGCACATTACGAGGGCCGGATACAGGTCGCCTTCCACCGCCGATGTAGGTCCGCGTGTATGCCCCCTGTACATCCGGCTCCTACGCTGGGCCGTCGTCTTCACGGAAGGGGGAATGAGCGTGTGGTACACGGCGGTGCTGTGCCGGGTCCTGCTCGGTTTTGTCTTTGCCGCGTCGGCGTTCGCGAAACTGCGCGGTCGGGCCGCGTTCGCCGGGTTCGCAAAGGGGCTGGCGGCCATGCGGGTGGTTCCGGAGCGGGGCCTGCGGGAACTCGCCGGCGTCGTGGCCGTGACCGAGGCGGTGGTGCCGGTGCTGCTGCTCGCGCCGGGCACGGCACGGCTCGGCCTCGGGCTCGCGGTGCTGCTGCTGAGTGCGTTCACGCTGGCCGTGGGGGTGGTGCTGCGCCGTGGGACGGTGGCGTCCTGCCCCTGCTTCGGGGCTGCGCAGGCGCCGTTCGGGGTGCGTCACGTCGTCCGCAACACCGTGTTGACGGGCGTCGCGGCGGCGGGGCTGGCGACGGTCGGCGGCGGGGCGTCCGGGCAGGGTGCCGGGGTGCTGCTCGCGGTGCTCGCCGGGGCGGTTCTGGCGAGCCTGGTCATTCGCCTCGACGACCTCGTAGCCCTTTTCCGCCTGTCTGGCTGATTCCTGCCGAGTTGATTCCTGCCGCATTGATTCCTGCCGCATTGATTCCTGCCGCATTGATTCCGTCATTCAGGAGATTTTTCCGTGTCGATTCTCGCCGCCGCCGTGACGTTCGCGATCGGTTTGGGCCTGCTGAATCTGGTGCTCGCCTACGGCATCATCCGCAGACTCCGGTCCGACGCACGGAATTCACCCCCGGCCGCATTTCCGGTGACCGATGCCGACAGCCTGGGCGCGACAGCCGAGGAATTCAGCGTGCGCCTGGAGGACGGCCGGGAGATATCCCGGGACACGGTGGCGGACGACACCCTCGTGGCCTTCTTCGCGCCGGGCTGCGGCCCCTGCGCGGAGTTGCTGCCGCACTTCGTGGAGACCGTGGCGCACTCCGGCCGCCCTGCGGAGGAGGTCCTGGCCGTGGTCGTACCGGGCAAGGAGGACTCCGCACCGTACACCTCGGCGCTGGGAGAGGTGGCGACGGTGCTGACGGGGGACGACGCGCGCACGGTGGAAGCCGCGTTCGGAGTGAGTGCGTACCCGGTGGTGTGCCGGGTGGAGGCCGGCGGCCGGCTCACGGCCCTCGCCCGCGACCTGCGTGAACTGAAGGCGCCGGTGGGCGTATGAGCACCCGGGGCAAGGACCGGGGCCGCGCCGTCGGCCTGCGCGCCGTCGCCGGTCTCGCCGTGCGCGCCGCCCCCGTCCCGCTGGCCGGCATCGTGCTGGCCGCGCTGCCGGCTGCCGGACTTCCGGTGGCCGCGGCATGGCTGACCCGGCAGGTGCTGGACCTGGTGGCCGTCGCCCGGCACGGAGCTGCCGCGGACGTCATGGGCCCCGCCGCCGGGCTGGCCGCCGTGGCCGTGGCCGTCGCGGTGCTGCCGCACGCCGAGCGGTTTCTCTGCGGGGAGCTGGGCCGCCGGGTGGGGCTCGCGGCCCAGGACCGGCTGTATGCCCGGGTGAACGGCTTCACCGGGCTCGCCCCGTTCGAGGATCCGGGGCGGCTGGACCGGCTGCGGCTGGCCGAGCAGTGCGGTCAGGACACTCCGGTGCAGATCGTCTCGGCGGCGGTGTCGCTGGGGCAGGCCGGGACGAGCGTCGCGGGTTTCCTGGTGTCGCTGTGGCTGATGAGCCCGTGGCTGGCGGTGCTCGTCCTGCTCGGCGCGCTGCCCGCCCTCGCGGCCGAGCTGCGGCTGGCGCGTGCCTGGTCCGAGGTCATGCTGCACACGACCCCTCTGGAGCGCCGGGAGTCGTTCTACGCGCATCTGCTGGGCAGCGTGGAGGCGGCGAAGGAGATCCGGCTGTTCGGCATCGGCGGGCTGCTGCGGGAGCGGATGCGCCGGGACCGTACGGCGATCAACGCGACCCGGCGCCGGATGGAACTGCGCACGGCGGCGGCGCAGGCCGGGCCGGCGGCCGTGTCGGCGGGGATCGCGGCGGCGGGTCTGGTCTGGGCGGTGCGCGCGGCCGCACGGGGCGAGCTGACGGTCGGCGACCTGGCGGTGCTCACCTCGGCGATCGCCGCCGTGCAGGGCGGGCTGAGCGGCATCGCCGCCTCCGCCGCCGTGACGCGTCAGCATCTGCTGCTGTTCGAGCACTACCTCGACGTGACGACGGCGCCGCCCGACCTGCCCGTACCCCGTCAGCCCCGCCCCGCGGGCGAGCTGACCCGCGGCATCGAGCTGCGGGACGTCTGGTTCCGCTACTCGGAGCAGCACGACTGGGTGCTGCGCGGAGTGAGCCTGACCATCCCGTACGGCCGCACGCTGGCGCTCGTCGGGGACAACGGCGCGGGCAAGAGCACCCTGGTCAAGCTGCTGTGCCGCTTCTACGACCCGACCCGGGGCAGCGTCCTGTGGGACGGTACCGACCTTCGCGAGCTGGACCCGCGTGAGCTGCGCCGCCGTGTCGGAGCGGTGTTCCAGGACTTCGTGCGGTACGACCTGACGGCCGCCGAGAACATCGCGCTGGGCGCGCCCGAGCGGGCCGGTGAGGTGGTCCGGGCGGCGCGGGCGGCCGGTGTCCACGACACGCTCGCCGCGCTCCCCCGCGGCTACGACACCCTGCTGTCGCGGTCCCACGGCGACGGTGAGGAGGTCGGGGTGGAGCTGTCCGGCGGGCAGTGGCAGCGGGTGGCGCTGGCCCGGGCCCTGCTGCGGGAGGATCCCGATCTGCTGATCCTGGACGAGCCGGCCTCGGGGCTGGATCCGCAGGCCGAGTACGAGATCCAGGAGGCTCTGCGGCTGCACCGGCGGGGCCGGACGAGCCTGCTGATCTCGCACCGGCTGGGCACGGCGCGGGATGCGGACCTGATCGTGGTGCTGCGGGACGGGACGGTCGTGGAGTCGGGCGGGCACGCGGAGCTGGTCGCGGCGGGCGGCCGGTACGCGGGGCTGTTCCGCCGGCAGGCCGAGGGGTATGTGCGGTGATCGCGCTGCTGCTGCTCGTCGCCGCAGTGGCCGGTGGCGTGCTGTGGATCCGGCGCCGGATGGTGATGATCACCGTCAGGGGCGTGAGCATGCGGCCGACGCTGCGGGCCGGCGATGTGCTGATCGGGCGCCGGACGCGCGCGGGCCGGCTGCGGTCGGGGCAGATCGTGGTGGTCGAGATGCCCGACCCCGGGGCCGACTGGAAGAGCTGGAGCTGGCCGGACCGGGCCTCCCACTTCATGATCAAGCGGCTCGCCGCCGTGCCCGGCGAGGCGGTGCCGGCCGCCGCGCGGGACCGGCTCGGTGCGGGCACCGTACCGGCCGGATCCGTGGTGGTGCTGGGCGACAACCTGCAAGAGAGCGTGGACTCCCGGGAGATCGGTTACTTCCCGGTGGAACGGGTGGTCGGAGTGGCGGTGCGCACGTATCGCAGCAGTCCGGAGGACATGCGGGGGTAACGGGGACGTCACGCTTGCAGGATCTTGCGGAAATTTCCTTGCAACATCTTTCGCAAGGACTTGCAGCCTTGCTACGTTCCTCCCGCGCCCGGCGGCCGTCGATTGGGACAGACGGCACCCGCGGTCTTCCCAAGGGATGATCCGGGCAACCCTCTTCTAGGAGTTCATATGCGACGTGGCATATCGATCGCCGCCGCGGTCACCGTGGTCGCCCTGGCCGCCACCGCCTGCGGCGGCTCGGACGACAACGCCAACGGCAAGCCGAAGGACCCCAAGGACGTCTCGGGCACGATCACCTACTGGGACACCTCCGACGCGGCGACCGAAGCCCCGACGTACCAGGCCCTGATCAAGCAGTTCGAGGCCAAGTACCCGAAGATCAAGGTGAACTACCAGAGCGTCCCGTTCACCGACGTCGAGCAGAAGTTCAAGTCGGCCGCCAAGAGCGGCAAGGGCGCCCCGGACGTGGTGCGCACCGACGTGGGCCTGATGGCCGAATACGCCTCGCTGGGCTACATCGCCCCGCTCGACGGCACCCCCGCGCTGCAGAACACCTCCGACTTCAGCACGGGCGCGATGAACACGGCCAAGATCAACGGCAAGACCTACGGCGTCCCGTCGGTCACCGACACGCTCGCCCTGCTGTACAACAAGGACCTGTTCAAGAAGGCCGGCATCGCCAAGCCGCCGGCCACCTGGGACGAGTTCATCGCCGACGCCAAGACGATCAAGAAGAAGACCGGCGCGTACGGCACCTACGTCAACCCGGACTCGTACTTCCTGCTGCCGCTGCTGTACGGCAACGGCGCCGACCTGGCCGACACGTCGGCGAAGAAGATCACCATCAGCGACAGCAACGCCGTCGCCGCGCTGAACACCGCGAAGAAGGTCTACGACGAGGCGTCGATGAAGGTCGACTTCGCGAACGCCTACCAGAACATGCAGACCGCCTTCAAGAACGGCAAGGTGGCCATGCTGATCCAGGGCCCGTGGTCCGTCAGCGACGACCTGACCGGCTCGGCGTTCAAGGGCAAGGAGGCCAACCTCGGCTACGCGCCCGTCCCGGCCGGCGCCGGCGGCAAGGCCCAGGCCCCCACCGGCGGTCACAACCTCGCCGTCTACCAGGGCTCCGGCAACCTGGACGCCAGCTACCTCTTCACGCAGTTCATGACGTCCACCCAGAGCCAGATCACCATCGCGGAGAAGACCGGCACCCTGCCGACCCGCAAGTCGGCCTACACCTCCGCGGTCACCTCCGACGCCAAGATCGCCGGCTTCAAGCCGATCCTGGAGCAGACCGCCCGTCCGCGCGTCGCGCTCCCCCAGGTCGGTTCGCTGTTCACGCCGCTGCAGCAGAACTACGTGAAGATCCTGCAGGGCGACGCGTCGGTGAAGTCCGGTCTGGACGCCACCGCCAAGCAGTTCCAGACGCTCCTGCCCGGCTACTCCATCGGCTGACCTGAACGGTCGGTAGCCGCACCGTAACCGAAGGACACGCAGCCCCGGGGAACGTTCTTTCCCCGCTGCCGCCCCGACCGGGGCTCCCCGGGGCTGCGGAACCACCCCACCTTTGCCGCGAACGAGCCGATAAAGAGTCGATGAGGATGAGCACCGCAGCGAGCACGGCACAGACCGACAAGACAGCGCGGGACGACAGGTCCACGCGCCCCGCACGCGTTTCACGCCTGAGGCGGTCCTGGGACAAGTACTGGTACGCCTGGGCGATGGTGACCCCGGTCGCCGTGGTGATCGCCGTGCTGGTCCTGTATCCGCTGGGGTACGGCTTCTACCAGTCGCTGACGGACGCCAACGAGGCGAACGTCGCCACCACCATCGGCGCCTTCCACCGGCCCGCGACATACGGCTTCGTCGGCCTCGACAACTACTGGCACGTCCTGTCGGGCGCGGACGGCGACTTCTACCCGCGCCTGGTGTGGACGGTCGTGTGGACGGTCTCCTGTGTCGCGCTGCAGGTCGGCATCGGCATGGGCCTCGCCGTGCTGCTCAACCGCAAGATGCGGCTGCGCGGCCTCTACCGGGCGATGCTGATCCTGCCCTGGGCGGTCCCGTCGTTCATCGGCGTCTTCGCCTGGCGGCTGATGCTGAACGCCCAGTTCGGTGTGTTCAACGAGATCATCACCGCGGTCGGCCTGCCCGCCCAGAACTGGCTGGGCACCCCGCTCGCCCAGAAGGTCGCCGTGATCATGGTGAACGTCTGGATCGGCATTCCCTTCAACATGGTCGCCGTGCTCGGCGGCCTGCAGTCGATCCCCAAGGAGCTGTACGAGGCCGCCGAGATGGACGGCGCCTCGCCCTGGCAGCGGTTCGTCAACGTCACCCTGCCCGGTCTGCGCCCGGTGTCCAACACCGTGATCCTGCTGGGCTGCATCTGGACGTTCAACATGTTCAACGTCATCTACCTGCTGCTGGGCAACAACACCACCGGCGACACCGACATCCTCGTCACCTTCGCCTTCCGCAAGGCCTTCACCGGCATCTCGGACTACTCGGGAGCGGCGACCTACGGGATCATCATCCTCGCCCTCCTGCTGGCCTTCTCGACCTTCTACCGCCGCAGCACCCTGAAGTCCGAGCAGGCGTAAGGAGCAACCGCCATGACCGCAGCGACCCACGAGACCCCCGCGACCGCTCCCGCCGCCACCCGTTCCCCGGCCGCTCCCTCCCGCAAGGTGCGCGGACGTGAGGAGCGCGGCCTGGCGGCGTCGATCGCCCTGCACGCCACCCTCATCCTGGCCACGGTCATCGCGGCCTTCCCGGTGGTGTGGATCCTGTTCATCTCGCTCGGCCCCAAGAACGCCTGGCAGCAGCCCAGCGAGGTGCTCAAGGACCTCAGCCTCCACAACTACAGTGACGTCCTGGCCCATTCGGACCTGCCGAAGTGGTTCCTGAACACCGTCGTCGTGGCCGGCGGCACCACCGCCCTCGGTGTCTTCCTGGCGGCGACCGCCGGGTACGCGGTGTCCCGGATGAGGTTCCCGGGCAGCCGACAGCTGATGTGGACCTTCCTGGTCACCCAGATGTTCCCCAGTATCGTGCTGATCGTGCCGCTGTATCTGCTTCTGTCCGAGTTGGACCTGCTCGACAACTACCTCGGTCTGATCCTGGCGTACGCGACCACGGCGGTGCCCTTCTGCGCCTGGATGATGAAGGGCTACTTCGACACCATCCCCAAGGAGATCGACGAGGCGGGCCGGGTGGACGGCCTCACCCCGTTCGGTACCTTCTGGCGGCTGATCGTGCCGCTGGCCAAGCCGGGCCTCGCGGTGACCGCGTTCTACAGCTTCCTCACCGCCTGGGGCGAGGTCGCCTACGCCACGCAGTTCATGCAGTCCGACCACTACACGCTCGCCGTCGGCATCCGCACCTTCGCACAGGACCAGCGGCCCGACTGGGCGTGGACCTCGGCCACCGCGATCATCATCACCATCCCGGCGGCCCTCGTGTTCATGCTCGTGCAGCGCAGCCTGGTCTCCGGACTGACCGCCGGCGGCACCAAGTCCTGACCGCCCGGCCCGGCACCCCGCACGCTTCTTCGTCGTTCCCCCCGCATCACGTAAGGGAATCCATGACCCAGCACGTCACCGACGCAGTCCCCACCGACGCCTCCTCCGCCGCCTCAGGGCGCCGGGAGTGGTGGCGCGACGCGGTCATCTACCAGGTCTACCCGCGCAGCTTCGCCGACGGCAACGGCGACGGCATGGGCGACCTGCCCGGCATCCGCTCCCGGCTGCCGTACCTGAAGCGGCTGGGTGTGGACGCCGTGTGGCTGTCGCCGTTCTACGCCTCCCCGCAGGCCGACGCGGGTTACGACGTCGCCGACTACCGGGCCGTCGACCCGATGTTCGGCACCCTGACCGACGCCGACGACCTGGTGCGCGACGCCCATGCACTGGGTCTGAAGGTGATCGTCGACGTGGTGCCCAACCACTGCTCCGACCAGCACGAGTGGTTCAAGCAGGCGCTGCGCGAGGGTCCCGGTTCACCGCTGAGGGAGCGGTTCCACTTCCGGCCGGGCAAGGGAGCGCACGGCGAACTGCCACCGAACGACTGGGAGTCGATCTTCGGCGGCCCGGCCTGGACCCGGGTCACCGAGCCGGACGGCGCCCCCGGTGAGTGGTACCTGCACCTGTTCGCCCCGCAGCAGCCCGACTTCAACTGGGACCACCCGGCCGTGCACGACGAGTTCCGCTCCATCCTGCGGTTCTGGCTGGACCTCGGCATCGACGGCTTCCGCATCGACGTGGCACACGGCCTGGTCAAGGCGGCCGGGCTGCCGGACATCGGCCGGGACGAGCAGGTCAAGCTGCTCGGCACCGAGGCCGTGCCGTACTTCGACCAGGACGGCGTGCACGAGATCTACCGGGGCTGGCGGCGGATCCTCGACGAGTACGACGACGAGCGGATCGCCGTCGCCGAGGCGTGGACGCCCACGGTCGAGCGCAGCGCGCTGTACATCCGGCCCGACGAGCTCCACCAGGCCTTCAACTTCTCCTACCTGACCACCGGCTGGAACGCGGCGGATCTGCGCGACGTCATCGACCGCTCGCTCAGCGCCATGAACTCGGTGCACGCGCCCGCGACCTGGGTGCTGTCCAACCACGACGTCGTACGGCACTCCACGCGCCTCGCGGAAGGGGACGAGGCGCGTGGTCTGCGCCGGGCCCGGGCGGCGACCCTGCTGATGCTGGCGCTGCCCGGCTCGGCGTACCTCTACCAGGGCGAGGAACTGGGCCTGCCCGAGGTGGTCGACCTGCCCGACGAGGTGCGCCAGGACCCGGCGTTCTTCCGCAGCTCGGGCCAGGACGGCACGCGCGACGGCTGCCGGGTGCCGCTGCCGTGGTCGGGCGAGGCGCCGCCGTTCGGCTTCGGTCCCGTCGAGGGCGGCCCGAGCTGGCTGCCGCAGCCCGAGGCGTGGAAGGACCTGACGGTCGCGGCGCAGGACGGCGACCCCACCTCCACCCTGGAGTTCTACCGCAGCGCGCTGGCCGTGCGCCGCGAGCACCCGGCGCTCGGCGCCGGCCGCCAGGTGACCTGGCTGGACACGCCGGACGGTGTGCTGGCCTTCCGCCGCGACACCGCCGACGGCTCGTTCGTCTGCATGGTCAACCTCACCGCCGCCCCGGTCTCCGTGACCACTCCCGGCACGCTGCTGCTCGCCAGCGCCGATGTCGAACCCGGTCCGGCGCGCACCGAGATCCCCGCGGATTGCGCCGTCTGGTGGGCAGTCTGAGATGCGACCGGTACAGTCCAATCCTGTGACCACACGGCTTGCCGACATCGCTGCGCAGGCGGGGGTGAGCGAAGCGACCGTCAGCCGGGTCCTCAACGGGAAACCGGGCGTCGCCGCCACCACCCGCCAGTCCGTGCTCGCCGCGCTGGACGTGCTGGGCTACGAGCGCCCGGTGCGGCTGCGGCAGCGCAGCGAGGGACTGGTCGGGCTGATCACTCCGGAGCTGGAGAACCCGATATTCCCGGCGCTGGCCCAGGTCATCGGCCAGGCACTGACCCGCCAGGGCTACACCCCGGTGCTCGCCACCCAGACCCCGGGCGGGTCGACCGAGGACGAGCTGACCGAGATGCTCGTGGACCGCGGGGTCGCCGGGATCATCTACGTCTCCGGGCTGCACGCGGACACCACCGCCGATATGCAGCGCTATGAGCGGCTGCGGGCGCAGGGCGTGCCGTTCGTGCTGGTGGACGGCTTCTCGCCGAAGGTGCAGGCGCCGTTCATCTCCCCCGACGACCGGGCCGCGATGACGCTCGCGGTGACGCATCTGGTCTCGCTCGGGCACACCCGGATCGGGCTCGCCCTCGGGCCGAAGCGGTTCGTGCCGGTGCAGCGCAAGATCGAGGGCTTCGTGCGGGCCGTGCAGGACCAGTTGGGGCTCGCCGCCGAGACGATCGAGACCGAGCTGATCCAGCATTCGCTGTACACCCTGGAGGGTGGTCAGGCGGCGGCCACGGCGCTGATCGAGCGGGACTGCACGGCCGTGGTGTGCGCCAGCGACATGATGGCGCTCGGTGCCATACGGGCGGCCCGGCAGCGCGGTCTGGAGGTGCCCCGGGACGTGTCGGTGGTGGGCTTCGACGACTCCCCGCTGATCGCCTTCACCGATCCGCCGCTGACCACCGTCCGCAAGCCGGTTCCGGCGATGGGGCAGGCCGCGGTGCGCACGCTGCTGGAGGAGATCGGCGGGACGCCCGCGCCGCACAGCGAGTTCGTTTTCATGCCGGAGTTGGTGGTGCGCGGTTCCACCGCATCGGCACCGCATGTCGTCCGTACGTCGTAGAAGGTGCGCCGCGGACCCGACCTTGGGATGATCGGTCGAGGAAGCCTTTTCTGGCAGACTTGATGGCTATGAGTGACTCGACCGTGACGCAGCCGGAAGGTCGCGAGGAGGTGGCCGTTCCGCAGGCCGTCACGGGCGAGGACGGGCAGGGCGCACGGGGTTTCCCGGGCCGGCTGCGGCGTCCGCGGCGGCCCCGGCTCTGGTTCGAGATCCTTCTGATCGCGGTGAGTTACTGGACGTACTCACTGATCCGCAACGCCGTCCCGGAACAGAAGGGCAAGGCGCTGCGCAACGCCGACTGGATCTGGCGCGCAGAGCACGATCTGGGCATCGCCGTCGAGCAGTCCGTCAACCACGCCATGAACTCGGCGACTTGGCTGATCATCGGCATGAACTACTACTACGCCACCCTGCACTTCATCGTCACGATCGGTGTGCTGGTGTGGCTGTACCGGTGGCATCCGGGGCGTTACGCGGCGGCGCGGCTGGCGCTCTTCGCGACCACCGGTGTGGCCCTCGTCGGTTACTATCTGTTTCCGCTCGCTCCGCCCCGGTTGATGCGCGGCGGGCGCTTCGTGGACACGGTCATGGTCCATCACACCTGGGGCTCGATGGCGTCGGGCGATCTGAAGCACATGTCGAACCAGTACGCGGCGATGCCGTCGATGCACATCGGCTGGTCGCTGTGGTGCGGACTGACGATCTTCGCGCTGGCGTCCGTGCCCTGGGTGCGGGTGCTGGGCCTGCTGTATCCGGCGACGACCCTGCTGGTGATCGTCGCCACGGCCAATCACTTCTGGCTGGACGCGGTCGGTGGCGTCCTCTGTCTGACCTTCGGTTTCACGGTGGCCCGGCTCTGGTACGGCGCCCTGCCGTACCGGCTGCCGAGGCGGTTTCGGGCTGAGGGCGGGCACGCGGCGGCCCCGGTCCTCGTCCGGGACGACCGCGTGCCCGGCACCTCGACGGGCCGGTGAGGGAAGGCCGGCCCGCGTCTCACACGGCGGCGATCATCCCGCCGTCGCACCGGAACGCGGAGCCGGTGACATAGCCCGCCCGTTCCGAGCACAGGAAGGCCGCCAGTTCTCCCACCTCCTCCGGTGTCCCGTACCGGCCCGCGGGGATGCGGCGCTCCGCCTCCCCGCGGACCTGCTCGGCGGCCACGCCCCGGGCCGTGGCGCGCGCCGCGTCCACCGTCCGCACCCGGGGGGTGTCGATGCGGCCGGGGACGACCGAGTTCACGGTGATCCCGTCGGCGGCGAGCGCGTTCGCCAGCAGCTTCAGATAGGTCTGCACGGCCGCCCGTACCACCGAGGACACCGCCAGCTCGTCGAGCGGGGTGACCACGGAGCTGGAGGAGACGTAGAGCAGCCGGCCCCACCGCCGGGCGCGCATGCCGTCCACGACGGAGTCGACGACCTGCTTCAGGGACAGGAACATCGTGCGGTAGGCGTCGGCGAAGTCCTCCGGCGTCGCCTCGGTGACGGGCCCCGGCCGGTGTCCGGGGCCGTTGAGCACGACCACGTCGAAGGCGCCGCCGCCGGCGGGCCCGTCGCGGTCGCCGTGGGCCCGCAGGGCGTCCCGGATCGTCTCGGGGCGGCCGAGGTCCAGGCCGATGCCGAAGACCGCGGCGTCGGGGAGGGCGCTCCTGAGGTCCCGGGCGGTCCGGGCGGCACGGTCCGGGTCCCGGCTCGCCACGGTCACCCGCGCCCCGTCGGCGGCGAGGCGGCGGGCGATGCCGAGGCCGATGCCCGAGGTGCCGCCCAGGACCAGGGCCGTACGCTCACGCACGGGCCTTCTCCCTCCGGCCGGCGGCGCCCGTGACGGCGAAGAGCAGCACCAGCGCGACCGCGAAGCCCAGGAAGATCAGCACGATGTTCCGGAACCCGGCGATGAACACGCTGTCGAACACGACCAGCAGGACACCGGTGAAGAACATCTTGATGGCGCCCTGGAGCGCGCTGGCGGCTCCGCGGGCGGTCTCCACCGTGGTCATGCTCAGTGTGAGCGTCAGCGGTGCCATCACCCCGCAGGTGAAGCCGAGCGCCACCGAGAACACCCCGATCCGTACCAGGCTGCCGTCGAGGTCCGCGCAGACGGCGGCGACGAAGATCAACACATAGGCGATCAGGCCGGCACCGTAGGTCTTCTTCGCCGGCCATCTCGCCCAGCTGTTGAAGAAGGACCCGGCGACGATGGACACCGAGTACAGGATGTAGAAGAGGCTGTTGACCAGCGGGCTGACGCCGAGCGCGTCGAAGGCGAACGGGGCCGTCGCGTAGTAGGCGATGGTGAAGGAGAAGATCAGCGCGGACGCCACGCTGTACGACGTGAAGTTGACGTTCGCGAGCACGGTCCGGTAGGCCGCCACCCGGCCCGGCTGCCCGGCGGCGCGGGCCGAGGCCGGATGGGTCTCCGGCATCAGGAACGCCACCATCACCAGCCCCAGCACCACGGCCAGCGCGAACAGCAGGAACTGCGCGTGCCAGCCGAAGTGGACCCCGATGAAACTGCCGACCAGCGGGGCCAGCGACGGGGACAGCTGGCTGGCCATCGAGAAGTACGAGAAGGCCTTGCGCAGCTTGTCCCCCTGCTGCAGGGTGTCCACGATCAGCGCACGGGAGATCACCGTGCACGCGGCGGTCCCCAGCGCGGTCAGCACCCGGGAGGCCACCAGCACACCGACGTCGTGGGCGGCATACCCGAGGAAGAGCCCGACCGCGGCGACGCCCAGCCCGCTCGTCAGCGCGATCCTGCGGCCCCGGGCGTCGGAGAGGCTGCCGTAGAAGAACTGCGCCAGGCCGAGCACGATCATGTAGAACACGATCAGGTTCTTCATCGCGCTCTGCCCGACCGACAGGTCCTTCTGGATCAGCGGCAGGGACGGGTTGAAGAAGTCCACCGCCATCAGTCCGATGACCACGCTGAAGAAGGCGAAGAACAGGACCCGGGCCTCGGCGGGCGTGAACCGGGCGGCCGGCCGCTCCTGAGCGCCCGGCTGCGCCTTGGTGTCGGATCGCACTACGCCTCGCTCCCGCTCTTGGCCCGCTCGAACGCCTTCAGGTTCGCCCGGTACGACCGGGCCGGGGTGGCGGCGTCACGGTCGACGAGGACGTGCAGGACATGGACGCCGTCGACGTCCTTGACCTTCTGCACCACGGTGTCCAGTTCGTCGAGCGAGGTCACCCGGTAGCCGTTCGCGCCCACGGACTCGGCGAACTTCGCCCAGTCGTGTCCCGGGAGCACGCTCAGCTCCGGCAGGTTCTGCTTGTTGTTCATGTAGGTGGCGCCGTAGGAGGAGTTGTCGAAGACCGCGTAGATGATGTTCCGGCGGTAGCGGACGGCCGTCTGGATCTCCATGCCGTTCATCAGGGCGCAGCCGTCGCCCGTGATGACCAGGCAGGGTTCCTCGCGGGCGAAGGAGACCCCGATCGCCGCGCCGAACGCCCAGCCCATCACCCCCATCGAGGTGCTGGAGTGGAAGCCGGCGTCGATGTCGGTGGTCCAGTAGTGCGTGGCGAAGGACCGGTGGTTGCCGGAGTCGACCACGCACACCCGGTCGGACAGCCATCTGTTGAGGATCCGCACGGCGCGCGCCGGATGCGGGGCGTCCGTGGGCTCGTCGGGCACGGGGTCGTGCAGCGGGATGCGGGCGGCGCGGGCGCGCAGGTCGGCGTTGTCCGGGAACACCGGGCCGGCCGCCGCGGCCTCGCGCAGCGACTCGGCCCAGTGCTGCAGGAAGGTCTCCTCGTCACAGACCAGGGTGTCGGAGCCGGGGGCGAAGCAGCCGATGTCCTCCAGGTCCGAGGTCACCTCGATGACGTGCCGTGCGTCGCCGATGCCCGGGTCCCAGCCGTTGGTGTTCCACTGCGAGGGCCGGCAGCCGAGCAGCAGCACCGTCTCGGGGGGCTGCCGGGTGAACAGCTCGATCGCCCGCGGGTTGCCCGAATAGCCGTACACACCCAGGCTGTTGGGGTGGGTCTCGGTGAACGCGCCCTTGGCGTCCACGGTGCAGCCGACGGGGATGCCGTAGGTGTCGGACAGCCCGGTCAGCAGGCGGCGTACGGCCTTCTTGTTCGCGTGCGAGCCGAGCAGGACGGCGACGCTGCGGGAGCCGTTGAGGGCGGACACCACCCGGTCGATCTCCCGGCGGTCGCCGACCACCCGCGGCCTGGACAGCGAGCCGGTGGAGACGGCGGTCTCGGTGGTCTCGGCGGCGAGGACGTCCGCGGCGTACGACAGGTACGCCGGCCGCGACGGCTGCTCGACGAGCTTGCGCAGCGTGCGGTTCCAGTACCGGACGGGGTGCCGGCGGTCGCGCACCTGGAGTGCCGAGCTGGTCACCGGGGTCAGCATGGCGGCGATGTCGAGGCCCGTCGGCGTCACGTCCTGGAGCGCGTCATGGGCGTCGAAGCCGGTCGGTACATGGCCCGACAGGAGCAGTACGGCCGACCGGTCGGCGGCCGCGTTGACGAGCCCGCCCACGGTGTTGGCCACGCCAGGCCCGTCCAGCGCGATCACCACGCCGAACGTCTCGGCGGCCCGGGCGTAACCGTCGGCCATCATCGCGGCACCGCCCTCGGCGGCGGCGATCACCGGGGAGACGCGCGGGTGGTTCTCCGGTTCGGCGGCGCGGTAGTTCGACATGAACCCGTTGATCATCTTGCCGGGGACCATGAAGAACACCGACACGCCCTCGTCCCCGAGGGAGTCGAGGATCACGCGTGCGACGTCGGGCATCAGACGGCTTCCCGTTCCACGGAGGGGTCGGCGAGGTCGGCGAGGCCCCGGTAGCCGAGCCGGTCGTCGAACACCGGCCTGCCGCAGGACTCCTCCACCAGCTGCCGGGTGATGTGCGGCAGATCGGCGAAGAAGTTCTTCGCCCGGTGGTTGGTGTAGTCGGAGATGTGCAGCTTCTGGGTGAGCCGGGCGCGCAGGTACCTCAGGTAGTCCTGCTCGACCGCGTCACCGACGGAGAAGGTCCACTGCAGCGCGAGCCGCGGGACGTCGGTGGGGACTTGCGGGTGGGTGCCGCGGTGGACGCAGCGGTAGTCGAAGACCACGAGGTCTCCGGCCTTGCCGGCGACCGTGTCCTCCGTCGTGTACTCGTGGTGGTTCACGAGGTCCTCGCGCTGTTCGCGACTGAAAAGATGACTGAGCGAGACGATGTCCACCCCGCCGCCCGTGACCGGATCGTTGTCCTGAAGGAATACGTTGAACATCAGGATTGACGGAAAATCGCCGGCCTCGTCCACGGGCTTGGAGAGCATGCGGTCGTCGATGTGCCAGCCGACGACCAGTCCCTTGCGCACGGTGAAGTTCGGATAGAGCAGCAGGGGTCCGACTTTCGCGTGCAGATCGGTGACCAGTTCTTCCAGTTTCGGCGAGAAGAACGCGTTTCTGAGTTCCCGGTTTTCCAGGAAGAGGCTCGGCGGCATCGTGTCGCCGACCGTTCCGGACAGTATGTTCTCGGACGCCTCGCGGAGACTGCGGACGGCTTCCGGATCGAGATATCCCTCGATCACGCAGTAGCCCTTCTTGGCGAGGTCGTCGAAATGCTGGGACTGGAAAACCATGTCTTTTCCCTTCCTTCTCGTCCTCGGTGACTACGCGGCTTCGACGGGGTGTTCGAGAACACCCACTCCCGAGACCTCGGCGCGGACGGTGTCGCCGGGGGCGATCACCGTGGCCCGGGGGGTGCCGGTGGAGATGACGGTTCCGGCCGGGAGCGTGCGGCCCGCCGAGAAGTACTCGACCAGCCGTGCGGGGTCGTACTTCATGGCGCTGACGGTGTTGCGGGCGACGAGGGAGCCGTTGCGGTAGGTGGCGACGGACAGGCCGCCGATGTCCTCGCACCGCTCCTGGTCCCGCAGCACCAGGCAGGGGCCGATGCTGCAGAACGTGTCGAACCCCTTGCTCCACGGGATGTACCGGGGGTTCTGCCGGATGGCGTCCTCGGCGGTCATGTCCAGGACGACGGTGAACCCGAGGATGTGCTCGAACGCCTTGTCGGCCGGCACGTCCTTGGACTCCTTGGCCAGCACGATCCCCAGTTCGCCCTCTGCGGTGACGCGCGAGGACTGCCGGGGGATGACGATCGGCGCGCCGTTGGGGATCACACAGCTGTACGGCCGCAGGTACGACCCCGGTCCGAACGCCGGCTGCTCGGTCTCCAGGTCGTCGGCGTGCCGGGCGAAGTTCAGGCCCACGCCCCAGATCTGCGGCACGTCGGTCAGCAGCAGCGCGTCGGCCAGGGAGACCTCCCCGAGGTCCAGTCCCGGGCGGCCGGCGGCCCGGTGCGCGTGGAACCGGTCGATCAGGGCCGGCATGTGCCCGCCCGCGGCCAGTGCGGCGACGTCGGCCGGGAACGGCTCCCCGGAGCCCTCCGCCAGCCTGCGGACCGACGCCTGGTAGCCGTCGTGGTCCTCGATGACCACGTCCGGGCGGCCGTCGACCTCGTAGGGGTGGATTCTCAGCTGCACGTCCCGTTCCTTCCGCTGTTGGGTCTGCTCTGTTCGGTTCTGCACGCGCGGGTGGTCCGTCAGGCCGTCTGCAGCAGCGACTTGGCGATGGCCTCGATGTCCGCGCGGGTCAGGTCGCGCTCATAGGCGTGCGGCTTGACCGCCTCCATCAGGCTGGTGCGGCCGACCGCGTAGGTCTCGGCCGCGCCGTCGATGGCCGGGAAGTACTTGGAGTGCAGGCCGTAGAGCGCGCCGAGCACCTGCAGTTCCCGGTCGGTGGCGACGGTCTCCAGCCGGGAGACGCAGTGCTCGCTCGCGTGGGCGAGGGCGTCCGTGTGGTACAGGCGCTTGCCGTCCTGCAGCTCCAGGACGGCGGAGAGCTGCTCCAGGACGGCGTTGCCCGCGTCGCGGCCGAGCCCCGCGAGGGTGCAGTCCACGATCGCCGCTCCGTTGTTGGTGGCGGCCAGGGTGTTGGCGTTGGCGAGGCCGAGGTTGTTGTGGCCGTGGAAGCCGAGCGGGGTGCGCAGCCGGCGGGACGCCTCGGCGAAGAGACGGGCGGTCTGCTCGGGCAGGAACTGGCCGACGGAGTCCACGAAGTAGAGGCCGTCGGGGGCGCACGCCCTCTCGATGTCGAGGCCGATGCGTACCGCTTCGCCGGCGTCGACGAGGTGGGACTTCATGAGGTTGACGAAGACGGTGAGGCCCAGTTCCCGGGCCCGTTCGACGTGCTCGTAGGCCTGGTCGTAGGCCATGATGTCGACGCCTATGCGGGCGAACGACATGCCGGCGTCGGCCATCCGCCGCAGGTCGGCGACGGAGGCGAGGCCCGGCTGGACGAACATGCCCCAGCGGCAGCCCTCCGGCAGGAAACGCGTGGCCAGTTCGCACCACTGCTCGTCGGAGAGGTTCGTCCCGGCGACGGTGCCGCCGTTGATCCCGAGGCCGTGGCCGACCTCGATCCATTCGAGTCCGGCCGCCGCTACGCAGGTCAGTACGGTCTCGACGGTCTCGGTGTCGAAGTGGAAGTCCACGGAGTAGGAGCCGTCGCGCAGGGTGCAGTCCATGAACGTGTGCCGGCCGGGCTGCAGGAGGGGGGACGCGGTGTTCTGGCTCACGGAAATGCTTCCTTTCATGTGGCGCGCCGGTGCTCCGGTGGGCGTGCGGGAAGGCAGGGCGCACCGGAGACACGGCGGAAAGGGGAAAGCCGGCGGGTGTACGGGTGCCGGAACAGGCGGCACGCGAAAACGGGGGGACCGGCCCGAAAAAATACGCCCGGTCAGCGGACCGAGGGGCGCAATGAGGAAAGGAGAGCTGCCTGAGCTATCTCTCCTGCAAGAAAGGTGCTCTGCACCGGGAAGGGGGAACGCGGCGTTGGAGGTGGGGGGAAGCTAAATCTCCGACGGCGGTCACGGCAGTCTTCCTCCGCTTGTTACGGCTGATGAAGGTGCATTGTCTGACGCGGACGCGGCCAGGGTGTGGCCTGCTGTCGGTGATCACTCAATCAAACGTTGCGTGTAGATCGCAACTACAGTCAGTCTATTTTGATTGCCCTTTACTCGGGCAATGCGACCGGAGGGTTGGCCGCCCCGGCTAGTCACCGTAGAAGAGCGCCTCCACCACGGTCCGCGCCCTGCGCGTGGTACGGCGGTAGGCGTCCAGCATGTCCCCGGCGTGACCGGCGCCGTAGCCCAGGTACCGGCCCACGGCCGTCAGTTCGCGGGGCGCGGTGGGGAAGGTGTCGCCGGCCCGGCCGCGGACCAGCATCACCGCGTTGCGCACCCGGGTGGCCAGCACCCAGGCCTCGTCCAGGGTCTCCGCGTCCTCGGCGGACAGCAGCCCCGCCGCGCGGGCGGCGGCCAGGGCCTCGCGGGTGCGGGTGGTGCGCAGGCCGGGTTCGTGCCAGCCGTGGCGCAGCTGGAGCAGCTGGACGGTCCACTCGACGTCGGACAGGCCGCCGGGGCCGAGCTTGGTGTGCAGCCTCGGGTCGGCGCCGCGCGGCAGCCGCTCGGACTCCATGCGGGCCTTCAGCCGGCGGATCTCGCGGACCGCCTCGTCGCCGAGTCCCTGCCGCGGGTAGCGCAAGGGGTCGATCAGTTCCATGAAGCGCCGGCCCAGCTCCTCGTCGCCGGCGACCGGCTCCGCCCGCAGCAGCGCCTGGGACTCCCAGACCAGGGACCAGCGGCGGTAGTACGCCTCGTACGACTTCAGGGTGCGCACCAGCGGGCCCGACTTGCCCTCCGGGCGCAGGTCGGCGTCGATGAGCAGCGGCGGGTCGGCGCTGGGCAGCTGGAGCAGGCGGCGCATCTCGGCGACGACCTTGTTCGCCGCCGCGCCCGCCTCGTGCTCGTCGACGCCGTCCTGCGGCTCGTGCACGAAGATAACGTCCGCGTCGGAGCCGTAACCCAGCTCGTGACCGCCGAAACGGCCCATCCCTATGATCGCGAACCGGGTGGGGAGCGTGTCGCCCCAGCCGTCGCGGACCACCGCGCGCAGGGTGCCGGCGAGGGTGGCCGCGGTGAGGTCGGAGACCGCCGCGCCGACCCGGTCCACCAGCGCGCCCTGGTCGGCCTCGGCGGGGCTGGTCTCGGTGCCGTAGGAGCCGACGATGTCTGCGGCGGCGGTACGGAACAGCTCACGGCGGCGGACGCCGCGGGCCGCCGTGACGCCCTGCTCGGCGTTCTCGGCGCGGCCCACGGCGGCCAGGATCTCCTGCTCCAGGTGGGCGCGCCCGCGGGGTTCGAGGCCGCCGCCGTCTCCGTCGCCCAGCAGGGCCACCGCCTCGGGGGCGCGCATCAGGAGGTCGGGGGCGAGGCGGCCCGCCGACAGCACGCGGGCCAGGTTCTCGGCCGCCGCGCCCTCGTCGCGCAGCAGCCGCAGGTACCAGGGGGTCTTGCCGAGCGCGTCGGAGACCTTGCGGAAGTTCAGCAGGCCCGCGTCCGGGTCGGCGGAGTCGGCGAACCAGCCGAGGAGGACGGGGAGCAGGGTGCGCTGGATGGCGGCCTTGCGGGTCACGCCGGAGGCGAGGGCCTCCAGGTGGCGCAGGGCCGCGGCGGGGTCGGCGTAGCCGAGGGCGACCAGGCGCTCGCGGGCCGCCTCGGGGCTCAGCCGGGCCTCGCCGGGGGCGAGTTGGGCGACCGCGTCGAGCAGCGGACGGTAGAAGAGCTTCTCGTGCAGCCGTCGTACGACCCCGGTGTGCCGCTTCCACTCGCGGTTCAGGTCGGCCACCGGGTCGGTGCGCAGGCCGAGGGAGCGGCCGAGGCGGCGCAGGTCCGGTTCCGCGGTGGGGACGAGGTGGGTGCGGCGCAGGCGGTAGAGCTGGATGCGGTGCTCCATCGAGCGCAGGAAGCGGTACGCCTCGTCCAGGCGGGCGGCGTCCTCGCGGCCCACATAGCCTCCGGCGGCCAGGGCCTGGAGGGCGTCCAGGGTGGTGCCGCTGCGGAGGGCCTGGTCGGTGCGGCCGTGGACCAACTGGAGGAGCTGTACGGCGAATTCGACGTCACGCAGGCCGCCGGGGCCGAGTTTGAGTTCCCTCTCGATCTCGGCCGCGGGGATGTTCGCGATGACGCGGCGGCGCATCTGCTGGACGTCCGCCACGAAGTTCTCGCGCTCGGCGGCCTTCCAGACCATGGGTTCGAGTGCGTCGACGTACGCCCGGCCCAGTTCCGCGTCGCCCGCCACCGGGCGGGCCTTGAGCAGGGCCTGGAACTCCCAGGTCTTGGCCCAGCGTTGGTAGTAGGCGAGGTGGGAGGAGAGGGTGCGGACGAGGGGGCCGTTGCGGCCCTCGGGGCGGAGGTTGGCGTCCACCGGCCAGATGGAGCCCTCGACGGTGGTCTCGGAACAGATCCGCATGAGGTGCGAGGCGAGGCGGGTGGCGGATTTCAGTGCGTGGGCCTCCGTGGCACCCTCGGCCGCCTCCGCCACGAAGATCACGTCCACGTCCGAGACGTAGTTCAGTTCATGGCCGCCGCACTTGCCCATCGCGATCACCGCGAGGCGGCAGGCGGCGGCGTCCTCGGGGGCGTTCGCCTGCGCCAGGGCCAGGGCCGCGCGGAGGGTGGCGGTGGCCAGGTCGGCGAGTTCCGCGGCGGTCTCGGCGACGTCGGTGGTGCCGCAGACGTCCCGGGCGGCGATGGAGAGCAGGCAGCGGCGGTAGGCCACGCGGAGGGAGACGGGGTCGGTGGCCCCGGCCAGGCCGCGCTCGAACTCCTCGACGCCGGGGTGCAGGTCCCGGGGCTCGTAGGTGACCAGGGCGCGCCAGTCGCCCGGGTGGCGGGCCAGGTGGTCGGCGAGGGCGGCGGAGGCGCCGAGGACGCCGAGGAGGCGGTCGCGCAGCGGCTTGGCCGCGATGAGGGTGTCCAGCAGTTCCCGGTGGGCCGTTCGGCCGTCCTGGGCCTCCAGGAGGCGGACCAGGCCGTGCAGGGCGAGGTCGGGGTCGGCGGTGGCGCCGAGGGCTTCCAGGAGGACGGGGTCGTTGCGGACGGGGGCGAGTTCCGGTCCGTCGAGGAGGCGCTCTGCGGCGGAGGGGTCGGTGAAGCCGTGTCGGAGCAGGCGGGTGAAGGTGCTGCTTCTGCGGCCCGGCGTCATCTCCGTGACCTCCCCTCGATGCGGTCGTCCTGGCCAGAGCCTATCCGGCGGGGGCGGGGCGGGGGTGGGTGGCTTGGGTGGCAGGGGGGTGTTGGGGGCGGGGGCGGTGTCGGGAGCGGGGGCGGTGCCGGTGCCGGTGAAGGGTCGGTGCAGGTGACGGCGCCGGTCCGGTGCGGTGCCGGTCAGAGGTCGGGCACGGGTGACGGCGCCGGTCCGGTGCGGTGTCCGTGTCGAGTCGGTGCGGGTGACGGCGCGGGGCCGGAGAGGGGGCGGGTGCGGGGCTGGACGGCGGTGCGTCCGGTGCGGGGCGCATGCCTGCGGCGGCCGGGGGTGCGTCGTCGCGGCTGGTGTCCCGCCTGCGGTGCGTCGTGGGTCGGTGCCGCGCCGGGCGGTGTCCGTCCTCGGTCCGGCGCGCTGTTGCCTCAGAGGTACAACGAGTTTTCGCCGGCCACTGCGGGCGGACACCACCCGACACGTCCCCTTCCCGCCGTGGGCAGCTGGGACGCGTGCCCCGGTCCGGGGCATCACGCCTCATGTCGGAACGTGCCGGCCAGTGGTCCGCTGGTGGGGCAGTTGGGCCGCCAGCAGGCCGCGCATGGCTTCCGCAGCCCGCACGGCCGCGTCGCCGCAGCAGTTGTTGAAGAGGATGTGGATCTCCTCCGTGGCGGCCGCCAGGGTGCGGATGCGTGGGAGCCATTCGCTCAGTTCCGTGGGGGTGTAGGCGTGGCGGAAGCGGTCCTCCTTGGTGCCCGTGCCCCAGTGGCGGCTGCGGCCGTGGAAGCGGATCACCGAGAGGCGGGCCGTGGTGACGGGGGCGGTGGGCGGCAGGGAGGTCGGTAAGCCCTGGGGGGTGTCGACTGCTACGGCGGTGGCGTCGAGGTCGGTGAGGAAGGCGCTGGTGCGGCGGGCCCGGTCGGGGTGCCACCAGGCGGGGTCGCGGAACTCCACGGCGAACGGCCAGTCGCGGGCACGGTCCCGGGCGGTGCGGATGAAGGCCTCGGCGGCGGGGCCGGGGCCCAGAGAGGGCGGGTACTGGAAGACGAGCGTGCCGAGGCGGCCGGAGGCGCGCAGGGGGGTGAGTGCGCGGGCGTAGCGGGTCCAGACCTCCTGGCGCAGTGATGCGTCGCGGGGGTGCGCGCGCAGGTCCGGCGGGAGGGCGGAGGGGCGGGTCGGATGGCCGGTGAGGAGGGAGAAGGCCTTGATGTCGAACCGGAAGCCGGGTGGGGTGCGGTCCCGCCACTGGCAGCTGGTCCGTTCGTCTGGGAGGGCGTAGTAGGGGGAGTCGGCCTCCACCACGGGGAAGTGCGTCGCGTAGTGCCGGAGGCGGCCTTCGGCGTCCCGGTGGCCGGATGGGTACCAGCCGCTCGCCAGCAGTGCTCGGTCCGTCCAGCCGCATGTGCCCACGAGAATCCGCGCCATGGGGGCGGGAGTACCCGTCGTTCATCCGGTCTTCACCCGCGAGGTTGGCCGACGTGGGCGACGGGAACATTGACGTGTGCATGCTCTGTCCGCACCGCCAGCCCCGTCCCCCCCAACCCGGAGGTTGATGTGTCCGGCAGTTCCGTGTACCGCCGTGCCCGTACCGTCGTGGGGGGGGGGGGGGGGGGGGGGGGGGGGGGGGGGGGGGGGTGGGGAGGGGGTGGGGGGGGGGGGGGGGGGTGGGTGCAGAGGAAGGGGGGTGGTGTCGGATGTATGTCAACATCGGTCACTTCAGGAGGGCG